>NZ_CAUASN010000009.1 GCF_958431955.1 uncultured Adlercreutzia sp. | reverse complement strand
CGATAAGAGCGGCTGGTTTATGCAAGGTGTTCCGCCACCGATAAGAGCGGCTGGTTTATGCAAGGTGTTCCGCCACCGATAAGAGCGGCTGGTAAGCAGAGCGGTTCGGCTTCGGTCGGGCCGCTCGCTTGGTACAGGGGGAAGGGGCTGGCATGAGGGAATTGAACTTCTATACGGTTGATCCGGGCTACATCGAGGCGCTGCAGGCCGTCGATCCGAAAGTGCCGAACATCAAATACGAGACGCACGACAAGTTCGCCTGCGGTGTGCTCTTCGAAATTGCGGGCCATGAGTACTTCGCGCCCATATCTTCGTTCAGGCGCCAGCAGAAGACGAACTTCATCATCAAGAACTCCAAAGGCAAGCCAGTGGGGTGCGTGCGGTTTAGCTTCATGTTTCCCATTCCGAAGGATCTTCAGGTGATCAAGGACTTCTCGGCAGAGGATCCGAAGCGCAAGCGGTTGCTGATCGAGGAGTTGGCATACTGCAACAAGCATGCGCGACGGATTAAATCCAAGGCGCTCCACGTGTACTGCACCGCCACGTCTGGAGAGGATGCGCAGATGGTCTCGGTTTGCTGCGATTTCAGGGCTTTGGAGCGCTATGTGCGCGAGCATTATGGAGAAGATCGCAGCTAGCTGATGGTGCAGCTGGCGAACCCCGACTTCAAGTTCATGAGCGGCGAGGCCCTCACCCTGGAAGGCGGCATGGGCCCGCGCCCGTAATTGTTCTTGCTTTCAGCAAACATATGTTCTATGATAAGCCCCACCGGTTTTGGAAAGTGGGGCTTATCTTTTGGCTGGCACGTCGCGCATCATACTGGGAATCGATCCGGGCCTGGTCCACACGGGCTGGGGCTTGAGGGGTTGCTCGGCGCCTTGGTACAATAAAGCGTGGCCGTCGGTAGGACGAGGGAGGTGTTCTTATGTCGAAGCGAGAGGTTGAGTTCGTAACGTACTGCATTGGCAATTTGTCCGAGCGGCTCGGGCGCAGCCAGACCGAGATTTACAACCTGCTGGCGCGAAGTGGCATTCTTCAGGATTACATCGTTGCCTCTTATGACGTGCTTCACACCTTCGGCAAAGACTACCTCATGGAAGACCTCATCGGTTATATGCGCGAGAAGAAGCTGGTCGCATGAGGGTCTATCATGCTTCCGAACTCAGCGGGCAATTGATCGGGCGCTGAGATTTTGCGGGGCGGAGGAACTCTCGTGAGCGACGCAGGCAAGCAGGCCGTTTTGCAGATGAAGTATGCTCGCATTATTGATGCCATGGCCCGGCTCGGACAGATGACGCCTGAAGAGGCAATGGACGTCTTCTATAACGCGCCGCTGATGCCGTTGATACAGGAGGGCGTTGCCGATCTTCATTGTCGAAGTGATGAGTACCTGGCGAAGGAGATGCTTCGGGATGCGGGGTTTCCTGCTTGTGATTCGCCGGAACCTTCCTCGCAATCCGTTGAGAGATAGCCGACTTGCAATCAGCAAACATATGTTCTATGATAGGCCCCACCGATTTTGGAAAGTGGGGCTTATCTTTTGGCTGGCACGTCGCGCATCATACTGGGAATCGACCCGGGCCTGGCCCACACGGGCTGGGGCGTGGTGGAGCAGCGTGGGCCGCGGCTGGCCTGCGTGGCCTACGGGTGCGTGGCCACGCCGGCCGATATGCCCCTGGCCGAGCGGCTGCTGAAGATACACCATCAGGTGGGAGCCGTGATCGAGCGGTTCCGGCCCAGCTGCGTGGGCATTGAGACGGTGTGGTTCGGCAACAACGTGACGGCCGCCTTCGCCACGGGCCAGGCCCGCGGTGCGGCGCTCGTGGCCTGCGCCGAGATGGGGCTTGCCGTGGGCGAGTACTCGCCGAGCCAGATAAAGCTCGCCGTGGTGGGCGAGGGCACGGCCGACAAGGAGCAGGTGCAGTACATGGTGCGCCACCTGCTGAAGCTTGCGCGCGATCCGGAGCCCGACCATGCGGCCGACGCCCTGGCCGCGGCCATTTGCTATACGACCCACGAGACGGGGAGGTTCGCATGATAGCGTTTCTGAGCGGGGAAGTGGCGGCGGTGCTGCCGCCGAACACGGCCTATATCGATGTGGCCGGGGTGGGCTACGCCGTCTCCATGCCCCAGGGCGACTTGGGCAAGCTGGAAGTGGGCAAGCCCGCGCGCGTGCTCACCTACCTGTCGGTGAGCGACAACGGTCTCGGGCTCTATGGGTTCCTCTCCGATGAGGAAAAGGGCCTGTTCGAGAAGCTCATCGGTGTGTCGAAGGTGGGACCGAAGATGGCCCTGGCGGCCCTTTCCACCTACACCCCCCGCGAACTGGCCGACGCCATAGCCGCCCAGGACATCGCACGGGTGTCCCATATTCCCGGGGTGGGCAAGAAGACGGCCGAGCGCATCATCTTGGAGCTGAAGGGAACCTTGGAGCGCGGGCTGGAGACGCTGTTCGACAGCGGCGCGGAGGCCGGCGGCCCGTCGACGGACAGCGTGGCGCTTGCCGGTGCCACCGAGGCGCTGCTTTCCATGGGCTTCACCTCCGCCGAGGCCGAGGTGGCCTTGAAGGGTGCTCCCGAGGGCGCCGGCGAGGGCGCGCTGCTACAATATGCGCTGAAACGTTTGGGAAATCGATAGCGATAGGCAGCCATGGCATTTGATCTGGACATAGAAGGCATCGGGTACGTGGCCGAGAGCGGCGCGTCCGCGGGGCGCGCGACAGCCGAGGGTCGCGAGCGGGCGGTGGCGCCCACCTTCACCGAAGACGACCTTGAGCTCGATTTCTCGCTGCGCCCGAAGCGTCTGGACGACTATTTGGGCCAGACCAAGGTGAAGGAGTCGCTCGGCATTATGATCGACGCGGCCCGCGCCCGGGGCGATGTGGCCGACCACATCCTGTTCTCGGGCCCTCCAGGCTTGGGCAAGACCACCCTTGCCACGGTGGTGGCCAACGAGCTGGGCGCTTCTATTCGCACCACCTCGGGGCCGGCTATCGCCCGCACGGGGGATTTGGCGGCCATCCTTACGAACCTCGAAGAGGGCGATGTGCTGTTCATCGACGAGATCCACCGCCTGAACCGCATGGTGGAGGAGGTGCTCTACCCGGCGCTGGAAGATTTCGAGCTGGACATCGTGGTGGGGAAGGGCCCGGCGGCCCGCTCCATCCGGCTCGACCTGCCGCGCTTCACGCTCATCGGCGCCACCACGCGCACGGGCCTGCTCACCGGCCCTTTGCGCGACCGCTTCGGCGTGGCGTTCCGCCTGCAGTACTACACGCCGGAAGAGCTGGCGCTTATCGTGTGCCGGTCGGCTACTATCCTGAACGTGTCCATCGACGAGGAAGGCGCGCTGGAAATCGCGCGGCGCTCCCGCGGCACGCCTCGTCTGGCGAACCGCCTGCTGAAGCGCGTGCGCGACTGGGCCCAGGTGCGCGGCGACGGCGCCATCACCGAGGACGTGGCGGCCGAGGCCCTCACCTTCTTTGAGGTGGACCATTTGGGACTGGACGCGGTGGACAACCGCCTTTTGGAAGTGCTCTGCGTGCAGTTCTCGGGGCGGCCGGTGGGGCTGACCACCCTGGCATCGGCCTTGGCGGAAGACCCCGACACGGTGGAAGACGTGTACGAGCCCTACCTCATGCAGCAGGGCCTGATGATGCGCACGCCCAAGGGCCGCCAGGCCACTCCCGGTGCTTGGGAGCACTTGGGGCTCGCGGCGCCGGAAATGTAGCGACATGCACCGCAAAGCGGGTAGCTCGGAAGACGGGGCTGCTCGACGATCCAGGGCCCGCGGCGGCCGAAACCGCTGCGGGCCCTGCGAGCTGCCTTCGAGTCGGCGTCCTAGCGCAGGGCTAGGCTCAGCCCTCGTAGACGATGACGCCGTCGGAGACGGTGTATTTCACCGTGGAATCGGAGATGAGCTTCGGTTCCACGGTGAGGATGTTTTGGTCGAGTACGACGAAGTCCGCCTTCTTGCCCACCTCGATAGTGCCCACGATGTCTTCCATATAGTTCTCGTAGGCGACGTTCTTCGTGTACATTTCGAGCATCTGGTAGGCCGTCAGGCCCTGTTCGGGCCACCGGTACAGGTCGGTGTCTTCCTCGCCGGGGAAGGGGCTGTTGCGCGTGATACCCACTTCGAGCTCGAGGAGCGGGTCATAGGCGGTCACGGCGCCATCGCTGCCTCCGCTCAAGATGCAGCCGGCTTCCAGCATGTCCTTCACCGGGTACATGGCGAAGGCGCGTTCCTCGCCGATGAAGGCGGCTTCCAGTTGGCAGAGCGGATCGTTGTACATCCAGAGGAATTGCATATCGCAGACGATGCCCATATCGGCCACGCGCTGGATATCCTCCGGGGCGATGGCGCATACGTGCACCATGGTGTGGCGAGAGTCGCGTTCGCCATTCGCCTGCACGGCGGCCTCGTAGGCGTTAAGCGCTGTGCGCACGGCGCCGTCGCCGATGGCATGGATGTGCACCTGGTAGCCATTCTTGTCGAGAGCGCCCACTACCTCGTTAAGCTCACTCTCGGACCAGTCGCTTACGGCATGCCAGTTGTCGCCGCGGCCGGCAGCGGGTGCGTAGGGCTCCAGCATGACCGCTGTTGCCCCTTCGGTCACTCCGTCGTAGACGATCTTTACCGTACCGGTCGTGAACATGTCCGACTCGTACTGTTTCACGGCATCGAGCTTCTCCTTGATGCCCCCATAGCCCTCGCCGACGCGTCCCCACACGAGGAAGCGCTGGCGCAGGTGAAGATCTCCTGCCTGGTCGAGGCCGTTGAGGGCCTCGGCGTGGACGAGCTCTACCCCCGACAGGTTGATGTTCGTGAGGCCGGTGATGCCGTAGGAGTGACAACGCTCCTGGAAGGCGCGGTACGCCTCGGTCATGTTCTCAACCGAATAGGGGACGGGAATCTTCGCGGCGAGGGCGTTTTTCGCAGCGTCGGTGAGCAGGCCGCTCGGCTCGCCTGCGGCATTGCGCGTGATGACGCCACCGTCGGGGTCGGGTGTGTCCTTCGTGATCCCCGCCAATTCCAAGGCCTTGCTGTTCACCCAGTAGGCGTGATGCGACACGTCGCGGATCATGATGGGCTTGTCGGCGCAGATGGCATCGAGATCCTCTTTCTGGGGCCCGGGATTTGAGCCGTCGGGTTGGAGGTAGGCGTTCTGCATGAAGGGGCCGCCGTAGTACACGTCGTCATCTGGGTGCTCCTCCACGAAGGCGCGAATGATGCGCAGGTACTCCTCGTTGTCCATGGTGCCCTCGGGAATGGATATCTGGAACATCTCCTCGTAGAAGGGTTGGGGCCCATGGAGATGGCCGTCCATGAAGCCCGGGCATAGGAACTGTCCGTTCAGGTCGACCACCTTTGTCTCGGGGCCGATAAAGGCTTCTGCCCCAGAGGCGTCGCCCACGTAGACGATGGTGTTGCCGTCGACGGCTACCGCCTCGGCCACGTCTTCCTCGTCGACGAGTGTCTGGATGTGGCCGTTCGTGAACACCAAGCTGGCGGCCGCGCCGCCGCCCGTGGCGGCTGCCGGCATCTCTCCGCTCTCGGAGGCCGAGCTGCATCCGAGAGCGCCTCCCAGAAGAACGCCGGTGGCAAGCGCGGAGGCGCCGATGACGAAGCGGCGGCGCGAGAGGGGCTGCAGGGTGAGGTGCTCGGTTGAGATTGAAGTGCTCATGATACCCTCCTAAAGGTCGGGGACTCGCGATGCGGTTACCGGATGGGCGAGTCCATGGCCGCACCTTACCCTCTCCTTGGGGCCCGCGGCAATGAAGGGCGAGGTAGAGGTGGGTTTACGGAAGGGTATATTTATCTCTATCTTCACTGTTTATCCAGTTCACAGCCAGTTTCGAGAGTCTCATTCGAGACGATGCCATCGGTCTTGCAGAAGGGCCTCATGCTATAATTTCAGGCAAAAGGAGGGGTTATGGTTTATGCGCTGTTCTTCTACGACATGGCAACGACCATGGTCAATTTCGCTCTCTGCGCATTGTTCGCCTATTGGGCGCTTCGCTTTCGCGAGCCTGTCCAGAAATGGCTCGCAGCGCTCTTCCTCCTGTGCACACTCGACATCATGTTGCTGTACCTGCTCGATTTCGTTCCCGACTTCAAGTTCGTGTTCGGCAGCTTGAGCGATGCGGTACCCTACTTCTACATGTACCTTCATCTTGGCATACTTCTCTGTTATCGTCTTGTCGCCGGCTGCGTCTTCTCATGTCCTCCAGGGCGGTGGGAGGCGGTACTCTGGATCGCGGTCGCGGCGTTCGCCGCAGTGGCGATGACGGTGTTCTCTGGGTCGGTGCGCGCTCTCAGCGAGAGCGCGTGCATGGGGCTGCTGCAACTCTATATCGTTTTCATCGCTGTTCGCGGTCTGCGATCGGACGCGCGCACCGTACTCGGCCGACGCTCCCTGACAGTTCTCGTCGCCCTTTTCGCTGCATGCTCAACGGGCTACCTTGTGGCGGCCGGCGTTTCGTTCTGGGAGGGCAGCACGGACCCGCGCAACTGGTTCGTGGATGCGAGCGGCCTCGTCACTATCGTGTACTCCCTCTTGTACGCCGTGTCCTTCCTACGCCACCGCGAAGGCGAAGGCGGGGATCGGATGCTCGCCCTCATTGCGAGCGCCTACGGTCTGACGCGTCGCGAGGAGGAGGTTCTGGGGATGCTCATTGCGGGCAAGAGCAACCAGGAGATCGCTTCCGATCTGTTCATCTCGGTAGGGACGGTGAAGACCCACGCCCATAATATCTATGCGAAGTTGGGATTGAGCGGCCGCTCGGATCTGGCGGCGTTCGTGAGGGCGGAGCGCGTTCAAGCAGGCGCCGCCCTCACTTTGGACGGCATTGGGCTAGGGCGCCGCTAGTTGGCGCGGCGTCGAGGCGGCCGCCTTGCCCCGTGGCATTGGGGTATAATCCCTCCTGTCGCCGAGAACGGAAGAGGTTTCCCATGTTCGAGCAAGATTACCTGATGCGCATTATCGCCCAGCTTCTGGGCGGCATCCGCCGTTCCATGGAGCGTGCCGCCGGCGAGGAAGACCCCGATGGCGCGGCTCGTATGTTGGATATGGCCATAGGCGACGCCACCGATTTGGACGGTGAGGCGCTGCTCTCGCTCGCGCCCGAGTCCATGGCCGCCATCCTGCAGGTGTCGGGGGTGGATCCGCACCTGACCGAGCACATTGCCCGCAGCCTTCTTTTGTCGGCGCGCTATTACGGCGAGGCCGGCAACGGCGAGATGGCCGATCTGCGCGCGAGTCAGGCCCGCGCCCTTGCCGAGGCCTACGGCCACGAGCTTTCCGACGACGCGGTCAGCGACGAGGAACTTGAGGCTTTTCTTGAGGAAGCCGCCGAATAAGCGAATTCCCCGCGAAAAACCGCGCAACTTAGCGTATAGTGATGGGGCGCTCCTAAATGGGGAGCTGGGCCCCAGGGCCCGTGTTACTATCCCCTCTCGTAAGACGGGAGGGAGGAAAGAGGAAAGCATCATGGCGGAAGGCACTGTCAAGTGGTTCAACCCCGAGAAGGGCTACGGCTTCATTTCTCAGAACGACGGCGAGGATCTGTTCGTTCACTTCTCTGAGATCAAGATGTCGGGCTTCAAGACCCTCAACGAGGGCGACGCTGTTACCTTCGAGGTGACCGAGGGCCAGAACGGCAAGCTGCAGGCGAGCAACGTGGAACGTCTCTAAGCTTGAGAAACTCCATTAACGCCGAAGGGCTCGGGAATTTCCCGAGCCCTTCTTTTTTGAGCAGATCGAGGTTGCTTACATGGTGTCTGGCAGTGGCAAACGACGGCTGGGACGAAGCCTAGACGGTGCCGTCGGTGTTCCAGGCGAGGAAGGCCCAGGTGACGGTGCGGGGCTCGGCAAGGCGCCAGGCTCCCTGGGCCACGCCCTTGCAATCGGGCTGGCCGGCGTGCTCGTTCGCCACCAGGTTGGTAGCAAGCCATTCGCGCAAGTTGGCGCGGGCGCGCTCCCGGTCGGTGGGGGAGGCCTGGACGGCCGAGGAGTCGTCGATCATGGCGGCCAGCTTCTCGAAGGCGTCCTCAGGAGTGGCGAACGTGTCCTCACGGGTGCTCGCGATGTAGCGCACCTCGGCCTTGATGCCCTCGGCGGCCAAGATGTTGAAGGCGTAGAGGTAGTCGCGCCCGAGCAGGCAGGGCAGCCCCACCGCGGCCAGGATGCGCTCGTCCACGCGCGGGGAGGAGCCGGTGGCCAGCGTGATGCACACGCGCCGGCGCGCCACCTCGGAAAGGCGCAGCAGGGAGTCGCGCAGATCGGCAGTGGCGATGGAGCGCGAGGCGATGGCCACGTCAGTCATGCCCGCGCGCACGCCGAAGGCGGGCCAGTCGTCTTCCCAGCTCATGAGCTTGGGGAAGACCGTGCGTACGCCCGCGGCATCCAGCCGGGCCTGCAGCTGGTCGAGCATGCCCTGGGAGAAGTCGGCGGCCACCACCTTGTGCCCGTCCTTACCGAGGGGCACGGCCAAAGCGCCGGTGCCGCAGCCCATGTCGAAGACGGTCTCGTCGGGTCGGATGGCGGCATAGGCTAGAAACTGCTCCACGTAGCGGTTCGGGGCGTCTTTGGTGGTGAAGGTGGCCGAGCGCTTGTCCCAGAACGAGGCGTCGTCGGCATGGCGCCGCAGCTTTTGGAGCTGTTTCCACTCCTCGTTCCAGTCCGTTGAGCCGAGCAGGGGTGTAAATTCGTCGTGCATGGGGCCTCCCAGCCATATCGTCGGTCGTCCAGCCATTATACTTCCTGGGAACGGAAACGAGACTCGAGGAGATGCCATGCAGGTAGAGCTTCTGTACCACACGCCCGACCCCGAGCGCGCTATCGCCACGGCCGCGCGCCTGTGCTACGCCCCGGTGGGTGCGAGCGAGCTGATGGAGACCATGCCGCCCGAGCGCGTGAAGAGCGTGCTGTCCACCATCATGGGCTCGGGGCATTTCTCCACCTTGGAGCACGCGAGTTACACCTTCGCCGTGGACGGCGTGTCCCGTGCGCTCACCCACCAGCTGGTGCGCCACCGCATCGCCAGCTTCAACCAGCAGTCCCAGCGCTACGTGAAGTTCAAGGGCGAGATTCCCGTGGTGAAGCCGGCCACCGTGGCCGATAACGCCGAGACGAGCGCGCTGTTCGACGAGGCCATCGAGTGCGTGACCCAGGCTTACCGCGCGCTCGTGGAGGCGGGCGTGCCCGCCGAGGACGCGCGCTACCTTCTGCCCAACGCCGCCGAGACGAAGATCGTCATCACCATGAACGTGCGCGAGCTTCTGCACTTCTTCGAGCTGCGCTGCTGCAACCGCGCCCAGTGGGAGATTCGCGAGATGGCGTGGAAGATGCTGGAGCTGGCGCGCCCCACGGCCCCCTACATCTTCGCCGACGCCGGCGCGCCCTGCGTGCACGGCACCTGCCCCGAAGGCAAGATGACCTGCGGCACCCCGTTTGCGCGCGTGGACCGCGCGACGTTGGACCTGTAGGCGGGGAACCGAGTCATGGCGAGGCAGAAGAGCGACCTTTCCCGCGCGTTTTCCGAGGACGGGGCCGTGAAGACCCACGTGGGCGGCCAGGCCCTCATCGAGGGCGTGATGATGCGCGGCAAGTACAACTGGGCCGTGGCCGTGCGCGAGCCGAGCGGCGCCATCTACGTGGAAGAGCACGATTTGAAGAGCGGCCAGGACAAGAACGGCTGGATGTACTGGCCGCTCGTGCGCGGCTGCCGGGCGCTCGTGGAGTCGCTCATGCTGGGCTTCAAGGCGCTGGAAATCGCCGCGCTGCACGCTTTCGGCGACGAGGAGGGCGAGCAGAGGGCCGCTGCGGAGGCTTCGGCCGAGGCCGTGGACTACGAAACGACGCTGACCGAAGATGCCGAGACACGCGAGGAAGAAGAGGAGTTCGGCCATCGCGAGATGATGATCTCCATGATCGTGGGGCTCGTGCTGGGCGTGGTGCTGTTCATCGTGGCGCCGGCGGCCGTGACCAACCTCATCGTGGGAGAGTACGACGACCATACGCTTGCCTGGAACATCGTGGACGGCCTTCTGCGCGTGGCGGTGTTCGTGTTCTATATCTGGCTCATCGGGCGCATGGAGGACATCAAGCGCATGTTCATGTACCACGGCGCCGAGCACAAGGCCATCCACTGCTTCGAGCACGGGCTTCCCATGACCCCCGAGAACGCCCGGCAGTTCCCGCGCCTGCACGTGCGCTGCGGCACCGCCTTCCTCATCATGGTGATGGTCATCGCCATTTTGGTGTACACCATCTTCCCCTTAAACGCCATCATCGCCGGCTTCGGGGTGCCCGACGGGCTGCCGAAGCTTTTGCTCGTCATCGTGGCGCGCATCGTGCTCATGCCGGTGATCGCCGGCATCTCCTACGAGATCACGGTGAAATGGGCCGGGAGCCACCCGGACAATCCGCTCGTGAAGGTGATCCTGTGGCCTGGCATGCAGATGCAGTACCTGACCACCCACGAGCCCGACGACGCCCAGATGGAGTGCGCCATCGCCGCCATGCAGGCCGTTCTCGCCCGCGAGGACGCCGAGGCGGCCCGGGCAGCTGGTGCAGCGGAGGCGATTGCCGCGTCGTGACGGAATCTCCCGCGGCCTTGAACGGGTCGCGGGCGAAGGCGTCGTGACGGCCTGTCAATGAGCCGTGGAAAAGCCGTTGCGGCGGCGAAACCACGACCTGCAAGCTGAACGTTACAATCCCACTAATCTATTCGGTGCAACGTGCCAGATAGGAGCGTGGGATGTGATGGAGCCTCTTATCTCCGCGAAGGATCTCAAGAAGAATTTCGGCCATGTGGAGGCCTTGAAGGACGTGTCCCTCGATGTGGCCGAGGGCGAGAAGGTCGTCATCATCGGGCCGTCGGGCTCGGGGAAAAGCGTGCTCATCCGCTGCATGAACGCGCTTGAGCGCCCTGATTCCGGCGAGCTTACCGTGGACGGCATGGATCTTATGGCCCGCAAGGTGGACAGTCGCGCCCTGGCGAGCCGGGTGGCCATGGTGTTTCAGGGCTATAACTTGTACCCGCACAAGACGGTGCTGGAAAACGTCACCTTCGCGCCCGAGAAGGTGCTGAAAGTGCCGAAGGCCGAGGCGAAGACGCGGGCGCTGGAGTACTTGGAGCGCGTGGGGCTCACGAGCAAGCTGGATAAGTACCCCGACCAGCTCTCCGGCGGCCAGCAGCAGCGCGTGGCCATCGCCCGGGCGCTGAACATGCACCCGAAGATCATGCTCTTGGACGAGCCGACAAGCGCCCTTGACCCCGAGATGGTGAACGAGGTGCTCGACGTTATCAAGTCGCTTGCCGAGACGAACATGACCATCGTGATGGTAACTCACGAGATGGGCCTTGCCCGCGATGCCGCCGACAAGGTGGTGTTCATGGAAAACGGCCTGGTAGTGGATGCCGGCACGCCGGACTACCTGTTCGGGCCCGACTCCAACGAACGCGTGCAGGCCTTCCTCTCGAAGATACTGTAGAGGGCGGCTGCTATGGGAAAGCGACTTCTCACGCGGCGCGCCTTTGTGCGCACGGCGGCTGCGGCGGCCGGTGCGGTGGCCCTGGGCGCCGCGTTGCCTCTGGGCGGTTGCGCGCCGGCCGGCGACGTGCTGCGGGTGGGCACCAAGGTGGATGTGCCCGGCTTCGGCTTCCAGAACCCCGAGACGGGCAACGTGGAGGGCCTGGAAGTGGATGTGGCCCGGGAGCTTGCCGCCCGCATCAAGGGCGACGCGAACGCGCTCGAGCTCACCGGCGTGAACGCCACCACGCGCGGCGCCATGCTCGATAACGGCGCGCTCGATGCGGCGCTGGCCACCTTCACCATCACCGACGATCGACGCCGCAGCTATGACTTCTCGCGGCCCTACTACATCGATACCATCGGCATTCTCGTGAAAAAGGACTCGGGTATTGAGGACTTGGCCGGCCTTAACGGCAAGACCGTGGGAGTGGCGCTGTCGGCCACCACGAAGGACAAGCTGCGCGAGGCGGCCGACGCGCTCGGCATCACGCTGAACTTCGCCGAGTACGCCACCTATCCCGAGATCAAGATCGCGCTCGTGGTGGGGCGGGTGGACGCCTTCTCGGTGGACCGCTCCATTCTGCTGGGCTACCAGGACGACACGACCCGCCTTCTGGACACGCACTTCGCGCCCCAAGAATACGGCGTGGCCACGGCCAAGGGCAGCGAGCTGACGCCCCAGGTGGATGCCGCCATCGCGGCTATGGAGGCCGACGGCACGCTGGCCTCGCTGAAGGAGCGCTGGGGGCTGTCGCTCGTGACCGAGGCCGACGTGGAAGCGGAGCAGGCGGCCGGCGGTACAGGCCTCGGCGCGGGAGACGCGGCCGACGACACGCCTGCGGGCGCAGGTGACAGCGCGCCTGCGGGCGAGACTGGCGACGTCGCTGCGAGCGGCGCCGCCCCGGGGAGCGGGGGAGGTGCGTGATGGGGGAGATCTTCGCGCCCTACAAGTGGGAGGCGCTCTTCGCGCGCTGGCCCGACATCCTCGCCGCCTTCGGCACCACCGTGGGCATCTCGGCCGGCGCCCTCGTGCTAGCTCTGGCTCTGGGGTTTGCCTTCAGCATGCTGTCGGTGTCGCGCTTCAAGCCCCTGCGCGCTGTGGCCCGCGTGTACGTGGAGGTGGTGCAGAACGTGCCGCTGCTTCTGCAGGTGTTCGTGCTGTATGCGGTGCTCCCGCTGCTGGGACTTTCGCTCGCGTCGTTCTGGATCGGCGTGCTGGCCATCGGGGTGTATCACGGCGCCTACATGTCGGAAGTGGTGCGCAGCGGCATCGGCTCCATCCACCGCGGCCAGTTCGAGGCGGCCAAGAGCCAGGGCTTCACCTACCTGCAGACCATGATGCTTATCATTTTGCCCCAGGCCATGCGCATCATCTTGCCGCCTTTGGCCGTGCAGGCGGCGAACTTGGTGAAGAACACGAGCGTGCTGGCCCTTATCGCCGGCGGCGAGCTCATGTACTTCTCGAACTCCTTCGCCGGCGACACGAGCTACTACGGACCGGCTTACGTGGCGGCCGCGGTGCTGTACTTCGCCATCTGCTTTCCCTTGTCGCGGGCGGCGGTGTACTTGGAGCACCGGATGCGCAGCCATCGCCACGTGGTGACCGGCGACGCCACCGAGGTGCTCGAGGCCGACGGCGCTGAGGTGACCCCGGGCACCCACGACTTGACCGGGCGCGCGGCCGCGGCGGCTCTGGCCGGCGGTGTGACTACCATGATGGAGGGCACGACCTCGCTCGTGCCGCCGGTGAGCGACAAGGGCCGCTACCTCACCTATGCCGAGCTGTACGGGGTCGATCGCGGACCGTGGCCCGACCCGGCCCATGGCAGCTATCCGCGCTCCCGCAAGCCCCGCAAGGGCCACGCGAAGCGCTTTGCCTCGCGGGATCGGCGGCGTCAGACCGGCGGCGCGCGTCGCGGGAGAGGAGGCCGGAAATGAGCGACATCATGGCATTGCTCACCTGGACGAATCTGCGCTTCCTCTTGGAGGGCCTAGGGCTCACGCTCGTCATCTCGGCGCTGTCCATCGCCTGCTCGGTGGTGCTCGGCGCGGTTATCTCCATCATGCGCGGCTCGCGGCTGCGCGTGCTGCGGGGCATCTCCATCGCCTACGTGGAGCTGTTCAAGAACACACCGCTTTTGCTGTGGATCATGTTCACGTTCTTCGTGGCCCAGCTGCCGCCCTTGCCGGCGGCCGTGGTGGCGTTCACCCTGTTCACGGCGGCCTCAGTGGCCGAGATCGTGCGCGGCGGCTTGGCCAGCGTGCCCGCGGGCCAGTACGAGGCGGCCCGCTCCCAGGGCTTCTCGGCGCCGCAGATGTACGTGCTCATCATCTTGCCCCAGGCGCTGCGCAACATGGTGCCGGCGCTGCTGTCGCAGTTCGTGACCACCATCAAGGACACGTCGTATCTGTGGGGCGCCATGGCGCTGCAGGAGCTGATGGGCCGCGGCATGATCCTCATGAACAGCTTCAACTCCACGGTGCAGATCTTCGCCATCTTCGGGCTTCTGGCGCTCATCTACTTCGCGGTGTGCTTCACCCTCTCTCAGTTCGTGCGCGCCTACCAGAAGCGCCTCAAGGGCGCGCGGTAGTGGTCCCTGCTGCTCGTGTCGTTCGAGAGGTGCGAAGGCATCGCGAAAAAATTGCCCTGTCGCGCTTGACCTCAACGTCGGGTTGGGGTTTATGCTTTGCACTGAAGGTGGAAAGCGAGAGCGAGGGGCTGGGACTATGCCGGGCAGACCGAGAACGCAGACGAGCAACGATCTGATTCGCGAGAATTTCGAGTGGCCCATGACGGCGGGGCAGGTGGCGAAGCTGACAGGGGTGACAACGCGGGCCCTCCAGCATTATGACGACAAGGGCCTCTTGTGCCCCGTGCGCTCGGGCGAGGGCGTGTCGAACAACCGCAAGCTCTATTACCCCGAGGATGTCGACCGGCTCAAGCAGATCGTGGTGCTCGGATCCTACGGCTTCGAGCTCAAGGACATGCCGCCGATTCTCGACGGGGAGAGGAGCCTGCCCGACGCGCTGGCCGAGCGTATCGAAGAGCTGCGTGTCCAGGAGCGTTACCTGCAAAACCTCATCCTGTTCGCGCGCTATGCCGCCATCGTCGGCGATGACCTCTTCGAGACGCTCGCTTTCGGCACGTCCGATGTAGATGCGTTTGCAGAGCATGTGCGGGCCTCCTCGGCCTACGTTGGCATGGGGCTGCGGCGAGACTCGCTGGACGAGGAGGGCTTTGCGCGCTCGTGGGACGAGCTGGGGGCCATCGTCGTGGATTTCCTGGGCGGAGGCGACGAGGAGCCCTTCGCTCACATCGCGTCGGCGGTGCGCCGGCTGCGGGCGTGGTTCTGCGAGTACTACTTCGGGGTGGGCGACCTCGACCTGCTGGGCGTTTGGGCCCTCTTCGAGGACGAGGGCGAGGAGGCGGAGTTCGCGAACGCCATCGGGGGAGAATCGACCGCCGGCTTTCTGCAGGCCTCGGTGTTTCTCGTGTGGGTGAGGGACATGCTGGGAGCCCTCGCCGCGATGACGGCGCCCGCGGATGCCGGCGTCAAGGGCGGTGCGCGCGAGTTGCTCGGCTCTGAGAACCGGGTGGTTTCGCTCGTCGACTTCGTCTGCCGCGCCTGTGGCTATCCGGCGCCCGAGGCCGCCGGGCTTAACGGCGAGGAATGGGACGGCATGGTGGAGTTTTTCGACACGGCGATGGGGTATCTGCAGGCCGCCGTTGCCGATGCGGACGTTGCGGCGCTGATCGGCTGGGAAGAGGGCGGGGATTTAGGCGCATCATTCTTCGGGGAGTCCCGGCGCGCCGCCCGCGCGGTGGAGCTGTTCTCCTAATCGCTAGAACGTCAGAAGGTCGCGCACGGGCGAGCCCAGTGCGTCGGCGATGCGACCCAAGTCGTCGATGCCCACGCCGACCCGGCCTGTTTCAATGCGCCAGATGTGGGACTTGCTGCTGCCGATCATGAGGGCAAGCTGGCTTTGGGACAAGCCCTGCTCGTCGCGCACCTCGCGAATGCGCTTCCCGAGGGCTTGTCTTTTCTGCTCGATGTTCATGGGGAAAGCATATGTGCTACCATTAACAGATCGACTTCAAATATGAAGCCGAAGAGATTGAGAAAGGAAAGAGAGGTATAGATGGCGCGCGCAACGAGCGTCTCTAAGAAGGCGAAACTTATCGGAATAGGGGCTGCGATTGGTCTGGTGATAGGTGCTTTCTCCGTATTCATGCTCTTCACGTACAATCCGCCCGACAGGCAGGAGGAGCCTAACGTTGACGTGGAAGTCCTCATGGAGGAGATAGTTCAGATCAACGAACTGGCCACCGCTTCTCAATCCTACACAGTGGTGGAAAAAGTCGAGAGCAACAGCAGGTTGTTCGACACCATCGATATTCCCTTCTCGGAGAATTTCTTCATTCTTACCTACACGGGCGAGGTGAAGGCCGGGGTGAATCTCGACGAGGTGCAGGTGTCGCTTGAAGGCACGACAGTCAAGGTGGTTTTGCCACAGGCCACAGTTCTCTCGGACGCCATCGATACGAGCAGCTTCAACGTGCTGCACGAGCAGAACAACTTCATCAATCCCATTGGCGTGGAGGACGTTACACAATACATTGACGAATCGCGTCAAGAGGCCGAAGCAGCCGCTATTAGCGGAGAGGTCTTGAGCGAGGCGCAGGCAAATGCCGAATCGTCGATTCGAACACTTCTGGGCGCTGCTCTTCCAGAGGGTTATGTCATCGAGATCGACTCGGTGGCGTAGGGGTAGGAGAGATTGAAGTGGGCTACATCTCTGGCCGTGTCGCTGGCAATGCGCCAAAGTGCTGAGCAGGAAACAGGCGAGATGTGGGGAGAAAGCGGGAAGATGATTCAAGGAGATTGTGCCATGAGAAAAAAAGCTGCAATGTTGCTCGGTCTTGTCCTTGCCGCAAGTGTCGTGACGGGCTGCAGTACCGAGGAGCTCTACGCTGAAGTGTCGGCTGAAGTGGAGGCGTACAACGCTGCATTGGCGACCTACAATGAGCAAGTGGCTCGATACAATGAGGCCGTCGATTCTGTGAAAGAGGAGAATAAGCTTGTAGCGACGGAGCTCGGCAATGCGCAAACGGCCATTAACGGCGAGGGCGAGCCCTACGACGGGGCCACCTTGCTTGATCTGAAAAACGCCATGGCGGAGTTGGAGTCTGCGAAGGTTGACGATCCCGCTTTTCTCGAGGAAGAGAACGCAATTGAAGTTAATGCGGAGATGTCGAGAGATGAGCTCGATCAAGTCAAAGAGGACGTTATGGAGAGGTCGGCGCAGCTTGACGGGAAGGTGATCCCCGATCCTCCTTCGATGCCGGACTATGCGGGAGCCATCGAGGATTTGCGCAACGCGATCCAACTGTACCAGATGAGCGTTCAAAGCCTAAATCAGATTACGGCGCCCGCAGATGAATTCGTGATCGAGCGTTTGCAGGGAGTTGATACGATTACGAAAATCGAGGCCGTTACCGAAGACCACGATCCCAACGGGCAGCTCAATAAGCAAGGCGGATATATCGGGTGTATTTACTTTAGAGACAATCAGATTGAGGCGGACAGCCTTTATTTCGAGGATGGAGAAGAAGGCGCCGTCGAGATCGGCACGGTGGGGGGCGGCTCAATCGAGATATTTCAAACTCCCGAAGAGGCCGAAGCCCGAAACCAATATCTAGCTGGGTTCGACGGTGCAGGTTTCCTGTCGCCCGGCTCGCACCAAGTTGAGGGCACGTTGGTTGTGAGAACGTCGGACAATCTGACGGCGACGCAGCAGAATGAACTGACGGAGAAAATAGTAGCCGCCCTCATTGATGTGAGATAGCGGGTTTGCCTAGGAGCCAGTTGGTACGATGGCGCTGAAAGGCTGTGAATTCGAGCGTAGGGGCATCTGGGAGGCGAAAGTTGTGGACGGCATTCGAGACAAATTGGGGAGTGTGGCGGAAAAGGCCAAGGAGCTGAGCGGGTCAGTGGCGGAGGTAGCGGCGGAGGTGGGCGGTACCGTTGCTGGCAAAGTGGTTGCAGCGGGCGGAACGGTTGCAGAGCGCGCCAAGGAGGGGGCGCGTTTGGCGGCTGATGCGCATTTAAAGGCACGGAAGCGCAAGTACGCTCCTGTGTTCCCAGACGAATTCTGGAGTTCTGGCTACGATCTGCCGAACATGGTGATCATCGAAGACGAGGACAAACGCAAAGGCATCGACGTATGCGAGGGCGCTATAGGATGGCTGGCGAAGGCGCCCAACGGGATGGAGGTGCTTCATCTATATTATACGTTTGCCGCGGGAAGCGGACTGCTGTTTCATCCACTTGCTCAGATAGGAGCAGTTTACGTGCGAGACCCGTCGGGGCTCGACCGTTTCTTCGATCTTGAAAGCCTGTACCGGGAAATTCAGAAGGAGAAGATGTCCGAGCTTCAGCATGTCGCCTATTGCTTGGGAGCGAAATACTGTAAGCTTGAAATGCGTGAGACGCAAGTGTCTGACTCGAAGCAGGGTGGCCGGATTAAGACATCAGTAAAGAAAACGGGCGTTGCCTCGGAGTCGGATGACATCTCTGCAGATCGCAGCGAGCAAGTTTCCGAAGACAGGCGAATGCTCTTCGAGCGACGGTTTTCTGGAAGCGATGAGGCGAGCCGCCCGCCGCTTAATTGGTATAAAAATGACAAGGAGATCAATGCTCTCATTGAGATGCGCTGTTCGGATGATTCGAAAAATGCGATACAAGACTATGTGGTGGACATTGACTGCCGTTCGTCTGCCGCGTTGGCGCAGACCCGTGCTAGCGAGATAGATTCGGCGTTGAAGGGGCTGAAGGTGTCGATTGGTGTTTCGCTGCAAGAAGAGTGCTATCGAGAGAGCCAGCAAACGATGGTGTTTACCGTTTTATTTTGAGGCGAGGGCATTGGAAGGTGTTTATCGAGTCGGTTGCCCTGTGCGATCGGGTGCCGTGCAGCGCCTATAGAAAAGGTTCCTACCGGTAAAAGCAGCCCGGTGGCAGACTTCTCTTCGTGAGATGGTCTGGATGGCCACGAGGGCCGCCCTTCGGGGCGGTTCTTGTTTTTCGGGATGCGGAACAACTGGCGAATGCCGCCCAAGCGGCGAGATCGTCAGCGAGGCGCAGGACGACACGGGGTCGGCAATCGAGGTGCTTTTAGGTGCCACTCTTCCCGAGGGAGCCGGCGTTGAGATGCGTTCCGAGGTTTGGGGGTGGCAGTCAAAGGCCGGCTGTGCGGCTCGGTTTCAGGAGGCAGGTGAGGCTCCGTGGTCGGATGCTGCCGGGGACAGACCGGCCTCTGCTGCGTGCGCGGCTTAGCACCGTTGCGAAAATGCGCCACTGGATGGCGGAAAGTCGCCTTTTCCGGGGAGGTTTTCGGGCGTTGAGGGCGCAGTGAGGAGCAGTCGTCCGCAAAAGACTAGTTCATTGTGGCAGGGTGTGGGAACTGGCTTCGCGCAGGGGCTGCCCGTGGGCGACTTTTCGCAATTCGGTGGCTGCTTTTGCCGCGACCAGCGTCCCGAGGGCGACTTTTCGTGCTTGGGAGCCAGTCGTATGAAGCGCTCGGGAAGCTATAGGGGCTGCTGCCCCGCCGCGGCGCTCTTTCCCAGCGGCTGACGTGCGGCGTGCGTGTCCCTTGAGGGCGCGGCGCATGTCCAATCCCGCGCTCCTACCCCAGATACCCCAGGAACGGCAGGTAGCTCTGGGCGGAGTCGGGGACGGCGAGGGTGACGTTCTGGCCCATGGCGTTCACGGTGACCACGCTCGGATCGTCGTAGGTAGTGATGGTGGCGTCAGTGCCGCCGTAGCTGATGGAGGAGGACCCGGTCTCGGTGGCGCCTTCGGGCAGGCTCGTCACCTCCCAGCTGTCGATGTCCAGCGCGGCGATGGCGGCGTCCACCTCGGCATCGGACATGCCGGTGGCCGCGGCGATCTTGTCGCGGTTGCCCTCGAGGGCGGCCTTCGCCTTGCCCTTCAGCCCCGTGGCGTCGAGCGCCGCGTTGGCAGCGGCGTTCTTGCCGTTCTCGAGCAGGCCCGAAAGGGGGTTCTCGAAGGCGACGCCCTCGCCGAAGGGGAGCTTCACGCCCATTTGGGGAAGGATGCCGAAGACGGCGACGACGATGATGAGGGCGAAGATCAGCCCCATGAGGCCCTTGATGGCTTTGTCCACGGTCTCCTCCTGGAAGCGCGGGCCGCCGGATTTCCGGGCGGTGCGCGCGAATCGCTGCGATCAGTGGGGCGCCGTCGGTAGTGTGAAGATGCTCGGTTTCGACGAATCTGTGCTGTGATTCGACGGTGCCGCGGGCTCATGGTAACCCGCAATGGCGCTCCTCCATAAATCCCCCGCAGCATCTTCAAAGGTTGTCGATCAGACCTGCAGCAAACGCCCATGGGCCTGAACGGAACCTGAGGGCCGCCGTCCGCGCCCCTTGCCGTGGCGGCGAAATCGTGTATCCTAAGCCCCGCGCAAAAACGCGGCCGCCATTCGGGCCGCTTTGCGCCCAGACAAACCCCGCGCACGTAAAACTTGAATGGGGCACCGTGCGAATGCAGAAGGCCCGCGCGCCGTCGCGGCCACGAAGGAGGAGATAAGCTCGTGAAGCTGGTTGTCACCGAGAAGAACGACGCGGCGGTGAAGATCGCCGATTTGCTGGGAGCCACCAAGCCGAAGGCCGACAAGGTGTTCAATACCCCGGTCTACCGGTTCGATGTGGACGGGGAGGAATGGGTGACCATCGGCCTGCGCGGCCATATCCTGGAGCCCGACTTCACGCCGTCCCTCATATATAAGAAGCGCGGCGGCTGGTCCGGCGTGAACGCCGAGGGCGAGGCGGTGCCGGCCGAGCTGCCCGCGAGCCTGCCCACGCCGCCCTTCAAGAAAAAGAAGCCCTTCACCGCCGACGGCGTGGAGCTCAAGGGCTGGAAGATGGAGGCGCTGCCCTACCTCATTTACGCGCCCATTGAGAAGCTGCCGAAGGAAAAGGACATCATCCGCTCGCTGAAGAACCTGGCGAAGAAGGCCGACTCCATCGTGATCGCCACCGACTTCGACCGCGAGGGCGAGCTCATCGGCTCCGACGCGCTGTCGTGCTGCCGCGAGGTGAACGCCACCGCCCCTGTGTCCCGCGCCCGCTATTCGGCCTTCACCAAGCCCGAGATCACCCATGCCTTCGCGAACCTGGTGCCCATGGACGACGATTTGGCCGCGGCCGGCGGCTCGCGCCGCGACATCGACCTTATCTGGGGCGCGGTGCTCACGCGCTACCTCACCCTCGTGAAGTTCGCCGGCTACGGCAACGTGCGCTCGTCGGGCCGCGTGCAGACGCCCACCCTCGCCATCATCGTCGAGCGCGAGCGCGAGCGCATGGCGTTCGTGCCCGAGGACTACTGGGTCATCCGCGGCGCCTTCGACGCCGGCGCGACGGTCGGCCCCACCGCCGGCGACGGTGCCGAGGCCTTCGAGGCCCCGCATGCCACGGCCCGCTTCAAGGTGGAGGCCGAGGCCGATGCGGCCATGGAGCACGTCGCGGGCGCCACGAGCGCGCGCGTGGCCTCGGTGGAGAAGAAGAAGCGCACCGTGGCCCCGCCCGTGCCCTTCAACACCACCTCGCTCATGGCGGCCGCCTCGGCCGAGGGCATAAGCCCCGCGCGCTGCATGCGCATCGCCGAGAGCCTGTATATGGACGGCTACATCTCCTACCCCCGCGTGGACAACACGGTCTATCCTGACTCGCTCGATCTGGCCGAGGTGGTGAACGCCATCGCCGCGAATCCGGCCTACGGCCCCTACTGCCGCGAGCTTCTGGCCGCCGGCCCCCTGAAGGCCACCCGCGGCAAGACCGAGACCACCGACCACCCGCCGGTGTACCCCACGGCGGCGGCCACCCCCGACGACCTGTCGCCGGCCGACTACAAGCTGTACAACCTCATCGCGCGGCGCTTTTTGGCCACGCTGTCGGGTCCGGCCACGGTGGAGGGCACGAAGGTGACCCTCGACGTGGCCGGCGAGCCCTTCGTGGCCAAGGGCGACGTGCTGGCGGTGCCCGGCTTCCGCGCCATCTACCCCTACGGCCTGAAGAAGGACGAGCAGCTTCCCGCCATGGCCGAGGGCGACACCATCGCCTTCAACGGCGCCACCTGCACAAAGAAGCAGACCGAGCCGCCGGCGCGCTATTCCCAGGGCAAGCTCGTGCAGGAGATGGAGAAGCTGGGGCTGGGCACCAAGTCCACCCGCGCCTCCATCATCGAGCGCCTCTATCAGGTAAAGTACGTGCAGAACGACCCCATCGAGCCCTCGCAGCTCGGCATCGCCGTCATCGAGGCCCTCGACAAGTTCGCGCCGCACATCACCCACGCCGAGATGACCGCCGAGCTGGAGCACTCCATGGACCGCATCGCCGAGGGCGAGGTGACCAAGGCCGAGGTGGTGGAGAAGTCGCGCCAGCTTCTATCTGAGCAGCTGGAGAGCCTCATGCCCCATTCCGAGGAAGTGGCCGAGGCCCTGTCGGACGCCGTGGCGGCCGACGCCTACGTGGGCCCGTGCCCCAAGTGCGGCAGGGATCTGCAGCTGCGGGCGAGCCACAAGACCAAGTCGATGTTCATCGGGTGCGCCGGCTGGCCCGACTGCGATGTGACCTATCCGCTTCCCAAGGGCAAGATCGAGGCGGTCCCCGAGAAGTGCCCCACCTGCGGCATGCCCCAGGTGAAGGTGACGGCTTTCCGCGCGAAGCCCCGCGTGCAGTGCATCGACCCGAACTGCCCCACGAACCAGGAGCCCGAGGTGGTAGTGGGGAAGTGCCCGACCTGTGCTGCGCGCGGCCTGGACAAGCAGCTCATCGCCCGCCGCAACCCGCGCACGCTCAAGCGCTCCATCACCTGCGAGAACTTCGATGAGTGCCAGACGCGTTACCCGCTGCCCCAGTACGGCGACATCGTCCCCACCGAGGAGGTGTGCGAGCATTGCGGCGCGCCCATGGTGGTGGTGAAGACCGCCCGCGGGCCCTGGAAGCTCTGCCCCAACTTCGACTGCCCCGGCAAGGAGGAAGAGGAGAAGGCGAAGACGGCCAAGAAGGGCGGCGCCAAGAGGGGTTCTCGGAAGAAGTAACATTATTGGGAAGCGCTCGGAGGTGCCCGCTCGCAGCCCGCTGAGCGCTGCTCCCGCTGCGAACGCCGTTAAGGAAATAGCGGAAGGAACGCACGCATTTCGGTACAATTCCGGCATCGTTGGTGCTGAAGTGGAAGCTATTTCTTAAGAATCGCGTTCTTCGCGGGGCGCTCAGAGGTCTGCGAGCGGGCACCTCCGAGCGCTTCTCGTGCGGTTAATCGAACAGCGTTTACTGGGAAGCGGCCTCTATTTCGCGGTAGAGGTCGTTTCCGTTTGTATCGACGGCGACGTAGGTGGGGAAGTCTTTCAGCTCGAGCTTGCGCAAAGCCTCGGTACCGAGGTCGTCCCAGCCGACGAGCTCGCTTGCCGTGACGGCCTTGGCCAGAAGGGCGGCGATGCCGCCGACGGTGCAGAGGTACACGCTGCCGGTGTCCTGGCAGGCCTGCACGACTTCGGCGCTGCGCTTGCCCTTGCCGATGGCGGCCACGATGCCGGCGGCGAACAGCTGCGGCGTGGCGAAGTCCATGCGGCTGGCGGTGGTGGGGCCGACCGACCCTAAGGGACGTCCGGCGGCGGCCGGCGTGGGGCCGGCGTAGAAGAGCGTGGCGCCTTCCAGGTTAAAGGGCAGCTGCCCAGTCTCTTCCAAGCACAGCAGGGCACGCTCGTGGCCCGCGTCGCGCATGGTGTACACGGGGCCCGAGAGCAGCACCTCGTCGCCCGCTTCCAGATTCGCCACATCTTCCCGCAAAAGCGGCAGGGTAAGGGATACGGTTTTTGCCATGGCGGCTCCTTAGACGAGTTGGACGGAGGCGCTGCGCATGGCGCAGCAGCCCATGTTCACGGCCACGGGCAGCGCGGCGATGTGGCAGGGGGCCGTTTCCAGGTGCACGGCCACGGCGGTGGGCGCGCCGCCTAGGGCCGCCGGCCCGATGCCGAGGGCGTTCACCTCGGCGAGCAGCTCTTCCTCGAAGGCCGCGGCCTTTGCGCTGGCGGCGGGGCTTCCCACCTCGCGCAGCAGGGCGTGCTTGGCCAGGCCCGCCACCTTGTCGAAGGTGCCTCCCACGCCCAGGCCGATGACGAGCGGCGGGCAGGCGTTGGCGGCCTTCTCGCGCACGCAGTCGAGCACTACCTCGCGCACGCCGGCCGCTCCCGCGCCCGGGGGCAGCATGACCACGCGGGAGGCGTTGTCCGAGCCGCCGCCCTTCAACAGCACGTGCAGCGTGGCATGGGCGCCGGGCACGAGCTTCAGCTCGCAGAAGGCCGGGGTGTTGTTTCGGGTATTGGCACGGTCGAAGAGCGCGTCGCGCACGAGCGACATGCGCAGGGCCCCGTCGGTGTAGGCCCGGGCCACCGCGTCGTTCACGCCGCTGAAGATGGTGCCGGGCACGGAAAGCTCCTCACCCACCTCCAGGCACACCCACACGCTGCCGGTGTCCTGGCAGATGGGTACGTTATCTTCCGCGCCGATGCGGGCATTCTCCAAGATGCGGTCGAGCACGCCGGCGGCACGGCTTGCAGGTGCGGCCTGGGCGCGGGCGCACTCGATGGCGCGCTGGAAGTCGCGCCGCAGCGTGACGGCGCAGGTACGGATGGCGTCGTAGACGGCAGCGGCAACGGCCTCGGCGGTAAGGGCGGCGACTTCCGTGCCGTCGTTCGGGCGCAGGGCGGCTCCGCTCGGGTTGTCTGCGTTCATGGAATTCCTTTCGACGGGAACAGTGTAGCGCACCTCGCGCTCGGCGCATTGCTACGAAACGAGAAGAAAAGCACGGTTTTCGTAGGTTCCCCTCCAATTGGATCGTTCCTAGTCGCGTGTTTTGCCTGGTGGCGATTGCGCGCTTTAGATTTCAGGCGAGCAAGAACTACCAAAACCGTTCGTTTTGTCCCAAAAGCCGCTCTCTCGGTTGGCGGAAGAGGGATTCCTGGGATTGCCGATCGATGCCGGGCGGTGTGGTGCTTGTGCGCAGGCGGGGCGGCTCGCGGGCGGTTCGGGTACAATGGGCAGGTTAGACGGGAGAAAACGTTCTAAGGATTCGGAACTTATGGATATCGCCGCCGAAGCGCTTCAGAAGCACGCGGAATGGAAGGGCAAGATCGCCTTCGACCCGAAGATGGACATCGCCACGCGCCACGACTTGGCCGTGGCCTACACGCCCGGGGTGGCCGAGCCCTGCAAGGTGATCGCCGAGAGTCCCGAGGCGGCCTACGACTACACGCTGAAGGGCAACACCGTGGCCGTGGTCACCGACGGCAGCGCCGTGCTCGGCCTCGGCAATATCGGGCCTGCGGCTGCCATGCCCGTCATGGAGGGCAAGGCCGTGCTGTTCAAGCAGTTCGGCGGCGTGGACGCCTTCCCCATCTGCCTGGACACCCAGGATACCGACGAGATCGTGGAGACGGTCATTCGCATCGCGCCGGCCTTCGGCGGCATCAACCTGGAGGACATCGCCGCGCCGCGCTGCTTCGAGATCGAGGAGCGCTTGAACGACGCGCTCGACATCCCGGTGTTCCACGACGACCAGCACGGCACGGCCATCGTGGTGCTGTCGGGGCTCATCAACGCCCTGCGCCTGACGGGCAAGGACGCCGCCGAGGTGCGCGCGGTGGTGAACGGCGCGGGTTCGGCGGGTATTGCCATCGCGAAGCTCATGCTGGCCTACGGCTTTGAAAACGTCACCCTGTGCGACCGCTTCGGCATCGTGAGCTCGGCCTACGAGGGATTAAACGACGCCCAGCGCGCCATGCTCGCGGTGACGAACCTGGAAGACGCCCAGGGCACGCTCGCCGATGCCATGGTCGGCGCCGATATCGTGGTGGGCGTGTCGGCCCCCGGGGTTATCACCGGCGAGATGGTTGCCTCCATGGCCCACGATGCCATCGTGTTCGCCATGGCCAACCCGGTACCCGAGATCTTCCCCGACGAGGCGAAGGCCGCCGGTGCCCGCGTGGTGGGCACGGGGCGCTCCGACTTCCCGAACCAGGTGAACAACGTCATCGCCTTCCCGGGCATCTTCAAGGGGGCGCTCGAGGCCCGTGCCGAGCGCATCACCGAGCCCATGAAGCTGGCCGCGGCCCGGGCCTTGGCCGACCTCGTGTCCGACGAGGAGCTTTCCGAGGACTTCATCATGCCCGATCCCTTCGACCCGCGCGTGGCCGACGCGGTGGCCGCCGCCGTGCGCGAGAGCGCCGAGGGCGCGCGGAGCGAGGCGTAGATTCGTGGAGATGCGGGGAGAGACGATGGATCCGATTCGGGAAGGGGCGGCCGGCCGCGCTGCGGAAGCCCCGTGCGCGAAGCCGTCCGACGACATCGGGAGAGCATCCTCGGCCGCCGAGCCGCCGCGCGGGCTGTTCATCACCTTCGAGGGCGGCGACGGGGCGGGCAAGTCCACCCAGATCCGATTTCTCGCGCGCTTCCTGGAAGAACGCGGGTGCGAGGTGCTGCGCCTGCGCGAGCCCGGCGGCACGGCCGTGGGCGAGTCTTTGCGGCGCGTGGTGCTCGACCCGGCCCACGGGGCCATGAGCGACCGCGCCGAGCTGCTCATCTACGAGGCCGCCCGGGCCCAGATCGTCGACGAGGTGATAAAGCCCGCTCTCGGGCGGGGTGCGGTCGTGCTGTGCGACCGCTTCTACGACTCCACGGTGGCCTACCAGGGCGCGGGCCGGGGCTTGGACGGCTTCTTCATCGAGGCGGCCAACCGCTTCGCCTGCGACGGGCTGGCTCCCGACGCCACGGTGCTGCTCGTGGCCTCGGAGGAGGTCGTGCGCTCGCGCATGGGGCGCCGCGAGGGGGCCGATCGGCTCGAGAGGGCCGGCGACGCGTTCCACCGCCGCGTGGCCGACGGCTTCGAAGAGCTGGCCGCCGCCGATCCGGCGCGCGTGCACCGGGTGGAGTCGCAGCTGCACCGGGCCGACACCTTCCGCGCCGTGCTCGCCGCGCTGGACGATGTGCTGCCCGGGGCGGCCGAGGCTCTCGCTGCCGACGACAGCTCGCTGGACGTTCTCGTCACCGAGGTAATGGAGGAGAAGCGCCGCGAGCGCGCGCGGGAGCGCCGCCGCAAGGACGCCCGCAAGCGCCGCCGCGACCGCAAGGGCGATCGAGGCGGGAAGGACGGCCGGGCCGGCGAGAAGCGCAAGTCCAAGGACTCGTCGGACGGCAAGGCCCGCTCCGGCGGGAAGGGGGCCAAGGGGCGCAAGCGATCGAAGGGGGAGCGGCGTGGCTGATGCCTTCGAGAACATCCTGGGCCAGCCGAAGGTGCGCGAGTTTCTGCGCGCGTCGGTGGTGTCCGAGCGGGTGACCCAGGCCTACCTGTTCGTGGGGCCGGCGGGCTCCAACAAGACGCTCGCGGCCTACGCGCTCGCCCAGGCGCTTCTGTGCCCCAAGGGCCCCAAGGGGCCCCGCGGCGGCATGTGCGGCGACTGCAGCCGCTGCGACCGCGTGATGCGCCGCAAGCACCCCGATGTGCGCTACTTCGCCCCCGAGGGGGCCGCCGGGTACCTGGTGGAGCAGGTGCGCGAGATCGTGGCCGACGTGTCGCTCGCGCCCATCCAGGCCGATAAGAAGATCTACATCCTGGACCGCGTGGACCAGCTGGGCGCGAGCGCCGCCAACGCCTTTCTGAAGACGCTGGAGGAGCCCGAGTCCGATGTGGTGATGATCCTTCTGGGCCGTACCCGCGAGTCGGTGCTGCCCACCATCGTCTCCCGCTGCCAGGTGGTGCCCTTCCGGCATATCCCGGCCTCCGAGGCGGCCGGCATCGTGGCGCAGAACACCGGCGCCGCCCCCGACCAGGCGCGCATGGCCATCGAGGCCTGCGGCGGCTCCATCACGGCGGCCGTGGCCTTTCTGCAGGCGCCAGGCAACGAGCGCCTGTCCTTCCGCAGCCGGCTTCTGGCCGCCCTCGCGCGGCTCGGGCAGGCCGACGACTGGGACGTGGTGGAGATGGCCCGCGACATCCTGAAGGCCTCCCAGGCGCCCCTCGACGAGGTGCGCGCCTCCCAGGAGGCGGAGCTGGCCGAGAACGCGGACTTCCTCGCGAAGTCGGCCATCCGCCAGATCGAGGCCCGCAACAAGCGGTCGCTCTCGGCGAAGACCACCGAGTGCCTGCGCCAGACCACCTCCATCGTGCGCTCGTGGCTGCGCGACGGCATGATGGTGGCCGCCGGCGCTCCCGACCTGATCGTCAACACCGATGCGCGCGACACCCTCGTCGGCCTGTTCTCGGGCGCCGATGCGGGCCGCTTGGCCGCAGCCGCCGCCAAGGTGGACGAGTGCGAGCGCGCCCTTGCCTATAATGTATCCCCGGAAACGTGCATCGACGCGTTGCTGTTCGACGTAAGAGAGGTTGTCCATGGTTCGGGTCGCACCGATTAACTTGACCTTCAACCCCAAGACGCTGTGGTTCAATCCCGGCGAGTTGGAGATAGAGAAAGACATGCCCGTGGTGGTGCGCACCGCCCGCGGCACCGAGTTCGGCATTGCCGCGAGCGACGCGATCGAGGTGCCCGAGGAGCAGGTGCGCGCCTTGAAGAGCGCCCTGCGCCCGGTGGAGCGCATCGCCACCGAGGAGGACGTGGAGCGGGCGCGCGAGATGGAGGAGAAGTCCCGCGAGGCGCTGCCCGTCTTCAAGGAGATGGCGCGGGAGGCCCACGAGGACATGCACCCCGTCTCGGTGGAGTTCTTGCTCGACGGCGACAAGGCCGTCTTCTACTTCGAGGCCGAGGAGCGCATCGACTTCCGCGAGCTGGTGCGCAAGCTGGCCAGCCGCTTCCACGTGCGCATCGACATGCGCCAGATCGGCGTGCGCGACGAGGCCCGCATGGTGGGCGGCATCGGCCACTGCGGCCAGGAGCTGTGCTGCAAGCGGCTCGGCGGCGAGTTCTGCCCGGTGTCCATCCGCATGGCCAAGGAGCAGGGGCTCTCGTTGAACCCGCAGAAGATCTCGGGTCTGTGCGGGCGCCTTATGTGCTGTTTGCGCTACGAGTTCGACGCCTACAAGGACTTCAAGGGCCGGGCGCCCAAGCTCAACGGCACCGTGCAGACCCCCTTGGGGCCGGCCAAGGTGATCGACCACGATGTGCCCCAGGAGATCATCACGCTGAAGGTGGAGGGCGAAAAGCCGGTGAAGGTGCCGCTTGCCGCCTTCGACCCGGCGCCGGAGGGCGCGAACCGCCCCAACTCCGTGGGCGAGGAGGCCTGGGAGGAGGCCACAGCCGAGCACGGCAGCGGGCTGGGCGAGGCGCTCATCTTCTCGACGAGCCAGTTCACCGGCTCCGACAAGCTGGCCGAGGGCGCGAAGGTTCGCCATACCGGCGGCGGCTCGTCGCGCAAGGGATCGGGCTCGGGCCGCAGCCGCGGCGGCGAGGGCGGTCGCGGGCGCAACAAGCGCTCGGTCGGCCGCGGCGAGGGCTCGGGGGTGGCTGCGGCCGCGCCGGCGCCCCGCAAGCGCCGCCGTTCCACGAAGCTCTCCTCGGCCGAGGACGGCCGCGCTTTGGAGCGCGTGTCCACTTCGCGGGACGAGGGTGCTGCCGAGGGCGGCGCGCCCAAGCCGCGGCGGACGCGGCGCGCGAAGGACGGCGCCGGGCGCGCGGATGCGGGCCGCTCCTCCCAGGGGCAGGGCCGCGGCAAGGGCAACGCCGGCTCCGGCGGCGGCAACGGTGGCAAGGGCGCGTCGGGTGCCGGCAAGCCCCGCGGGGGCGCACGGCCCGGGCAGAAGTCGTCGGGCCTGTCGGCGACCCGCCCCGAGGGTAGCGCGGGCGCGCCGGGCGAGGCCGCCGAGGGCGCGCGCAAGCCGCGTCGGCGCCGCCGCAGCCGCAAGCCCAAGGACAGTGGCGCGGGCGCGAACGGTGGCGGTGCGAACGGCGCTGGCAGCGGTGCGCAGGGGGGAGCCGAGTAGATGAACGTGGACTACGCGCTTCTGACCGATCTGTACCAGATCACCATGGCCCAGGGCTACTGGGATGCGGGCAAGACCGACGAGGAGGCCTGCTTCACCATGTACTTCCGCGACTACCCCTTCAAGGGGGGCTACGCGGTGGCCTGCGGCATGGCGCAGCTGGCCGATATGGTGGAGCAGTTCCGCTTCACGGAAGAGGACATCGCCTACCTCGCGGGTCTCGACGCTCCGGGCGGCGGCAAGCTGTTTTCGGGCGACTTCCTCGCTTACCTGGCCGACCTGCGCCTGACCGTGGACATTGACGCGGTGCCCGAGGGCACCATCGTGTTCCCGCACGAGCCCATTGTGCGCGTCACGGGCCCCATCCTGCAGTGCCAGCTCATCGAGACGGTGCTTCTGAACATGGTGAACTTCCAGACGCTCATCGCCACCAAGGCCGCACGGGTCTGCCGGGCCGCCAAAGGGCGCCCTGTGGCCGAGTTCGGGCTGCGCCGCGCCCAGGGCCTCGGCGGCGTGTGGGCGAGCCGGGCCGCGGTGGTGGGCGGCTGCGCCTCCACGTCCGACGTGCTGGCCGGGCGCCTGTTCGACATCCCCGTGTCGGGCACCCACGCGCATTCCTGGGTGATGTCCTTCGACGACGAGCTGGAGGCCTTCCGCGCATACGCGCAGGCCTTCCCGAACAACTGCGTGTTGCTCGTGGACACCTATGACGTGGAGCGCGGCATCGAAAACGCCATCACCGTGGGGTTGGAGATGCGCGCGCGGGGCGAGCGCCTCGCGGGCATCCGCATCGATTCGGGCGACCTGTCGTGGCTTTCCAAGATGGCCCGGCGCATGCTGGACGCGGCGGGGCTTTCCGACTGCGGCATCGTGCTGTCGAACGATCTGGACGAGTACACCATCCAGTCGATGCTCGACGAGGGGGCGTGCGTCACGTCGTTCGGCGTGGGCACCAAGCTCGCGAGCGCCTACGACCAGCCGACGCTGGGCGGGGTGTACAAGCTGGCCGCTGTGCGCCCGAACGCCGACGCCCCGTGGGAGATGCGCCTGAAGATTTCGGAGTCGGCCGCGAAGCTGACCACGCCGGGTGTGCTCGACGTGCGCCGCTACTACCACGCCGACGGGCGCGTGGCCGGGGACATGGTGTTCGACGTGAACTTCGAGCCCGATGCCCGCGAGGTCATCGTGGATCCCATGGACGACCTGCGGCAGAAGAATCTGGCGGGCCTGCGCTTCGAGACGCTGCTTATGCCGCTCGCCCGTGGGGGAGCGGTGGTGCTCGCCCCTCAGTTCCGCAACGCCATGGCGGCGCGGACGCGGGCGGTTGCCGGGTTGGATACGCTGGACGAGACCCAGCTGCGCATGCTGAACCCCCACACCTACCCGGTGGGGCTGGAGTTGGGATTGAACGATCGGCGCCGGGCCCTCGTGGCCGAGCTGCGCGGCATCGTGTAGAACCTGCGGATGCTTGGGACCCGGCCGTACGGCCGGCGTCCGCGCTTCCGTTCGAGGGCGGCGAAGGGCCGTCGGAAAGGGGCTTTCATGGCCAACTGTCATCTGATCATCGACTCGTGCTGCGATTTGCCCGCGCACCTCGTCAAGCGCGAGGGGGTCACGCTCATGAAGTTCCCCTACATGATGGACGGGGGCACGTTCGAGGACGACCTGTTCGAGACCTCCTCGGCCGAGGACTTCTACAACGCCATGCGCAAAGGCTCCGAGCCGAGCACGGCCCAGGTGGCCCTGCAGACGCTGACCGAGACGTTCACGGCGGCGGCCCAGGAGGGCACCCCATGCGTGTACCTGGCGTTCTCGAGCGGGCTTTCGGCCACCTACGACGCGGCCTGCGTCGTGCGCGATCAGGTGCTGGCCGAGTACCCCGACTTCGAGTTCTACCTGGTGGACACCCACCTCGCCAGCGTGGCCGAGGGGCTGCTCGTCTACGGGGCCCTCGTGCAGCACGAGAACGGCATGACCGCCGCCGAGTTGGCCGCCTGGGCCGAGGAGGCGCGCTGCTTCGTGAACGAGGAGTTCATGGTGGACGACCTGGAGGCCCTGCGCCGCGGCGGGCGCATCCCGGCGTCGGTGGCCGTGGCCGGTGCGGCGCTCGACGTGAAGCCGCTGCTCGTCATCGGCGAGGACGGCAAGCTGGCGCTCACCGGCGTGGCCCGCGGCCGCAAGAAGGGCATCAAGCAGCTCGTGGAGTACTACAAGAAGAACGTGGATCCGGCCGGCCCCACCCACACGGCTGTCATCGGGCACGCCGACTGCCCGAAGGACGCGGGCCGCTTGAAGGACGCGCTGCTGAAGGAGGATCCGAACCTGCTCATCCTGGAATGCAGCATCGGGCCCGTTATCGGCAGCCACGTGGGGCCTGAGATGCTCGCCGTGGTGTTCTGGGGTCACGACAAGCGCGACAACCTGTCGGTGGCCGACCGCATCGCCCGCAAGGTGAAGGGGGAGAAGTGATGGCAACGTCTTACGCCTATGTGGGCGCGCCCACGTTCATCGCAGCCGTGGAGGGCCGCCTGGCCGACGCCGGCTTCGTGCGCGCCTCCGATTCGGCCTCGGCCGACATCGTGCTCACCTTCTGCACCTCGGCCTCGGCGCTGGAGGATCTGTACTTCGGCGACGGCGGCCTGGTGACGAGCGTGGCACCGGGCTCGGTGCTCGTGGACCTGTCGGCTACGACCCCCAACTTCGCTCGCGAGATAAACGCCGTGGCCACGGTGAACGACCTGGTCATGGTGGAGGCACCGGTGACGGTGCGCTCGCTCGTGGCCGAGAACGCCTTCGCCCGCGAGAACCTGCTGGGGCCGGTGGCCTCCGAGGCCGAGATTCCGCCGGCGGTGCGCTCCCTTCTGGATGCGCTCTTCGGCGAGGTGGTGGAGGTGGGCGCGCCGGGCCGGGCCCAGCTCATGCGCAACACCCACACGCTGCCTTTGGCGGCGGCGCTGGTGAGCGCCATCGAGGCGGTGGCCCTCGACGACGCGGCGGCCCGCTCGGTGGGCGCGCTCGATGCCGATCAGGTGCCGCTGTTCAGCCCCGTGAGCGCCGACCCGGTGGTGCGGGCCGTGCGGCAGAAGCGCTTTACGGGCGACTACACGGCCGAGATGCTCCTGGCCGAGCTGTCCGCCGCGCTCATGGCGGCCGATGATGCCGAGGTGATCTTGCCGGGCGTGGAGGCGACCATGCACCTGCTGGAGCTGCTCGCCGTCATCGGCGGGTCGGATATGGCCCCGGCGGCGCTGGCGCTCGTGTACCGCGACGAGGCGACCGGGGCCGAGGCGGGCCTCGACTGGACCCGTGCCGAGCGGGCCTACGGCGGCGGCCACGATCACGATCATGAGGGCGACGAGGATTGGGATGCCTTCGACGATGCCGATTGGAACGACCCGGCCGACTACGATGGCTTCGACTACTCTGCCAACTGAGTGCAACCTGTGCCCCCGGGCATGCGGGGTGAATCGCGCGGCGGGGGAGCGGGGCTTGTGCGGAGCCGATAATCGCCTGATGGTGGCGCGGGCGGCGCTGCACTTCTGGGAGGAGCCGCCGATCTCCGGCGAGGACGGCAGCGGCACGGTGTTCTTCGCCGGCTGCCCCTTGCGCTGCGTGTACTGCCAGAATGCCGATATCGCCCTCGGCGAGCATGCTCGCGAGATTACCGTGGAGCGCTTGGGCGCCATCATAGGCGAGCTTGAGAGGGCCGGTGCCCTCAACATCAACTGCGTGACGCCCACGCACTATGCGCCGCAGATTCGCGCGGCGATTGACGCGGCGCGCGAGGCCGGCATGGGGCTGCCCGTGCTGTGGAATACGAGCGGCTACGAGACCGTGGATGCGGTACGTGCGAACGGGGGCTTCGTGGACGCCTATCTCACCGACTTTAAGTACGCGGACGCCGTGCTCGCGCGCCGCTACTCCCATGCGGCCGACTACCCCGAGGTGGCGCTGGCGGCATTGGAGGCCATGGTGAAGGAGGCGGGCGAGCCTCGCTATGACGAGTACCGCGGCCAGGAGCGGCTGGTCGGCGGCGTGGTGGTGCGCCACCTCATGCTGCCCGGGGCGCTGGAGAACTCGAAGGCAGTGGTGCGGCTTTTGCACGAGCGCTTCGGGAGAGCCGTGCGGCTGTCCCTCATGAACCAGTACACCCCCGTGCTCTCCCGCGTCGCAGCGGAGGGAAGCGAGCGGGCTGCTACGGCGCTTGCGGCGGCTCCGGAGTTGGCGCATACGGTGCCCGATGCGGAATACGAGGAGCTCCTCGACTATGCAGACGCCCTGGGCGTGCAGGACTACTTCTGGCAGGAGGGCGGCGCTGCCGAAGAGAGCTTCATCCCCGCCTTCGATTTCACGGGAGTGTAGGAACCGCCGCTCCCGTCTCTCCGTGCGGGGGCATGTGAGGATACGCAGGGCTGCGCGGGGCGTGCGGGGAACGTGCGGGGCTGTGCGGAGGGTGCTCGCGGCGGGTGAGGCGCCATGTGACGTGGCGAAGGTTGCGGCGGGGTAGCGCGGCCGTTTGCGGATGGCGCGCCTGGCGGCCTCGGTTGACCGCTGGGTGAACAAATACGCCCGAGGGGTTCCCGCGAGGTTTTATGGGGTAGCATAGCGGAAACTTTCGCCCGCGGGTATCTGCGGGCAGACCTGATGTTTGAGAGGAGACGTTGTGGTCAAGATCGTTACCGATTCGGTTGCTTCCATTCCCGCCGAGGTGGTGCGAAATCGCGACATCGAGGTGGTGTCGCTGTACGTGAACCGCGAGGGGCGCGAGTATCGCGAGGCCGATATGGACGTGGCGGCCTTCTACGAGGACATCGCGGACATGATCGACAATCCGCCGACCTCGAGCCAGCCATCGCAGCACGCGCTCGAAGAGCTCTTCGGCCGGGCCGCCGAGGTCGGCGACGAGGTGCTGGGCATCTTCATGTCGTCGAGGATGTCGGGGACCTTCGAGGGCGCGGTGCGGGCGGCCCGGGCCGTGAGGGAACGCTTCGAGCAGTTCCGCTGCACGCTCGTGGATTCCACGTCGAACTGCGGCGACGAGATGTTCGCCGTGCTGGACGCGGCCGACGCGCGCGATGCGGGGGCCTCGCTTGCGGAATGCGCCCGGGCGGCGACGGACGCGGTGGCATCGTCGCGGTTCATCTTCGCGCCGGAGAGCCTGGCGTTCCTGAAGGCCGGCGGCCGCATCGGCGGCGCCTCGGCGCTCCTCGGCGGCCTCTTGCAGATCTCCCCGGTGCTCACCGTGGCCGACTGGGAGACGGCGACGCTCGCGAAGGTGCGCACGTGGAAGAAGACGCTCGCTCGCATGGTGGACACCTTCAAGGAAGACGTCGAGGCCTGCGGGCTCAAGCGCGTGGTGGTGCACTACATCGGCGCGGCGGCGCCTGCCGTGCAGTGGGCCCGCGAGGCGGTGGAGCCGGTGGTGGGGCACGCGGTGGAGGTGCTGCCGGTGAGCCCCGTCATCGGCGTGCACGTGGGGCCGGCCGTGGGGCTGGCCTACGAGTGCGAGCGCCCCGTGCCGGGCAAGCTGACCGCGCCGGCCAGCGAGCTGGTATTCAGCCCGTAGGGGCCTATCGGCGGGTGAGGGCCGCGGGCTGTTCCGTCAGCTCGGTGAGGTTCTTCCAGAAGCGCTTCGGCATGAAGTGGCGGCGCAGCTCGGGGTTGTAGCGGGCGTCGATGGCCACGCTGCGGTAGAAGGTGCGCCAGGCCTGGGCGAAGAGCGCCTCGTCGGCGGTGGCATTCGGCAGGGCGCTCTCCAGATCGCCGGCGTCCCGGGTGCTCACCAGGTACCAGTCGCCCCCGTCGTAGACGCCGGCCATATGGTGCACCTCGTCGTAGATGATGAAAGGCGCGTCGCTCATGCGCTCGACGAAGTGCGCCATCACGAGGGGCACGACGGCGGCCTTCGGGTTCACCCGGGCGAACCACAGGTCGGCTCCCTCGCCGCGCAGGTGCTGGAACCGGGCGAACTGGCGCATGTGCTCGCATTCCTGGCTGATGGAGCGCGAGATGCGGAAGAGCCGCTCCACGGCCGGATGGGTGATGTCCGAGAAGGCGCGCCCCCGCTGCTTGGGACATGGCCCCATACCGCCCCGCCCCTTGCAACTGCCCCGCTTGCGGCAGTGCTCGCAGCGGCGGCGCTTCTGCTCGTCCATGGCGTAGCGCACGAAGCGGTAGGCCGCCGTGCCCGCCCCGGGCTCGTCGGAGCAGGCGGCGCGCTTGAGGGCCAGCTCGGCCTGCCAGCCGCACTGGCGGCGCACGCCGGAAAGCACCCGCTCGGCTTTGGGCGTATCGGTCTCGATGACGGCGACGCGCTGGCCGAGCCGGGGCTGCAGCCGCTCTTCTGGCTCCACGTCCGTGGGGCGCTCGTGACGCTCGTAGGAGACGAAGATGGCCGTGAACAGCCCTTCGAGCGAGCCGTCGTAGGCATAGGCGACCTCGTCGTATATCTCGGGAGAGCCCCCGTGGGCGGGAGTTGCCCGCGCGTCGCCCCGCTTGCTCATGGCCGCATCCTAGGCCACGGCCCGGGCGAGGAAGGCAACTTCTTCAGTGCCGACTACCTGCTGCATCGCGCCCGGTCGCTGGCCGCCCGACGGCACCGGAGCGCCTTCCAGGGCCTCGCGCTGGGCGGCGAAGGCGGCATCGAGGGCTGCCCGGTTGGCAGGGGAGGCCTCGGGCAGCGCGGGCGGCTCCTCGGCGGACTCGAAGAGGCTCATCTGCCCGGCCATCGCCTTGTCGGCGCGCCGCCCGTGGCGGCCGCCGTCGATGGGGGCGGAAAGCCGCGCGTGCAGCGCGTCGCGGGAGAAATCGATGCCCGAGCCTCCCCAAGCGCCGTTCATGGTGATGAAGTAGCGGGCTCGCTTGTAGGCGATGCCGAGCTTGCGCAGCTCCGCCTCTCCCAACGTGGACTGGCGCCGGGCCCGCAGGATGAGCTTCGCCCCGCGCACGCCGATGCCGGGCACGCGCAACAGTGCCTCCAGGGGCGCAGTGTTCACTTCCACGGGGAAGAAGTCCAGGTGGTTTAGGGCCCAGTTCGCCTTCGGATCCACGTCGGGCTCCAAGAAGGGGTGCTCCTCGTCGATGATCTCCTCGACGCTGAAGCCGTAGAAGCGCAAGAGCCAGTCGGCCTGGTAGAGGCGGTGCTCCCGGTTCAGCTGCACCGCGTCGGTGGCGGGCAGGAGGGGATGGGCCACGGCGGGCAGATACGCGCTGAAGAACACGCGCTTCAAGGACAGCTGCTGGTAGAGGGCCGCCGACAGGTTCAGGATCTGGAAGTCGCTCTCGGGGGTGGCGCCGATGATCATCTGGGTGGATTGCCCGGCCGGCGCGAAGGCCTGGGCCTTGCGGGCGATCTTCTTCGTGCGGTACACCGTGGTGCGCTTCTTCGCCAGCGAGCGGGATTCCGCGTCCTCGGCGATGGAGTCGTGGATGTGGCGCATCGGGCCCAAGATGGAGTGGCGCGACTTGCCCGGCGCGAGAAGCCCCAGGCTCTGCTTGCTCGGCAGCTCCATGTTCACCGAGAGGCGGTCGGCCAGGCGCCCCAGTTCGTCGAGCAGCTCGAGCGAGGTGCCGGGGATGGCCTTCGCGTGGATGTAGCCGCGGAAGCCGTACTCCTCACGCAGGATGCGCAGGGCCTCGATCATGAGCTCGGTGGTGGTATCGGGCGAGCCGACCACGCCCGACGACAGGAAGAGCCCCTCGATGTAGTTGCGTCGGTAGAACCCGATGGTGAGGTCGGCCAGCTCCCGCGGGGTGAAGGCGGTGCGGCGCACCTCGGCGTTGCTTACGCGGTTCACGCAGTAGCAGCAGTCGTGGATGCAGGCGTTGGTCATGAGCACCTTGAGCAGGGTGACGCAGCGCCCGTCCGGCGTGAAGGAGTGGCAGCAGCCGGCCTGACGCGCCGCGCCCAGCTGCCCCTTCTTGCCGGCCCGCTCCACGCCCGAGGAGGTGCAGGCCACGTCGTACTTCGCCGCATCGGCAAGCACTTCCAGCTTCTCGATGACGTTCACCGCCGCCCCCTTCCGCAGTCTGACCATGACAGCACACCTGTTCGCACGAATGAATGTACGTTATAGTAACCGAATAAATGTTCGGGTGTCAAGCGGTCCCATTGCGCCGCTCTCGGCGCGCCGGCCGACGGGAGGCCCGCTTCCGTCCCGGCGGTTTCGCCTGCTCGGCGAAAACGGGCGGGCGAATCGGGTATCATGTTCCCTATTGGAAGCAACGAGGGCGAACCTCATGGGACGAAAGGGCGGCCATGGAGGCTTACAAACGCGAGTTCATCGAGTTCATGGTGCAAAGCGACGTGCTGAAGTTCGGCGACTTCACGTTGAAGAGCGGGCGCAAGTCGCCGTTCTTCATGAACGCGGGCGCCTATGTGACGGGCGAGCAGCTGCACCGCCTGGGCCTTTATTACGCCCAGGCCATCAACGAGAACTTCGGGCTCGACTTCGACGTGGTGTTCGGGCCGGCCTACAAGGGCATCCCGCTGGCGGTGGTCACGGCCATGGCGCTGCAGGAGCTCTACGGCAAGGAAGTGAAGTACTGCTGCAACCGCAAGGAAGTGAAGGATCACGGGGCCGATGCGGGCAACCTTCTGGGCGCCGAGCTGCATGACGGCGACCGCGTGATCATGGTGGAGGACGTGACCACCTCGGGCAAGTCCATCGACGAGACCTATCCCATCCTGAAGGCGGCGGCCGACGTGGACGTGCGCGGGCTCATCGTGTCCTTGAACCGCATGGAAGTGGGGAAGGGCGGTGTGACCACGGCGCAGAAGGAGATCGAGGCGAAGTACGGCTTCCCGGTGGCCTCCATCGTGTCCATGGCCGAGGTGAAGGAGTGCCTGCACAACCGCGAGGTGGCCGGCCGCGTGGTCATCGACGACGCCATCGCGGCGGCTATCGACGCCTACTACGAGCAGTGGGGCGCCAAGGAATAGCGCTGTGGCCGCGGAAGGACTTCCGGGCTGTAATCGCGGCGCGGGACCCGGCGTGTGCGGGGGGCGTGGCGTTGCAGCGGCGCGCCGTCGGCCTGTGGGCATGCGGTGCGCGGCCTTTTCTAAACGGGCCCGTTGTCGTACAATGGGCGCTCGCGAGTGCGGCTTGAAGGCTCCGCTCGCGGACGCGGCCTCGCGGGTCGCGGACACTTTGCCAGTGTGGCTCAACGGTAGAGCAACTGATTTGTAATCAGTGGGTTGCGGGTTCGATTCCTGTCACTGGCTCCAGCATTCAAAGCGGATCGGAATCATTCCGGTCCGCTTTTGCGTTGTCGGCCCTGCGGCGGCACGCGCTCGCGCCCCTCGTGCTAGAATGGCGGGCGAGCTAGAGAAGGAAGGAATCCGAGCGTCTATGGCAACCTACATCGCCCACTACCAGTCGCCCAAAGGCTCCCACGACCGCGAACGCGGCCTGTTCGAGTTCGAGAGCGACGCGCGCGCCAACACCAAGGCCAACGCCCACGACGCGCGCCTGAAGATGCTGGAGCTGTTCGGCGCGGGCGCGGTGTCGTGGACCATCGAGAAGGTGGAGCGCAAGGGCGCGGCCCCCGCCGAGAAGCAGGAGAAGACCACCGACGGCCAGCTGGCGCTCGATTTCCGTCCGCCCAAGCCCGAGCGTAAGCGGAAGCATTCGAAAGGATACTGGTGATATGAAGAAGAAGCACGTGAAGTTTCTGAAGGAGCTGCTGGAGACCCCTTCGCCGACCGGGTTCGAGGAGCCGGCCGCCGCGCTCGTGCGCGAGCGTCTGGCCGATGTGGCCGACGAGATAACCACCGACACCATGGGTTCGGTGCGGGCACTGCTTGCGGGCACCGAGGAGGGCGCGCCTACGCTCATGCTGGCGGCGCACATGGATGAGATCGGCCTCATGGTCACCTACATCTCCGACGAGGGCTTCTTGTCGGTGGCCTCGCTCGGCGGGGTCGACGCGGCCATTCTGCCCGGCATGCGCGTGGACGTGCATACGGAAAGCGGCGTGCTGCGCGGCGTGGTGGGTCGCAAGCCCATTCACCTCATCGAGCCCGACGAGCGCAAGAACGTCACGCCGCTCTCGTCGCTCGTGATCGATCTGGGGATGAAGCCCAAGCGCGTGAAGAAGCTCGTGTCCGTGGGCGACCCCATCACCTTCGGCGTGGGCTTCGAGCGCTTCGGCGACGGCATGGCCGTGTCGAAGTGCTTCGACGACAAGTGCGGCGTGTGGATCGCCTGCCGCGTGATGGAGGAGCTGGCGAAGGCCGGCGGTGCCCCGGGCGACTTCATCGCCGCGGCCACCACCCAGGAGGAGATCGGCACCCGCGGCGCCATGACTTCCGCCCATGCTGTGAACCCGGACGTGGCTCTGGCCTTCGACGTGACCCATGCCACCGACTACCCCGGCATCGACAAGACCAAGTACGGCAAGATCGTCTGCGGGGCCGGCCCGGTCATCGCCCGCGGCCCGAACATCAACCCCGTGGTCTTCGAGCGGCTCGTGGCCGCCGCGAAGGCCGAGGGCATTTCGTACCAGCTGGAGGCCGAGCCCTCTGTGACCGGCACCGACGCCCGCGCCATCCAGGTGGCTCGCGACGGCATTCCCACCGGCCTCATCTCGGTGCCGCTGCGCTACATGCACACGCCCACCGAGGTGGTGTGCCTGGAGGATCTTCAGGCCACGGTGCGCCTCATCGTGCGCTTCGCCCGCGACCTGTCCGCCGATGTGAGCTTCGTGCCCGGTATGGGCGGCGCGGCGAGCGCGGGGGCGGCCGAAGCTGGCGACGATGCCGCGGTCGCGCGCCCGTCCAAGGAGGCGTAGGGGCCGTGGCGAAGCGCGACGAGAAGCTCATCGCGAAGAACCGTCGGGCGCTGCACGACTACGAGGTGCTGGAGACCTATGAGGCCGGCATCGAGCTGACGGGCACCGAGGTGCGCTCGCTGCGCGACAACCACTGCCAGCTCACCGACTGCTTCGCGCTCATCCGAGGCGGCGAGGTGTGGCTGAACAACGTGCACATCCCGCCTTATGCCAACGGCAGCATCTTCAACCCCGACCCCGACCGCAAGCGCCGGCTTCTGCTGCACAAGAAGCAGATCCGCTACCTGGAGGCGAAGGTGGCCGAGAAGGGCCTGGCCATCGTGCCTCTGAAGATGTACTTCAACGCCGATGGCCGCGTGAAGGTGGAGCTGGCGCTCGCCCGCGGCAAGAAGCTCTTCGACAAGCGCGCCTCCATGAGGGAGCGCGATATGAAGCGCGAGATCGACCGCGCCATGAAAGCGCGTTCACGGTAGGGAAACGAAAGCGCGGCCCGCGTGCGACTAACGCCGACGGGTGGCATCATGAAATAGCGGGCGCGTCCGCGCGCCCCGCTGAAGGACGGACACGATAAAAGGAGCGACGCCATGGGCCTGGACGAAGAGCTTGAGAGCATGGAAGAGACCGGCGAGACCGAGGCCGAGTGGACCGACCAGGAGACCGAGCTTCAGGACGCGGAGGACGACGAGGACGAGATCTTCGGCGAGGATGCCGCGGAAAGCGATGTGGAGCACGCCTACGACAGCTTCATGACCGATAACGAGGCCGACTACGACGGGTGGGACGCCGAAGAGGTGGAAGAGGCCGTGGCCGCCGACGAGGAGGCCGACATCCTGCACTCCGAGGGCTACCACGTGGAAGAAGAGCCGGAGGAGGAGAGCGAGGTCATCGAGATGGAGATCGAGGACGGCGATGTGCATGCCGTCATCGTGGACGAGTTCGACAACGAGATCGGCTTCGTGCTTCTGGACGAGGACGGCAACGAGGTGGAGTACTACTACGTCGACGAGGACAACGACGACGACGGCGTGCGCGTGGAGCGCACCTCCGACGGCGGCGAGTTCGACCTCGGCATCAGCCGCGAGGGCGTGGCGGCGGCCACCAAGGACGTGAACGCCATCTACAAGGACGGCATGGCCGTGGCCTCGGAGCTGAAGGGCACCTTCGACGAGATCGCCGACTCGCTCAGCTTTCTGAAGAAGAAAAGGTAACGGCGACACGTCGCTGTCAAAACGGCAACCGAGCCGGGCCCAGGCGGCGGGCAGGCGAGGTGCGGGCCTACCATGGGCGGGAGCGATCGGGCTGATCGCTCCCGTTTTGTTTCCGAGACTTAGGAGATCATCATGTGCACAGGCGTCCGCTTCTCTGACAGCAAGGGCAATATGTACTTCGGTCGCAATCTGGACTGGTGCGAGTCCTACGGCGAGGGGGTCGTGGTCACCCCGCGCGGCGCGCGCATCCCGTCGCCCTTCCTCGGCACCATCGAGCCGAAGTACGCCTGCGTGGGCACGGCCATCGTGGTGAACGGCGCTCCGTGCTACTTCGACTGCGGCAACGAGGCGGGGCTCGCCGTGGGCGGCCTGAACTTCCCCGGCTACGCCCAGTTCGCCGAGGGCCCGGCCGAGGGTGCCGTGAACCTGGCCGTCTACGAGTTCCCGCTGTGGATCGCCTCGCAGTTCTCCACCGTGGCCGAGCTGCGCTCCGCGCTCGAGAAGGTTACGCTCGTGGCCAAGGCCCCCAACGAGGGCTACGCCGTGGCCCAGCTGCACTGGATCGTGGGCGACGCGAAGGAGTCCATCGTCATCGAGTGCCAGGCCGACGGCATGCACGTGTACGACGACGGCCTGGACGTGCTGACCAACCAGCCGCCCTTCCCGTGGCATGTCGAGAACGTGCGCAACTACATGCACGTGAGCAACGAGCATCCGGAGCCGGTCACCTGGACCCGCGACACGCTGAAGGCCTTCGGCACCGGCGCGGGCATGATGGGCTTCCCGGGCGGCTACGACCCGGCCAGCCGCTTCGTGCGCGCCGCTTACCTGAACGCCAACTACCCGACCGAGGAGGGCGAGGCCGCGAACGTGACGCGTCTGTTCCGCACCTTGGAGGGCTGCTCGATGTGCAAGGGCGGCGGCAAGATGGGCGACGGCCGCTACGAGTACACCATGTTCAGCGACTGCTACTCGGCGGCGAGCCGCACCTACTACTGGTGCACCTACGACGAGCCGGCGCGCCACAGCCTGTGTTTGGACGACTACGATCTGGCGGGCACCGAGCTTATCACCGTGGCCCAGTAGGCGCCCTCCCACTGCCTGGGGCGGGGGCGGACGGCCGTGCGTCGCCCGCTCCCGCACCGCGGCGGCCGCGCTGCCCTTGACAGGAAGGGCGCGGCCGCTAGAATGGGACGATACCCTTTTGGGGGCGACTGGTTTCGACATGGTAAGTCCGAAACGAGGAGCAGGTCGTGGTCTCCTCGCCACGTTAAACAGGGGTAACGTCAAGTTAATTGGCAAAAACACTTCTAAGACCGGCTACTACATGCCGGCCGCCATGGCTGCCTAACCGCAGTTTTTGGTGATCGCCGACCCCGGTGTTTCCCCGAACCGGGCAAGGCGTCAACTTAAGGGGAATGCCCCGCGGCACGTAGCCGGTATGGCCGCGGGAAAGACTGAACCGACTAGGAGCGGCCACGTTGGTCGGCGAACCGATCCGCTCCGAAGCCCGATCGCCGACTAAGCTTGTAGAGCCTCGTGGACGATTTAGTATGGACCGGAGTTCGATTCTCCGCGCCTCCACCAGAACCGTTCGGCCCCTCCGGCTGGCAACCTGCCCGGCCGGAGGGGCTTTTTCTTGGGGCGGCGTCCATGATGACGCGATATTCTGACAAAATCGCTTATGTTCTGGGGAAACTCCTGAAAATCGCGTAAGTTTCGTGGATGGGCCGCGGAGAATTCGCGCCGGCGATGACGGCCGGGGGCCATCTGTGTGAAAGTAGGGGCAACAACGCGCGGTCCGCGGGACGCGAGTAGCGTATAATAGGACAACTCTCAAGTGGCGAGGGCTCGTGCGGCCCTCTGTTAGCGAAACGACATCCATGGAAGCACGATATGGCCAATAGCAAGAAGGAACATACCGGGAAGAAGAGGGGCGCGGCGTCGGGGGGCCGGACCTCCCGCGCGGCATCGGCGGGAGCCCACGCCGCGCGTACGGGCTCGACGGGCGCCATGCCGCCGGTCGCCCCCGGCGCGTCGGGTGCCATGCCCCGCGTGAGCCCCGGCTCGACAGGGGCCATGCCGAAAGTGAGCCCCGCCGCCTCGGGTGCGATGCCGCCGGTTGCCTCCGGCGCCTCGGGCGCCATGCCCCGCGTGAGCCCCGGCTCGACAGGGGCCATGCCGAAAGCGAGCCCCGCCGCCTCGGGTGCGATGCCGCCGGTCGCCCCCGGCGCGTCGGGCGCCATGCCTCCGGTGCCTCCCATCGGCGCGGTGGCTCCCGCGGGGTCCTTCGCCGCCGGCGGCTACGTGCCGAGCTACCAGGTGAACCCCAACCCGCCGGAGCGCGGGCGGCACCGCGGGCTGAAGGTGTTCGGCATCGCCCTGGCGTCGGTTGTGGGGGTCATCGCGCTCGTGTACTTGGTGGGCGCCTTCATCTTCATGGGGCGCTTCTTCCCCAACAGCTCCATCATCGGCATGGACATCTCGGGCAAGACCCCCGAGGAAGTGCACCAGATGCTCGACCAGCTCCTCGGCGACTACACCTTCAAGGTGGAGGGCCACGGGCTTGACCTCACGCTGTCGGCCGCGGACATGGGCATGTCGCTGGACAGCGCCTCCATCGCCGACGGCCTGCTCTCGGAGATGAACCCCTGGGCGTGGCCCTACGAGATATTCCAGAGCCACGACGACACCGAGGATTTGGTGTCCACCTTCGAGGAGACCAAGCTCGCCGACACTCTGCAGGCGGCCGTGGAGCGCGCCAACGCCCGCGGCGTGGCCCCCAAGAACGCCACGGTGGCCTACGACGCCGCCGAGGGTGCCTTTGTCATCGAGCCGGAGCAGGAGGGCAACACCCTGCTCGTGGACGAGGTGATGGACGAGGTGGTGCGCGGCACGGTGAACTTCGCGCCGAAGGTGACCCTGACCGACGCGGTGCTCGCGCGCCCCGAGGTGCTCTCCGACGATCCGGCCCTGGCGGCCGCGGCCGAGGAGGCCAACAAGTACGTGGGCGCGGCGGTGAGCGTCACCATGGAGGGCGTCGAGCGGCTGGCCATCAACGCCGACGCCATCGCGGCCCATATCACCCTGGGCGACGACATGTCCGTCTCCTTCGACCCGGAGCCTTTGGTGGCCATGGTGAAGGAGCAGGTGAACGCCATGGACACGACCGGCTCCGAGCGCTCCTACGAGCGCCCCGACGGCAAGCAGATCACCGTGAAGGGCGGCGACTACGGGTGGATCACCGACAGCGAGGCCACGGCCGAGGCTGTGCGCGAGGCCTTGACGAGCGGCGCGGGCGGCACGGTGGAGATATCCATGAAGCAGCGGGCGGCCCAGGCCCCCGACGAGTACGGCCGCGACTTCGGCGCCTGCTACATCGACGTGGACCTGACCGAGCAGTACGCCCGTTTCTACGATCTTGACGGCTCCATTCTGTGGGAGAGCGACATCGTGACGGGGCTGCCCGCCGACGGCCGCGACACCCCCCAGGGCGTCTACTACATCAAGACCAACGACGGCAAGTCGGTGCTGCGCGGCTACAAGCCCGACGGCTCGAAGGACTACGAGACCGAGGTGGAGTTCTGGATGCCCTTCAAGGACAACTCCATCGGGTTCCATGACGCCGGCTGGCAGGCCGAGTTCGGCGGCGACTGGTACAAGGACCACGGCAGCCACGGCTGCGTGAACCTGCCGCCCGAGAAGGCCAAGGAGCTTCACGAGGTGGTCGAGGTCGGCGATGTCGTCGTCGTCCATGAGTAGGGAAGACGCGGCCGCCGACGTCTCGGGGCCCTTCGACAACCGGCCCATCGGGGTCTTCGACTCGGGCTACGGCGGCCTTACGGTGGCCCGGGCGCTCCAGAAGCGCCTGCCCGAGGAGAGCCTCGTGTACTTCGGCGACTCGGCCCGCTGCCCCTACGGCCCGCGCGACCAGGCCGAGGTGGACCGCTTCGTCCAGCAGATCTGCACCTGGCTTCTGGGCCGGGACGTGAAGATGATCGTCATCGCCTGCAATACGGCCACCGCGGCCGGCCTCGCCCACGCCCAGCGCGCCTTCCCGGTGCCGGTGGTGGGCGTGGTGGAACCGGGCGCGCGGGCGGCGGCCCACACCACCTTGAACCGGCGGGTGGGGGTCATCGCTACCAAGGGCACCGTGGAATCCAACGCCTACTCCGACGCCATCCGCCACATCGACGCGGGCATCACCGTGTTCTCCACGGCCACGCCGCGCTTCGTGGAGATCGCCGAGCTGGGGCTGAAGATGGCGGAAGGCCCCATCGAGGACTACCTCTCCGATGCCTCGAAGGTCTACATCCGCCCGGAATTCGAGGAGATCGCCCGCGAGTACCTGGAGCCTTTGCGCCGCTGCGAGATCGATACCCTCGTGCTGGGCTGCACCCACTACCCGCTTTTGAAGGCGCTCATCGGCGGCGTGGTGGGACGTCCCGTCACTTTGGTGTCGTCGGCCGACGAGACAGCCCGCGACGTGGACCACATCCTGCGCCGGCGCCGCAGCTTCGCCCGGCCGGGGAACGTGCCCGTGCACGCTTTTTTCACGACGGGCTCCGATACCGAGGAGTTCCGCCGCTTCGGCGGCCGCGTGCTCGCCCGCCCCATGGATGTGGTGGAGCACGTGGAGCTGCCCGAACTGACCGTTTCCTAGGGGCCGTCCGCGCGGCCATCGGAAGGAGAGCCATGAAGACCGTCGTCATCGCCACGAACAACGCCCACAAGGTGTCCGAGATCCGCTCGGCGCTCGACTTCGAGGGCTGGGAGTTCCGCACGCTGTCCGAGGCGGGGCTTGTCTCCGACCCGGCAGAGGACGCCGACAGCTTCGAGGGCAACGGCCGCATCAAGGCCGCGGCGGCCCGCGCGGCGGCGCAGGCGGCGGGTCTTGCCTGCGCGGTGCTCGCCGATGACTCGGGCCTCGAGGTGGACGCGCTTAACGGCGCGCCCGGCGTGTACTCGTCGCGTTATGCAGGCGCCGACGGCGACGACGCGGCCAACAACGCGAAGCTGCTCGCCGAGCTGGCGGAGGTGCCCGACGGGAAGCGCACGGCCCGGTTCGCCTGCACCCTCGTGTTCATCGACGAGGACGGCACCGAGACGGTGGCCCGCGGCACCGTAGAGGGCTCCATTGGCCGCGAGGCGCGCGGCGAGGAGGGCTTCGGCTACGACCCGCTGTTCTTCCCCGATGCCTTCGGCGGAGAACGTACCCTGGCCGAGGTGGGCCAGGCGGAGAAGAACGCCATCTCGCATCGGGGATGCGCCCTGCGCGCTCTGCGCGACAAATTGGCGGGGGCGTAGGCACACCCGGGCGCGCCCGTCTCTCAGGGAGGGACGGGAGGTATTCGGAGGATTCTGAGCCTGCGGGACTTGACTTATAGCCTACTCCATATGGTCTAATTGACAAGCAGTCTGCGAGAGTGGCTGAATGCAGCTCCTGCGTTGAAAGGGACCAGATGAAGATCGCGGAAGTCAGCAAGCGCTACGGTGTCTCCACCGATACGCTGCGCTATTACGAGCGCATCGGCCTGTTGCGCCATGTGCCCCGCAACAGCAGCGGCATCCGCGACTACGACGAGGCCAGCTGCAACGCGGTGGAGTTCGTCAAGTGCATGCGCGACGCCGGCATGTCCATCGAGTCGCTCGTGGAGTACATGGAGCTCATCGACCAGGGCGATGGCACGCGGGAGGCCCGCAAGGAGCTGCTTGCCCGCCAGAGCGTCGCCATTCGCGAGCGCATCGCCGATCTGGAGCGCGCCCTGGAGCGCTTGCAGTACAAGATCGACCACTACGACGACATCATGGCCGACAGCGAGCGGGCCCTGCGCCCCGAGGAGTAGAACGCGGCTTCCGCAAGGGCCTCGGCATCCCCGCGCTTCCCGCCCCGGATCCCGGGGCGTTTTGCTCTGTTCTTTCGGTTTGCTTCCCCCGTCCTCTGTTCTTTTCTGGACATGGAGTCAACTCCAACCTTTATCATAGCTGCGACAAGATCGGCCGGTGCGGCCGATATGGTTCGCTGGGAAGAAAGGCACGCCCCGTGGATATCGATTGCAGCGGTTCCGTCCTCGACTTCGCCCGGCCCGACCTCGATCGGGCGGCCCGCCAAGGGGCGGGCGAGGTGATCTTCGGCGAGGGGAAGACCGCCGCCCAGATCGCCGCCATCGCCGCGGCGCTCATCGGGGGCGGTCAGGAGCGGGTGCTGGCCACGCGGGTGAGCGCCGAGAAGGCCCGGGCGGTGGCGGCGGCCTGGGAAGAGCGCGAGGCGGCGCGTCGGGTCGCGGGCTCGTCCTCGTTGGCGGCGGCTCTGGCGGCCCGGCCGGTGCCGCTTGTGTTTCACGAGGAGGCGCGGCTGCTCGTCTTCGGCGGCATGCCCGCGCCCGACGGCGACGGGCGCGTGGTGGTGGCCGCCGCCGGCACGAGCGATCTGCCCGTCGCCGAGGAGGCGGCGCTCACGGCGGAGTTCCTCGGCAACGAGGTGGATCGTCTCTACGATGTGGGCGTGGCCGGCATCCACCGCCTGCTCGACTGCGCCGACACCCTCGGGGCGGCCCGGGCGGTCGTGGCCGTGGCGGGCATGGAGGGGGCGCTCGCCAGCGTGGTGGGCGGTCTGGTGTCGTGCCCGGTCATCGCGGTACCCACCTCGGTGGGCTACGGGGCCTCCTTCGGGGGCATCGCGGCGCTTCTGGCCATGCTGAACTCGTGCGCGAGCGGCGTATCGGTCGTGAACATCGACAACGGCTTCGGCGCCGCCTTCCAGGCGAGCGCCATCAACCATTTGAACTCGCGCCAGGCGCGAGCGTGAAAGGCGCGAACATGACGAAGCTTCTGTATCTGGAATGCACCTCGGGCATCAGCGGCGATATGGCCGCAGCGGCCCTGCTGGACGCCGGCGCGCGGGAAGAGGTGGTGCGCGCGGCGCTCGAGAGCCTGGAGGTGGAGGGCTTCTCCGTCGAGATCACACGGGTGAGGAAGTCGGGCCTGGACGTGTGCGACTTCAACGTGGTGCTCGATGAGGCCCACGAGAACCACGACCACGACATGGTCTATCTGCACGGACGCGACCACAACCACGACCACGCGCACGATCATGGGCACGCGCACGGGCACGATCATGGGCATGGACACGACCATGGCCGCGTGCACGACCACGCCCATCATCACCGGGGGCCGCGCGAGATCGAGGCGATCATCGCGGGCGCGGCCATGACCGAGGGCGCCAAGGACATCGCCCGGCGCATCTTCGCCCTCGTGGCCGAAGCCGAGGCCCGGGCCCACGGGGTCGCCCTGGACGACGTGCACTTCCACGAGGTGGGGGCCGTGGACTCCATCGCCGACATCGTGGCCATCGCCGCGGCGGTGGACGATCTGGCGCCCGACGGCGTCGTCGTGGCCGATCTGCCCTGCGGCACGGGCACGGTGCGCTGCCAGCACGGCCTCATTCCCGTGCCGGCGCCCGCCACGGCCTTCATCGCCGAGGCCTGCGGGCTGCCCTTGACGCCGGTGGAGGTGGAAGGGGAGCTCGTCACGCCCACCGGGGCCGCGGTGGCCGGAGCGCTGCGCACCGCCGACGCGCTGCCCGAGCGCTTCGTCATCCGACGGGTCGGCATGGGCGCGGGCAAGCGGGCCTACGATACCCCCGGCATCCTGCGGGCCATGATCATCGAACCGCTCGCGTAAAAACCTATTGCTTTAGTACTCTACTGTGATAAAGTAACGGTATCGGCAGAAGCTGAGCCATCGGCCCGCGCGCCTTTGGGCGTCCGTCATGCCCCTGCGGCACCCCGCGACGCGGCACGGTCGTCGTGCCCTTGCGACGCGGCCGGGCCATCGCGTCCCCGCGGGCGCGCCCGGCGCGTCTCTGTCGATAATTCGCCTTTCGCCCGCTGCGGTGCGCAGGCGCGCCGCGAAAGCGGATAATGTGAGGGATTTCGTAAGGAACGCAGCGCGCCCGGCCCCGCCGGCGCGGGAAGGGAACGGTTCGTGAACGCAGTGACCCCATCGGGCTTCCGCGACGTGCTCGCCGAGGAGGCGCTCGCCCGCGAGGCCATCACCCGAGCGGTGGCAGACCTGTTCGCCGCGCGCGGCTATGTGCCCATCGAGACTCCCACCCTGGAGGTCATGGACGTCATGAGGGCGGGAGGGCGCATGCCCGCATCCCCCTTCAAGTTCTTCGACTCCCACGACGATCTGCTGGCCATGCGCCCGGATGTCACCCTGCAGATCGCCCGGGCCTGCGCCACGCGCATGGCCGCCGAGGAAGGTCCGCTGCGCTTCCGCTACACCCAGCGCGTCTTCCGCGAGACCGAGACCGACAACCAGGCGCTCGCCCGCGAGCTCACCCAGTGCGGCGTGGAGTGCATCGGCCAGGCGGGGCCCGGCACCGATGCCGAGATCATCGCCTTGTTCGCCGAGGCCCTCGTGCTCGCCGGCGTGCGCGATTTCACGTTGGGGCTTGCCACGGTGGGCGTGCTGCGGGCGCTCCTCGAGCGCTCCGGGGGCGCCGAGCCGTGGAAGGCGGCGGTGCTCGAGGCCTATCACGACTCCGACTTCGTGGCGCTCGACCGCCTCTGCGCCGCGGCCGTGGGTGTGAGGCCCGAGGACGGGGCGGAGGTGCCCGAGCCGGGCAACGCGGCCCCGGCCTACGCCGACGCCATCGCGCGCCTCGCCCGCATCCGCGGCGGCCAGGAGGCCATCGACGAGGTGCGCGCGCTCGTGTCGCCTTTGGGCTGCGTGGCCGATCTGGACGAGTTCCAGGCCATCTACGACCAGCTCGTCGGGGAGGGCCTCGGCGAGCGGATCCTCGTGGACTTCTCAGTGGTGAGCTCGTTCAACTACTACACGGGCATGGTCTTCGAGGCCGCCTCGCCCCATCTGGGGGCCCCGCTCGGCTCCGGGGGGCGCTACGATCGCATGATCGGCGCCTACGGTACCGACCGGCCGGCCGCCGGCTTTGCCTTCTACCTGGAACAGGCCATGGCCGCCGCCTCCGCCGAGGCCGACCTTCCCGCCGATGCGGCCACGCGCCCGCTGCGCATCGCCGTTCCGAAGGGCTCGCTCAACGCCGAGGCCATCGCGTGTCTGGCCGAGGCGGGTCTCGACACCACGGGGCTCGACGCGCCGGGCCGCTCGCTCGTCATCTCGAACCCGGGGGTCGACTACATCATCGTGAGGCCCTCCGACGCGCCGGTGTTCGTGGCCCTGGGCGCTGCCGACTGCGGCATTTGCGGCAAGGACTCGCTTTTGGAAGTGGGCGCCGACGTAGTGGAGCTCGTGGATTTGCGCTTCGGCGGCTGCCGCTTCGTGGTGGCCGAGTCGGCCGGAACGAGCGCCGCCATCGAGGATCGCTACCGCAAGCTCGGCAGCATGCGCATCGCCACGAAGTACCCCTCCATCACCCGGGCGCACTTCGCGCGGACGGGCACCCAGGTGGAGATCGTGTATTTGCACGGCAACGTTGAGCTGGCCCCCATGGTGGGCCTCGCCGAGCGCATCGTGGACATCACGGCTACGGGCACCACCCTTGCCGAGAACAACCTGGAGATCGTCGAGGAGGTGCTGGCCTCCACGGCCCGCTTCTTCGCCAACGGCTGCGCCCTGCGCACCGACGAGCGCATCGTGGGCCTCGCCCGCGCCCTGGCCGAGAATGCCCCGAAGCACACCTACGCGCCCATCGCCGGCGCGGTACATCCCGCCCGCTAACCTACCGAAGGAGAAACCCATGACCATGCGACGCATCGACCTGAAGCCCCTGGAGCCGTTCACCCCCGACTTCATCGACCGCACCGGCGCCTTCAACCCCGGCGCGCTCACGGCGGCCACCGCCATCATCGAGCAGGTGCGAAAGGAGGGCGATGCGGCCCTGCGCGCGCTTACCGAGAAGTTCGACGGCGTGGCCATCGACGACTTCCGCGTGCCCGAGAGCGCCATCGATGAGGCCGTGGCCTCCTGCGATCCCGAGACCATCGACGCGCTCAAGCACGCCGCGGCCCAGATCCGCGACTTCCACGAGCGCCAGAAGCAGCAGAGCTGGTTCTTCGCCCGGGAAGACGGCGCCATCGTGGGCTCGAAGGTGACCCCGCTCGACTCGGTGGGCATCTACGTGCCGGGCGGTCGGGCGCTCTATCCCTCCACGGTGCTCATGAACGCCCTGCCGGCCCAGGTGGCCGGGGTGGAGCGCATCGTGTGCGTGACGCCGCCGACCAAGGACGGCACGCTGGATGCCACGGTTCTCGCCGCCTGCAAGATCGCCGGCGTGACCGAGATCTACACGGTGGGCGGCGCCCAGGCGGTGGCGGCGCTCGCCTACGGCACCGAGACCATCCGCCCCGTGGCCAAGATCACCGGCCCGGGCAACGCCTTCGTGGCCGCGGCGAAGAAGCTCGTGTCGGGAGACGTGGGCATCGACATGATCGCCGGCCCCTCCGAGGTATGCGTGGTGGCCGACGAGACCGCCGAGCCTGCCATGGTGGCCATCGATCTCATGGCCCAGGCCGAGCACGACCCGCTGGCGGCCTGCTACCTGGTCACGTTCTCGGACGCCTATGCCGACGAGGTGGAGGCGGCCATCGCCGACCACATGACCCGCACCACTCGCGCCGACATCACCCGCGCCTCTTTGGACGACCACGGCCTCATCGTGGTGTGCACCTCTATGGAGCAGGCCTTAGAGGCGGTGAACGTCATCGCCCCGGAGCATTTGGAGATGCACGTGGCCCACGCGATGGAATACCTCGGCTCCATCCGCAACGCCGGCGCGATTTTCCTGGGCGAGTGGACTCCCGAGGCCGTGGGCGACTACGTGGCCGGCCCCAACCACACGCTACCCACCGGCGGCACGGCCCGCTACGCCTCGCCGCTTTCCGTGGACGACTACGTGAAGAAGTCCTCCATCATCCAGTACACGCCGGCGGCTCTGAAGCACGACGCCCGCGCCGTGGTGCAGATCGCCACCCACGAGGGACTGTGGGCGCACGCCCAGTCGGTGGCCCTGCGCCTGCGCGCGCTCTTGGACGCCGAGCAGGCGAGCGTGGCCGGCGCCTCGGCTCCGGCGGGCGTGGATGCGGGCGAGGCTGCGAAGGACGGGGCCGATGAATAGGGTGCGCGCGGCGGCTCCCCAGCTTGAGGGGCTTGAGCCCTACGACCCGAAGTACCTGCCGGCCCGGGCGTTCCTCTCGGCCAACGAGAACCCGCGCGACGTGGATGCCGAGCTGCGCGAGCTCATTGCCCGCGCAATCGCCCAGGTGCCCTTCAACCGCTACCCCGATCCGCTCGCCAACGGGCTGCGCGACATGATCGCCGAAGCCAACGGGCTCGATCGCTCCTGCGTGCTTTTGGGCAACGGGGGAGACGAGCTCCTGTTCGATCTGGCGCTCGCCTGGGGAGGGCCGGGGCGCACCTGCCTGAACTTCCCGCCCACGTTCTCGGTGTACGCGGCCAACGCGCGCCTTACGAACACGACGGTGGTGGACATCGCGCGCACCGAGGACTTCGCCATCGACGAGGAGGCGACCTTCGAGCGTCTGGCCGAGGGCGACATCGACTACGTCATCGTGGCGAGCCCGAACAACCCCACGGGCCTGCGCTGCCCCCAGGACTTCCTCGAGCGGCTGCTCGATGCCACCGATGCGCTCGTGATGGTGGACGAGGCCTACTTCGAGTTCTCCCGCCAGACCTGCCGCCCGCTTCTGGCCGCCCACGAGAACCTGGTCATCCTGCGCACGTTCTCGAAGGCGTTCTCGCTCGCCGGGGTGCGCCTCGGCTACATTCTGGCGAACCCGGGCGTCATCCGCGAGTTCGTGAAGGTGCGCCAGCCCTACTCGGTGGACGCGGTGTCCCAGGCTATCGGGGAAGTGGTCTACGAGAACCGCTCCCGCTTCGAGCCCGGCATCCGCGAGATCATCGAGGAGCGCGGGCGCGTGATGGAGGCGCTGCGCACCACGGTCGGCGTGCGCGTGTGGCCGTCGGATTCCAACTGGATCCTGTTCCGCATGGACGATGCGAGTGAGGCCTGGGCCTATCTGTACGACAACGGCGTGCTCGTGCGCGACTTCTCGTCCACGCCGCTTTTGGAGGACTGCCTGCGCGTGACCATCGGCACGCCCGAGCAGAACGACGAGTTCATCCGGCTTCTGCGGGCCTTTACGGCCGAGCGGGGCCAGGCCCGCGCCCGGTCGGCGCGGGTGTGAGGGAAGGAGCGCTCATGGAGAGGACGGCGACGGTAAGCCGCGCCACGGCCGAGACCGACATCGAGGTGACGGTGAACCTGGACGGCAGCGGCCGGGCCGAGGTGAGCACCGGCATCGGCTTTTTCGACCACATGCTCACGGCGTTTGCCCGTCATGGCCGCATCGATCTGGCGGTGCGCGTGGCGGGGGACTTGCAGGTGGACGGCCACCACACGGTGGAGGATGCGGGCATCGTGATCGGCCAGGCGCTGGCCGAGGCTTTAGGGGATAAGGCCGGCATTACGCGCTACGGGAGCGCGTTTGTGCCCATGGACGAGGCGCTCGTGCTGGCGGCCCTCGATATCTCCGGGCGCGGGCAGCTGCACTGGGCCGTGGAGGTGCCCTTCGGCATGGTGGGCGACTTCGACACCCAGCTGGCCCGCGAGTTCTTCATCGCCCTGGCCGCCAACGCCGGCATTACCCTGCACGTGCGGCAGCAGGCCGGCGACAACGTGCACCATATCTTCGAGGCCGCCTTCAAGGCCGCAGGCCGCGCCCTGCGCCAGGCCGTGGCCATCGATGCGGCCCTTGCCGGCGAGGTGCCCTCCACGAAGGGGTGCCTGTAGCCATGGCCATCGTCGTTGTGGACTATCACAAGGGGAATCTGCTCTCGGTGGAGCGGGGGCTGGCGGGCGCGGGGGCCGAGGTCGTCGTGAGCGACGAACCGGCCGTCATCCGCACCGCCGACGCGCTCGTGCTGCCCGGGGTGGGGGCCTTTGCCGATGCGGCGGCCGCGCTGGATGCGCTGGGCCAGCGCGCGGCCATCGTGGAGGTGGTTGAGGCCGGCGCGCCTTTCCTCGGTATCTGCCTCGGCATGCACCTCATGTTCGATGCCGGCACCGAGCATGCGCCCGAAGGCGGCCTCCTGCCCCGCGGCCTTGGCTTCATTCCGGGCACGGTGGATGCTATGCCCCGTGTGGATGCGGCCGGGCGTGCCTACAAGGTGCCCCATGTGGGATGGAACTCGGTGGAGTTTGCCGAGCCGAACCCGCTGTTCGAGGGGCTGGCGCCGGGCGAGTTCTTCTACTTCACCCACAGCTTCGCCGCGCCGGCGAGCGCGGCCACCGTGGCCGAGACCGTGCACTCCGTGACGTTCCCGAGTGCTGTGCAGGTGCCGGGGCGCCCCGTGTGGGGCGTGCAGTTCCACCCCGAGAAGAGCTCGGATGCCGGCGCGCGCATGCTCGCCAACTTCGTAACCGTTGCCCGCACGGCGCCCCGCGCGGACGCCGTCGTGGGAAACTGAGCGCGGAAGCATTCCCGTCAAGCAATCCTCTGAAGGAGCCGATCATGTACCTTTTGCCCGCTATCGATATTCTGGACGGTCGCGCCGTGCGCCTGGCCCGTGGCGATTACGACGCCGTCACCGTGTACCACGACGACCCGGCGCTGCAGGCCCAGCTGTTCGAGGAGGACGGCGCCACGTGGCTGCATGTGGTAGACCTCGACGGCGCGAAGTCGGGCAACCCCGACAACATCGAGGTGGTGCGCCGCATCCTGGCGCGCACGAAGCTTTCCGTGGAAGTGGGCGGCGGCGTGCGCTCGCTCGAGGCGGCCGATCGCCTGCTGGACGCGGGGGCGACCCGCGTCATTCTGGGCACCGCGCTCGTGCGCGACCCCGACTTCGCCCAGGCCGCCATCGAGAAGTTCGGCCCCGACGCGCTCGTGGCCGGCATCGACGCGAAGGCCGGCGAGGCCGCCGTGGCCGGCTGGACCGAGGGCTCCGGCATGCCGGCGCTGGATCTGGCGGCGCGCATGGCCGACTTGGGCTATGAGCACATCGTGTATACCGACATCGCCCGCGACGGCATGCAGACCGGTGTGGATCCGCATGCCTACGCGGACGTCGCCGAGGCCTTCCGCAACCCGGTCATCGTGTCCGGCGGCATAGCCACCGCGGCCGACATTGTGGCACTTGCGCCCATTGCCGACGCGGTGGAGGGCGTCATCGCCGGCCGCGCCATTTACGAGGGAACGCTCTCGGTGGCCGACGGCGTGGCCGCCTGCCAGGGAACCTACCAGGTGAGCGATGCTTTGGAAGCGGAGGAGCGCCCGCTGACCATCGAGGATTTGGAAGCCTAGCAGAAAAGGAAGAGCAGCCCGCGCGATGGCGGATGCCTTGACCGAGCGAGTTCCGCAGCGACTGGAAATGCCCTGTGGGCATTTCCACAAAGCGAGGACTGTCTGAGCGAATCAAGACGTCCGCCATCGCGTGGGCGGACAGGTTGGAAAGACCATGCTGACAAAACGAGTGATACCTTGCCTGGACGTGAAGGACGGGCGCGTGGTGAAGGGCGTGAACTTCGTGGGCCTGCGCGATGCGGGCGATCCCATCGAGCTCGCGCGGGCCTACGACGAGCAGAAGGCCGACGAGGTCATCTTCTTGGACATCACGGCCACGAGCGACGATAGGGCCACCACGGTGGAACTCGCGAGCCATGCCTCGGCCGAGCTGCATTTGCCCTACTGCGTGGGCGGAGGCTTCCGCAGCGTGGCCGATATCCGCCGCATGATCGCCGCCGGCGCCGACAAGGTGTCGGTGAACTCGGCGGCCGTGGCCAACCCGGCGCTCATCGAGGAGGCGGCCCGGGCCTTCGGCACCCAGGCCGTCGTGGTGGCCATCGACGCGAAGGCGGTGGCGGGCAACCCCAACAAGTGGGAGGTCTACGTGGCCGGCGGCCGCAAGAACACCGGTATCGATGTGGTGGACTGGGCGCGCGAGGCGGCCCGGCGCGGCGCGGGGGAGATCCTGCTCACGAGCATGGACCGCGACGGCAGCCGCGACGGCTTCGACTGCCATCTCACGCGCAGCGTGGCCCGGGCCGTGGACATCCCGGTCATCGCGAGCGGCGGCGTGGGCAAGCTGGAGCACTTCGCCGAGGGCATCATCGAGGGCGAGGCCGACGCGGTGCTCGCCGCGAGCGTCTTCCATTTCGGCGAGCTCACCGTGCGCCAGGTGAAGGAGTCCATGCGCGCTGCGGGCATTCCCGTGCGCCTGTAGGAGGAGCCTGTGAATCTTCCCGAACTGAAATACAACGAGGCGGGGCTCATTCCCTGCATCGTGCAGGATGCCGATACGGGCGAGGTGCTCATGATGGCGTGGATGAACGCCGAATCGCTCGCGCTTACCCTGGAGCGCGGCGAGACCGTGTTCTGGTCCCGCAGCCGGCGCGAGCTGTGGCACAAGGGCGCGACGAGCGGCAACACCCAAAAGCTCGTGGATCTGCGCTACGACTGCGACGCCGACACGCTGCTGGCCCTCGTGCATCCGGCCGGGCCCGCCTGCCACACCGGCGCGCGCACCTGCTTCTACCGCTCGCTTACGGGGGAGTGAGGCGCCTTCTCCGAAACCCTCGCGGATAGCGGAAATTACGCGCGCTCGCTGGTTTTTCTTGTACGGCGGGAAAAGTTGCGCTACTATGATTCCAGCTCTGAACTTGCATCAGAGGCGTGCACCTCGTTTTCATTCCCCCTTTTCCGTATCCTATCTCTCAACGTTCTCGCGGACTGGGCTTTTCGGTGCGTACCGCCTTCGGTTCGGATGCCGATCCCCATATGTCTGTAAACCTCAAGAAGGAGGATGAACGTGAAGTTTTTCCTGGATACGGCCGATCTCGCCGAGATCGAGGAAGCCGCCAGCTGGGGCGCGCTCGCGGGCGTGACCACCAACCCGACGCTGTACTCGCGCATCGGCGGCAAGCTGGACGACTTCCATAACCACATCAAGCGCATCTGTGACATCGTGGGGCCGGACTGCCCGGTGTCCGCCGAGTCCGTGGCCATGACCCGCGACGAGATCGTGCGCGACGGCCGCGAGCTGGCGAAGATCGCCCCCAACGTCGTGGTGAAGATCCCCACCATGGTGGAGGGCCTGGCCGCCACGCGCGCGCTGGCCGACGAGGGCATTCCGGTGAACATGACGCTCTGCTTTACCGTGCCCCAGGCCATTTTGGCCGCCCGTGCCGGCGCCCGCTACATCTCGCCGTTCGTGGGCCGCTTCGACGACATCTCCGAGGACGGCCTGGCCCAGCTCGAGGACGTGGTGACCGCCATCGGCAACTACGATTTCGCGGCCGATACCGTCAACGGCGAGAAGATCGAGATCATCGCCGCCTCCATCCGCAGCGCCAACCATGTGACCCAGGCGGCGCTCATGGGCGCCGACATCGCCACGGTGCCCTTCGGCATCCTGAAGAAGTGCGTGTCCCACCCGCTGACCGATCGCGGCCTGGAGTCGTTCCTTAAGGACTGGGAGAAGGTTCAGAACGCATGAGTGAGGCCGAGGAGAACCAGATGACCATTGCCGACGCCCTGGAGGCGTCGGCCGAGAAGCCCCGCCGCGGCCGTCCGCGCAAGAAGGCCGCCGATGAGGCGGCTGCCGAGGGCGCGGCTGAAGCGTCCGAGGCGCCGGCGAAGAAGACGACGCGCCGCCGCACGGCCAAGGCCGATGCTGCTGAGGCCGAGGCCGTTCCCGCGGCCGATGCCGAGGCCCCCAAACCCCGGCGCACCCGCAAGAAGGCCGACGCCGAGATTGCGGCACCGGCAGAGGCCGCGGGGGATTCCGCAGATGAGGCCGAGAAGCCCCGTCGGGGCCGCCCGCGCAAGAAGGCCGCTGATGCCGAGGGCACCGAGGCCCCTGCGGCCGATGATGTGAAGAGCGGAGAGGCGGCCAAGGCCGAGGAGGCCGGCGAGGGCGCCTCGAAGAAGGGCCAGAACCGCACCGCCGTCGTGCGCAAGCACACCCGCGGCGAGGGCGACTCCCGCGCCGAGCAGCGCCGCCAGAACGGCCAGAGCAACCAGAACGGCGGCCAGGGCAAGAACGGCCAGGGCAACGGCAAGAAGAACAGCCAGAACAACCACGACCGCAACAACCGCCGCCAGCGCCACGAGAACCGCAACCGCGAGCCGCAGCCTTCCGTGACCAAGGAAGAGCTGGCCGAGCTCAAGGTGGCCGATCTGCGCGCGAAGGCGGCCGAGCTGGGCGTCGACGGCGCGAGCCTGAAGAAGGCCGAGCTCGTGGACGCGGTGTACGAGGCCACCTGCAAGGCCGAGGGTTTCACCGAGGTCACCGGCGTGCTCGACATCATGGGCGACGGCTACGGCTTCCTGCGCACTTCCGGCTACCTGCCCGGCGAGAACGACATCTACGTGGGGCTCGCCACCATCCGCAAGAACGGCCTGCGCAAGGGCGACATGGTGTCCGGCATCACCCGCCCGGCGCGTCCCAACGACAAGTTCGCCGCCCTGCAGAAGGTGACCGCCGTGAACGGCCGCGCGCCGGAGCTTATGGCCCTGCGCCCGAAGTTCTCCGAGCTCACGCCCATCTTCCCCGACGAGCGCCTGTGGATGGAGCACGGCAAGAACACCACCACGGCCCGCGTCATCGACCTGACGGCGCCCATCGGCAAGGGCCAGCGCGGCCTTATCGTGTCGCCGCCGAAGGCCGGCAAGACCACGGTTTTGAAGGACATCGCCGCGGCCATCACCGCCAACAACCCCGAGGTGCACCTCATGTACCTGGGCATCGACGAGCGTCCCGAGGAGGCCACCGACATGGAGCGCTCCATTCGCGGCGAGGTGGTTTCCTCCACCTTCGACATGCCCTCCGAGAACCACATCCAGGTGGCCGAGCTCGTCATCGAGCGGGCGAAGCGCTTGGTGGAGGAGGGCAAGGACGTGGTCATCCTGCTGGATTCCATCACCCGCCTGGCCCGCGCCTACAACCTGGCGCAGCCCGCGAGCGGCCGCATCCTGTCCGGCGGCGTGGACTCCACGGCGCTCTACCCGCCCAAGCGCTTCCTCGGCGCCGCCCGCAACATCGAGAACGGCGGCAGCCTCACCATTCTGGCCTCGGCCCTCATCGAGACGGGCTCGAAGATGGACGAGGTGATCTTCGAGGAGTTCAAGGGCACCGGCAACATGGAGCTCAAGCTCGACCGCAACCTGGCCGACCGCCGCATCTTCCCGGCCATCGACCCCATCTCCTCGGGCACCCGCAAGGAGGAGCTGCTGCTGGAGGGCCAGGAGGCGCCGCTCATCTGGGCCGTGCGCCGCATCCTGTCGAACACGAACTCCACCGAGCGCGCCATGGACATGCTCATCAAGTCGCTGAAGCAGACGAACTCCAACCAGGAGTTCCTCATCCGCACGGCGAAGAAGGCCCAGACCCAGCAGGGCCGCTCCGACGACAACTTCGAGCTGTAAAGGAAACGGGTTCACTCCATGACCGATCAGAACCAGTGGCAGAACAGCGCCTGGGGCACCGGGCAGCCCCAGGGCCAGCCGCAGCCCTCGGCCGGCGTCGGCGCGCCCGCCGGGTACACCGCCCAGCCCCCGACCCAGGCCGCCTACGCGACACCGCAGCCGACCTACGCGGCCCCGACGGCCCCGGTGCCGGCGCCCAAGCGGCGCGGCTGGATCGTGGGCCTTGCCGCCGTGCTCGCGTTCTTCATCCTGGGCGTGGCATCCATCACCTCGTGCACGGCGGTGATGACTTCCTCCATGGGCGCGTTCTCCTACGAGTCGCCCTCGTGGGCCGATACGGTCACGGGCGATACCGTGGGCATCATCAACATCGACGGCACCATCCAGTACGACGGCACCACGTCGAGCCCCGAGGGCCTGGCCGCCCAGCTGGATGCCGCCGCGGCGAACCCGCATATCAAGGCCGTGGTGCTGCGGGTCGATTCCGGGGGAGGGGTGGCCACGGCCGGCGAGGAGATGAGCCGGTATGTGCGCGACTTCCCCAAGCCCGTGGTGGTGTCCTGCGCCTCCATGGACGCGAGCGCCGCCTACATGATCTCCTCCCAGGCCGACTACATCTTCGCCGCGCAGACCTCGGCGGTGGGCTCCATCGGCGTCATCATGCAGGTGACCGACCTGTCGGGCCTCTACGAGAAGCTCGGCATCTCGGTGGACAACATCACCTCGGCCGACTCGAAGGACTCGAGCCAGGGCACCCGCCCCCTCACCGAGGAGGAGCGCGCCTACTTCCAGGCCCAGGTGGACCAGATCAACGACGTGTTCATCAAGACGGTGGCCGAGGGGCGCGGCATGACCGAGGACGAGGTGCGCGCTTTGGCCACGGGGCTCACCTTCACCGGCATCGACGGGGTGGAGAACGGCCTGGTGGACGAGATCGGCACCTTGGAGATGGCCGTGGCGAAGGCCTGCGAGCTGGCGGGCGTTCCCGATGCGGATACCGTGTACATGCAGTCGTCCACGAGCGATCTGTCGCGCCTGCTGGATATCATGGGCGAGACGAGGGAGGACGAGTTGACCCAGGCCCTGAAGGAGTTGGAGAACCGTGGCGGACTTGAATAGCAGACCCCGGGTGACGTGGCCGGCCCGCGCCGTGGTGACGGCGGGCATGCCCTACGGCAACAAGCCCCTGCACTTCGGGCACATCGGCGGCGTGTTCGTGCCGGCCGACGCCTTCGCCCGCTTTTTGCGCGACCGCATCGGCGCCGAGAACGTGCGCTTCGTCTCGGGCACCGACTGCTTCGGCAGCCCCATCAACGAGGGATACCGCAAGCTCGTGGAGGCCGGCGAGTTCTCGGGCACCATCGCCGACTACGTGCTCGCGAACCACGAGCGCCAGAAGGCCACGCTCGAGGCGTTCCAGGTGAGCCTGGACATCTACGAGGGCAGCGGCATCGGGCACGCGGGCGACGTGCACCAGGTGATCACCGACCAGTTCATCGAGCGTCTGCACGAGAGCGGGCATTTGAAGCTCGATTCCACCCTGCAGTTCTACGACGCCGAGGCGGCCACCTTCCTGAACGGCCGCCAGGTGCAGGGGCGCTGTCCCGTGCAGGGCTGCAAGTCCGAGCACGCCTACGCCGACGAGTGCGATTTAGGCCACCAGTACGCGCCGGCCGACCTCATCGCGCCGGTGTCCACGCTCACGGGCGCCACGCCCGAGATGCGCCCGGTGGAGAACTGGTACTTCGATCTGCCCGGCTTCGAGGGCTTCCTCAAGGACTACGTGGAGCAGCTGAAGGCCGATCCCGAGGTGCGCCCCGTGGTGGTGAAGGCCATCGACGAGTTTCTGGCGCCCCCGGTCATCTTCGTGAAGAACGAGCACGCGGCCGATTATGAGGCCCTGGCCGCCACGCTGCCGCCCCATACGTATCGCGACGCCGAGAAGGGCAAGCAGTCCTTCGAGATCGAGTTCGCCACCATCGGCGAGCGCGACGAGGCCCGCGCGGCCCTGGCCGCCGCCGGCATTCGGTTCCGTACCTCCAAGACCCTCGTGCCCTTCCGCATCACCGGAAACATCGAGTGGGGCGTGCGCGCCCCGGTGATCGACGACGTGGAGGGGCTCACCGTGTGGTGCTGGCCCGAGTCTCTCTGGGCGCCCATCTCGTTCACCATCACGGTGAACGACGAGCGGGGGCTGCCGCGCACGAGCTGGCGCGACTTCTGGTGCTCCGACGATGCGCGCGTGTACCAGTTCATCGGCCAGGACAACCTGTACTTCTACGGTGTGGCCCAGCCGGCCTTGTGGGAGGCGCTGCGCCCGGGCGGCCTGTTCGAGGAGGGCCCCGACTCGCAGATGCGCCAGACCACGCTCATCGCCAACCACCATATGCTGTTCGGCAAGAAGAAGGCCTCCTCGTCGGGTGCGGTGAAGCCGCCCACCGGCGAGCAGCTGCTGGAGCACTACACCCCCGAGCAGCTGCGCGCGCACTTCTTGGCCCTCGGGCTCGATCAGAAATCGGTCGGCTTCTCGCCGAAGCCCTTCGACCCTGACCCGGCCAAGCGCGACGACCCGCGCGTGGCCGACCCGGTGCTCAAGGAGGGCGCGCTGCTCACCAACGTGTTCAACCGCCTGGCCCGCAGCTGCTTCTACGAGGCCGGCAAGAACTTCGACGGCTGCATGCCCCTGGGAGCCGTGACGCCCGAGGTGCGCCGTCGGGCCTTCGAGGCGTTGCGCGATTACGAGGAGCGCATGCACAAGGTGGAGCTGCACCGCGTGATGTCGGTGTGCGACGAGTTCATCCGCTGGGCGAACAAGTGGTGGGCCGATGGCATCAAGGCGGCCGAGGTCGCCGATGACGACGCGGCGCGCCGCCAGGTGCTCGCCGACTCGTTCTACCTGCTGCGCGTGGCCTGCCTGCTCATGCACCCCATCGTGCCGGCGGGCTGCGAGAAGATCTGCGACTACCTGAGCTTCGACTTCGCCGACTTCTTCAGCTGGAACTACGACTTCGACTCTAACGACGAGCTGTGCCCGGCCATCGAGATCGACGCCGGCGTCCACCGCGTCCACGAGCTGCCCCCGCGCTTCGACTTCTTCCGCAAGCACGAGAGCCAGTACAAGTAGGGGACTCTTCGGCTGGCCGTGTCGCGGCACGCCATTTGAGGGCGGCCCGCTTGTACGGTAGCCCGTGTTTCCCGCTTTCTTTGCGCAATCCCTTGCACTTGCGGGGGATTGTGCTATTTTAGACAGGCTGTGTCTGCGAGGGTCGTAAGATGCAGCGGCAACTATCACACATGCTCGGGCGACCGGCACCGCGAGTGGCCACCGGAAAAAGGCTGCGGTACGCTGGGATGACCTCGGGCAGAGGACTAACGAATGGAGTGAACATGACGAAAGTCAGCATTACCACGCTGCTCGATGCCGGCGCGCATTTCGGGCATCAGACCCGCCGCTGGAACCCCAAGATGAAGCCGTATATCTTCGGCAGCCGCGGGGATATCTACATCATCGACCTGAAGCAGACCCTCTACGGGCTCGATTCCGCCTACACCTTCGTGAGCAACCTGACCCGCAAGGGCGGCACGGTGCTGTTCGTGGGCACCAAGAAGCAGGCCCAGGAGGCCGTGTCCGAGGCCGCCAACCGCTGCGGCATGCCCTACGTGAACGCCCGCTGGCTCGGCGGCATGCTCACCAACTTCGCCACCATCCGCACCCGTGTGCGCCGCATGGAGGAGCTGGAGGCCATGGACGCCGACGGCCGCATGGCGCTGCTGCCCAAGAAGGAGCAGATCCTGCTGCACAAGGAGCTCGCCAAGCTGCAGACCAACCTCAACGGCATCCGCAACATGAAGAAGGTGCCCGACGCCATCTTCGTGATCGACACCAACCGCGAGGGCATCGCCCTGCACGAGGCCCATCGCCTGAACATCCCCGTGGTGGGTACCCTGGACACCAACTGCGACCCCGATGACGTGGACTACGGCATCCCGGCCAACGACGACGCCATCCGCTCCGTGCGCCTGCTCGCCGACTTCATGGCCGACGCCGTGATCGCCGGCACCGGCGCCGATGTGACCGCCGCCGAGATGGCCGGCGAGGCCGCTGCCGCCGACGCCGTGGCCGAGGTGGCCGTTGAGGCCGCTGCCGATGTGGCCGAGGGCGCGGGCGCCGAGGTTGCCGCCGACGTGGTGGCCGACGCCGTTTCCGAGTAAGCAAACTCTCCCATTCCCTAAGGAGGAATTCATGGCTGATATCACCGCTTCCATGGTGAAGGAGCTCCGCGAGATGACCGGCGCGGGCATGATGGAGTGCAAGAAGGCCCTGGCCGAGGCCGAGGGCGACATGGAGAAGGCCGTCGACGTGCTGCGCACCCGCGGTCTGGCCGCCGTGGCCAAGAAGGCCGGCCGTGCCACCAACGAGGGCACCGTCATGGCCATCGTGGACGACGCCTGCACCACCGGCGCCGTCGTTGAGCTGAACTGCGAGACCGACTTCGTGGGCATGAACGAGAAGTTCAAGGCCTACGCCGAGAAGATCGCCAAGGCCGCTCTGGCCGCGAAGCCGGCCGACGTGGAGGCGCTGAAGGCTGCCGAGATCGACGGCGAGACCGTCGAGGCCGTCGTGACCGACTGCATCCACGTGATGGGCGAGAACGCTCAGCTGGCCCGCGTGGCCGTGGTGGAGGCTCCGGCCGTGGCCGCCTACATCCACGGCGGCGGCAAGATCGGCGTGCTCGTGACGTTTGCCGTCGAGGGCATCGATCCGGCTTCCGAGGGCTTCCAGAAGTGCGGTCGCGACATCGCCATGCAGGTGGCTGCCCTGAACCCGGTGTCCGCCACCCGCGAGGACGTGCCCGCCGACGTGGCCGCCCACGAGATGGAGATCTACAAGGCCCAGGCCGCCGAGTCCGGCAAGCCCGAGGCCATCCAGGAGAAGATCGCGCTCGGCCGCATGGACAAGTTCTACAAGGAGAACTGCCTCGCCGAGCAGGACTTCGTGAAGAACCCCGACCTCACGGTGTCCGCCTACGCCGACGAGTGCGCCAAGGAGCTGGGCGGTTCCATCAAGATCACCGGCTTCGTGCGCTTCGCCCTGGGTGAGTAGCCCATCGCTGGAGTTTTTATTCCGATACCTGAAAGGCCGTGCCTGCGCGCGGCCTTTTTTCTATAATGGTGCAACTTAGAGGAACTTGCGACATGACTTGCGGGCGCTTCGGCGCCCCGGCAAAAGGACTAGAAATGAACCAGGAAGTCATCATCGTTCGGGGCAACCATGCCCTTTCCGGCGACGTGACCGTCTCCGGCGCCAAGAACTCCGCGCTCAAGCTCATGGCCGCCAGCCTGCTTGGTCAGGGAACCACCATCCTGCACAACATCCCGGTCATCTCGGACATCGAGATCATGGGGGAGGTGCTCAAGCGCCTGGGCGCCACGGTCACCCGCGACGGCCACACGCTCACCATCGACACGGCGCCGGTGGATTCCTGCGAGACCCCCTACGAGCTCGTCTCGAAGATGCGCGCCTCCATTTCCGTGCTCGGGCCCCTCATCGGGCGCTTCGGCGAGGCGCGGGTGGCCATGCCCGGCGGCTGCCAGATCGGCGCCCGCAAGATCGACATGCACCTGGTGGGGCTCGAGGCTTTGGGCGTGCACTTCGACGTGGATCACGGCGTGCTGCACGCCAGCACGCCCGACGGGCTGCGCGGCGCCCATGTGTATCTGGAGTTCCCGTCGGTGGGCGCCACCGAGAACATGCTCATGGCCGCCGTGACCGCCGAGGGTCACACGGCTATCGAGAACGCCGCGTGCGAGCCGGAGATCGAGGATCTGGCGAACATGCTCAACGCCATGGGCGCGAAGGTGTCGGGTGCCGGCACCTCGCTCATCGAGATCGAGGGCGTGCCGTTCTCGGCGCTGCACCCCTGCGACCACACCTGCGTGGGCGACCGCATCGAGGCGGGCACCTTCCTCGTGGGCGGCGCGCTCACCGGCGGCCCGGTCACCGTGCACGGGATTGACCCGGCGTTTCTCCGCATGGCCATCATGAAGCTGCGGGCCATGGGCTGCGAGGTGGAATGCGGCGAGGACTGGGTGCGCGTGAGCCGCACCGAGCCGTTGGTGTCGGTGGACATCCAGACGCTGCCCCATCCGGGCTTCCCCACCGACCTGCAGGCGCAGTTCATGCTGCTGGCGGCCCTTGCCGACGACGTATCGGTCATCACCGAGAACGTGTTCGAGAACCGCTTCATGTTCGCCGCCGAGCTCATGCGCATGGGGGCCGACATCACGCTCGACGACCACCACGCCATCGTGCGCGGCGTGGCGGAGCTGGAGGGCGCCCCGGTGTCCTCCACCGACCTGCGCGCCGGCGCGGCCTTGGTGCTCGCCGGCATCGTGGCCGACGGGGAGACGAGCGTGCACCACCTGGAGCACATCGACCGCGGCTACGAGGACTACGCGGGTAAGCTCGCCTCCCTCGGCGCGGACATCCGCCGCGTGCCCGCCGGCGAAGCCTAGGCGGCCGCCATGGCGATGCACAGCAAGAAGGGGCTCTCCGCCTCCCAGACCCGCCGCACCTCGCGTCGGGTGAACGACTCGGTGATCGGCTCCCATGTGGAGCGTCGGCCCGGCCGCCACGGGCGGCACGGCGACGACCCGACGGGAACGAGCCGGGTCGACTTCTCGGACGGCCGGCGCTCGAGGCGAGCGACGCGGGGCATCGTCGACCAGGTCGACGTCCAGGCGACGAGCGGCGAGAGCGACGCCGATTTCGCCCGCCGCCGCAACCGCCGCGGCTATGTGGAGGAGATCCAGGCCCGCTCGCGCCGGCGCAGCGTGGCCACCTTGGCCGTGGTGGCCGTGGCCGTGGTGGCCGTGGCCGTCATCGCGGGCGTGTGGGCGTTCTTCGCCTTGTCCGACTCCCAGCTCTCACTCGGCGACTCCAACGCCGAGGAGGCCCTCGTGGCCCCCGCCGAGGGCGAGCCGTACTTCGCCCTGTGCACGGCGAGCTTGGGCTCGGCCACCCCGGCCCTGGCCGCCGAGGGCGAGGCGTACCTGGCCGTGCGCATCGACGAGTCGTCCCACACCCTCACCTTCGTCTCGGTTCCGGCCACCGTGTCGGTCGAGCTGTCCGACGGGGCGCGGCACCCCCTCTCCGAGGCGCGCTCGGTGGGCGGCGACGCCGAGCTCATCCGCGCGGTGAGCGGTCTTCTGGGGGTCGACATCGCGCACTTCGCGCACACCGATGCCGAGGGGCTCGAGCGGCTCGTGGACATCGTGGGCGGCGTGGCCGTCGAGCTCGACCAGGAGGTGGACGATCCGCGGGCGGGCATCCAGGTGCTCAAGGCCGGTCAGACGACCCTCGACGGGTCGGCCGCCGTCACGCTGCTGCGGGCCGCGAACTACACCGACCCCTACCTCACCCAGGCCAAGATGCGGGCGCTGTTCACGGTGAACCTCGCCGAGCGCGCGAGCTCGGGGGAGGGCCTGAGCTTCCCGAGCGTGGTGGCCGACGGCGCCCCGGCCGTGAGCACCGACTGGTCGAGCAGCCAGATCATCGCCCTCGGGGATGTGCTCCACCCCCTCGACGAGGTGACGGTGTACGCCACGGTGGTGCCCGGGCGGGCGGTGGCGTCCGAGGACGGGGGCCGCACCTACGAGGTGTCCGAGGACGACCTGGCCGCCATGATGGAGGCCGTGCGCGCCGGAAACGCCCCCGAGAGCGCCGCGGGCAATGTGGCCAACGTGGACCGCAGCCTGGTGACGGTGGAGGTGCGCAACGGAAGCGGCATCCAGGGCGCCGCCGCCCGCTGCGGCGAGCTTCTCGTGTCCGACGGCTACCAGGTGGCCTCGGTGGGCAACGTGGACGACGGGGCGACCTACCCGGAGACCATGGTCATCTACAAGGACGCCGCCTTCGAGGTGGCCGCGAAGGCGGCGGTGGCCGATCTGTCGGCCGGGCGCGTGGTCAACGGCGGCGACTTCTACACCTTCGACACCGACATCCTCGTCATCATCGGCCAGGACTGGATCGGGTAGGGGACCCCCGCGCGCTTTCCCGACGGATTTGGTGAAGGGGGCGGCCGCGCGGCGGCGCTGTGCTATGATGGCGCCATAACGGAAGAGCCTCTTTGAAAGGGAGTGTGCTATGGTTGAGAAGTCCGATGTGGCGGCCGTGCTGGAGCTGATCCGCCCGAGCCTGCAGGCCGACGGCGGCGACGTGCAGCTGGTGGACGTGTCCGAGGACGGCGTGGTCACCGTGGAGCTGCAGGGCGCCTGCAAGGGCTGCCCCATGTCCCAGATGACGCTGGCCAACGGCGTGGAGCGCATCCTGAAGGAGCGCGTGCCCGGCGTGACGAGCGTGGTTCCCGCCCCGTAGGCGGACGCGGCAACGAGAAGGCGAGCGGGCTCTGCGGGGCCCGCTTTTTTGCGAGAGAGGCTGGCGAATGGAAGGATGTTGGAGCCGTCGCGGATGCGACGATGAGATGCAGGGCCGCTGCCCGCACAACGTGCCCGGCGAGCCGTGCCCGGCCGACTGCCACTACGCCGCCTGCCATCGGCCGACCCATGTGGTGTGCGAGGACTTCGGCGTGCTTCTGAACCCCGAGCGCGACTACGAGGCCGCCGTGAAGCAGGTGTGCCGGTTCTGCGAGCACTTCCTCGTGAACGGGCCCGATGTGGATCCGAACGCGCCGAACGGCCGCGAGAAGTTCAGCGGGCGCAACCGCTTCATCCTGTAGGGGAGGGACGGCCCGGGGCTGGTAACGGTCGGCTTGCGCGCCCGCGCGATCGCACCTGTCGCCGTCGGCTCTGCTACAATGGGCGAAAAGACCGGCGCGAGCAGAGGGAAAGGCGGTGTGCGCGGTGAGAACGACCCTGACCTGTCCGGCATGCGGCGCGTCCGATGTGGATGTGCGCGCCTACGATTCCATGATGGTGCTGCGCCCCGATTTGGCGCTGTTCACGCTCACGTGCCCCCGATGCGCCGCCCGCATCTCGGCCATGCAGCCCATTCCCTCCGCGCTGCGCGAGGAGGTCCAGTTCGCCGCTATCGAGTTGGGCGCCGGCATGGGCGCCCACGAGGGGAATCTGTAATGTTGAACGAAATCTACCAGAACCTCGATCCCGTCGCGTTCTCGCTGGGGCCGCTCGTCGTGCGCTGGTACGGCCTGGCCTACGTGCTCGGGTTCGCGCTCGCGGCCCTCATCATCTACCGCGTCGCGCGGCGCTGGCGGCTCGGCGTGAGCGAGGACGACCTGCTCACCCTCATGGTGTGCGCCATCATCGGCGTGGTGCTCGGCGCGCGCGTGGGTTACGTGCTCTTCTACGGCGACGGCTACTACCTCGCCCACCCGCTGGAGGTGCTCGCCTTCAACCAGGGCGGCATGAGCTTCCACGGGGGGCTTGTGGGCCTGCTTATCGGCGGCGCGGTGGCGGCGAAGCTCACGCGCATCCCGTTTCTCACCCTGGCCGATCTGGGATCGATCGGCGCGCCGCTCGGGCTGTTCTTCGGACGCTGCGCCAACTTCGTGAACGGCGAGCTGTGGGGCGCGCCCACCGACTGGCCCGTCGGGGTGGTGTTCGGCGGGGCGGCCGGCACGATGCCGCGCCACCCGAGCCAGCTCTACGAGGCCGTGCTCGAGGGCCTCGTCATCTTCTGCGTGCTCTACGCCCTCTCGCGGCGCGTGCCCCCGCGCCCCCGCGGCACCTTCGTCGGCGCGTTCCTCGTGCTCTACGGCGTGTTCCGCTTCCTCATCGAGTTCGTGCGCGAGCCGGATGCGCAGCTCGGCTACTTGTGGGGCGGCTGGCTCACCATGGGCCAGGTGCTCTCGGCGCCGCTCGTGGTGGCCGGCGTGGCGGTGCTCGTGTGGGCATGGCGGCGGCAGCTTCCCCAACAGGGGCCGCGCCGCGGGGCCGCTGCGGATGCCAGCGCGCCCGAGCCCCCCGCGGGCCTCTCCTAGGGGTCTGCGCCCCTCGGCGGCGCCCCTCACATTACCTTCGTGCGCGGGACGTAGCTTCGTTACGTCCCGTTGTCGATTATGTGGCCCTTGAAGGTCCGCCCGCGCCTTCCCGTACAATGGTTGACGGCTGTGGAATAGCCCGCCGGGCGCCGCGGCTTTCGCGAGAACGACAACTAGAGATGCGAGGTGCGATATGGACGTGAAGTTCTACAAGTGCATGCACTGCGGCAACATCGCCGTGAAGGTGTTCGACGCCGGGGTGCCCCTGGTGTGCTGCGGCGAGAAGATGGTGGAGCTGGTGGCCGACTCCCAGGACGCCGCGCTCGAGAAGCACGTGCCCGCCGTCGAGGTGGCCGGCGACAAGGTGGTCGTGAACGTGGGCAGCGTGGACCACCCCATGACCGAGGAGCACTGGATCCAGTTCATCTGCCTGGTGACCGATAAGGGCTACCAGATCAAGCCCCTCACACCGGCCGATGCCCCCCATGCCGAGTTCGTGGTGCCCGCCGGCGAGAAGCCGCTGCGCGTTTACGAGCACTGCAACCTGCACGGCCTGTGGGTGACCGAGCTGTAGGGCCGAGTCAACCTGTCCGGCCGCGGCCAGGAGGCAAGGGCGCCGTGCTCAGACAGTCCTCGCTCGGCGGGACAGTCCACAGGACTGTCCCGTTCGCTGCGGAACTGCGCGCGGACCCTCACCTCCTGGCCGCGGCCTACTTTGCTTTGCTTGGGGCCATTCCCCGACTAATCTTGAAAGACCCGTGTAGCGCGGGTCTTTTCTCTTGCATCGCGCCGAAGGGGTGCTAATATAGACAAGCTTGTCTCTGGCTTGGTCGGAAACCAAGCCACATTCGGAATCCTTGGTCGGAAACCAAGGGAAGATAGGAGAACCCATGAAGCAAGACATTCATCCGGAGTACGTGGACTGCGTCGTGAAGTGCAGCTGCGGCAACACCTTCACCACCCGCTCCACGAAGCCCGAGCTGAAGATCGACATCTGCAACGCGTGCCATCCCTTCTACACCGGCACCCAGAAGCTGATCGACACCGGCGGCCGCGTGCAGCGCTTCGCTGACCGCTTCGGCTCCGCCAAGGACGTCGTCGCCGAGCGCGAGGCCGCCAAGAAGGCCGAGCGCGCCGCTCAGATCGCCGAGCGCGAGGCCGCCAAGAAGGCCGAGCGCGAGGCCAAGGCCGCTGCTAAGGCCGAGCGTGCCGCCGCCTTTGCCGCCAAGGCCGCCGAGGAGGCCGCCCGCGCCGAGGCCGAGGAAGAGGTTCAGTCCATGGAGGACGCCGCTGCCGAGGCCACGACCGAGGAGGCTCCCGGCGTGGAGCTGTCCGAGGCCGAGGTCGCCGAGGCCGTGGAGGCCGCCGAGTAGGCCTTGCTTCTCGCATGCGAAGACCCGCCGCATCCGCGGCGGGTCTTTTTGCGTTCAGGGGCCGCGGGGCTGTGGTCGGGGGTCCGCGCGGAGTTCCGCAGCGACTGGAAATGCCCTGTGGGCATTTCCACCAAGCGAGGACTGTCTGAGCACGGCGCCTCCGACCGCAGCCCCGCGGGGGAGGGCCGCATCCGCCGCGGGTCTTTTCTTTTGCAGACTCGTAAATTCGGGTGAGGGTGCTGCGGGGCGCGAACTATAATGATGCGGAATGAACGACGATAGCGAGGAGCGAGACGTGGTAACCACCCCCGAGCAAGATTTCGTGCTGAAGACCATCGAGAGCCGGGACGTGCACTTCGTGCGCTTCTGGTTCACCGACGTGCTGGGGAACATGAAGTCCTTCGCGGTGGTGCCCGGCGAGCTGGAGAGCGCCTTCGAGGACGGCATGGGCTTCGACGCCAGCTGCATCGAGGGCTTCTCGGCTGTGAGCGAGTCCGATATGCTGGCCTTCCCCGACCCCTCCACCTTCCAGGTGCTGCCGTGGCGCCCCCAGGCCAACGCCGTGGCCCGCATGATCTGCGACATCCGCACCCCGGAGGGCGCCCCCTACGAGGGCGACCCGCGCTCCGTGCTCGACCGCATGGTGCGCAGGGCCGCCGAGATGGGTTACGCGTTCGTGGTGGGGCCGGAGCTGGAGTACTTCTACTTCAAGGACGCCCAGGGCACCGAGGTGCTCGACCGGGGCAGCTACTTCGACCTCACCTCGCTCGACTCGGCCTCCGACCTGCGCCGCGACACGGTGCTCACCCTGGAGAAGATGGGCATTCCCGTGGAGTACTCGCACCACGAGAAGGGGCCCTCGCAGCATGAGATCGACCTGCGCTCGGCCGACGCGCTCTCCATGGCCGACGCGGTGATGACCTACAAGCAGGTGGTGAAGGAAATCGCCATGAAGCACGGGGTGTACGCCTCGTTCATGCCCAAGCCCATGGCCGATGCGCCCGGCAACGGCATGCACGTGCACCAGAGCCTCACCGACCTGGACGGCAACAACGTGTTCTTCGACGAGGCCGACCCGTCGGGCTACAACCTGTCGGCCACGGCGAAGAGCTACATCGCCGGCCTTCTGAAGTACGCTCCGGAGTACACCTTGGTCACGAACCAGTACGTGAACTCCTACAAGCGCCTGCAGCCGGGCGGGGAGGCGCCCACCTGCATCAGCTGGGGCGCGCGCAACCGCGCCACCCTCGTGCGCATCCCGGGCTACCGGCCGCGCAGCGAGGCGGCCTGCCGCGTGGAGCTGCGCAGCCCCGATCCGGCGGCCAACCCCTATCTGGCCTTCGCCGTCATGCTGGCCGCGGGTCTGGCGGGCATCGAGGAGGGGCTTGAGCTCATGCCCCCGGCCGACGACGGGGCGCCTTTGGGCTGCACGCGCCACGAGCATCGCGCCCGCGGCATCGCCACGCTGCCCGAGAGTCTGGGCGAGGCGGTGGAGCTGTTCGCGGGAAGCGCGCTCATGCGCGAGGTGCTCGGCGAGCACATCCACGGCTACCTGGTGCGCGCCAAGCGCGCCGAGTGGGAGGCCTACCAGGGCATCGTGACGCCCTGGGAGCTCGAGCGCGGTCTGGCGGTGCTGTAGCATGCAGCGCAAGACCGTCATCTTCATCGCCGACAGCCTGGATAACGCCCACAAGTTCCAGCAGGTGCTCTCGAAGCTGGATGTGGACGTGGCGGCCGGCTCGTCGGTGCAGTTCAAGAAGCTGCTCGCCGCCCACCCGGCGCGCGATCTGGTCATCTATGAGGCCCGCGGCGACCACCTGGGGACGCTCGCGTCGGTGGAGTCCGCCCTGGCCGAGGAGGGCTCCGGCTCCATGCTCGTCATCGTGAACGAGGATCAGCTGGCTGAGTTCCGCCTTCCCGTGTCCTGCAAGGCCGACTTCGTGGTGCACGGCGCCTCGGCGGCCGAGTGCACCCAGCGCATCCGCCAGCTTCTGTGGCCGGGCAACGAGGGGTCGTCGGCCGACTACATCGTCGTGGACAACATGACGGTGAACCTGGCCACCTATCAGGTGAAGGTGGCCGGCGAGCCGGTGGATCTTACGTATTTGGAGTACGCGCTTCTGGCCTTCCTCGTCACCCATCCTGGACGCACCTACTCGCGCGACGCGCTGCTGCGCCGCGTGTGGGGCTTCGACTACTACGGCGGCAGCCGCACCGTGGACGTGCACGTGCGCCGCGTGCGCGCCAAGCTTGGGCCCGAGCTCGCCCAGCGCCTGGAAACAGTGCGCGGCGTCGGGTATCTGTGGAACATGTAGGAGCCCGGCATCCGATTCAACGCAATGCCCTAAGGAGTCTCAATGTCGAAGAAGATCGCAGTCATAGACGGCAACTCGCTCATGCACCGGGCCTACCACGCCGTGCAGACGCCCATGACCGCCAAGGACGGCACCCCCACCAACGCCGTGTTCGGCTTTCTTTCCATGCTGTGCAAGTTCATCGAGATCGCCTCGCCCGACGCCATCGTGTGCGCCTTCGACGCCGGCAAGCCCACCCACCGCATCGAGGCGCTCGCCCAGTACAAGGCCCAGCGCCCGCCCATGGACAACGAGCTGCGCGTGCAGTTCCCCGTCATGGAGGAGCTTTTGGAGGCCATGGCCATTCCCGTGGTGAAGGTGCCCGGCTGGGAAGGCGACGACATCCTGGGCACCATCGCCGCTCGCGACGAGGAGCTCGGCTTCGAGACGCTGCTCGTGACCGGCGACAAGGACGCCTACCAGCTGGCCACCGAGGCGACCCGCATCGTCACCACCAAGAAGGGCATCACCGACATCACGGTGAACGGCCCGGTCGAGGTGGAGGAGCGCTACGGCGTGACCCCCGCCCAGTTCATCGACTACCTGGGGCTGATGGGCGACAGCTCCGACAACATCCCCGGCGTGCCCGGCATCGGCCCGAAGACCGCCACGAAGCTGTTGCAGGCCTACGGATCCATCGAGGGCATCTACGAGCATATCGGCGAGCTGAAGGGCAAGCAGAAGGAGAATTTGGAGAACAACCGCGAGACGGCCTTCCTCTCGCGCGAGATCGCCACCATCGTGCGCGATCTGGACTTCCCGCTCGATCTGGAGAACGCCTCCTTCCCGGCTTTCGATGCGGCCGATGTGGAGGAGGCCTTCGGCAAGTACCAGCTGGCAAGCCCCTTGGCCCGGGTGCTGTCGCTCATCGACGCCGAGCCCCCCTCCCGCGAGCTGGAGTTCTCCTTCGCCCCCGAGCTGCGGGGCGACGAGGGCGCCGCCGAGATCGAGCGCGCCATCGCCGCCGGGGAGACCGTCGGCGTGGCCTTCGTCGATCCCGAGCAGGTGTCGCTGTTCAACGACGGGGCCACGGCGGCCTTCGTGACCGACGAGGCGTCCGTCGTCGCCGAGGGCGAGGCGGCCCTCGACCTGTTCGCCTCGCTGGTGCGCGCGGGCTCGTTCTGCGCCCTGGACGTGAAGGCCGACGTGCACCGGGTGTACCCGGCCGACACCGCCGAGCCGGCGCGCGTGACCGACGCCGAGGTGCTCGCCATGGACGGCTTCGACCTGGGTCTGGCGGGCTACGTGCTGAACTCGTCCACGAGCGCCTACACCTACGACTCGCTCATGGAGTCGGCCGCCGGCGCCACCCTGCCGGCCGCCGAGACCGACGCCGAGCGCGCCGTCGTGCACGCCACGGCCGCCCGCATGCTGAGGGAGCTTTTGGAGGAGGCCCTACGCCGCGACGAGACCTGGGACGCCTACGCCTCAATCGATCTGCCGCTCGTGGGCGTGCTCGCCTGCATGGAGCGCGTGGGCGCGGCCATCGACGTGCCCCTGCTCGAGAAGCTCGGGGCCGAGGCCCAGGTGGAAGTGGACGATCTGACAGCGCAGATCTACGAGCTGGCCGGCGAGCCGTTCAACCTGAGCAGCCCCAAGCAGCTGGCCCACATCCTCTTCGAGGTGCTCGAGCTGCCGGCCAAGAAGAAGAACCAGCGCGGCTACTCCACCGACGCGAAGGTGCTCAAGGAGCTCTCGGCCATCCACCCGCTACCGGAGCTCATCCTGCGCTACCGCGAGTTCTCGAAGATCAAGAACACCTATATCGACGCCCTGCCGCGCATGCGCGCCGCCGACGGGCGCGTGCACACCCAGTTCAACGAGACGGTGACCACCACCGGGCGCCTCTCCTCGTCCGATCCGAACCTGCAGAACATCCCCGTGCGCACCGATTTCGGCCGCCAGATCCGCAGCTGCTTCACGCCGCTTCGGGAAGGGGAGCTGTTCCTGTCGGCCGACTACTCGCAGATCGAGCTCAGGCTGCTCGCGCACCTCTCGGCCGACGAGCATTTGGTGGCGGCCTTCAACTCCGGCGCCGACCTGCACACCTCCACCGCCGCGCGCGTGTTCGGGCTTGACCCCGCCGACGTCACGCCGGCGCTGCGCAGCCGGGCCAAGGCGGTGAACTTCGGCATCGTGTACGGCCAGCAGGCCTTCGGGCTCTCCCAGACCCTGGAGATTCCCATGGCCGAGGCGAAGGATATGATCGACCGCTACTTCGAGGTGTACCCGGGTGTGCGCGCCTATCTGGACGAGACGGTGGCCGCCGCCAAGGAGACCGGCTTCGCCGAGACGATGTTCGGCCGCAAGCGCCACATTCCCGAGCTTAGGAGCTCCAACGGCCAGCAGCGCGGCTTCGGCGAGCGCACGGCCATGAACCACCCCATGCAGGGCACGGCGGCCGACATCATCAAGATGGCCATGAACGAGGTGCAGCGGCGCCTGCTCGCCGAGGGCTTCCGCGCCCAGCTGATGATCCAGGTGCACGACGAGCTGGACTTCTCGGTGCCCGCCGACGAGGTGGAGCGCCTCTCGGCCATGGTGCGCGAGGTGATGGAGAACGTGGCCGACCTGCGCGTGCCGCTGCTCGTGGATGTGAGCTGGGGGCCCACCTGGGCCGAGGCGCACTAGACGGTCTTCCAGAAATCCTGGATGAGCTCCTGGCGATTGGCGTGCCCGGTCTTCTGGAGGATGTTGTGCACGTGCACCTTCACGGTAGAGGGCGCGAGCGACATGGCCGAGGCGATGTTCTGGTTGTCCTGATCGCGCAGGATGTAGTCGAGCACCTCCTGCTCGCGGGCCGTCAGCTGGTGGCGCCGCGCGTACATGAGCAGGTCCTCGGCGGTCTGATGGTAGCGCTTTGTGTCGTCGACCACCGGGGAGGTGTGCGAGTGGATGTCGAGCTGGCGCAGGGCGAAGTGGCAGGTCATGAGGGCACAGATGAGCATAAGCAGGTTCTCGGCGTAGTTACGCTCGGCCGAGAGCGTGAAGGGCCCCACGGTGACGGTGTCGCAGGACAGCACGAGGAAGAACATGACGTCCTCGAAGACCATGAGCGCGCCGAGGGCCGCGAGGGCCACGCAGTGGGGCAGGTAGCGGGCGAGGCGCTGGCGCTCCACCTCGTCGCGGGTTCTCAGGTAGTAGACGCCGCCGTAGAGCAGGATCCAGAACATGAAGCAGGCGCGGCAGTTGTAGAAGCAGAAGCGCAGCGCCTTGCTCTCGCCGGAGACGATCAGCAGCACGAAGGAGGCGACGCAGAACACCGCGATGGGGGCGATGCGCACCGTGCGGCTTCGCTCGCCGATGTACTCGCAAACCATGAGCCAGAACGCGCCGAGGAAGCCCGCGCCGGTGACGAGGGTGTAGATGGAGCGGAAGAAGAGGTACTCGGGGGAGAGGTCGGGCCCGAGCGCTCGGGCGGCGTAGTCGTCCTGCAGGATGGATGCCACGTCCAAGAAGTAGAAGAGGAAGGCACCGCAGGCGAAGAACATGGTCTTGCGACGCGTGACCAGGTACGAGGAGAGGCAGACCGCGGCGGTGAGCACCGAGACGAGAATGATCAGAAGCGTCTCGTAGAAGATGACAAGTCCCATAGATCCCTTCTTCTGCCAGCCCCCAGGCGTTGTGCCCTCGGGGCCATTATATACCAACTCGGCGCGCTCCCGCGGGCGTCCTGCGACGGGCGATTTTTTTGATCAAAATAATCAACGGGAAGGTAACGGTGCTCAAGAAGCTGACGTTCTGTCAATGGATGTTGCGAAGAAAATATGGATTTGATCTGCGGTTTATGGAGGTTGTAGGGAGAAGGCCCGCTGCATAGGCGCAACTTACACGCGGCGCTACACCTGGTTTAGACCTTTCGCAAAAGCTGAGCATCCCGCACATTGGACTCATGCAACATCGCCAAGGAAGCGATGGCCGCGGAGGGAAACCGCGGCAGCCGGCACACGACAGGCGCCCGGCGGCGCCAGATCGGAGAGTCCCATGCAAGGAGTAAACGTCAAGAGCGAGATCGGCGACCTCAAGAAGGTCATCCTGC
>NZ_CAUASN010000008.1 GCF_958431955.1 uncultured Adlercreutzia sp. | reverse complement strand
CCGCGGTCCACCTCGCAGATCCACTCGGCCACGTGGTCGAGGAAGTAGCGGTCGTGGGTGACGGCGAGCACCGCGCCCGGGTAGGTCTTCAGGAACTGCTCGAGCCACAGCACGCTTTCGGCGTCCAGGTGGTTGGTGGGCTCGTCCAGAAGCAGCAGGTCGGGGGCCTCGAGCAGCAGGCGGCAGAGCGCCACGCGGCGCCGCTCGCCGCCGGAGAGGATGCTCACCGGCGCGTCAGGGTCGGGGCACTGCAGCGCGTCCATGGCCTGGGAGAGCTGGGAATCGAGGTCCCACCCGTTGGCGGCGTCGATCTCGTCCTGCAGGCGGCCCATTTCCTCCATGAGCGCGTCGAAGTCGGCGTCGGGCGCGGCCATCTCCTCGCCGATCTGGTTGAAGCGCTCCACCTTGGCGAGCACATCGGCGAAGGCCATCTGGATGTTCTCGAGCACCGTCTTGTCCTCGTCGAGCGGCGGCTCCTGCTGCAGGATGCCCACGGTGTAGCCGGGCGTGAGGCGCGCCTCGCCGTTGGAGACCTCCTCCAGGCCGGCCATGACCTTGAGCAGGGTAGACTTGCCCATGCCGTTGGGGCCCACGACGCCGATCTTCGCGCCGGGGTAGAACGACAGCGTGACGTCGTCCAGAATAACCTTGTCGCCCACCGCCTTGCGGGCCTTGTACATTTGGTAGATGAACTCTGCCATAGTGCTCCTGTTCCGTCGCTTACGAAAAGCATAGTTAAATGTTCGCTCAACATGCTATTTTCTCACGCTTCTCGCTTCACGTTCCCCGAAACCCTCGCAACTCGGTAAATACCCACGATGTTCGTTTCTCCTTGGGCCGCTGGGACGATGGTGGCGAATGTGCCCTGTCTCACGATTTCCTCGCAATTCGAAATGGGCTTGCTGCGTTGTTGCGCAACGATTTTTTTCGAAGCGATGGTAAAAGTAGGGCACCCCATTGAAAGGAGTGGTTGTGAAAAGAGGACTGAAGGGAATGCTGGCTGTCGCTATCGCTTGTGCGCTTTCCGTTTGCCTGGGAGGATGCGCTTCGGGTTTCATGATGAGCGAGGGGGAGTCGCGCGCCGCCGATGATCTGGAAAAGCTCGTTGGCATGGCGAAGGCGCCGGACACTTTCGTTTTGCGTGGCGATGTCATCCACATAAGCGCCGATGCGGAGGCCGATGATCCGGGTGACTATACTTTTATCGAGTACAGTGCCGAAAACGGCTTCGGTACTCCGCTGAGGGGTGTCGCCATGTTCAAGGATCATAGATATATTGGAGATATGAACGAGGAGGCCGAGGCTTCAGCAGGTGCTTCCGATGCAGAAATTGACGAGTTGTTAGAGATTAACGAAACGAAGTTGGTTTATCTGGAGTGGAACCTTGGTGGAAGGGAGAACACCGACCATGTGGTAGGGGAAGTAATTGATGGCGGCAAACTCGCCAGCAAAGTTGGTGTTGAGTTCAAACGGGTAGAGTAGCGGCTTCGGACTTGCTCTCGCCAATTATTTCGGGAAAGCGAATTTGCAAGGATTTTTACTGACTTTCCTCGGTTGACAACGGGGTTTTCGGTATGCTTGTTAGATGCTTGGGGAAGGAGGAGGCAACAAGGCCTCCTCCTTGCTTTGTTTTGCAAGACACTAGTTCAGTTTCTAATTCCGCCGCCTATTCGCAAAGGATTTCAATATGCCCCAACCGTCGTTTCGCATCCTGTTTGTGTGCCATGGGAATATCTGCCGGTCGACGATGGCCGAGTTCGTGTTGAAGGATATGGTGGCCCGTCGCGGGTTGGCCGATGAGTTCGAAATCGCGTCGGCGGCCACGAGCACCGAGGAGATCGGAAACCCGGTGCACCCGGGCACGGTGGGGGAGTTGCGCCGCCACGGCATCGGCGGATTCGAGAAGAAGCGGGCGCGCCAGCTGCGCCGGGCCGACTACGAGGCGTTCGACCTGATCGTCGGTATGGACGAGGCGAACATGCGCAACATGGGCCGCATGCTCGGGGGAGATCCGGCGGGCAAGCTGCACAAGCTGCTCGAATTCGCCGGCAGCACGCGCGATGTGGCCGACCCCTGGTACACGGGCGACTTCGACACCACCTACGAGGACGTCTGCGACGGCTGCACGGGCTTGCTGGGGTATCTGGGCTTCTGATGCTCGGGCTCTCAGCCATGGGGGGAGCACCTGCTTGAGCCGAAAGCGGCCACTCGTTTGCGGAAAGTCGCCATTTCGGTGCTATGGGGACTGCGATGGTAACGGTCGGCTGTTATGAGAGCGAAAGTGACCAGGTGTTTTGCGAGATCTCCCGAATTGCGAGCGTGACATTGGCCTGAAAGCGGTGCCGGAAGGGCGACTTTCCGCAAACGCGTGGCGCTTTTTCGCTCAGTTTGTCCAAAATGGCGACTTTTCGTTATTTGGTGGCAGCGAATGGCCTCATGGTGGCTTGCACGGGTCGCGGGTCTTCTCGGGATGCCTCCCAGCCGGGGACGGCCTGCCGGGATGCGGGGGAGGCTGCTACTTCCCAAGCAGGTGCCGCAGGGCGGCGACGGGGTGGTGGCGGAGCATGCGGGGGCCGGCGTAGCGCATGACGGCGCGGATCTGCTCGCGCTCGGCGGGGGCATAGCAGTGGTTGCCGCATTCCTCGCAGCTCGTCTTGCGGTGCATCGACCGGCAGCGCTCGGTGCGCGCCACGCAGTAGTCGTCGAGGGCCTTGCACGCGGGGCAGAGCGGCTCGCCCGCGAAGCTCGACTCGGTGCGCTCGGCGGCGTCGTGGTTTCCAGCGCAGTAGATGGCCACCATCTGGGAGATGGTGCGCTTCTCGCGCTTGCGGCGGCGAGCGACGGCCGGGGTGTCGGGTGTTCTTGCCATGGGGCGAACTTTAGCAAATGAGCGCGGTGTTTCTCAGGCGCGCTGCAAAACTACATAGCGGTTGAGGTTGCCCGCCTTCCCGTCGGCGGAGAAACGGGTCACCTCGCGGAAAGCAGGGTCGGGGGAGCCGGCCCGGGCCAGTTCTCGTTCGGCGGTTGCGAGAAGAGCGTCTATTTCGCTGTCGGGTGCGTGGTGGCAAAAGCGGTAGATGTGCTGGGTTTCCTGCCAGCCGAGGAGGAAGTCGTTTTCCCGGAAGGGCGGCAGGCCGCGTTCGGCTCGGCCCTCAGCGGTGGTGGCTTGAGCCTTGGCGGCAAGGCGAGGGTCGTTGAGGAACTGCCAGAAGGACACGATGGCGAACCCGCCGGGACGGAGAGCGCTTATGAGCTCTTGAAGAACGCGGGCACGGAGGGCGAGCGTGGGCAAGTGGTGCATGAGTCCGAAAGCCACCGCGAGGTCGCAGGTGCTGCGAGGGAGGTAGTCGGCGAGGGCGTCTTCCAGAAGCGACTTCACGATATCGATGTGTCGGAAATCGACAGCGACAGGCCTGCGGGCCGCGGGACCCTCCTCCGCATGCGGGGGTGTCGCGTTCTCGGGGTTGTCGGCGAAAGTGCACTGGCGGCCCGCAGCGTTGGGAGGCGCGGGGTTCGACGCGGGTTGCCGGCTGCCCTTCACCAGAGGAGCGCAGTTGTCTATGGCCGTGACGGCAAGGGGGCCGGTCGTCCTTTCTGCCAAGAAGCGCTCGAAGCGCAAATTGCCGCAGCCGAGGTCGAGCACCGAGAGGGCCCGGGCGGCAAAGGCCGGGTCTGCGGCGACGATGGTATCCCATGCCCGCTCCCAACCGTGCCAAGGCGATTGGCGCGTGGCCGAGAACGAGGTGGCCTCGCGGGCGTAGAACTCGCTTGTGAGGGCGTTCAGCTGGCGGATGGTCGCGGCATCGTAGCTCATAGCGGCCGCCTCTGGTACAGGCCGGAGTCGATGAAGCCCAGCTGCCGATAGTACGCGCGGGTGCCCACGGCACTGATGACGTTCACGGCGCCGTAGCCAGCCTCGGCTGCCTGGCGGCAGGCTTCCTCCACGAGCTTGCGGCCGAGGCCCAGGTGCTGGGTCCCCTCGCCGGTGCGGTGCAGGGCGGCCACCTTCCCGTAGACGTGCACCTCGCGGATCATGGCCTCGCCCAGTGCGGGGAAGGGGGCGTTAGGCCGTTTCGACAGAAGCGTCTGGTCGGGCAGCGACAGACGGCAGAAGCCGGCGATCTTGTTCTCGGGGGTGACCCATTGCAGGAAGCGCTCCTCGGTGTTCGAGGTGCGGTAGGCGATGGTCTCCAGGGAAAGGTCGTCCAGAGATGCGCCCTCGACGGAGATCTCGCGTGAACGAATTTCGCGCACGGCGGCCGAGGAAGAGCCTATGGGGAAAGGGGCGCTCGCGGCGGCCTTCTGCACGGCATCGCCCTCGGGGATGCCGCCGTCCTTCGGCTCGTCGGGAGTCTCGGGCGCCGCCGCATCGCCCTGCACGGCGGCGTCCACGATCTGCCGCAGGTTCGTCTTCTTGTTGCCCGCGAGGATGTCGGTGGCGGAAATGTCGCGGATCATGCGCGAGATGCGAGTCCAGGGCGGCGTGGCGAGCACGTCGGCCGCCAGCACGCCTACCAGCTCCTCTTCGGTGTAGGGGCGCCACTGTCCGCTCTCGTAGGCCTCGGTCAGGCGGGCGCTTTCCACGAGGCAGCAGGGGTACAGCTTCACCTCATCGGGCAGAAAGCGCGCATCGGTCACGAGGCGCGCGTAGTCGGCAACGTCGCCTTCGGGTGTGGCGCCGAGCAGGTTTGCCATGAAGTGCACGTGGCTTTTGAAGCCCCACAGGCGCAGGCAGGCCATGGCCTGCGCGATGCGCTCGGAGGTGATGGCGCGCCCGTTGGCGGCGAGCAGGTCATCGCGCAGGCTTTGGATGCCGATCTGCACCTTGGTGCAGCCGAGCGCCCGCAGCGTGCGGCAGCTTTCGGGCGTGACGAGGTCGGGGCGCGTTTCCACCACGAGGCCCACGACACGCTTGGCGGCGCTCTCGTTGGCGCGGTGCAGGGCGAAAAGGTCGTCCCAGGAAACCTCCTCGCTGCCGTCTTCCCGTCGAGGCGGATGCTGATCTGCCCTCGGGGCTTTTGCCGCCGCCCCGAAAAGCGCTCCCTGGGCGGCTTCGTCCCCGAAGGCCTCTCTTCTGTAGACGATCCCCCAGGCTTCGTTGTAGGTGAGCTCCCCGGTGTTGATGCGCTGCTGGATGGCGGCTGTGGCCTCAGTCAATTCGTCCCGTTCGCGGGGAAGGTCTTGCGCCTCGTACCACGCGCGGCGCTCCGCCGCCTCAGCCGCGCGTTCCTCGTCGCCCGCGTTTAGCGCACGGAACAGCTCGCCGATGAACCAGCGCTGGTAGGCCTCGGGGTAGTCGCTCCAGGTGCCGCCGAGCACGATGAGCTCCACCTTATCGGTCACGTGCCCCATGTCCGTAAGGGCGCGCAGACGGGCAGCTACCTGCAGGTAGGGGTCGAACCAGCAGCGCTCGGCGCGCTGGCAGGCGGGCTCGTCGGCCAAATAGCTCTTCGGCATGCGGATGTCGCTCGGGCAGAACACGCAAGCGCCCGAACAGGGCCACGGCTTGGTGAGCACGGTGATAGTGGCCACGCCCGAGGCGGTGCGCCGGGGCTTGGCCTGCAGAAGGCGCATGAGGGCCGCGTCGGTGGCCTCGCTCACGTTCCACGACGCCCAGCGCTCGGGCTCGTCGGCGCGCACGCGCAGGTAGTAGGGGAGCAGGCGCCGCTTCGCCACCTGGCGCGTGCCGTCGCGAGCGGCGCGGTTGTGGCGCCGCACCAGCTTGTCGAGCCAGAGGGCGTCAACGGCCTCGCCCGCATCCAGGGCAGCGATTATTTCGAGCAGCGCGTCTTCCATAATGATGGGCTAAGCATAGAGGGAGTTACGTGTCGGTTACGCAGCGATTGGCGCAATTTGGCAAGTTTCCTTCGTTTTCCAACATAATCGTTCGCGAAGAGAGCTGATTGAGCCCGAAAGGATATGTTTTCACGGGCGAAGAGCCCCTCCAGCGTTCCTGATGGAGGTGCCGGAGGGACTTCGTGTTGGAAAACGACGAAAACTTGCCAAAAACCGAGCAATCCGCCGCCTGCAGTGGTCCCGATGGCGGAAAGCCGTTGCCTACAGAGCGGCCTTGATGGCGGAGAGCAGCTCGTCGTAGGTCTCCAGGGCCGGCAGCTCCGGATGCTCGGCCTTGATGGCATCGGTGGAGCGGAAGAGGAACCCGGCCTTCGAGTTCAGGATCATGCCCAGATCGTTGTGGGAGTCGCCGGCGGCGATGGTCTCGATGCCGCAGGAGTGCAGGGCGCGCACTGTGGTGAGCTTGCTCTCGGGGCAGCGCATGCGGAAATCGGTGATGGTGCCATCGTCGGCTACCACGAGCTCGTTGCAGAACAGCGTCGGCCAGCCGAGCTTCTCCATGAGCGGGCGGGCGAACTGCTCGAAGGTGTCGGAGATGATGATGACCTGGGTGAGCGCGCGCAGCTCGTCGAGGAACGCGCGGGCGCCCTCCATGGGGTCGATCTTCGCGATGACGGCCTGCACGTCGGGCAGGCCCAGCCCGTGCTCGGCGAGAATGCCCAGGCGGAAGGCCATGAGCTTGTCGTAATCGGGCTCGTCGCGCGTGGTGCGTTTCAGCTCGGGGATGCCCGACTCCTCGGCAAAGGCAATCCAAATCTCGGGGACCAGCACGCCTTCCAGATCGAGGCATACGACGTTCATGGCACACTCCTCACGCACGGGGCTTTCGATGGGGAAAGCGTATCCGATGAGGGGGAAGATCGTGTTTCGGAACGGGAAAATCTCCGCTCGGCGGCGGCCGCGGGCGCGCGGAGCGGCGCGGTGGTGCACGGACTGCTGCCGTGGGTCTGTCGCCGGCGCGCAGCGGGGCGGGGCGGTTGCCATCGATCGCCGTTGAGAGGCGCGCGGCGGAGGCGCTTTGGGGCGCATCGGTCGCAGGAGGGCGGCGCGGTATGGTCGTTGCCCAGCTGTTGCGCCTGCGCCGCGCCGGTTCCTGCTATACTGGGCGCGTTTTGCCGTCAGCTGCCCGCGGAGCCGTCCCCGGGCGTCGAGAGGAGGCCCCGTGCACGACACCGCGTCCATCTTCCACGCCGATTTGGCCGTGCCCGCCGTCATTCGCACGGCGCCGGGCATCTTCGTGCAGGGGCGGCGCATCCGCTCGCTGGTGTTCTCCACCGATCTGGCCGTCATCTGCCACTGCGACGCCGACGCGGTGCTCGCGGTATACCCCTTCACCTGCCAGCCGGCCATCACCCAGGCGCTCGTAGCCGCCTCGCAGCGACCGGTGTTCAACGGGGTGGGCGGCTCCATCACCCACGGCGAGCGCTGCGTCGAGGTGGCGCTCCACTCCGAGATGCAGGGCGTGGCCGGGGTGGTGGTGAACACGAGCATCCCCATCGATACGGTGGAGGCGCTCGCCGAGCGCTTGAACGTGCCCGTGGTGGTGACGGTGTGCGCCTACGACGCCGTGGCTGCCCGGCAGATCGAAGCGGGGGCCACTATGGCGAACGTGGCTGCGGGGGCCCGCACGGCCGAGGTGGTGGCGTCGCTGCGCAGCCGCTACCACGAGCTGCCCATCATCGCCACGGGCGGTCGCACCGACGAGGCCATCGCGCGCACCATCGAGGCCGGCGCGGACGCCATCAGCTGGACGCCGCCCGACATTCGCGTGCTCGAGCGCGCCGTCATGGAGAAGGCCCGCCGCCTGGCTGCCGAGCAGCTGGGGGCGTAGGCGCAGGGCGGCTGTCGACCGGCAGCCGGTCGGCGTCTGCTGCTCGCCGGCCGCGGGGCGCTCGTCCTGGCGGCGACTGCCCGCCCGGTCGGCCACGGGGCGATGCGTCCCTCTGTCGGCAGGGTGCATCATCGGCGTAAACAACCTACTGGCAGACAACAACTAGAGCTCTCGATGCCGTTCGCTTCCGAATGGCTCCGCGCTGCACCCGGAAATATAGTGAAAACACTATTTGAATCGTCGACGGGGCGTTTTCTAGAATAGATTCCAGCGTCCTCGTTTTGCACGCGGGAAGGAAGGAGAGCACTATGAAACATTGGAAGAGGCCAGTGGCTGCCGTGATTGCCGCAGGGCTTATACTGGCCTGTGCGGCCTGTGCGCCTCAGGGCAAGCCCGTGGCCGAAACCGGCAATGTCGACGCGGCGGTGGAGGCTGCTCCGGCGCCGGCCGGGGCGGTCATTCAGACCTATAACACGAGCTGGGAAAAGTGGCAGAATGAGTATCCGGACCAGTATGCGACCTTCATCCGGGGTATCGACGACGTAGAGGACTGGGACGGCAAGGTTCACGGGCACGCGGCCCTTTACGCGAATACGATGCATGCCACGTACAGCAAGGACTCCTTTGAGCAGTTCGGCACTTCGTGCGTGGCTTGCAAGTCCACAACGGCAACCGATCTCTATGGCGAGATGGGTATCGACGCTTTCCAGAACAGCGATTGGAAGAAGTACGTGGGCGAAAACGGCGAGAATCTCGATTGGTATGACTGCGGGCTGTGCCATACGGACGGTACGCCGGGCGGCGCCCTGAAGCCGGGCGGCATGGCTGCTGCGGCTTTCGGCGCCCCCCTCTTCGAGCAGGTAACCGACGAGGAGGCCGTGTGCGGCCAGTGCCACAACTACATCGGGGCCGTTTACACTCGCGGCGGACTCATGGCCCAGATGCAAGCAGGTGAGGTGGATCCGGCTTCCGTGAACCCGTGGCGTTATGGCTTCGATCCCGAAAGCCTCATGAAAGCGGCCTTGGAAGATGGGTACCAGATGGCGGAAGACCCCGAGACGGGTATCAAGAACTTCCAGGCGAACCACCCCGAGGTCGAAATCTTCCAGGGCAGTGTGCACCAGCAGCTAGGCATGACCTGCGTTGACTGCCATGGCGTGACCATGACCGGCGACAACGGTCAGTTCACTTCCCACGGTTTCTCGGAGTCGCCTCTTGAAAACCCCGAGGCCCTGGAATACTGCCTGGGCTGCCACAAAGGCCAGGGTGTGGCCGATGCCGATGCCATGAAGGAGTTTGTGGCGGCGGCCCAGCAGAAGATGGCCGAGGCCGAGGAGGGCTACAACGCCAAGAGCGCCCAGCTGCGCGAGCTTATCGTGGCGGCTAAGGCGTCCGGCTCAGCGGACGAGGCCGCTCTGACTCAGGCTAGTGACAATTTCACGAAGGCCGCATGGTTCGTGCGCTACGCCGATGGCGGCGGAGACTTCCCTGGTATGAAGATTGCCCACAACCCCGAGAGCGAAATAGACTATGTGGAGCGCGCCGTGGTGCTTGTGGACGAGGGCATAGCGCTTCTGTCCTGAGTTCCGGCGGCGAGCAAGCGTTAACTCGTCTGCCAACTGAGGCTTTTGCTCTGGCGGCGCGCCCTGGCGAATTCGGCTGGGGTGCGCTGCCGTTGCTGTATTTGGATTGGCGGCGTGATTGGGTGAGGCGCACTGGTGCGAGAGATGCCAGTTGCCCGGAGGTGGTGAGGGGGTTCGATGACGACGAGGAAGAACCAGGTGGGTCTTTGGCTGCGTTTCGCTCTGCTTCTCGGCATGGCGGCCGTGGTGGTGTTCGCCGTCTACTTTGCCTGGGAAGCGCAGTCGGAGGCAGCCGAGAACGAGCGTCGCGCATTGGCGGAGGCGCGAGTGCTGAGTGCCCAAATGGACTCCAGCTGGGACTACATCGACTCCATCCAGGAGCGTATCAACTACTCCCACGGCGAGTTCGACTTCAAGGGCGTGTACTGCTCAATGGCGGGCAAGGCCATTGCGCAGCGGTTCACTAATCGCACCGACTACTCCATCCGCTACGTGCGTGAAAATCCCCGTTCGGTTACTGATGTCCCCGACTCCTTCGAGGCGAAGGCCCTTGACGCGTTTCGTCAGGGGCAAACGGAGTACTACGCCATGGTCGACATGGACGGCGAGCCGGCATTCCGCTATGCCTCGGCTCTTGCGATCGAGACGGGCTGCCTGTCGTGCCACGGGCGGCCGGCCGGCGAGAAGGACGTGACGGGCTTTTTCCGAGAGGGCATGCAGCTGGGCGATTTGGCGGGGGCGGTGTCCATCGTGCTGCCTATGGGCGTCATCGAGGCGGAGTCGCGAGCAGATTTGGTCGCGGCCGTTGTGTTTTTCTGCATCCTCATGCTTACGGTGACGGTGCTTTTGGGCTGGGGCCTAAGTCGCTGGGTGACAGCGCCCATTGTGAGCGAGAACGATAAGCTGCGCCGAGAGGCGGAGAGCCAATCGAATTTCCTGACCATCGTCACCCATGAGCTGAAGACCCCTCTCGCCGCAATCGTCGCTCTCACGGAGCTGTGGCGCCGCCGCGGGGGAGCGGCTCAAGACAGCGATATCGTGGACGATATCGAGATGAACAGCCAGATCCTCCTCGGTCAAATCAACAATCTGCTGGATACGGCGAAGATGGACGAGGGGAGCTTCGCTTTGGTCGTTGAGGACGTAGATATCTACGACGTCGTGGCCGCCGTGCGCCGCGTGGCCGATCCTTTGGCCCAAAGCAAAGAGATCGCCTTTACTGCCATAGTGGCACCCGGTGTGCCCGTTGTGCGTGCCGATCGGGAGATGCTGCGGCGCGTAATGCTGAACCTTGTGGGCAACGCGATACGCTATACCGAGGCGGGTGGCGCGGTGGTTCTGCGTCTTTCCTGCGAAAGGGGCATGCTGGTGATCGCGGTGCTCGATACGGGCGAGGGCATAGCACCCCAGGACGTGGCACGCGTGTTCGACCGCTTCGTTGGCAAACCCGGATCTCAGCGCACCGGAGAAGGCGGCACGGGGCTGGGTCTGTCCATCGTGAAGCGTTACGCGGAGGCAGCTGACGGGACGGCCGAGGTGAGAAGCGAAGTGGGGCGTGGAAGCGAGTTCACCGTGAGGATTCCCGTAGAAGCGGCGGAGGAAGGAGACGTTCGATGACCAAGAGGGAGCGAGCGCTCGTTCTGGTGGCCGACGACGACGCCACGCTGCGACGCACCACTGCGGAGCTTTTGGAGCGGCATGGCTATGATTGCGTGCAGGCCCGTCATGGAGAAGAGGCGCTGAGCCTGTGCTTGTCCGTGAAACCAGACCTAGTGGTGCTGGATGTCATGATGCCAAAGCTGGATGGCTTCGAGGTTCTATCGCGTTTGCGCGAGGTGGATAGCGTGACCCCCGTTCTCTTTCTATCGGCTAAAGGGGATATCGTCGACAAGCGCACGGGCTTTCACCTCGGCGCCGACGACTACATGGTGAAGCCCTTCCTTGCCGAAGAGCTGCTGCTCCGCGCCGAGGCCATACTGCGTCGACAGGAGGTGCTCAGCGGGTCGCGAGAGGCCCATCAGGCCGGTTCGGTGACCGTGGGAGAGCTCACCGTAGATCTGCGTCACGGAGAGGTGATGGTCGGCGGGCGCAAGGTTGACCTTACGCCAAAAGAGCGCCGCATCATGTGCGTACTGGCCGAGCATCAAGGGCGCACGTTCACTCGCGACGAGCTCATCGAGGCGGTGTGGGGCGCAGAATATGTGAGCTCCTCTATTAGCATCCCCGTGTATATGCGCAATTTGAGGGAGAAGCTGGAGCCCGACCCCACTGCTCCCGTGTACTTGCAGACAGTGTGGGGGCAAGGCTACCGCCTGGGAGGTGCCTAGCTGGCCAGCAAGAGGACGCTCTCGGGAAAGAGCCTTTTGATCGGATGCCGTTGCTCTTGCGTCCCTCCGCCGGCAGGGTGCATCGCTAGTCTTTGAGCATCCTCTTCACCAGGTAGCCCTCGCGGATGCCGTACTTGCATACCGTCACGTCCTCGCCGCCGAGCGTGGCCATGAGCGTGCGTACGATGACCATGCCCGGCACGAGCGTGTGCACGCGGTCGGGCGATGCCTTCACCGCGGCGTGGGCGAAGGCGGCCTCGTCGTTCTTTAGCAGGTCGAACAGGGCGTCCAGGGCGCTGCGCTCGATGCGCGCGGGCTTGGCGGGCATGCCGAGGGCCTGGGCCTGCATCTTCACGATGGCCCGCACCGACCCTCCGATGCCATAGAAGTGCTGGTGCCGGAAGGCCCGCGAGAGCCCGGCTTCCTCCAGGAGGGCGCGCAGGTGCTCGGCGATGGCGGCGCACTCCCGCGCGTCGGGCAGCACGAGCCGCACGAACTGCGCGTAGGACGACACGCTGCCCAGAGGCAGGCTCACGCTGCCCGCGTCCTTCTCGGCGCGGCCCCGGTCGGTGAGCGCCGTCAACTCGGTCGAGCCGCCGCCGATGTCGATGAGCGTGCCGGAACCCAGGTTTTGGCCGATGGCTGCCCCCGCCAGGCCGAGCGCGGCCTCCTCCGCGGCCGACAGCAGCACGATGGGCCGCCCGATGATCGCCTCGATGGCCGCTACGGCCGCTTCCGAGTTCGAGCAGTTGCGCAGCACGGCGGTGGCGAAGATGTCCACGCGGTCGCAGTCGAGGTTGCGCGCGATGCGCAGATGCCCCTCCAGGATATCGGCCGCCCGCGCGATGCCCGCATCGGTGAACCGTCCCGCTTCCACATAGGCGGCAAGCCCCGCCATCTTCTTCTCGTCGGCCAGGGTGCGGAAGGGCTTGGGACTGCTCGCGTCCCGTTTCGCTTCGTAGATGACCAGCCGCACGGAGTTCGATCCGAGATCGATGACGCCGAGTCGGGGCATGGGGCTCCTTTCGCCGGGGTTGCGGTTGCCGCCGCGCCGCCCGGGTCTGGCGGCGGACGGTGCCTATTGTAGCGCGGCCCCGGGCCGATCGTCGCGCAGGACGCCGCCCCGCAGCGACGGGAGCGGCATGGGGGGCGGCATATGGGGGCGCGGGCGCCGCCATGAGGCAGAACAAGGGCCGTCCGCGCTGTGGAGGTGAGTCGGACGGCCCTTGGGAGGGGGAGATGGCGTGCCAGGTCGCGCGATCTCGCGCTAGTTCGCGATGACCACCCGGTAGTGGGCGTTGTCGCCGCAGCAGGTCTGCAGGATGACGGACTCGCCGTAGCCGGTCACGTGGGACTGGATGTCCTCCCAGTAGGTGTCGTCGGGCACGACGAACTCGTCCACCACGTAGTAGGTGCGCGCGTCGCCGTTGCTGTCGCAAACGGTGACCGGGTCGCCGTTCTTCAGGGTCATCACGCAGGTGAACGACCCGGGGTTGTGGCCGATGAAGTAGCCCCAGCTGCCGTCGGTGGTGCTGTCGGAGCCCATCCACAGGCCGGCGCCGCTCGACGGGGCCGAGGCGCTCTCGTAGGAGTCCACGTAGCCCATGACGTCGCCGTTCACGTTGATGGTGGCAGCCGCCATGGCATCGGGCTCGGTCACCTCCTCGGGGGAGATAGTCTCCAAGGGCTCGGTGACGTCCACCTCCTCCACGTCTGCGACCTCCTCGGGCTCTTCGGCCTCGGCGGCCTCCTCGGCCGCGGGCTCTTCCTCGGCAGCCTCGTCGGCGCTCTCGGCGGCGGCGCTGTGGTCCTTGGCGATGGCCGCGCGGTCGGCTACAGCCTCGAGGGCCAGCTCGTCGTGGATGGCGTCGAATTCGGTGGCCATGGCGACGGCCTCCTCTTGGTCCTCGTACACGATGATGGAGGCCACTTGCTTGGTGATGGAGGTGTCCTGGGCCTTCTCCGGCATGGGCGCGGAGGTCGGGTCGGTGTCGGGCTCAATGGCGAAGGCGAGCCCCGTGGCCAGGCACAGCGCCGCCACGCTCGCCACCGATGTTGCGATAACCTTCGGTACCTTCTTCATGGTCTTCTTCCTTTCACGAGGCCTGCCAGGGGGTGGCCGGGCCGATTCGCTGGTGTTCCGAACCTCTCGTGTCGCCAGGACGCCGAGGTGCATCCTGACAGGAACTATCATAGGGCCCTAAGGTCATAAATAGCCTCTGAACTGGCCACTGTTGGATGCCTGTATGCGCGGGATAACTTTTCTGGCAGAAAGCAACCGCCCTGAAACGCGCCCGTTTCCGACGCGTCGCCTTTGTTGACACCGCGCAAATGGGAACCCCCGCGAATGCGGAGAAACGAAGGAGGGAAGACCGCGCAAGCGGCAGGGGAAGGGCCGCTGCCGTCCCGCCGGGGGGCGCGGCCGTAGAAAATTCACGGAGGGCGGGCGTTTCGCTGGGCAGGTTGGGCGGCTTCCCCTATAATGTATCGGCTGAGAATTCCAACGGAAGCAACCGCGCGACCGCGCCTCGAGGCCGCGAGCGCACCTACGAACGAGCTCGAAACGCACGACAGACGAACAAGAGGTTGATCTCCATGGGAACCTACGAAGACGATTACGGCGCTCCCGAGGGCGCGCCCGAGTACCCGCAGACGGCGCCCGCTGCTCCCCGGGCCGCGCAGGGGTCGCGCGGCAAGATAACCACGCGTCCCTCCCGCGAGAGCATTCTGCAGTCCTACGCCTCCCAAGATGAGATGCGCGCGCGCAACGCGCGGCTGCGCTCCCAGCAGCAGGCCCAGTCCACGGCCGCCAGCGCGGCCCAGCGCGATGCCGACCGCGCCGCCCGCCAGGAGGCGCTCGCGGCCCAGCAGCGCGAGCAGGAGGCCTACCGCGCCCAGCGCGACGCCGACCGCGCCTCCCGCCGCGGCCAGGGCCCCCAGGGCGCTCCCACCTCGCGGCGCACTCGGGTGGTGCCCCCGTTGTCGTCCCAGGAGAGCTACGATCTGACGCGCTCGTCCATGGAGAGCTACGAGCGTGCCCGCGCCTCCCGCGACGCCCTGTCCGAGACGCGCCGGGGCCGCGCGCTGAACCGCGAGGTCATCGACGGGCGCGGCAGCATCGACTCGCGCACCTTCAACGAGAGCCACCAGATCTCGTCCTACTCCCGCGACGAGCGGGACCGCCACGACCCCATGGTGGACACCGTGGAGGCCCGCACCAGCTGGCGCAGCCGCGCCGGCCAGGGCTTCGATGCCGCCCCCGATGCGGGCGCGGCCCACGGCATGGCGGCGCCCCTGCGCCCGCGCGGCTCGCGCGCCAGCGACGTGGGCTTCTCGGGCGTCATGAGCGGTCGGGCCAACTACGGGGCGCCGGCGGGCCCGCTGGCCGGGGTTCCTACCTTCCTGAAGGTGACCGTTCCCATCATTGTTATACTACTCGCCATCGTCATTTACCTGGTGGTGTTCTAGAAAAGGCAACTCATGTACGCGAAACCGACCTGCCCGACCCCGCTTAAAATCGTCATCCTGGCCATCATCGTCGTCGAGCTGGCCTTCATCGGCTTCACCCTGGTGAGCCGGGCCTCGGCCGGGGAGGGCGGCACGCCGGCTTCCGAGCCGGCCGCATCCGCCGGCCAGTCGAGCGACCCCGCGGCACCCGGCGCCACCGCCTCGCCGGCCGAGGGCGGCGAGGAGGCCCCGGCCCCCGTGACGCTGACGGTCACCTTCGCCGGCGACTGCACGCTGGGGTCCGACATCAACTTCGACGGCTCGCGCAGTTTCAACAGCAAGTACGCCGAGGTGGAGGATCCCGCCTACTTCCTGCAGAACGTGGCCGAGCTGTTCGGCGCCGACGACCTCACCATCGTGAACATGGAGGGGGCGCTCACGGAGGGCGGCGAGCGCGCCGACAAGGAGTTCGCCTTCCGCGGCAAGCCCGAGTACAGCAAGATCCTCTCCTCCGCATCGGTCGAGGGCGCCTCGGTGGCCAACAACCACTCCGGCGACTACGGCGACGAGGGCTACAACGACACCATCGAGGCCCTCGAGGGCGACAACGTGAAGACCTTCGGCTACGACCGCATCGCGTACTTCGACGTGAAGGGCGTGAAAGTGGCGCTGGTGGGCGCCTACTTCCCCGAGGATAGCGACGACAACGAGAAGCAGATGACCGACAACATCGCCGCGGCCCGCGCCGAGGGTGCGCAGCTGGTGCTGGTGTACGTGCATTGGGGCATCGAGCGCGACTACGAGCCTACCGAGGACCAGCTCGCCATGGGCCGGGCCGCCATCGACGCCGGCGCCGACCTGGTGGTGGGGGCGCATCCCCATGTCATCCAGGGCTGGGAGGTCTACCAGGGCCGCTACATCGTGTACAGCCTGGGCAACTTCTGCTTCGGCGGCAACACCAACCCCGAGGACAAGGACTGCATGATCTTCCAGCAGACCTTCACGGTGACCGGCGACGAGGTGGCGAAGGACAATGACGTGGACTTCATCGCCTGCTCGGTGTCGTCGGAGGACGACCGCAACACCTACCAGCCCACCATCGCCGAGGGCGACGAGAAGGCGCGCATCGACGCGAAGATCCAGGAGGCCGCCGACGCCGTCGCGCAGATGGCCGCCAACCTGCCGCAGGCCGATACGGGTGACGACACCTCGGCCGGCGCCGAGGACGAGAGCGCGGAGTAGGATCTGCCGATAGCCCATCAACAGAAGAGGCCCGCTCGATGAGCGGGCCTTTATGCGTTCAGGGCGTCTGGCGCGGTCGGCCCTTCAGCGACTCACCGCGTTGTGCGCAGGATACGAGGGTGGGGGTGGATGCTAGATGCGGAAGGCGCAGGCGCCGGCGGTGAGACCACCGCCGAAGCCGGCCATGAGCGCGATGTCGCCGACGGCGAGCTTTCCTTCCGTAAGCGCCTCGTTCAGGGCGATAAGGGCGCTCGCGCCCGACACGTTGCCCGTGTGGTCGATGGACACCTGGAAGCGCTCGAGGGGCATGCCCATCTTCTTCGCGGCGTAGCGGATGATGCGCTCGTTGGCCTGATGCGGCACGTAGAGCGCCACGTCCTCGGGCGTGATCTGGGCGCGGGAGAGCGCCTCGTCGATGCAGCGCACCATGGCCGAGGTGGCGAACTTGAACACGGGCTGGCCGGCCATGCGCATGTAGGGGTCGCAGGGCGTCTCGGCGGCTGCGCGCGCGGCCTCGTCGCTCACGGCGTCGAAGGGCAGCGGGCGGTCGCAGAAGGCGCTGTCGCACAGGAGCACGCGGTCGGTGTCGTCGGTGTTCTCCATGTAGCTGGAGAGCATGCCGTCCTCGTCGTCGCGCCACTCCATCACCACGGCGCCGGCGCCGTCGCCGAACAGGATGCACGTGGCGCGGTCGTCCCAGTCTACCAGGCGGCTGAGGCGCTCGGTGGCCACCACCAGGATGCGGCGCAGGGGGTTGCGGCGCGGCGTGCGGCCCGCGGCCTCGGCGGCGGCGATGTCGGCGGCGGAGGCGGCCAGCAGCATGTCGGCGGTGGAGGTGCCGTACACGCAGCCCGAGCAGGCGCAGGACATGTCGTAGCACACCGCGTTCACGGCCCCGATGCGCTCGCGGATGAGGGCCGCCTGGGAGGGGAAGGCCGCGTCCGGCGTGATCGTGGGGCAGATGATCATGTCGAGGGAGGCCGCATCGATGGCGCCTTTTTCGCGCTGCCAGCCGCCCTCGGCCTGCCCGAGGGCCCGCAGCGCCGTCTCGGCGCCCAGATCGGTGCCGGTCTCGTGCACGGCGATGGCGCGGGTGTGAATGCCCGTGCGGGGCACGATCCACTCGTCGGTGGTGTCCACGATCTGGCCGAGCTCGTCGTTGGTGACGATGCGCGCCGGCAAAGACTTCCCCGAACCGATAATTACGCTGCCCACAGCTGTTCCTTTCCCGACAAATGCCCGCTCCTGCGCTATGATACTGCCTGCAGGAAAAGGCAAGTTTCTCCATCAGCAATAAGATGTTTGGTGAAGATTTTAGACGCGCAGTCAGTTTTTTAGGCAAATTCCTTAAGATTTCTCAGATAGTTTAGCAGAGACGAGACGCGCGCGGCGCCGCGAGAGAAGGAGAGCACGCTTCATGAAGACCCGCATTACCGAGCTGTTGGGAATCGAGTACCCCGTGGTGCAGGGGGCCATGGCCCGCATCGCCGACGGCGGCCTGGCCGGTGCCGTGAGCGCGGCGGGCGGTCTGGGCATCATCGCCTGCGGCGGCGCGAGCCCCGAGTGGATCCGCGAGGAGGTGGCCCGGGCCCGCGCGCTTACCGACAACCCCATCGGCATCAACGTGATGCTCATGGACCCGCGGGCGGCCGAGGTGGCCGAGCTGGTGTGCGAGCTGGGCGTGGAAGTGGTCACCACCGGCGCCGGCAGCCCCGCCAACTACATGGCCGCCTGGAAGGAGGCCGGCGTGAAGGTGGTGCCCGTGGTGGCATCGGCGGCGCTCGCGGCCCGCATGGAGCGCTTGGGCGCCGACGCGGTGGTGGCCGAGGGCACGGAAGCCGGTGGCCACATCGGCGAGCTGACCACCATGGCGCTCATCCCGGCGGTCACGGCGGCGGTGTCCATCCCCGTCATCGGCGCCGGCGGCATCGCGGACGGTCGCGGCATGCTGGCCGCCTTCGCATTGGGCGCCGAGGGTGTGCAGTGCGGCACGCGCTTCCTCACCGTGGAGGAGTGCGGCGTGCATGACGCCTGGAAGGAGAAGGTGCTCTCCGCGAAGGACTCCGACACCATCGTCACCGGGCGCGGCACGGGGCATCCCGTGCGCGGCCTGAAGAACAAGTTCGCCCGCGAGTGCCGCAAGATGGAGATGGCGGCGAAAAGCGGCGAGGAGCTGGAGGGCATGTACGCCGGCTCGCTCGCTCGCGCGGTGGCCGGCGACGTGGAGAACGGCTCGGTCATGGCCGGCCAGGTGGCGGCGCTTGTGACCGAGCGCGGCACGGCGGCGGCCGTGATTCGGGACATGGTGCGCGAGGCCGAGGCGCTCGCGGGCCGCTCCCTGGACGAGCTCGCGGCCCTGAACAGCCGCCGCGAGCGCGCGTAAGGGGGCACCGATGATCGACGAGACTCCCTTGGAGCCCTTGGGTTCGCGCGGTTTGGTGTTCATGGCCTCGGGCCAAGGTTCGCAGAAGCCCGGCATGGGCGCCGATCTGCTGGACATCCCCGAGGTGACGGCCACTTTCGAATGCGCTTCCGACGTGCTCGGGCGCGACGTAGCCGCCCTCGTGCGCGAGGCCGACGCCGACGAGCTGAACGATACCCGCAATGCGCAGATCGCCATCAGCGCGCTGTCCATCGGCATCGGGCAGGCGCTTGCGGCCCGCGGCATCGTGCCGGATGCGCTGCTCGGGTTCTCCCTCGGGCAGATTTCCGCCATGGTGCTCGGCGGCATGCTCGCCGAGGAGGCCGCCTTCGCGCTCATCGCTGAGCGGAGCCGCCTCATGGGCGAGGCGGCCGATGCGAACCCCGGCGTGATGAGCGCCCTTCTGAAGGTGACGCTGCCCGAGGCCGAGGAGCTGTGCGCGGCGTGCGCCGAGGGCGAGGTGCTCGTGCCCGCTAACCTGAACGGCGGCGCCCAGATCGTCATCGCCGGTACGCCCGCGGCTGTCGCGCGTGCCGAGGAGGCCTGGGCCGCCCGCAAGGGCCGCTTCTCGCGTCTGGCCACCTCCGGCGGTTTCCACAGCCCGCTCATGGCAAGTGCGGCCGAGCCCTTCGCCGCCTATCTGGCCGGCGTGGACTTCCGCGATTCGGCCGTGCCCGTCATCGGCAATGTGCAGGCCGCGCCGCTCGCTGCCGACAGTGCTCGGGCGGAGCTTGTGGCCCACCTCACCTCGCCCGTGCAGTTCGAGGCGAGCGTGGCGAAGCTGCAGGCCGCCGGCGCGCAGATGTTCGCCGAAGTGGGCTTCGGCGGCGTGCTCGCCAACCTGGTGAAGCGCATCGACCGCGCCGCCCCGCGCGCGGCCGTGCAGGATCGCGCCGGCTTCGACGCCTTTATCGAGGAATACGGAAAGTAGGAGATCTATGACTGAGACCCAGGAGCGCCGCGCCGCCGTCGTGACCGGTTCCACCCGCGGCATCGGGCGCGAGATCGCCCGCGAGCTGGCGAGTGCCGGCATGAACGTGGTGGTGAACAGCTCGTCTGCGAAGAGCCTGCCGGCCGCCGAGGCCCTGGCCGCCGAGATCGCCGGCGAGTTCGGTGTGGAAGCGGTGGCCGTGGCCGCCAACGTGGCCGACGAGGCCGAGGCTAACGCGCTCATCGACGCCGCCATGGAGGCCTTCGGGCGTGTGGACGTGCTCGTGAACAACGCCGGCATCACCCGCGACGGCTTGGCCGCCCGCATGAGCGACGCCGACTTCGACGCCGTCATCGACATCAACCTGAAGGGCACCTTCCACTGCTGCCGCGCTGCCGCCAAGGTGATGATGAAGCAGCGCTGGGGCCGCATCGTGAACCTGTCGAGCGTGGTGGGTGTGTACGGCAATGCCGGCCAGGTGAACTACGCCGCCTCCAAGGCCGGCGTCATCGGCATGACCAAGACCCTCGCCAAGGAGCTCGCGCGCCGCAACATCACGGCCAACGCCGTGGCCCCCGGCTTCATCGCCACCGACATGACCGACGCGCTCTCCGACAGCCAGAAGGAGGCCATCGTGGGCCGCATCGGCAGCGGGCGCTTGGGCGAGCCGGCCGACATCGCGCATCTGGTGCGCTTCCTCGCCTCGGACGAGGCGTCCTACATTACCGGTCAGGTTATCTGCGTGGACGGAGGAATGTCCCTATGACGAACGAGAACGTGAGCACCCGCCGTCCCGACGGCACCCACCGCGTGGTCATCACCGGCGTGGGCGCGGTGACGCCCGCCGGCGTGGGCGTGGAGCCCTTGTGGAACACGCTCATGGAGCGCGGTTGCTGCATCGCGCCCATCGAGCGCTTCGACACGACCGACTACGAGGTGCACATCGCCGCCGAGGTGCGCGACTTCGACGGCACCGAACACGGCCTTTCCAAGAAGGAGGCGCGCCGCTTCGAGCGCTTCGTGCAGTACGCCATCGTGGCCGCCGACGAGGCTCTGGCCCAGTCCGGCCTGGAGGTGACCGACGAGAACCGCGACCGCATCGCCGTGGTGTTCGGCACGGGCATCGGCGGCATCGACGAGCTGCAGAAGAGCTTCGCCACCCTGGAGGAGAAGGGCCCCAAGCGCGTGAACCCGCTGTTCATCCCCACGATGATCGGGAACATCGCCGCGGGCAACCTGGCCATCCGCTACGGCATGCGCGGTGAGTGCCTGAACGTGGTGACGGCCTGCGCCACGGGCGCCCACTGCATCGGCACCGCTCTGCGCGACATTCGCCACGGCTACATCGACGCGGCGCTCGTGGGCGGCACCGAGGAGTCGGTGAGCCCCATCTGCATCGCCGGCTTCACGAACCTGTCGGCGCTGACCCGCGCCGAGGACCCGGCTCAGGCGTCCCTTCCCTTCGATGCCCGTCGCGGCGGCTTCGTGGCCGGTGAGGGCGCCGGCGCGCTCGTCATCGAATCGCTGGAGAGCGCCCTTGCCCGCGGGGCGGAGCCCATCGCCGAGATCACCGGCTTCGGGTCCACGGGGGACGCCTACCACATGACTGCGCCCGACCCGGAGGCCACGGCCATCACGGCCGCCATGGCCGCCGCCCTGGCCGAGGGCGGCTTCACCCCGGCCGACTTGGGCCATCTGAACGCCCACGGCACCGGTACTCCGGCCAATGACGCCACGGAGTCCAAGGCGCTCGCGGGCCTCATGGGCGGCGAGGAGGAGGCCGCCGCGGTGCCCGTCACCTCCATCAAGGGCACCACGGGCCACATGCTCGGCGCCGCCGGCGCGGTGGAGGCCATCGTGTGCGCCCTGTCGGTGGCCCGCGACGCGGTGCCGCCCACGGCCGGCTTCGCCGAGGCGGCCGAGGACTGCCCGGTGGCTGTGGTCACCGAGGCTGTGACCGACTACCCCCAGAAGGTGGCGCTGTCCACGTCGCTCGGCTTCGGCGGTCACAACGCGGCGCTGGCGTTCTCGCCCTACCGCGACTAGGAAGCTTCGGGGCGCGTCCGGCCGGGCGCGCCCTTTGTGCACGATGCGGCCCCGAGGCGCATGCCGCCGGGCCGCCGAGGAAAGGATACGAGCATGGCTGAGGAGACGCTCGCCCCGCTGCCCTGGGGCCGCGACGTGATAGAGACCATCCTGCCGCACCGCGACCCGTTCGTGTGGGTGAGCCGGGTGGTGGCCGTGGAACCCGGGCAGTCCATCGAAGCCGAGTTGGACGTGCCGGCCGATCTGGATATTTTCCGCGGGCACTTCCCCGACCACCCGGTGCTGCCGGGGGTCATCATCATGGAGGCGCTCGCCCAGGCGGCTTCCATCGCCATGTTGCAGGCGCCCGAGCTGCGCGGGCACATCGGGTTTCTCGCCGGCATCGACGGCGCGAAGTTCCGCCGTCAGGTGGCACCCGGCGACGTGCTCACTTTGAAGGGGCGCATCGTGAAGTCGTCCAAGCGGCTCGTGGTGGCCGAGGTGGAGGCATCGGTGGCGGGCGAGGTGTGTGCCACGGCCACCCAGAAGTACGTGCTGGCCTAGCCCCGTGCGCGGGTCGTTGGCAGGATAGAGGTCGAACATGGCTAAAGCGGGATCCAAGTACATCAGCTTCGACGCCGAGGGGCGTCTGGTGGCCGACGAGGGGGCCGGCACGGCGTCGCCTGCGCCCGAAGCCGCCGAGGGCGCGTCCCTGAAGGCGGCGGTGGCCTACGCTCTGGACGCCATCGCGGATGCAGCGAGCGCGCTGCCCGAGAACGCCGCGGCGCTCATCGCCCCGGCCCAGCGCGAGGAGCCGGCCGATCCCGAGGAGGCCACGCTCGATGTGGCCCGCTACACGCGCTCCACCATTGGCGACGACTTCGCCGTGAGCCCTGATGCGGCCGCCCGCCCCCGGGCGCTCGTGGTGGCCTCAGGCAAGAACGCCCGGGCCTTCGTGGGCCCCATGGAGCAAGCCGGGCTCGACGTGGTGTTTGCCACCGTGGACAACCGCTCGCTCGACGGCTTCGCCCGCCGCCAGCTGCCTACCTACAACCTGGGCAACACCACGCCGGCGGTGAGCGCCGACCAGCTGGCGGGCAACATCTACACGGTGCTGTCGGCGGCCAAGGAGTGCGGCGCGGCCCTCATCTTCCTCGATAGCCCCACCGCGGCTCTGGCCGAGGACCAGTACTTCCTGCGCCATGCCCGCAAGCGCGGCCTGCGCGTGTTCGCCCCGGCCGCCGAGGGCACCCAGCTCATGGGCTGGGTGGAGCTGCTGCCCGCCGAGGCGCCGAGCGCCCCTGCCGCCGCCCCCTGGGAGCAGAGCGCCCCTGCCCTCGACGACGATGACGAGGGCCCCACCCACTGGCGGCGCTGCCACGCCTGCAAACTCTTCTTCGACAAGGAGGAGATCATCGCCGAGGGCTTCACCTGCCCGGCCTGCGGCACCCTGCAGCGCCTGCGCTCCGACGAGCGGCTCGCCCTCACGGTGGATGCGGGCTCCTTCGAGGAGTGGAACGCCCAGATGCCCGATTCCGACCCGCTGGCGTTCCCGGGCTATCCCGAGAAGATCGCCGACCAGCGCGAGAAGAGCGGGCTTCAGGAGGCCGTGCGCACCGGGCGGGCGGCCATTGCCGGGCTGCCCGTGGCCATCGGCGTGATGGAGTCGGGCTTCTTCATGGGGTCCATGGGGCATGTGGTGGGCGAGAAGGTGGCCGCGCTCATTGACCGCGCCATCGACGAGGAACTGCCCGTGGTGGTGTTCTGCGCCTCGGGCGGCGCCCGCATGCAGGAGGGGCTCACCTCGCTCATGCAGATGGCGAAGGTGTCCTGCGCCGTGGAGCGCCTCGGCCGGGCGCACCTGCCCTTCATCACGGTGCTGACCGATCCCACCACCGGCGGCGTGACGGCGTCGTTTGCCATGCAGGGCGATATCGTATTGGCCGAGCCGGGCGCACTCATCGGCTTTGCAGGCCAGCGCGTCATCCGCGACACCATCAAGCAGGAGCTGCCCGAGGGCTTCCAGACCGCCGAGTTCGCTCTGGAGCACGGGCTCATCGACGCTATCGTGGAGCGCTCGCAGATGCGCGCGGTGCTCGCCCAGCTTCTGGCCCTGCACGCGCCGAGCGGCGCCGAGCGGGTCGTCACCTACCACAGCGTGATGGATGCCCTCAAGGTGGGCGCGGGCGCCTACGGCACCGTGTCGGTGGCGCCCGAGGCCCGCATGGCCGGCGAGCGCCTGCGCGCCGAGGAGGCCGCGAGCGGGTTTTTCCGCAACCTGGCCGAGTCGGTGCCGGTGGTGGGCGGCCTGCTGCGGGGCGGCGAGACCGACCCCGAGGCCGCCGAGGAGGCCGACCGCCGCGAGCTGGACCGCCATGCCCGCCGCGAGGCGCGCCGGGCGGGCATCGAGGGCGAGGCCGCAGCCGGCAGCGCCTGGGAGAGCGTGCAGATCGCCCGCAACGTGCACCGTCCCACGGCGCGCCGCTACATCGACGGCATCGTGGAGGGCTTCATCGAGCTGCACGGCGACCGCGCCTTCGCCGACGACGGGGCCATTCTGGCCGGCGTGGGCTGGATCTCGGGGCACCCGGTGACGGTCATCGCCCAGGAGAAGGGCGTGAATTTGGCCGATCGCGTGGCCCGCAACTTCGGCTGCCCCCAGCCCGAGGGCTACCGCAAGTCGCTGCGCCTCATGCGCGAGGCCGAGAAGTTCGGGCGGCCCATTCTGTGCCTGGTGGACACCCAGGGCGCCTTCTGCGGCACCGAGGCCGAGGAGCGCGGCCAGGGCAACGCCATCGCCGACAACCTGGTGGCCATGGCCGGCCTTCGGGTGCCGGTGGTGAGCGTGCTTCTGGGCGAGGGCGGGTCCGGCGGGGCCTTGGCCCTCGCCGTGAGCAACCGCGTGGCCATGCAGGAGCACGCGGTGTACTCGGTGCTCTCGCCGGAGGGCTTCGCCTCCATTCTGTGGAAGGACGGCAAGCGCGCGCCCGAGGCCGCCGAGGTGATGAAGATGAACGCCCGCGCGGTCTTCGAGGGCGGCATCATCGATGCGGTCATCTCGGAGGGGGAGGGCCCGGCCCACGAGAACCCCGAGGAAGCCGTGGAGGCCGTGCGCGACTACGTGCGCGAGGCCTACAAGGAACTGGCCGACCTGACCCCCGACGAGCTCATCGCCCAGCGCCAGGAGCGCTTTGCGAAGTTCTAGGCCGGTTACCTCCCAGAAACGTATTTGCGGGCCGCTCCCTCGGGGGCGGCCCGCTGTTCTATGCTGGCTTTTCGGCACCGTTCGTCGATGGGAGCAGCTATGCATATGGGACCGCGCAAGGTTATCTGGATCGCCGGCGCCTCGGGGCGGGTGGGGCAGGCCGTGGAGCGCCTGCTCGACCACGGCGACTACCTCATCACCACCACCGACACCGAGCTGGACGTGACCGACCACGAGGCGGTGCTCCAGTACGTGTCCGTCAACCGGCCCAACATCGTCATCAACTGCGCCGCCATGGCCGACGAGGCCGCCTGCGAGCAAGATCCCGTGCAGGCCTACCGCGTGAACGCCATGGGCGCGCGCAACCTGGCGGCCGCCGCCTGGTCGGTCGGCGCTTCCATCGTGCAGCTGACCTGCGACGACGTGTTCGCCGACCAGGGCAGCGAGCGCAACGAGTTCGATGCGACGCTGCCGCGCGAGAGCGTATGCGCCAAGTCGAAGATCGCCGGTGAGAACTTCGTGCGCGAGCTGAACCCCAAACACGTCATCGTGCGCTCCGACTGGATCTACGGCGCCGAGCCCGGCTATTGGCTCGATTCGCTGCTCATGGCCGCCCGCACGAACACGCCCTTCCCCGTGACCACCGACCAGCTCGCCTCGCCCACCTCGGTGACGACGCTCGCCGCCTGCATCGTGGCGCTCATCGAGAGCGAGGAATACGGGCTGTTCCACGCCGCCGATACAGGCGTGACGAGCCGCTACGACTTCGCCCGCGAGGTGCTGCGCCTGACGGGCCTTCCCGAGGGCTGCCTCGTGCCCGAGAGCGACCCGGCGGCCGCGCGCACCGTGCGCCTTGCGAACCTCATGCTCACCATGACGGGCATCTTCGCCATGCCCGCCTGGCAGGACGATGTGCGCGATTACCTGGCCGCCCACGACCTTCTGGCAAGGTAGCGCGCCATGGAGTTCACCAACCACCTGCAACCGGCCGAGGAACCCGACGAGCTCGGGAAGGGCCCGCGCCGCCGGCCGCGCCTCGGGCTTACGAGCCAGATCCTTCTGGCGCTTGTGCTAGGGCTTTTGTGCGGCGTGGCGCTGCACTACGTGGTGCCCGCCGGCGCCGTGCGCGACGATATCCTGGTAGGCGGCGTGTTCTACCTCGTGGGCCAGGGCTTCATCCGGCTCATGCAGATGCTCGTGGTGCCGCTCGTGTTCTGCTCCATCGTGTGCGGCGCGGCGGCCATCGACACGAAGACCTTGGGTTCGGTGGGCGTGAAGACGCTGCTTCTGTACCTGCTCACCACGGCGGTGGCCATCACGCTGGCTTTGGCCGTGGGCAACCTCATCAACCCCGGGGAAGGGGTGGACATGTCGGCCCTCGGCACGCCCGCCCCCGACGCGGCCCCGCTCGACGAGGCGGCCGAGACGAACACCGCCGACACCCTGCTCGGCATCATCCCGAGCAACCCCGTGGCCGCGCTCGCCTCGGGAGATATGCTGCCGCTCATCTTCTTCGCCCTGTTCGTGGGCATCGTGCTCGCGCGCCTCGGGCGGCGCGTGGAGACGGTGCACAGCTTCTTCGTGCAGTTCAACGACATCATGATGGAGATGACCTCGCTCGTGATGAAGGTGGCGCCCCTCGGCGTGTTCTGCCTGCTCGCGCGCACCTTCGCCAACGTGGGCTTCGAGGCCTTCGTGCCCATGCTGAAGTATATGGGCGGGGTGGTTTTGGCCCTCGCGCTGCAGCTGGGCGTGACCTACATGGTGCTCCTTTGGGTGTTCGCCCGCATGAGCCCGCTCATGTTCCTGCGGAAGTTCTTCTCGGTGGCCGCCTTCGGCTTCTCCACGGCCACCTCGAACGCCACCATCCCCTTGAACATCGAGACCCTGGAGAAGAAGATGGGCGTGGACCGGCGCATCTCGTCGTTCACTATTCCGCTCGGCGCCACCATCAACATGGACGGCACCGCCATCATGCAGGGGGTGGCCGTGGTGTTCACCGCCCAGCTGTTCGGCGTGCCCTTGGGGCCGGCGGAGTACGCCACTGTCATCGCCACGGCTACGTTGGCCTCCATCGGCACCGCCGGGGTGCCCTCGGTGGGGCTCATCACGCTGTCCATGGTGTTCAACGCCGTGGGGCTGCCGCTGGAGGGCGTGGCGCTCATCATGGGCATCGACCGCATCCTGGACATGTGCCGCACGGCGGTGAACATCACGGGCGATGCCGTGGTCACTTCCATCGTGGCGGCCCAGGCGGGGCGCGTGGACCGTGCGGTGTTCCGCGACCCCGATGCCGGCAGCGAAGTGGACGACGTGCGCCTTTCCGTGCGCCAGTAGGCGTCGCGCGAAAGAGAAAGCGGGCCGCCTGGAGAGGTGACCCGCTAAGGAGCGTTGGGTTGGTGTCGAAATGGTGCTGGCGCGGGCGCGCGTCCGCGGAGTGCGGGCTGCGTGCCGATCGTGCCGCGGCCTACAGCATCGTCGCGCGCAGCTCCTCGGGCGCGAGGGGCGAGAGCAGCGCCGGGGCGATGTCGAAGATGGTGCGGCAGCCGGTCTCGTCGGCGGCGGCCATGCGGGCGCAGGCGCGGGCGCAGGCCACGAGCACGCTGCCGGTGAACTCGGGGTTGGAATCGAGCTTCAGGGAGTACTCGATCACGTGAGTGTTCTCGCCGTTTTCGCCGGTGGTGCCGGTGCGGATAACCGAGCCGCCGTGGGGGATGCCGGCGTGATCGCGGTCGAGCTCCTCCTGGGTGATGAAGGTGACCGTGGTGTCGTAGTCAGCGAAGTAGTTCGGCATGGTCACGATGGCCTCTTCGATGGCGGCGGTGTCGGCGCCGTCGGCGGCCACGACGAAGCACTCGCGGGTGTGCTTCTGGCGCGTGGTCAGCTCGGGGTTCGCGCCGGAACGCACGGCCTCGAGCGCCGCGGGCACGGGCACGGTGTACTGGCGCGCGTCCACCACGCCGGGGATGCGGCGGATGGCGTCGGAGTGGCCCTGGGACACGCCGCGGCCCCAGAAGGTGTAGTCGGCGCCGTTGGGCATGATGGCGTTCGCGTACACGCGCGACACCGAGAACATGCCCGGATCCCAGCCGACGGAGATGACGGCCACATGCCCCGTCTCGCGGGCGGCCGCGTCCACGGCGGCGAAGTGCTCGGGGATGTTCGCGTGGGTGTCGAAGGAGTCCACCACGTTGTACAGGCGCGCGGCGGCCGGGGTCTGCTCGGGCAGGTCGGTGGCGCTGCCGCCGGCGAGCACGAGCACGTCGATGTCGTCGGTGTGATCAGCCAGCTCGTCGGCGCTCCACACGGCCACGTTCTCGCCGTAGGGGTGCACGTCGGCCGGGTTGCGGCGCGTGAACACGCCGACCAGCTCGGTATCGGGGTTGGCGGCGCAGGCGAGCTCAACGCCGCGTCCGAGGTTGCCGTAGCCGAGGATGCCAATGCGAATGGGGTTCAAGGTTGCCTCCTTGCGTGTCTGCTTCTGGAACGGGGCCTATTATCGTTCATGCGCGAAGCGGTAGGCGCGGAGGGGCCCGCGGTGTAACGAGGTTTTAACGGAGCCGTCCCGCTTCGCCTCGGCACGGCCCGCTCGCCGGAGGTGCGGGCGGGGACGGAAGCGCGCTCGGATGCGGCACGGCTTCCCCTGCCGGCCTGTGCGGCGGAGGTGCGCGGGGAGGCGGTGCGGCCGGCCCGGCGGCCGGTCTCGGGCGCGGCGTTCAGGGGCGGCCGGGAGAGCGCCCCGGTGGCTCCGGAGCCGGTGAGGACGTCGGGCGCGCCCGCCTCGCCGCGGGTGGGGATGCGCAGGGTGAACACGGTGATGCCGTGCTCGCTCGCCGCCTCGATGTCGCCCTGGTGGGCCACGACGATCTCGCGGGCGATGGCCAGGCCGAGCCCCGCCCCGCCCGAGCGCGTGGTGCGGGCCCCGTCGGCGCGGTAGAACTTCTCGAAGATGGACTCCAGGTGGGCCTCGGATATCTCGCGGCCGCGGTTGGCCACGGTGATGGTGGTGAAGTGCGCGTCCTGGCGGGCGGCCAGCGCGATGGTGGAGTTCGCGTCGGCGTAGGCCACGGCGTTGCGCAGCACGTTGCCGAGCGCGCGGGCCAGTTTGTCGGGATCCACGAAGAAGGTGTCGGCGCCGGCCACGTCGATGGAGATGCGGATGTTGCGGGCCGTGGCCTCGGGGAAGAAGGCCTCGGCCACCTGCTGGCAGAACAGGCGCACGCCCACCGTCTCGCGCTCGATGGGGATGGCCGACAGGTTGTAGCGGGTGATCTCGAAGAACTCGTTGATGAGCTGCTCCAAGCGCTCGGCTTTGGTATAGGCGATGTCGGCGTACTTGCGCAGGGTGTCCCGCGGCAGGTCGGTGGTCTCGCGCAGCAGGTCGAGGTATCCCAGCACCGAGGTGAGCGGCGTGCGGATGTCGTGGGCCAGATAGGCCACGAGCTCGTTCTTGCGCTGCTCGGCGGCATGGGCGGCCCGCTCGTCGGCGAGCGACTGGGAGCGGATGACCGTCAGCTCGTTGCGGGCGATGGACAAATCGGGCGGCAGCTCGATGGGGGCCTCCTTGTCGGCGAGCAGGGTGCCCACGGCCCCCGACAGCTCGTCGAAGTAGCGCAGCGATTTGTTCAACGACCGGAAGATGATGAAGAGCCACCCCGCCACGAAGGAGACGGCGACGAGCGGCAGCTTGAACGACTTCACGAAGGTGTAGAACGACACGTCGCGCATGGAGTAGGCGCCGTTTTCGGCCTGGGTGATCTGCCAGACGGGATGCTCGTCGTTGATGCCGAGCATCTTGGCCTCCTCGGCGGGCGTGAGCGGCAGCCATGCGTCGAAGGCCTGCTCCTGGGATTGGCGGTAGGCGTTCTCCAGGATGACGTTCAGATCGGCCTGGCCGTAGCCCATGACGGCGGCCGCCACGAGGATCTTCGTGGCCGTCTGCTCGGTGGTGTCCGGCGGCATGAGCGCGGAGGGCACTGACAGGTGCAGCCCCAGCTCCTGCAGGGAGGCCGACACGCGCAGGGCGGCCCTTGCCTGGGCGGCGCTGGCCTGGGTCGGATCGATGTCCTCGCTGGCGAGGATGGTCTCGTAGCTGACGAGCGGCACGGGCGTATCGCCGATGGGGGAGTCGGCGGTAAAGTCGGCCTCGTTCCCGCCGGTGCCTTCCTCAGCGGTGCCGGCATCGCCGTAGCCCTCGACGTGCACGGCAAGCTCGTCGTTCCCGTCGGCGGGCACTTCGCCGGCCGCCGCGCCGTTGGCGCTCGCGTCGGCCACGTCTTCTACCAGGCCGAGCTCCTCGGCCTTCTTGCGGGCGATCTCGTCGGCCGCCTCGGCGGTCTCGGGGTTGGCGGCCAGGGAGGCGTACTCGGCGATGGCATCTTGCAGCTCGTTCAGCTCGTCTCGGATATTGGCGGCGCTGCCCGCCTCGGTGGAGTAGCCGGCATCGGCGCTCTCGGCCACCCAGATGTCGAACAGGTCGGGGTTCTGCAGGAAGCCCTGGTCGGCCATGATCTGCTGGAACTGCTCGGAGGAGGGCAGGGCGCGCCAGGAGGAGGTGGAGTCGGCCACGTAGTTGGCCACCGCGGGCACGACGAAGGCCTGGGCGGCCGCGCAGAAGAGGGCGAATCCGCCGGTGAACAGGACGAGGTTTCGGATGAGGCCGCCGAGCACGCGGCGGCGCAGCACGCGCGCCTGCTCGCTCTTAAGCGCCATGGGCGTCGGTGCCGGGGCCGCCGCGCAGCTTGTAGCCCACGCCCCAGGCCGTCTCGATGAAGGCGCAGGAGGCGTCGATGTCGGCGAGCTTCTTGCGCAGGCGGCGAATGTGCACCATGACGGTGTTCGCGGCCGCGTCGTCGAAGCGCTCGTGCCAGGCGCCCTCGAACAGGTCGGCCGCGGACACGGGGGAGCCGGCCGACTGGGCGAGCAGGGCCAGGATGGCGAACTCCTTGGGGGTGAGGTGCAGAGGCTCGCCGTGCAGGGTGGCCAGGTGCGTGCGCAGATCCACCTCGATGGCCCCTACCGTGATGAGGGTCGAGTCGGCCGGCGCGGCCGCCGCGGCCCGGCGGCGCAGGCGCGCCTTCACGCGGGCCACGAGCTCGCGGGGGCGGAAGGGCTTGGTCACGTAGTCCTCGGCGCCCAGGGTGAACCCGACCACCTGGTCGGCCTCCTCGTCCTTCGCCGAGAGGAAGATGACGGGAATGTCGCGCATCTGGCGGGCGCGCACGCACAGCTCGAAGCCGTCGATGCCGGGCATCATGATGTCCACGATGGCCAGATCGAACGGGGTGCGGGCGAGCATGTCGAGGGCGGCTTGGCCGCTGTAACAGGCCAGGGCGTCCATGCCCTCGGCCACCAGCAGGTTCACGACCAGATCGGCGATGGCCTGCTCGTCGTCGACCACCAATATGTGCGCTCGTTTCTCCATGGGTCCCATGGTACACGATTCGCCCGCGCCGCGCAGCCCGAGAAGGGGCGGTGGGGCGGCCCTTCAGGAAAAGTTAAGGTCCCGGAACGAAACGTCAGCTTTTGCTATGGGACACGTAAGCGGCCCGGTCGGTAAGGTGGGATCACGATACGAAGGAGACGCCATGAACGCCACTATCTACCCAGCCGATGGCCCCTGTTCCGCCGCCCCCTCCGAGGGGACGTGCGCTTCCAACCCCTACCGCCGCGATGCTTGGAGCCAGCCGTCCGCGTCGCGCCGGGTCGCCCGCTCCGTGCCGAGCCGCCGGACGGCGACCTCGCCGGGTCGCGCATCCGCCCCGGCGCGCTCCGCGGGGCGCATCGGCGGCATGCGGGCCGTGCGCCTCGTGGCGGCCACGGGCTTCGCGGTGTTCGCGCTCATCGCCGCCTTCCAGCTGGCGGGCATGTACGCCGAGGGCCTGGGAGCAGCACCGGTGGTGGCGGCCACCGGAGCCGCCGTGCCCGCGCCGACGGCCGCGGGCGACGGCGCCGAGGCGGTGAGCACGCCGCGCGACCAGTGGCGCGCTGGGGAGATTCCCTTCCTCTACCAGATAGACCCCCACTACAGCGCCGCTCCCTACGCCGGGGCCGATGTGGAGGAGTCGGGCTGCGGGCCGACGAGTCTGGCCATGGTGTACATCGCCCTGACGGGCAAGACCGACCTTGATCCGGCCGCCATGGCCGCCTTCAGCGAGGAGGGCGGCTACGTGGAAGGCGGCCTGACGGCCTGGCGCCTCATGACCGAGGGAGCCGCCGATCTGGGCCTTTCCTCCCACGAGGTGCCCGCCGACGCGAGCCGGCTCGTGGCCGAGCTTCAGGCGGGGCGCCCCGTCATCTGCAGCGTGCGCCCCGGCGACTTCACCGACACCGGCCACTTCCTCGTGGTGGCGGGGGTGGCCGACAACGGCGAGCTGGTCATCCACGATCCCAACAGCCCGGCCAACAGCGCGCGCACCTGGGACGTGCAGCGCGTGCTGTCCCAGTGCGCCAACCTGTGGGCCTTCGAGCGCGCCTAACCGCCGGCGCGTTTTCGCGCAAAACTGCGGCCCCGCCTTGCATGGGCGATTCGCTCATTCGATGGTATTCCGCCGCTGCCGGACGCGCCGATGCTAGGATGGCCTCAGCAAACCCGACGGATGAGGAGGTCTCCTGTGGTTGCCCTTGAGCCCCAAGCCGCTGCGCCGCAGCCCACGGCCGCCGCCGGCCCGGCGCCGGCGCTGTGGTGCCAGAATCTGACCAAGGCCTACGGCGGCCGGGCGGCGCTCGACCGCTTCAGCATATCGGTGCCCCCGGGCCGCATCGTGGGCTTGCTCGGCCCCAACGGCTCGGGCAAGACCACCCTGCTGAAGATGGTCGCCGGCGTGAGCCATCCCACCTCGGGCGATATCCGCGTGGCCGGCCTGCCCGTCGGCCCCGAGAGCAAGGCGGTCGTCTCGTTTTTGCCTGAGCGCCCCTATTTCCCGCGCTCCATGCGGGTGCGCGAGATGCTCGCCTACTTCGCCGACTTCTACGCCGACTTCGACCGGCCCATGGCCCACGATATGCTGGCGCGCCTGGGGGTCGATCCCGCCGCCGCGTGCTCGACGCTTTCCAAGGGCACGGTGGAGAAGGTGCAGCTGACTCTCGTGATGGCGCGCCATGCAGCCCTCTACCTGCTCGACGAGCCCATCGGCGGGGTTGATCCGGCGGCCCGCGACTACATCCTCTCGACCATCATCCGCGGCTACCGCCCCGCCTCCACCGTCATTCTCTCCACGCATCTGGTGCGCGACGTGGAGTCGGTGCTCGACGACTTCATCCTGCTGCGCTACGGCACCATGCTGCTGCACGCCCCGGTGCCCTACGTGACCCAGGAGAAGGGCACGACGCTGGATGCGTACTTCCGAGAGGAGTTCCGATGCTAGGCAAGCTGTTCGCGCACGAGATGCGCTCGTTGTGGAAGCCCGCGGCCATCATGCTCGCCGTGATGGTGGCGGCCGGCATCGCGGGCATCGCCGCCTTCGGTTCGGCCATGGCCGTGAGCGACGCGGCCGGCTACGGCAGCGGGTACGTGACCGGGGCCGCGCTCGCCGCGAACGCCACGGTGGTGCTGTTCCTGGGCGCGCTATTCTGCGGCTTCCTCGTCTGGGCCGCCATCGCGGCGCTCTACCTCTTCGTGGTCATGCGCTTCTACCGCACCATGTTCACCGACGAGGGCTACCTCACGCTCACGCTGCCGGTGCGCGCCGGCACGCTCGTCATGGCGAAGTTCTGGGCGGCCTACCTGCTGCTGACCGTGTTCGCCTTCACGGCCATGGGCCTGTACGCCGCCATGGTGGCCGTCGTCGGCGGAGGAGATATGGAGGCGGTGGCCGGGGTGCTCTCGCTGACGGCCGGCTGGTTCGCCTTCACGCTGGACGGCGGCGCGGCCGGGCTTTTGCTCGCCTTCGTGAACACGCTGATCACCTGCGCCTACGCCCTGGGACTCGCCTTCGCCTCCCTCACCTTGGGAGCCTGGTGGGCGCACCGTCACAAGGTGGCCGCCGCCGTGGGCATCTACCTGGGCTTCAGCTGGGTGGTGTCGTTTCTGTTCTCGGCGGCCAGCGTACTCGCCATGACCGGGAACACCGGCTCGTGGAATGCGATGCTCGGCGCCGTCTCCCTCGTCCAGCTGATGGTGAACATCGGCGTCATCGTGGGCTCGCTGGCCCTGTCCGCCCATCTCGTGCGCACGAAGGTGGACCTGAGCTAGCCGCGCCGCACGTCCGCTCCTCCCTGTGGGCCGCACCATGCCCGCGGGGCCCGCGCATTCCGCCTGGCCGCGTCCGGCCTTCCCCCCTTCGACCAGTCCCGAGCGCTCCGCCCGCGCTCGGGATTTTTTATGCCCGACCTTAGCTGGCAGCTAATGAAACCGCGCGCGAGAACCGATACCCTCACTTCCTGTCCCTTTAGGAGAAACTTTCTGAGAGAAGGAGCGAAATATGGAGAAGCTGCCCCGTTCGGGTATGGCGGTGGCCTCGCTGGTGCTGGGCATCGTGGGAATCGCGACCTCGGTTCTGCCGATCGTCAACAACCTGTCGTTCGTGATGGCCGTCCTCGGCATCGTGTTCGGCATCATCGGCATCGTGGGGGTTACCCGCGGCAAGAAGAGCGGCAAGGGCCTCGCCATTGCGGGTGTGGTGCTGTCGGTGATCACCGTCGTCTTGGTGCTGGTCATGCAGGCTGCCTTCAGCGCGGCGCTCGACCAGGCGCTCGAGGAGTCGGGCTATGATGCCGGTGCGGCGCAGGCCGGCCAGCAGGCCGATGCGCAATCCGGCGATGCCGAGCCGGCAGCCGCCCAGCAGGCCGAGGCCGCATCCGACTACGCGGTGACCATTGACGGCTGCCGGGTGACCGAGGACTACGAGGGCGAGCCGGTGGCGGTTGTCACCTACACCTTCACGAACAACTCCGACGAGGCCCAAAGCTTCATGGTGGCCCTGCACCCCCAGGTGTTCCAGAACGGTGTCGAGCTGAGCACGGCCATCGGGTCGGACTGGGATTCCGAGAAGTACCTGAGCGATGTGAAGCCCGGCTCGTCGGCGACGGTGGAGATCGGCTACGAGCTGGAGGATGCGAGCGATGTAACCGTGGAGGTCACTGAGCTCATCAGCTTCGACGACACGGTTCTGGCCGAGGCCACGTTCTCGGTGGCCTAAGGGCTGCTTCGGCGGAGTTTTTCGGCGCCCCGCATCGCGGTAGATGCGGGGCGCCGCTAGAATACGGCTACGACAATGGCGCGACGGAGAAGGAAGAGACGGGTGGAAGAGCCGCTGACCGAGGACATGCTGGCCGAGCTGCTGGAGGCGCCCGATCCGTGCGCCTTCATCGGGAGGCACGAGGTGGGCTCCCGCGATTTGTCGGGATACCTGAACCAGCTGCTGGAGGAGCGCGGGCTCAAGCGCGCCGCCGTGGTGCGGGAGGCGGGCCTGAACGAGACCTTCGGCTACCAGATATTCACCGGAGCGCGCCGGGCTTCGCGGGACAACCTGCTGAAGATCGCCTTCGCGCTCGGGCTCACGCTACGCGAGGCCAACCGGCTTCTGCAGGCGGGCGGGGCGAACGAGCTGTACTGCAAGAACCGCCGCGACGCCATCATCATCTTCGCGATCACCCATGGCTACACGCTGCAGAAAACCGAGGAGGAGCTCTACCGCTTCGGGGAGGCGACGATCGGGTAGGGGCTACGCGGCGCGCCTTTCGCGCCTGCGGCTGGCCGCCTGCCTGCGCAAGGCGATGGGGCGCGGCGGCGCGATGGCCTGGAACGGCGGCATGTCGGACGAGGCGTGGGAGGCCGTGGCGCGATCGTCTGCTACCATGGGCCTTATGGAACACGACCCGCTTGCCGCATATCTGGACGCTCTCGCCCGCGACGACTGCTACCGCGTCGCCGAGGTGCTGAAGACATCGCCTCACGAGGCGACCGAGGTCGTCTACTTCGTGGGCGCCAATGCCGCCGAGCTCGGGCCCTTCGTGCGCAAGCGCATCGGTGCCGAGGCCTCGCTGGGGGACGCCTACCGCCACCTGCTCGCGGCCCAGCGCGACGGGCGGCGCTTCCGGCACCTTCCGCGCATCTACGACGTGCACGTGGCCGACGGCGAGGTGGTCGTGGTCATGGAGTACGTCGCCGGGCGCACCTTGCGCGACGAGGTGTACGAGCGCGATCCCTCCCTCGATCTGGCGCGCCGGTGGTTCCCGCCTCTGTGCGACGGCGTGGCCGAGCTGCACGAGCAGTTTCCCGCCCCGATCATCCACCGTGACCTGAAGCCCTCCAACGTGATCGTGGGCGGGGAGGGCCTCACGATCATCGATTTCGGCATCGCGCGGGCCTTCCGCGACGGCGCCCCGCGCGACACGACCCATTTCGGAACCCGCTCCTACGCGCCGCCCGAGCAGTTCGGCTACGGGCAGACCGACGTGCGCAGCGACGTGTACGCGCTCGGCATGCTGCTGTACTACCTGGTGTGCGAGCGCGATCCCGACCCGTCGGTGGCATCTGCGGGATTTTCGGGCCCCGAGGTGCCTGTGTGCCTGCGCCCCGTGCTCGTCCGCGCTTGCGCCTTCGACCCACGGGCGCGCTTCCAGAGCGTGCGCGAGCTGAAGGCGGCGTTTCTGGCGGCGGTCGCGGTGCCGATGGCGGCAGCGGCACCGGCTTCCGGCGACGCGGCCCCGCCCCGTCCTCCTCAGGGACGGTTCGCCTCGTGCGTGAGGCGCGGCTTCGCCACCATGGCGCCCCACGAGACCGCGGGCCTTGTCTGGGATGCCGCGCTCCTCGTCCTGTGGCTGCTGTTCGCCCTGGTGCTCGCGATGATGCCCTTCGTCCCCGAGGGCCCTTACGTCGCGTGGCCCCTATGGCTGCTCATGTTCCAATACTGGATGTTCGGCTACCCGTTCTTCACGGGCCTGTTCCTCCTGCTCGCCGACGTGCGCGTGATGCGCCGCATGGCCCCGGGCGCGTGGCTGCTGCGCGGATGGCGGCCGAGGGTGGCCGGCATTGCGCTCGTGGCCGTCGGCGTGGCGGCGGTGGGGGTTGCGGCCGCGCTCGCCGGCGCGCTCGGATTGCCGGGCGGCTTCTAGCCCCGCCAGCGGGTTTCCCAGAAGGCCACGGCGCTCGCGGCGGCCACGTTCAGGGAGTCGACGCCGTGGGCCATGGGGATGCGCGCGGTCCAGTCGCAGGCGGCGATGGTGTGCTCTGCGAGTCCGTCGCCCTCGGTGCCCAGCACGAGCGCCAGCTTCTCGGCGCGGGCGAGCCGCGCGTCGTCGATGGGGATGGAGTCGTCGGACAGCGCCAGGGCCGCCGTGGCGAACCCGTGCTCGCGCAAGAGGCGCACCCCCGTCTCCGCCCAGTCGCGGCCGTCTCCGATGCGGGCCCAGGGCACCTGGAACACCGCACCCATGGACACGCGCGAGGCGCGGCGGAAGAGCGGGTCGTGGCAGGCGGGCGTGAGCAGTACCGCGTCCACTCCGAGCGCCGCGGCGCTGCGGAAGATGGCGCCGATGTTCGTGTAGTTGGTGATGTCCTCCAGCACGGCCACGCGACGGGCGCCGGCCAGAAGCTCCTCCAGCGGCGGCTCGGGCCTGCGCAGGAAGGCGGCGAGGGGGCCGCGGGTCTCCCGGTAGCCGGTGATGGCGCAGATCTCGGCGGTCGGGGCCACGAGGACGGGCGCGGCCGGCGCGACCTCGGCGATGCGCGCGAGAAGGGGCGCGGCGGCGCGCTCCCAGCGCCGGTCGGTGAGTACGGCGAAGGGGGTGCAGCCCGCATCCAGGGCCCGCTCGATTACGTTGGCCGACTCGGCGATGAACAGGCCGCCGGCGAGCCGGTTCGCGTCGGCGTCGGCATCGCAGGCCCGGGCGAGGCCCACGAGCTGCTTGGGGTCGCGCAGCTCGCCGTCGGTCATGGAGCGGAAGGGATTGAAGTGGGGGTCATCGGCGCTTACGGCCTGAGAGAGCGCCGGCGAGCCGGGCGCGGCGGATGTGCCCATGCTAGCGCACGCCCTTGCGCTCGATGAGGACGGGTGCGGGCGGCAGGTAGCGCGCGGGGTATACGATAAAGCCCAGCTTCCCGATGCGCTCGAGGGCGGCCATGATGAGCACGGGAGCGCCGAAGCCGGCGAGAATGCCCGCGCCCAGGCAGATCGCCGGTGCGCCGGTGGCCGTGAGGCCCGCGGCCGTCAGCCCGGCGACGAGCAGCTTCAGCACGACGGGGGCCACAAGCCACAGGGCCATGGTATAGCGCGAGACGAAGCCGAAGAAGGCGTTTTGGGCTCCCGAGCGGAAGGCCGAGGAGAACAGCGATGTGAGCCATGCGATGCCGATGGCGTCCAGGATGGCGTGGGAGGCCTCGCCGAGCCAGCCGGCCTGGAAGGTGATGACGCTGGCGGCCGCCCACAGCGCGCCGAGCGCCCAGGCCTTCTCGCGGCTGCGCAGCAGTGGCAACACCTGGAAGAGCGACGCGCCCACGCCGCAGGCGAACCAGATCCAGCTCTCGGCCACGGCCTTCACGATCCAGGGGAGCTGCCCGGCGGCCGGGGCGGTGGCGGGCGCCGACAGGAGCACGACGATGGCCGCCTTCAGGGCGAGCGCCCCCAGCAGGAGGCGCGAGGCGTTGCGGCGGCTGGCCGCGGTGGGCGTGATGGCGATGAGGATGAGGCACACGGGGAAGTACCCGAGCGGGGCTACCGGCCTCACGAAGAGCGCGTCGAGGAGGTTTCCGGGGGTGAGCGGGCGGCCGTCGCCCGCGAGGCCGTTGGCGGCCAGGCTCAGCACGGTGAACACCGCGAAGGGCACGAGCAGCACCACGGCCTCCCGCCGCAGGTTCGCCGCCCAGGCCTGGGGCGTGCGCACGCTGCGGTAGCGCTGGTAGAGGTACCCGCTCGCGAAGTAGAGCACGGGAAAGGGTAGCGTGAGCAGGCAGTCCTGGATCCAGTGCACCGCGGGCGCGCCATTCAGGCACCCGGCAGCCGTGGCGAAGGAGATGAGGCAGCCGAAGGCGATGAGCAGCGCGCAGGCCGCCTCTAGGTTGTGCACCCAGGTGTCGCCCGGGACATCCCGGCCGCGCCCGTGCTGCTCGTGGATAGCCGCAGCGCGCCCGGCGGGGGCGGCGGAACGGTTCGTGGGGGCAGATGGGGTCACGGCGGCACTTCCTCGGGACGCGGGTGCTAGACGGCGTTATGATACCCCTTCGCCGCCTTTCCCCTCCCGTCGAATGCGACGGATATGCTCGTAGGGCGCGCCATCGGCGTCTCGGGGCTCCTCCTCGGCGAGGACGAGCCGCTCGAAATCATGGCGCCGCGCGACCGACGCCTTGTGGAATATGTTCGAGGCGTGGAACTGCACGGTGCGCGGGGAGAGCCCGAGGGCGCAGGCGATGTCCTGGTAGCAGCAGTGATCCAGGATGAGCTCGGCCACCTCGGCCTCGCGCGGGGTGAGCCCGAAGCGGCCCAGCTCGCGCCGGATGCGCGCACTGCGCAGACGACGGCGCTCCTCGTCGGCGCGCAGCCCGCGGGCGCGCAGGACGAGGATGGCCCCGATGCCCACGAGCCCGAGCGCACCGGCAGCGCCCCCGATGGCGACGGCCGTGTGCGCAAGACCGAGAGGCGATGGCGCGCCGAGGGCGATGCAGCCCGCGGCCCCGGCGAGCAGGCAGCTGGCGGCGAGGCAGGCGAGGGCTCCTCCGAGGACGGCGCGGCTTCGGGGGCGAGGTGCGGGCGAGGTACCGGTGCGAGCCGGGGCGGGCTCGGTGCCATCGGCGCCGCCCTCGGCGGCGGGGATGTCGGCGACGCGCTGGGCGCTGTGCCGGCGGTGGGTCGGCGAGGGAAGGCGGCGGTCGGCCGTGGGTAGGTTGTTGGCGAGCGAGGCGGTTCTGGCGTGGGTTTGCATGGCGTGCTCCTTATCGACGGCGGTGGCCCTTCGCGGGCGAAGCTCGCGAGGGCGCGTTTCAGCGCGGGGAGGAGCCCCGGGGCGTGGGGGATTTGGGCTGCGTCTGCCAAGGAGCGACGGCTCTTCGCGTCTTGTGCGGGCCATCGATCATAGCACTGCCCGCGTTCGTGTGTTCCGATATATATGAAATAAAAAGCAATGATTTATAATAGGAATTGAAACGTTAGAAGCGCGTTGCCAATGGTCGCAATCCGCCGCCCCCGCTGTTCCAAACGTGGACTTTCTTGGGAAGTGGGGGAGCGCTCGGGCGCCCGTGGTACGATTTCAGCTCCATCTGCGCGGCCGGCCTCGAGGATCCTCTCGCTTGCCGCCGCGATATTCCGACGAGAAGAGGTGCGGGCGTTCCCATGGATATGTTCATCGAGATTCTGAAGGCGCTGTTCATCGGCATCGTGGAGGGCATCACCGAGTGGCTGCCCATTTCCTCCACGGGCCACATGATCCTGGTGGACGAGTTCGTGAAGCTGGACGTGTCGGCGGAGTTCCTCGAGCTGTTCCTCGTGGTCATCCAGCTTGGCGCCATCATGGCCGTGCTCATCCTGTACTTCCACAAGCTGAATCCCTTCTCGCCGAGAAAGACCGTCGCCGAGCGCCGGGGTACGTGGCGGCTGTGGGGTATGGTGGCCATCGGGTGCATTCCGGCGGCGGCCATCGGCCTTACCCTGGACGACTTCTTCAACGAGTACTTCTACAACGCCTGGACGGTGGCCGTGGCCCTTATCGTGTACGGCGTGGTGTTCATCCTGCTGGAGCGGCGCAACCGCAGGCGCGAGGCGGCCTGGCTGGCATCGCGCGAGCCCCGCGCTCCCCGCGGTGCCCACGCGCGGCCCGTGCCGGCCGTGGGGCCGGGCGAGGACGGCGACGATGCCGAGATGGCCCTGTTCCGTGTGCGCACCGTGGACGAGATCGATTGGAAGACGGCGCTGAAGATCGGCTGCTTCCAGATGCTCGCCATCATCCCGGGCACGAGCCGCTCGGGCTCCACCATCATCGGCGGCATGCTCTGCGGCTGCTCGCGCACCGCGGCGGCCGAGTTCACGTTCTTTCTGGCCATTCCCGTCATGTTCGGCTGGGGCGTGCTGAAGCTCATCAAGTACCTGCTGGCCGTGGGCCTGGCCATGACGGCCACCGAGATCGCCGTGCTCGCGGTGGGCATCGTGACCGCGTTCGTGGTGTCGGTCGTCTCCATCAAGTTCCTCATGGGCTATATCAAGAAGAACGACTTCACCGCGTTTGGCGTCTACCGCATCATCGTGGGCATCGTGGTGCTCGCCTACTTCGGCGTGAAGGTGCTGCTGTAGGGCGCATGCGACGTCGCGGATTCCGCTTCATCCGTAGTCAATTGAATTGTCTTATGATAATCTGACCTCCAAGGAATGGTTCCGCATGGGCGGGTGCCGAGAAAGGGGAGGTCTGTGTTCAGCGAGCTGGTCGTGGCCTACCTGTTTCTCGGGGGCACCGGTGCCGGCGCTTGCGCGGTTATGGCCGTCGCATCGCTGCTCGTCGATGGCGATCGACTGCGCTTGTGCGCTGCGTCGCGTTTTCTTGACGAGTGCGGGCGGCCCTTCGGGCGCTTTTTCGGAACGGGGTTTACCGCGGGTGTTGTGGTGCTCGCATTGGGAATGATCTGCCTTTTGGCCGATGTGGGGCGTCCCGATCGGCTGGTGCTGCTCGTGGTTTCCGATCTGACGAACTATCTTGTTTTGGGGGCGTGGTCCCTTGCCGCCTGCTTCGGGCTTGGGGTTCTGGCTGCTCTGGCGTGGCGCGGGATGGTGCCGGCCGCCCCGATGGCCCTTCGCGTGCTGGGCGTATTGCTGGCCGTCGTCTCGTTGGTGGTCATGGCCTACACGGGGCTGTTGCTCTCGAGCATGGCCTCGGTGCCTCTGTGGAACAACTTGTGGCTGCCGGTGATGTTCGTGCTCTCGAGTCTCTCGTGCGGCATCGCGCTGGTGCTGGCGAGCACGTTGCTGGGAAGGGGCGCTCGCGCTTTCGCCAGCGTGCTGCGCATGCTCGTTCGCATCGACGGCTTGATTATCGTTGCCGAGGTGCTGGTGCTGGTGGCATGGTTGGTTGCAGTATGGGCCACGGCGACCGCCGGGTCGGCCGATGCGGCCCCCACGTCCACCGATGCCGCCGCCCTCGTCTCGGTGCGCCTGTTGCTCGCAGGGCCAGATGCGCTGGCGTTCTGGGCGGGCTTGGTGGCTGTCGGGCTCGTTGTGCCGCTGACCATCAACGGAATCGCCTCGGTTGCCTCAAGCTCGTCCCGGGCCGCCCCCATGACGTTGGGCAGGCGGGCCGCGTTTCTGGCGTCGGCAGCGGGTGTCCTTATCGGGGGCGTCTGCTTGCGCGCAACGGTCGTGTCCGCTGCTCTTGTGCCCGCTGCTGTGGGCTTGCTTTAGCCTCCTGCGAGAGAAAGGCTCCCATGTTTCCCTTCGAAATCGACGAATCCAGCGACCTACCCCTGTGGGTGCAGCTGCGAAACCGTATCGCCTACCTCATCAATGACGGCTATTTCAGACCGGGTGACAAGCTGCCCACGGTGCGCGGGCTGGCCTCCGAGATATCCATCAACTACAACACGGTGAACAAGGCGTATTTGAGTCTGGTGTCCGATGGCTATTTGGAATCGACTCGCGGCCGCGGCGTGTTCGTGACCGATATGGCCGCCGAGGAGGGCGGTGAGGGCCGCGCCGAGGTGGACGCGGTGCTTAGCGAGTGCATCGCCTCATGCCGTGAGATGGGCATGGGCTACGACGACATCGAACACGCGATGAGCCGCAAGATCAAGCGCTTGAAGTACGACGAGGCGAAGGGCCGCGGCGAGGTGGCCGCGCATATCATCGACTTTGAGAAACCGGCGGGGCGTGAAGTGAGGGGAGCTTAGTCGCCCTGCTGCCGCGCCCTTTGCGTCCTGGTTGCCGCGGGCTGGAGCGCTTTGCGCTGCTTGGCTGCCGAGGAGCGGGGCGGGTGCAACGGAGCCTTTCTGAAGTAGCGCCATGGCGAGGAAGCTAAAGGAGTGAACATGCCTTTCAAGAACAGATCGAAAGAAGAGGACCGGTTCCGCGTCGCGCCCGATGGGGTCACCGAGGTGGTGGGGGAGCGCGCCTCGTCAGCTGGCGTGCTGCTGTTCTCGGCGGTGCTGTTCGCGCTCGTTCTGGCCGCCGTGCTCGGCATCGGGCTGCTGGTCGTCGGGCGCGTCACGCTCGGGGCGATCGTGGCTGCGGCTCTGGCGGCGCTTGTGGCCATTAGCTGCTGCCATGTGGCCCAGCAGTGGGAGCGCGTGGTGGTGCTGCGTCTCGGTCGTTTCAACCGCGTGTCAGGGCCGGGCCTGTTCTGGACGTGGCCCGTCATCGAGTCGAACACCATGCGGGTGGACACGCGCACGCGGGTGACCACCTTCTACGCCGAGGAGACGCTCACGGCCGATCTTGTGCCCATGAACGTGGATGCGGTGCTGTTCTGGCACGTGTGGGACGCAGCTGCGGCCTGTACCGAGGTGAGCGACTTCACCCGTGCCGTGGAGATGGCGGCCCAGACCGCCCTGCGCGATGCCCTCGGGCGTGCGAGTGCGGCCGAGGTGGCCATTCGCCGCGAGCAGCTCGACCGCGAGCTCAAGCGCGTACTGGAGGAGAAGGTGGCCCCATGGGGCATAACGGTGCTCTCGGTGGAGGTGCGCGATATCCTGCTGCCCAAGGACCTGCAGAAGGCTATGAGCCTGGAGGCCCAGGCTGAGCAGCGCAAGAAGGCCCGCATCATCCTCATGGAGGCCGAGCGCGACATCTACGAGATTCTGGACGAGATGGAGGCACTCATCGGCGACCACGAGGCTGTGGCGCGCCTGCGCACCATGCACCTGCTGAACGAGTCGCTGCGCGAAGGCAAGGGCACCGTCGTCATCCCCAGCGCCTTCGCCGAGGGCTTCAACGAGGGTGTGGGCGACCTGCTCAAGGGGTAGGTATCAAAAATAATTGACAACCATGCTATTCTTCCATTTCATCAAGAATATTTGACATTTCTGAAATATGAGATAATATCAAGAAAACTTGATGAATTCGGAGGTTCGCGATGAATTGGACTAATGTGTACGGCCTCGATCAGCTGGGATCGTTTCTCCAGAAGGCGCGCAAGGAAAAAGGGTACACCCAAGATGAGTTCGCGGAGATCATCGGCGCCTCCCACGCCACGCTTTCGGCTCTTGAGAACGGGAAAAGCGTCAGCTCCCAAACACTCATGCGCGCTGTGAGCGATTTGGGGCTAAAGCTTGTGGTTCTTCCTAAGGGCGCGCGGGCGGAAGTGCATGAGGACGCCGCTTTTGCAGCGGCGTTTCCGCGTTCGCACGAAGAGGGGAGTCGGGTATGAATTCTGAATCCCTTGAAGTGCGCCTCGCTGGCGAGAAAGTCGGCGAATTGGTCCGCACGAAAAACGGTGCTCGCTTCACGTTTTCAGAAGAGGTCGCTTCGACTCACCCCTTCTCGCCCTTGCTCTCAACGGCGCTCTGCGTGCAAGAGCGGCCCTTCGATGCCCTGCGAACCTTTTCCTGGTTCTCAGGACTGCTGCCCGAAGACGCGAGACTCGATGAGCTGCGGCGGTTCTACGGCATCGCTGAAGGCGATTATTTCGGATTGCTTGCCCAAATAGGCTGGGAGTGCGCCGGTGCTGTTGAGGTGATGCCTCGGGAAGATTGGGCGCTGGCTCGTGCGAGCCAGGAGCTTTCTCGCGAAAAGAGGCTGACGCCTGAGGAGCTGGCGATCCGCTTGGCTGCCTTGCCGTCGCACCCCTACGACGACGCCTCTTCCTTGCGCGTATCCCTTGGCGGTTTCCAGGAGAAGCTCTGCGTAATTATCGGATCGGAGGATTGGGCCGAGATCGAAGCGGGCCACCGGACCCTGAGCTCGGCAGCGCTCCCTTTGGACGGAGCTCCTTCGACGCATATCTTGAAGCCCCAGCCCCAAGGACGACTCGCGGGGCTGGTGGAAGGGGAAGCGTGGGGGATGGAGGTTGCTCGCCACGTGACGGAAACGGCTGGCTCAGCTCTTCTCGACCTGCCTGAAGCGCCCCTCACGTTGCTCGTAGAGCGTTTCGATCGGATTGAAATCGAGGGAGGCCTCGTGCGGCTGCACCAAGAAGACTGCGCACAGGCCCTTGGCATAGAGCCGGGACGCAAGTACGCAGCTACAGCGTCGCCGACGAAAAGCGATCCGACCTACAAGGGCATTGCCGATTTGCTGTCCCGCTACGCAGTCGATCCGCTGGAAGAGCGAAAGCGGCTCCTGCGGCACCTCTTCGTGAATGTAGTTCTCGGGAATACCGACGCCCATGCCAAGAACTATGCGCTGCTCCACGACGGCGACACGATTCGTCTCGCACCGCTCTACGACGTTGTGCCGGCCCTAGAAATCACGCCGAATGTGCTGTTCATGGGCTTGCGTATCGACGGGCGCATCCGCATCGACCGAATTGAGCGAGAAAATATTGAGGCTGAGGCGCGCTCGTGGGGTCTGCCTTCTCGTGTTGCGAGCGAGGTTCTCGATGGGGCGGTGGAGGATATTCAGGAGGGCATCGCGATTGCCTCCGAGCTTTATCCCGAGGCTGGCAGCAGGCATGCGGCTCCAGCGCTGGAACGTCTGAAAGCGTTTTGCCGGTAGGCCCTCCCTCATCCCCAGCGCCTTCGCCGAGGGCTTCAACGAGGGTGTGGGCGACCTGCTCAAGGGGTAGCTGACGTGCTAGCTCTGAGTTTTTGATGTGATATCGTGATTGAATATGGAAGCTAATTCGGATACTATATAGGTGCCGATTTAAGTATCTAATTTGGAAGGATCTACTATGCCTCTTCCTGCCTACGAAACTCCTAAGCCCACTCCCATCTATTCATTCGCCGCACTGAAGACCAAGCAGAGGGAGATCAAGGACAGAGCTGCCGAAGAGGTAGTTCACATTACCGAGAACGGCAATGCCGCGTATGTGTTCTGCTCCGAGGAGGTGCTGGCCCAAGAAAAAGCCAGGGCCATAGAGGCTGCTCTCTTTGAGAGAGAATTGCAAGAAATCATCGAGGAGGGTCGTGAAGATATTGTTGCGGGGCGTTACACGGTTGGTTCGGAGAGTGCCATTGCCCGCATGCGCGAGGCTTGGGGCGTAAATGACTGAGCTGCGAGTAACCGACCGGTACATCAGGAGTGTTCGCCAGATTACATCTGCTCGACTTCAGAAGCGTCTGGAAGAGTTAGTCGTCCTTATTGAGCAAGTGCCCACCGTTGGATCGACTTTGAATCGCCCATGGCTTAAGAGCGAATTTGGCAGCAGGTGCTTGACCCTCGATCTCAAGCCTTTTCTCTTGGTATACGAGTACGATGAAGAGAATGATGTGGCAGCGCTCTACGGAATTGTGCATCACGGTCAGGTGAAGTAGCCAAATATTTATCCTCAAGAAAGATAATCTGCTCTGAAAATTGTCCTATGATAACTCTTGTATTGTCATAGGACAATTTGCTATAGTGCCGCCAGAGGAATTTGGCCAATTCTCGGGAATACCAGTTTGAGGGGACGGTAAAGACCGCTGCATGGAGAAGAGGCGGTGCCACTCGCGCAAAGCGAGGTCCCCGGGAATGAAGGAGGAGAGATGTCCGAAGCGAAATGCTCCACGGGCGGCCTCACTCGTCGAAGCTTCTTGAAGACGACCGGTGCCGCAGCCGCGGGCCTCGGTGTCGCAGGTGCGACCGGCCTGGCGCTCGGCACGGCAACGCTGGCGCCGACCTCGGCCCATGCGGAGGGGGAGGAGCGCACGGCTCATTTGTGCCACCAGTTCCATTGCCTGACGGGATGCACTTTGAAATGCGTAATTCGCGATGAAAAGGTTGCCATTATAGAGCCGAGTGATTTGGTGGACAAGCGGCACTCCACTATTTGCCTGCGTGGTATCAACGAAGTGAACCACATCTATTCCCAGGATCGACTGAAGGTGCCGCTAAAGCGTGTGGGCGAGCGCGGTGAAGGTAAGTTCGAGGAGATTTCCTGGGACGAAGCTATTAAGACGATTGCTGATAATTTGAAGGCAGCTCAACAAAAATACGGCGAAGATTCCGTTTTTATCAGAAAGGCAACCGAGGCCAGCATTGGTTTGGATTTTATCGGGAAACTTTTAAAAGCGGATTCCGGCGGATTGCATGGTATAGATAACGGTTGGGCTAATGGTATCGCTCCAGCATTTGGTCCGGATTTGGCTGCAGCGTCGCCGCGTTCTCATTGGGAATTCAAGGACGCATCTACGATTATCGAGCTTAGTCACAACCCTCTAGAAAGCGCCATAATATGGTCTGCCCCGTTGATGGACGCCAAGGAGGCTGGTGTTTATATAGTATGCATCGACCCCCGTTTTACTCCCACGGCGGCAAAGGCGGACGAATGGCTGCCAGTTCGTCCAGGCACAGATGCCGCTATTATCCAGGCAATGATCAAGGCAATCGTTGAAAACAACTGGTATGACGAAGAGTTTGTTATGGCCCATACCTCTTGTCCGTATTTGGTGGATCGCGATACCGGTAAGAGCTTCCGCAGCGCTGAGGTTGTGACTCCCAATCCGACGGTGGTGGGGGAGGAAGTGGTGGGGGCTCCCTTTGTGTGGGATACCATCACTGACGGACCGACGCTCTATGATGACCCGGCGGCTGTGCCCGCATTAGAAGGCGAATGGGAGTTCGAGGGCAAGAAACTGGTAACGGAATTCACGCTTATTAAAGAGTGGGTTAGTACGATCTCCTATGATTGGGCTGAAAAAACATCTGGAATTGAAGCTCAGACTATCGTAAACCTGGCAGACCGTTACGCCAATAACGGTCCGGCCATCATAGATTACGGTCTGGGAGGCGTAGATAAGTATACAAATTCAGATGTAACGGGTCATGCAGCTGCGATATTGGTGGCCCTAACAGGGAATTACGGGAAAAGGGGAGCAGGATTTGCCTCGTACGTTGGTTTTGGCTCCAGCGATCCTTTTGCAACGCTGAATAGCTGGGAGCTTCCTGAGGAATACCAAGAAGTTGAGAGCCCCATAGCCATGTACGATATGCCTTACCAGGAAAACAAAATTCGTGCTGCCCTAACCTTCGGAGACGCCTTCACACTCCAGGCGGCATCTGCTAACGACATGCTGAATTGGGTGAAGTCGCTCGATTTTTACGCAATCGTTGACATCTATCACTCGTCTGCCGTTGACTATGCCGACATCGTGTTGCCTGCCTGTACTAAGTTTGAGTGCGAGGAAAGTGTAAAGCAGTTGCGTGATAGCCGAGGTTATGTAACTTTGGCGAACGGGATGGTAAAACCCATGTTCGAGTCAAAAAGCGACTTGCAAATTGAGCGTTTGCTGGCGGCTCAGTGGGGCTTGGAAGATCTGCTGCCCAAGACTTATGAAGAGTTGGCACGCCGTTGTCTTGAGGGGGTTGCGGATTTGGATCCCCGTATGGAAGGCTTTACTTACGAAGCGTTGCTATCCAACGGCGGGGTGATGAAGCTGCCAGAAACAGGGGATGACTACATGCCCGATGGCGGAGTGGAACAAATTTACCCTACGCCTACTACGCGTATTGAGCTGTATTACGAGTATCTGACCGAGTTTGGTCAAGCGCTGCCGGTGTACGAGGACGCTAACGAGGCCTATGAGAGCAATCCCAAGAAGGAGCAGTTCCCGCTGTATTTCACCCAGGGAAAGAGCCGCTATCGCATTCATGCCTACTACTCCGCTTCCGAATGGTTCCAGGAGGACTTCGGCCCCCGCATCAACATTGCACCGGAAGATGCAGAAGCGCGCGGAATTGTCACTGGCGACGACGTGCGCGTGTATAACGACCGTGGTTCGTTTGTGGCCACCGCTTTGGTGAATCGCTCGCTGCAGCCAGGTGTGCTCTTTATGGCGGAAACCACTTACACGCGTTATTACAAAGACGGTTTCCTGCAAAACGTTACCAACTCGGTGCGGCCTGAAAGGGGATATGCACTCTTCCATGGTCCGCAGATTCCTTACAACGATACTTTGGTGCAAGTGGAAAAGGCATAGGTGAGACAAATGACTAAGTATGGAATGGCTATCAACAAAACCCGCTGCATTGGGTGCCAGACCTGCGCCTATGCTTGCAAGATGCAGAACGGTGTGGCCAAAGGCATCCGGTGGAATCGAGTGCTGACGGAGGGCTGCAGCGTGGAGGATGACGCTTTGGGCCAGTATCCCGCGCTTTCCCGCACCTACCTGCCCCTGGCATGCCAGCACTGCGAGAACCCGGCCTGCGAGCGGGTGTGCCCCACCGGCGCCACCTACAAGGACGAGATGGGCCGCGTGGAGATCGACTACGACAAGTGCATCGGCTGCCGCATGTGCATGGCCGCCTGCCCTTACAACGCGCGTTCCTTCAATTGGGACGAGCCGGTCTACGTGCCCGACTTCGCCTACGGCGACGACGAGGTTGCCAAGCGAGCGCGGGGCGTGGCCGAGAAGTGCACCTTGTGCCGGGAGCGCACCGATGGCGGCGAGGAGCCGCGCTGCGTGCAGTGCTGCCCGATGAGCGCGCGCATCTTCGGCGATCTGGACGACCCGGATTCCGAGGTGTCGCAGGTTATTCGCCAGCGTGGCGCCGGGGTGCTTCTCGAGGAGCAGGGTACCCGACCGCAGGTCTATTACTTCGACTAGGGGAGTGGCATTATGGAACTTCTGACTAAGAACAAACCGCTCACCGCCGTGCTCGCGGTGCTGGCGGTGGCCGGCGTGGGCGCCTACCTCTTCCAGCTTATGGGCGGCCTGGCCGTGACCGGCATGTCCAACGGCGTGTCGTGGGGCCTCTACATCACCATGTTCATGTTCTTCGTGGGCCTGTCGGCCGGTGGCCTTATCGTGGCGTCCTCGGCGAGCGTCTTCCACATCAAGCGCTTCAAGGCGGTGGCCATGCCGGCTATCATCTTGTCGACGGTGTGCATCTGCTTGGCCGGCGCGTTCATTCTCATCGACCTGGGCGGTATCCAGCGCATTTGGCGTCTGTTCACGGGGCCGAATCCCACTTCGCCGCTTATTTGGGACGTATGCGTTATCACGTTGTACCTGGTGATCAACGTGCTGTATTTGGTGAACATGCGCCGGGGCAACGACCGGGCGGTGTCCGTCATCTCGCGCTTCGCTTTGCCCTGCGCCATTCTGGTGCACTCGGTGACGGCCTGGATCTTCGGTCTGCAGATGGCCAAGGAGGGCTGGTACTCGGCCATCATGGCTCCCATCTTCGTGGCCTCGGCCATGGACTCGGGTCTGGCGTTGCTGCTGTGCGTGCTGGCGGCGCTCAAGAAGGCGCGCCTGTTCGACACCTCTCGCGAGCTTGTAGCCTCACTGGCCGGTCTGCTTGCCACCTGCATTGCGGTGGATGCTTTCTTCATCTTCTGCGAGGTGCTCACCATGGCCTATCCCGGAGCTGCTGGTGCCGAGACGCTGGCGCTCATGACCAGCGGTCCGACCGCACCGTTCTTCTGGTTCGAGATTGTCGGCGGCCTCGTCGTTCCGTTCCTCGTGCTGGTATTCGCGAAGAACCGCGAGCGCACGGGGCTTGTGGTGGGGGCGAGCGTGCTCGTGATCGCCGGTGTGCTCTGCAAGCGCCTGTGGCTTCTGCTCACGTCGTTTCTCGTGCCGAACGTGGAGGGCGCGCCGGGCATCCTTTCCAGCGGCGGCTGGGCCTTGGCCGGCGCCTATGCGCCCACCGTGCCCGAGGTGCTCATCGTCGTGGGCATGCCGTGTCTGGGAGCACTGGCCTTCATGGTGCTGGGCTCCAAGCTGCTGGTGCCGGCCTCGGAGTCGGAGCGTGTCGAGGGACGCGCCTCCGCGACGGCTGCCGACCTTGACTTCGATCCGCTGACAGCATAACGGCGACACGTGCGGCGGGGCTTCCGGCAATGGGGCCCCGCATTTTCGAAAGGGGGAACGGTGAGCTATCTTAATGCGGCCAGCTGGCATGCGCTGGCAGATGCCTACGCCTTTTTGGGCAACTCACTGCTGCGGCCCATGTCGCAAACGGCCGATGTGGGGCTCGATCCGGAGTTCTGGGGTGCGTTCCCCGACTTCGGCGACGAGCATGTGGCCGAAGCTGCCGACGCTCTGGGCCTGTGGGCCGGATCTCTTGGCGTCGGTCGCGAGAAGAATGTGACCAATGTATCGGTGGAGTACACGGCGCTGTTCGTCGGGCCGCCCTCGCCGGCCGCTCCTCCCTGGGAGACGATGAATCGTCGCGAGGGCGCCTCGGTGGGCTTCGGTGAGGCAACCTTCCAGATGCGCGAGGTGCTGCGGTCCCTCGGCCTCGAGGCGGCTGGTCCCTCCAACCAGTACGAGGATCATCTGGGCATCGAGCTTCTGTGCCTGTCGGAGATGTGCCGTCGGCGCGCCTGGGCGTACGATATGGCGACCGTTGCGAGTGAGGTGGCGGCGCGGGAAGCCGATGCCGCTCCCGACAAGGGGGCCTTGGTGCGCGAGCTTTCCGATGAGGAGGTGGCGGCCTTTATCGACGACCATCCGCTCGGGTGGATTGAAGCACTGGAGGCAAAGGTGCAGGCAGCCTATCCTGACGGCTATTTTGCTCACGTGCTCATCCTCGCCCGTGCCCTGCTCGCCTACCATCGCTCTCAACTTGGCTAGGACCCCCGTGTCGTATCGTCCCTTCCGTTGAAGCCCCTTGCCGCTTAGCCGGCAGGGGCACTTTCGTGCTATACTCTCCTTGCAACTTGGTACCAAGCGCTTGGTAAGGAGGGTGCCATGGCCGATACGGCACGTGCGATGCCGCAGCGGATTAAAGTGTCCAGCAAGCGGCAGATCACCATTCCCGCGAAAGCTTACAAAGACATGGGCTTCACCGATTATGCTCTCATCGAGCAAACGGATGAGGGGCTACTCATCAAACCGCTGAAGGTGGAGGATGAAGGCGTCTCTCTTGACGTGCTGCGTCGCCTTATCGCCGAAGGGTACGAAGGGGAAGAGCTGGTTGAGCGCTATGCCGCCCTGTGTCCCCGCGTCATCCGCTTTAGCGATCTGCGGGATTCTGCGCCAGCTTCTATTCCAGTGCTGCAGGAGGCGACCTCCGAGGAGTCTCGTGAAGGGGAGGAACGCGAGCGGGTGTTGGCTGCTGTTGCGCAGGAATGCGGGAAGTACGAGGCCATAACCTGCGGCTATGTGTTCGGCTCGTTCGCGCGCGGCGATTTTGCCGCCGAGAGCGATGTGGACGTGCGGCTGGAATACGACAAGGCCGCCCCCTTCAGCCTGTTCGAAGTCGCGCAATTCCAGAAGCATGTGGAGCGCGTGACAGGGCGCGATGTAGATGTGGTCACAGCGCGGAAGGTGAAAAACCCCAACCTCGCCGCAGCCATCGAGAGGGAGAAGGTGCTGGTGTATGAGCGCAAAGGCCACTGATCTCGCGCGTGTGCAGGAGATATTCAATCTCATCATGGAGACGCGGGGTCAAATGGCGCGGCTCGGGATTACCGAGCAGCGCTTCAAAAGCCCCGAATCCGATGCCGACCAGCTGTTCGCTGAGGCTATCATGAATCGGGTGCTGCGCATCACCGAGGAAGCGGGTTCGCTCAGCGATAGCGCGCTGGCCCATTACGATTTCGAGCGTCGGGCGATCAAGGGCGTTCGCAATCGCCTGGCCCACGCCTACGGGGATGTGAATGCAGACATTATCTGGCAGGTTATCGAAGAAGATTTCCCCGTTCTGCTCGAAGGGTGCCAGGGCTATTGCGATGAGCTGGGATTGGAACTAGAATTCGGGCCAGCCAGCATGGAGGGCTGATGTATTCCGGAAACAGAGAATCCGAGCCCTGGAGCTGACAAACAGGTAACAAATCCATTGCGGGTTGTTGCCATTAGTTACGGGTGGGTGTCAGCAAAGGTGACTGTTTAACTGATTGTTTTCAACAGGTGCGCCCGTGCGGTCGATTTTGTGCAGGCGCTTTAACATATCGCCAATAAGAGAAGTTCCGATTGATCGTGGCCGCAAGGGAGGGCGGCTGGCGTGATCTTATCGGGCGGGAGCAAAGGCGCTTTGGGCGCCGGGCGATAGGAGCAGCCATGGAGAAGTTTCTGAACGTTGTGCGGTCGAACAACTTGGTGCAGGCGGTGCTGTGCATCGGTTTCGGCTTGTTTCTCATGGTGTATCCGTCCATTACCATCCAGGGCATCATCATGTTGTTCGGCGTGGCGCTCGCGCTCATGGGCATAGCGGGCACGGCGTCCTATTTTCGCCAGCGCAGCGTGCGCTACCGCGACCCCAGTGCTCTTATGAGCGGCGTGTTCTACCTGATCATCGCCGTTATCGCCTTCGCATTTCCGAAGGTGATCGCCGGCTTCTTCTCGGTGGTACTCGGCGTGGTGCTCATCCTGTGCGCCATCGTGAACGTGGTGCGCGCCTTCGCCTTGCGCAACTTCGGCAGTAGCATCTGGATTGCGGTGCTGGCGGCGGCCGTCATCGTGGGTATCGGCGGCGTGCTCATTGTGGTGAACCCGTGGGGTGCGTCCATGACCTTCGTGCTGGTGCTCGGCGCCGCGTTCATCGCCAACGGTGCGATCGATCTGTTCATCGAGTGGTATCAGCGCGACTCCGAGAGCCACGGACCGCTGGCCAGCCATTCACACTAGACGCCCGGCAGGACGTTCTGCTTGCGCGGTTGATGTCGTGGGGGGGCGGGTGTTGGTTGGCGCAGATATGCCGACATGGGTGATATGTGGGGGTCGGGGGTTTGGGGCGGCTGAAGCCGCCCCCTACGGGGACGGTCGAAGCTGACCCTCCTACGGGGATGGTCGAAGTGGCCCCTTGCGACGATGGCTGAATCCCTTCCCTATGGCGATGGCCGAAGCGGCCGCATTGAATTGCGGTGCTCGCTCGCTTTTGCCGATGGCTGTTCATTGGGGGCTTCTATGCATAATTTTCCCTTCGACCCCTGCTCGTGCGGGGGTCTTTGCTATTATGGTGCGCACACGAGGGCCGTTTGCCTGCAGGGGGATGCGGCCACGCTCGTTAAAGCTTTTGGTTCAGGAAAGGAATTGCGATGTCAGACGAAACCAGCGCCCTGGCGGAGATCGAGAAGCATCGCGAGAAGATCGACGAGATCGATCGTCAGCTCGTGGCGCTTCTGAACAAGCGCGCCAGCCATTCTCTGGTCATTCGCGGGCTTAAGCCCGATGCCCACATGGGTCTTTATGACGCCCGCCGCGAGGAGGAGATCTTCGCCAAGATCGCCTCTTACAACGAAGGTCCGCTCTACAACGAGTACCTTCGCGCCATTTACGAGACCATCCTTCGAGTGAGTAAGGAGACGCCGTCCGTATGAGCGAAGAAGTGAAAATCGCCCCTCTTCCCGATCTGGGGCAGCGCACCGACGAGATCACCATCTACGCCGGCCCCTGCTCGGTGGAATCTGCCGAGCAGTTCAACGAGGTGGCTGAGTGCATCGCCGATCTGGGGCTCACCTGGATTCGCGGCGGCGCGTTCAAGCCCCGCACCAACCCGCATTCCTTCCAGGGTCTCGGTGAAGAGGCGCTGAAGATCATGAAGAATGCCGGCGACACCTACGGTTTAAAGACGCTGACCGAGGTAATGGACTCGGCCCACTGCCAGCTGGTGGCCGACTACGTGGACGGCCTGCAGGTGGGCGCCCGCAACTTCCAGAACTTCAGCCTGCTGAAGAAGATCGGCGAGGTGACCGCCGACACGCACCAGATGGTGCTGTACAAGCGCGGTTTCGCGGGCACCATTGCCGAGTGGCTGGCCGCTACCGACTACATCACCGACCATGGCAACACCAACGTGGTGCTGTGCGAGCGCGGCATCCGCACCTTCGAGACGGCCACGCGCTTCACGCTGGACATCGCGGCGGTGCCGGTCATCCACAAGCAGTCGCTGTACCCGGTGTGCATCGATGTATCGCATCCGGCCGGCCAGCGCGATTTGGTGCCGAGCCTGGCCAAGGCGGCGGTGGCCGCCGGTGCCGACTCGCTCATGATCGAGGTGCACCCGAACCCGCCGGTGGCCCTTTCCGATGGCCCCCAGCAGTTGACGCCGGCCCAGTTCCGCGAGCTCATCGCCGAGCTGCGCGACCTGGCCGCCGTCCTGGGAAAGAAGATCGTGTAGCAGCTTTCCGCTGTTGCGCATTGCTGCCTGGAAGCCCATCTCGCTTTGCGCGAGGTGGGCTTTTCGCTTTCCCGAAAGGGTGGTGATGTGGGTGGGCCGTTGGCGGATGGTGGGGAAATTGAGGGGTTGCGCGCTCAGATTTCTGTGCTAAAGTACGACCCAGCAATTGAATATACCTTAAACCGATGAGGCGAAGATCAAGCCATCCGGGCACTCACAGAGAGCGGGCGCAGCTGAGATTCCCGCAGAACGCCAGAGGGTAAATGGATCGCCGAGGGAAAGGGGAAAGGCCCACCGCCGTTTGTTCCGGCGAGGCCGAGTATCTGGACCGTGAGCCTGCGTTAAAGGCAGAGCGGGTGATGGCCCGTTCGTGAGAGGGTTCGCTTCGGCGGATCAATTAAAGGTGGCACCGCAGATCAAGGGATCTGTCCTTTAAGCAAAGGACAGATCCCTTTTTGTTGGGGAAAGCCGGGAACCTCTCAAGGCGTCGGATACGGGGCAATTGCTGACACAGGAAACGCTCGCAGGCGCGAGCACGAGGGGCGGTAAGGAAGCCGCCCGAGAAAGGACTGATTGACATGGCAGAACTCCGTATGACCGCCGACGCTGAGAATGCTCCCGTCCAGGCCGCCGGCGCCAAGCGCACCGTTGCCGCGACCGAGAAGAAGGGACTGCAGGTGCAGGACCTCATCCTGGTGGCCGTGCTTCTGGCCGCCGGTGCCGTGCTGAAGCTGACCGTGGGCAGCCTGCTCGCCTCCTTCGGCATGAAGCCGAACTTCATCATCGCCGCCTACTGCCTGGCCATCATCATCATTCGCCCGAACGTGGCCCAGTCGCTTGCCATCGGCCTTATCGCCGGTCTGGTGTGCCAGATCCCGATGCTGAACGCCACGCCGCTGCTCAACATCCCCTCGGAGCTTCTGGGTGCGCTCGCCTGCGGCCTGCTCATCCACGTGCCCATGAAGATCGGTGGCAAGCTGGACATCAATCCGCTCGTGAACACCTTCATCTCCACCTGCGTGTCTGGCTTCACGTTCGCGGCGCTGTCCGTCTACATCAACGTGGTGTCCGTGGGCGGCGACTTCGCCGTGGCCATGGCGGCCTACGTGGCCATCGTGCTGGGCACTGCCACGTTCAACTGCATCTTCGTTCAGGTGCTCGCCGTGCCCCTGAAGAAGGTCCTGAAGAAGTAAGTAAGCTATTGAGGAAGAGCAGCTATGATCCAGTTCGATGAGTTCAGCTTTCGGTATCGGGAGGGGGAGGCGCCGGTGGTGCGCGACATCACGCTCTCCATTCCCGATGGGTGCTTCGTGGGCATCACCGGGGCCGCGGGCAGCGGGAAGTCTACCCTCACCTACGCCATCAACGGCATCATCCCGCACTGCTACCCGGGCGACTTCTACGGGTCGGTGACCGTGGAAGGACTCGATACCGTGGAGGCGTCGCTCACCGACATCTCGCGGGTGGTGGGGAGCGTCTGCCAGGACATCGACTCGCAGATGGTGTCCACGGTGGTGGAAGACGAGATCCTCTACGGCCTTGAGAACTTCGCGGTACCCAAGGACGAGATTCCCACGCGAGTGGACGAGGCGCTTGCCGCCATGGGCATCGCTGACTTGCGCGACCGTACCATCGACAGCTTGTCGGGCGGCCAGAAGCAGAAGGTGGCCGTGGCCTCGGTCATCGCCCTGCAGCCGCGCGTGCTCGTGCTGGACGAGCCCACCGCCGAACTGGACCCGGCCTCGTCGGTGGCCGTGTTCGACCTGCTTGCCCGCTATGCTCGCGAACACGGTACCACCGTCGTGGTGGTGGAGCAGAAGATCGCGCTTCTGTCCGATTATGCCGACATGCTCGTCATTGTGGACGAGGGGCGCATCCGCTTCGCCGATACGCCCGATGCGGTGCTGGCCCATTCCGACGAACTGCTGGCCCTCGGCGTGAACGTGCCGCGGGCCACCACGCTCATGAACGCCCTGGGCGCCCAGGGGCTCTACGACGGCCCGACGGTGCGCAACGTGGCCGGGGCCGCCGCAGCGCTGAAGGAGGTGCTCGCATGATCGAGTTCAAGAACGTGTCAGCCTCCTACGACGGGGAGCTCGCCGTGCTGAACGACGTGAGCTTCACGGTGAACGACGGCGACTTCGTGGCCTTCGTGGGCACCAACGGCGCGGGGAAGTCGACCACCATGCGCTTGGCCAATGGGCTTCTGAAGCCCACGGCTGGCGAGGTGCTCGTGGACGGCGTGCCCACCACCGCGTTGAAGACGAGCGAGCTGGCGCGGCGCATCGGCTTCCTCTTCCAGAACCCCGATCGGCAGATCTGCTGCAATACCGTGCGCGAGGAGCTGCTCTTCGGCTTCAAGGCGCTCGGCGAAGAGGGGCCGGAAGCCGAGAAGCGCGTGGACGCGATCATCGAGCGCTTCGGCTTCGACGCCGATGCCGAGCCTTACCTGCTGAATCGCGGCACGCGGCAGCTTCTGGCGCTCGCCTCCATCATCGTGCTCGCGCCGCCGACCATCATTCTGGACGAGCCGACCACCGGCCTCGACTTCCGCGAGTGCGTGAAGGTGATGGACGTGGTGCGCGAGCTGAACGAGAGCGGCACGACCGTCATCATGGTGTGCCACGACATGGAAGTGGTGGGCGACTTCGCGCGCCGCGTGATCGCCATGACTGCCGGGCAGGTGGTGGCCGACGGCGCCACCTTCGACGTGCTGCGCGACGGGCGCGTGCTGAAGGAGGCCCACATCCTGCCGCCGCAGGTGACCGAGGTGTCCATGATCCTCGGGCGCGATGAGGGCTGCTCCAAGGCCGTGGCCAAGGCCGACACGGTGCCCCAGATGGTGGAGGCTGTGGCCGCGGCGCGCGGTGTGGAAGCGACGGCGGTGGAAGTGGAGGCGATCGGATAATGGCGAAGTTTCTGGAATACGTGCCGGGGGACAGCTTTCTGCACCGCATGAACCCCTGCGCGAAGCTCATCGGTGCCGTGCTGTTCGCCATCGCCTGCTTCGTGACGAGCAACCTGGTGTTCCTGCTCGTGCTGTTGGCAGCAGCGCTTGCCATGGCCGTCTCTTGCGGGCTCGGCCGCGAGACAGCGGGGCTGTGCAAGGCGGTGTTCGCGTTCTCGCTCATCCTGGCGGTGGTCATCCTGCTCACCACACCCCACGGTACGCCGCTCGTGCCCCTGCCCTGGGGCTATGTCGGCACGGGCAGCCTGCTGGCGGCCCTCACGGTGATCGTGCGGCTCATGGCGGCGGCCATTCCCCTGTTCCTCGTGTTCTACGTGACGAAGATGAACGACATCACGAATTCGGCGGTGAAGCAGCTGCACGTGCCCTACAAGTACGCCTTCACCTTCACGAGCACGGTGCACTTCATCCCCGTGTTCATGAACGACATGGCCGGCATCATGGAGGCCCAGACGGCCCGGGGTGTGGAATTCGACGGGTCGCTCGTGAAGAAGGTGCGGCTCATGATTCCGCTGTGCGTGCCGCTGCTGGTGAGCTCGGTGCGCAAGACGAACTCGGCCGCCATCGCCGCCGAGGTGCGCGGCTTCAACCTGCGCACCCGCGAGAGCGGCTACAAGGACTACCCGCTGCGTGCCGGCGACTGGGGCGCGCTGGCCGTGTGCGCGCTCGTGCTGGCGGCCGCCGTCGTGCTGGCCGTGCTGGGAACGCCCACGCTGGGGTAGGGTTGCGGGGCCGCCTGGCGTTCTCTCAGCGAATGGAGAAGAACTTCGCGAGCTTGGTGCCCAAGGGCCCTTGGGTGAGCAAAAGCTTCACGACGATGAAGGCGGCAATGCCCGCGGCGAGCGCGATGAGGAGGCCCGGCAGACCGAAGGCGGCGCACACGATGGCCGCCACGACGAGCGAGGCGAGAATCACCAGGATAAGCGCCCGGTGCACGGTGCGATGGAAGCGCTGCCACGCCGCCACGGGGAAGGGCGATGGGGTAGCCTCGCCCCGAAGCGGAGCGCCGCACAGGGCGCAGCGGGCCAGGTCGCCGGCGTAGTCCAGGTTGCAGCGGTCGCAGTGCCTCATGAGCGGCCTCCCTTCGCGCGCACTTCCACCCGTCCCTGATCGCGGGCGGGGGCACGGCCTGCGTGATCACGCCAAGTGGCGCCGATGGCGGCGAGGCGGTCCTCCAGCGCCGATTCCCGCAGAGCCGCATCTACCTGCGCGTCGTCCTTGTTGAGGGCCGCCCAGCCGTGCAGGCCTTCGGCGGCTAGCACATCCACCAGGTGGCGTGCCGTCCGCAGGCTCACGAAGCGGCTCGATATGCCGATGCACAGGTCGTTTCCGCAGGTGCACAGGATGAAGTTCAGCCCGGCCGGCGAGGTGAGCGCGCTGATGCCCTCCACGTAGGGGGCCACCGCGTCGTCCAGCTGCACGCGGCCCAGGCTGGATACGGTGCAGGTCACCTCGCGGGTGGCCCGCCAGGCGGCGAATCCCAGCGCCGCATCCTTCACGATGAGCGGCACCGCGCGCACGAGCGGGTTCTTCTCCAGCTTCACCATGCGCATCACCCGGCGCTTGAGCGACGCCGGCTGGGTGCCGGCAGCCAGCTGCTGCTGCACCTCGGCGGCTATGACGGCCACAGGCTCGTCGGCATCTCCCGGTACGTAGGTGACGTAGGCCAGGCCGAAGAAGTTGCGCAGGGTGGTGGACCCGAAGAGCGCGCGCAGGTCCACGGGCACGTCCATATGGATGGCGCGCTCGCGCTCGGCGCCGTGCATCTCGCGGCGCAGGGCGCAGATGACCGCCGCGATGAGGTAGCTCGTCACCGTGGCGCCCGCGGCCTTGGCAGCGGCGTGCACGGCATCGGCGGGGTAGTGCAGCTCCAGGTAGACGGGGTCGTCGGCGTTCTTCCATCCCGTGAGGTGGAACACCTGAGGCTGCGCGTCGGTGCCGGCGGCCGCGCGGTCGTAGTGGGCCGAGAAGCTGTCCTCGGTCTTCGACGCCTCGGTGCCGGCATAAGGCGCAGGTGCTGCGGGCGCCCCGTATCGCGCTTCCACGTAGGCCGCGAGCAGCGCCTTCACGAACTCCAAGGTACCGCGGCCGTCGGAGATGATATGGGACACCTCCACGTTGATGCGCCGGGCGTGGTAGGTGACGCGGAAGAGCACGCTCGAGGGGTCGGCGTGCAGGTTGTAGCACACCGGCAGCACCTCGGGCTCGACGCGCGGCGGGTTGGGCGCGGGCACCAGGTAGTGCCAGAACAGGCCGTTTCTCAGGCACACGTTGAAGCCGGGGAAGAGCGCCACGGCCGCGTCGAGTGCCCGCTGCAGGGCGTCGGCATCCACCTCGTCGGCCATGGTGGCGGCGATGCGGAAGATGGTTTGGGTGTTCCCACCGGCCTGGGCGGCGTAGAACTTCCCGACGTTGTCTAGTCGGTACCAAGAAGCGTCAGCCATGGGAGCTTGCCTTCAGTGGGAATGGGGTCGCCGTCGAGGAAGTGCGCGATGAGGCGGTAGGTGTCGCGTACGAGCGAGAGCACCGAGGGGTACAGGAAGTAGCCGTGCACCCCGTCGGTCATGCGGAAGCAGGCCACCTCGTTGCCCTCGGCGTCGAGCCGGGCCGCGAAGGCCTCGCCCTCGTCGCGCAAGGGGTCGTACTCGGCGGTGATGACGAGAGTGCGGGGCATGTTGGCCAAAGACGAGGCGATGAGCGGCGCGAAGCGGGAATCGTGGAAGTCCTCGGGCGTGCGCAGGTACAGCTCGATGTAGTCCACGATGGCCCGGCGGGTGAGGATGTAGTCCTCGCCGTTGTCGCGCACCGAGTCGAACAAGGTGTTCTCGCTGTGGTCGTTGTAGGTGAGCGGGTACAGCAGAATCTGCGTGTGGGGCGTGAAGTCGCCGCGCTCGCGGGCCAGAAGGCTCACCCCAGCCGTGAGGTTGCCGCCGGCCGAGTCGCCCATGAGCACGATATGCTCGGGGTCGGCATCGGGAATGAGCGCGCCGGCGAACAGCTGGCGGGCCACGGCGTAGCAGTCCTCCAGCGGCACGGGGAAGCGGCACTCGGGGCTGCGGCGATAGTCCACGGCGATGACGCGCCGCTCCAGCTTCAGCGCCGTGCGCATGCAGGCGTCGCTGTAGAAGTCCACGTCGCCATTGGCCCAGCCGCCGCCGTGCATATACAGGATGGTGCCGCGATGATCCTCGTTCACGTGCAGACCCGACTTCAGCGAGAAGTCGATGTCGAGCGGGGTGAACACGCGCAGGGGTATCTCGTAGCCGTCGTCGGCGGTGGCAGTGATCTCGTCGATGCGGCAGCGCGGGTCGGCGATGGTGAGCTTGCCAGCGGCATCTTCCACCTTGCGCTGGGCGTCCCACGAGGAAGCCACGTCGGGCTGCACGAGCGTGATGGCCTTGATAACGGCCTGAACCACGGGATTCATGGGCATGGCTGCTCCTTTGCTCGTTGACGGTGCGTAAATGATGAGGCCCATGCTAAGCGATAAGGCCCTCTGGCAGCTACCCGCCGGAGGGCCTTGGCATCAAACGGTTAACGGGGCGACACACGGACGGCCGTGCGCGTCGCGGCTACGAGCCGATTGCGCGATGCGAGCCCGGCGCCTGCGGTGGGCGCCCGGTGCCTGCGGCATGTGGCCGGTGGGCGGCGTCTGCGGCGGCCGCCCGCGCGCTGGCGCCTGGTGCCTGCGATGCGCGCGGGCTCAGTGGTCGTTCATGTTGAAGGCGTTCTTCATGGTCACCGTGCGTTGGTCGAGCACGGCGCCGAGCAGGGCGCGGGTCTGGGGCTGCACCTTCGCGATCAGCGCCTCGTTGGCCGCGGCCAGCTCGGCGAGCACGGTGGCGTCGTCCATGTCGTCCAGGTTCGCCTTGCCCTCTTTTGCCATTTGGACGAGCTTGGCGTCGGTCTCATGCAGCGACTGGTAGCCCTGGGCCATGGTGTTCAGCCGATAGCCCTGGATGGCCTCGTAGCTCTCGAAGAACTGCGGGTCGGCAAGGCCTGCCACCAGGCGGTTGTTCCAGTACAGGCTGTCGGTGGTCACCTCGGTCGGCGTGTCCAGGTAGGCGGGCATGGCCTTCACGTTCGCGTACAGGGCCACGGCGGTGTTGAAGGGGCCCGACGCCGGCGCGAACCAGTGCACGCCGCGCAGGGCCGCCGGTACGTTCGGGCGGATGCAGAGCACCGAGCACTCGGAAGTGCGGTCGATGCCGACGTAGCGGTACTGGTGGCGCGTCTCGGGCGTGCCTTTGGTGCCGTAGGGGTCGAACTCGGTGCCGTCGTAGGTGGTGCCGAGCAGATCCTTCACATCCGATGCCGACAGCTTCTTATCGGGGCGCATGGCCCAGGGAATATCGAGGCTCTCGGGGCCGAACTCGGGCGCGGGGCCCTGGAAGCGCGCATCGGAAGGCGTCAGGCGGCGGCAGAGGTACCACTTGCGCGGGGCGTTGTACAGCTCGTCGAGCCAGGTGTAGGTGGAAAACGCGATGCGGGCGTTGAAGTAGCGGGGCAGCCCCTGCACCATCTCGCCGGTATCGCCTTCGTGGGCGGGCATGTCCATGAGCAGGTCGTTGGCCTTGATCCACTCGGCCAGATCGGCGCTGCACATGTAGTCGTGCTGGTCGCCCAGCGCGTCTGCCAGATCGAAGTGGTCGATGCCCTGGCGGTTCGGCTGCACCACGTAGCAGTCGTCGGGTACGCGGCGGGCGATCCAGTGATGGCCGCCGATGTTCTCCCAGTACCACACGTCGTTCGCATCGCCGAAGGCCACGCCGTTGGTCTCGTAGGTGCCGTACTGCTCCACGAGCGCGCCGAGGCGCTTCACGCCCTCGCGGGCGCTCGTGATGTAGGGCAGCGTGATGGTGGGCAGGTTCTCCTCGCCGATGCCGCCGGGCACTTCGGGCTGGTAGCCGGGGGTGCCGGGCGTGCCCTGGGCGGGCTGGTAGGTGACGAGCGGGTCGGCGCCGAGCACCCGCGCGTTGGCGGAGATGGTCTCGGTGGCCGACATGGACACGTTCGCCGCGTTGATGCCGGTCTCGGCCCACACGCCGTTTGCGGGGTCGGCGTTGGGGGTGCAGGTGTAGCGCAGCGGGTTGTCGGGCAGCTCGATGGTGAGGTGGCTGGCCACGCCGGTGTAGGTGCGCGGCTGGTCTTCCGGGTTCACGACGATGAGCTTCTTCGGATCGAAGGAGAAGTCCTCGCCATCCTCGTTGCGGGCGACGATGGTGGAGCCGTCGTTGGTCGCCTTGCGGCCGACGAGCAGGGTGGTGCATGCCATGGGGTGCCTCCTGTCTGATGGGCCCGGGTGCGGGGACGTCGCGGCATCGCCGTGTCGACTGTCGAGCCGGTGCGGCGGTACGGCGCTTCCGCACCGGGGCGTGTGAATGCACAATGCTCGGTATACGCTGGTGAAAGTCGTAGATGAGCGCCGCTCCGCCTTCTGTTGGCAAACCGATGCGCGCAGGTGGGGAAACGGGGAGGTGTTTGCAGCAGTGCATGCTGCGGCAGATACGCTCGCAGGCCGCCACGGAGTGTCGAGGTGGCTCTGCGGCAGCTGGAGGTGGCTGGTGGCGGCCAGAGGTGGCTTGGAATCGACGGTTTTGTTACCGAGTCCTGGGTCTGCGAGGAAAAAATGCGTGAATTGGCTCGGAAAGGACGGTTTTGTTACCGGATTCCGCCGAAAAGGGCATTGCTGTAATACATGGGAGGTCGTTTCCCCAGGTGATGTATTACGATTTGCGTCTCGGAAGGGGGTTTCGGTAACAAAACCGTGGTTTTCAAGCCAGAAAACGGCTCAGCGCCCTTCTCGATGGGTTTCGTGAACATCTTGTGGAGGTCGGTGTGCCGCGGCTCTTTCGGGCGCGGGGGTGCCGCTAGCATAGCCTCCCCACCTTGACGTCGGTGTTTCTCACGCCTCCGACCTCTCAGGTTTCCCGAACGGGGCCGCCACGGCCGAGCCGTTCGTTTCAACGGAGCCGCAGAAGAGGAAGGAGAGGGCGATGGAGGCGCAGCCGACGTGCGATCGGGCCGGCAATCACCTGCAAGAGGATATCGAGAACGAGGAGCGCTCCCATTTGGAAGAGGTGCTCGCGGCGGTTCATGCCTCGGTCGGCCGCGCCCGCGATCTGGCCGAGCGCGCCGAGGCGAGCCATCGGGAGGCGGGGGCGCAGCTGGCGGCTGACCGCGGCGAGCTGGCGCCGGAGGAGGCGCACCTGTCGGCTTTCGAGCTGAACCGCATGGATGCCCAGGCCGCGCTGGCCCACCGATCCCGCCGCCGCTTGGAGAAGCTGCTCGACTCGCCCTACTTCGCCCGGGTGGATTTCCTCGATGGAGATGTCTCCGAGGCAACCACCTATATCGGGCGTTTCGCCTTCACCTGGCAGAACCACGCCCTCGTGTCCGACTGGCGCAGTCCCGTGGCCACGCTGTTCTACGACTTCGAATGCGGCCCGGCTGCCTTCGATGCGCCGGGTGGGCGCCGCGCGGGAACCCTCGCGCTCAAGCGGCAGATCGCCGTGGAAGGCGGGCGGCTGCGCTATGCCGTCGACTCGAATTCCAGCGTGCGCGACGAGGTGCTGGCCCAGGCGCTCTCTCGCTCATCGGATGCGAAGATGCACGACATCGTGGCCTCCATCCAGCGCGAGCAGAACGCCGTCATCCGCGACGAGGCACCGGGCACGCTCATCATCCAGGGCGTGGCGGGCTCGGGCAAGACCTCCATCGCCCTGCACCGGGTGGCCTACCTGCTGTACCGCCAGAAGGAGCGGCTCTCCTCGCAGTCGGTGGCCATCCTGTCGCCGAGCCGGGTGTTCTCCGACTACATCTCGGGCGTGCTCCCGGAGCTCGGCGAGGAACCGGTGCGCTCGTGGAGCCTGCACGATTTGGCGAGCCTGCTTCTGAAGGGCATCGCGAAGGTGGCGCCTGCCCGATCGTTCGCCGACGAGGCCGACGTCGCCCGGGCCGAGCGCGCCCGCGCGAAGGGCACCGAGCAGTTCGCGCAATCGCTCGCTGCGTGGCTTGATAGACAGCTGGGGGCGGCCGGAACGCTGTTCGAGCCGCACGACCTGGCCGTCGGCGGGGACGTGGCCCGTGCCGGATGGCTTGCCGAGCGCTTCTCGGCCTATGCGCCCGTGCCCTTCGAGGAGCGGCTCGACCTCATAGCAGGTGATGCCCTGGAGCTCGCTCACGGCAAGACCTTCGGCCGCTACGCCCATGCGATGCCGACCCGCCGCGAGCTGCGGTCGCGTCTGCTGCGCATGATGCGCGCGAAGAGCCCGCTCGCCCTGTACCGGCGCTTTTTGGCCGACACGGGCGAAAGCGCCCTTCTCAAGATGGCGTCGAAGGGCGTGGTGGAATGGGAGGACGCCTTCCCGCTGGCGCTGTGCGCCTGGGCCTTCGCCGGCCCCGACGGGTTTGCCGCCACGGCCGCCGTGCGCCATTTGGTCATCGACGAGATGCAGGATCTGCCGCCAGTGGCCCACGAGGCGGTGGTGCGCCTGTTCCGCTGCGACAAGACCATCTTGGGCGACGTGAACTAGCTGGTGGACGGGCGACCCGTGGTGGCTCCCGAGGCGGTGGCGGCCCGCTATCCGGGTGCCCGCGTGGTGCGGCTCATGACGAGCTATCGCTCCACCTGCGAGATTGCCGAGCTGGCCTCCCGCGTGCTGCCGGTGGCCGGCCTCACTCCCGTGCAGCGCCACGGCGCGCCGCCGCGGTTCGTGCGCTGCGGCGATACCGCGGGCGTGCTTGCGGCCGTGGAGGAGGCGGTGGCGCGGTGGGAGGCATCGGGGCACCGCACCCTCGGCATCATCGCGAAGTCGGACTTCCTCGCCGCCCGCTACGCCGAGCTCATCGGCCGCGTCCACGAGGCGGCCCTCATTACCGACGAGACCGACACCTACCCGGGCGGCATTGTGGTGACCTCGGTGCGCCTGGCGAAGGGCCTGGAATTCGACGAGGCAGTGCTGCTGGATGCCGACGGATGCCAGTACGCCGACGAGGCCGACCGCCACCTGCTGTACGTGGCCGTCACCCGCGCCATGCACGGGCTGACCGTCCTCTACCGCGACGAGCCGAGCCCGTTTCTGCGAGGGGAATAGCGGCGCCGGAACCGGATATGCGGTTATGGAGGCTAGGCGAGGCTCACTTGCCCCGTCGGCAGATCGGCTACAAGGGTTACGGTTCCACCCACGGCCTCGATGTAGCGTCGGATGGTATCGAAGCTCATGGAGCCGATGTCGCCGTTTTCCATACGTGATATCCGGTTTTGCGAGACGCCCATGGTGCGGGCGAGCTCGGCTTGGGTCATATGCTGGGCTCTGCGCGCTTCCCGCAGATTGTAGGCATCGATATGAGCCTGGACGTTGCGCCGGGCTTCCTCCATCTGATCGGGGGAGATGTTTCGTTTTTTCATATACGCTTCAAGGCTGCTCATGATGCTCTCCCTGGTTCTCAAGGTGTTCCCGATATACCTTCTCTGCTCGCGGAATGGCTTGGCGATACCATCCGATCCATTTGTCGCGGACGCTTTTGCCCTTTGCCTTATCGCCGGCGAGGAGCAGTATGGCTCGCCGCCATGGATCGAAGGCGAAGAGGATGCGAACCTCCGTCCGCCCCGGAGTGGGAGGGCGAAGCTCCTTGAGATGCTTCAACGAGGAACCTTCCAGGCTGTCGACGAGAGGTCGTCCCAGAGCTGGTTCTTCCCGTTGGAGCATTTCGAGGGCGGCGAATATATGGGCTACGGTCGTCGTATCCTGATCATCGAGCCAGGATTCGATGTATCGAGTTTCGACTTCCCACATAGGCTGCCTCCTATAATATAGCCTATAAGCTATATTTTCAAGAGATGATTTCAAACGATATAATTTGCACTATAATGCAAATTATCATAGCATGGATTGAACAAAAGTGCAAAGAAAAGAGAGCTATGGCGAAAGAGAACAGCGTCATCGATTGGGAGGCCTACGGGGTGTTGCTGAAGGCCGCGCGTTTAGCGAATGGCTACACGCGCGGCCGTGCGCTTGCGGAAGCAGTAGCGGAGCAAACGGGGATGGCCGTTTCGGAGCGCACGATATACGCTTTGGAAGATGCCAGCCGTGCACCGTCGGCCGATATCTTTCTCGCTCTTCAGCAGGTGCTGCCCGAGCTGCGAGATCCCGAGTACCTCAAACCTGTCTTCAAGAACGAGAGCATCAAAGTCGTCATCGTCGAGCTGTAGCGGCGGCTGAGCGTGCGGTGTCGCGGCCAGGAGAGTTCGCGGACGCTGCCTCCTGCACGCTGGCTGGGGCAAGGGCGGGGTTTGCGCTCGACTTGCCCCGCCCGGTGCTATTCCCCTCTTGCCTTACGGTAGCGGGCGAGGGCGGCGTCGAAGCTGCCGGCGGTACGGCGGTAGTAGATGGTGTAGCCGGCGGTGATGGCGGCGAGGGTGACCAGGTAGATGACGAGGAAGGTGACCCAGGCGCCAGCGTTGTCGGCGGGAAACCAGCCACCGAGCGCCGCCGCGGCCGCGAGGGCCGGGAGTGCTGTCAGGCCGAAGCCCGCGATGCGCATCGGGTAGCTCGGCCGGGTGAGCACGGTCTCGGTGAACCAGAGGACCTGCAGGGCGACGAGCAGCAGGCAGGCCGCCAGAAGCGAGAGCGTGATGACGACGCCCTCCACGGGTCCGGCGAAGATGAGACCGAGCACGCACCACAGGGCCATGGCGGCGGTGAAGGTGACGCAGGCGCGCACGAGAGCGCTTTTCAGAATGCGGTTCATAGAGCTTCCTTTCCACGGGGCGAAGCCGGTGCAGCGGGGGGGGGCGGCCGAGATGCGGCTGCCGGGCGATGGGCTACAGGCCGATCTTACGTTTGATGGCGGGCGCGTACTGGCGCGAGGCTATGACGTGCTCGCCGTTTTCCAAGATGAGTTCGAGCCGTGCGTTCAGATAGGGGCGCAGGCCCCGCACGTGGTCGAAGTTCACGAGCAGCGACTTCGACGCCCGGATGAACTCGCTGCCGGCCAGATCCGCCTCCAGTTCGTAGAGCCGCAGCGGGCTTTCCAGCACGCGGTCGCGCCCGTAGAGGAAGGTGCGCCCGTCTACCGATTCCGCGTAGAGCACCTGGGCCGGATCCAGGATGAACGTGCCGTGCTCGTCGGTGCCGATCAGGCGGCGCTCGGCGGCGTTCGCCGCAGCCACGATGGCCTCCACGCGCCGGTCGACGGCGGGGCAGCGGATATCCACCTCGATGTCGGGCAGGCTGGGGTGCTCTTCAACGGTCAGCTTCATAGGCTTCCTTCGGTATCGCTCAGACATGATGTTCGAACGATGCCAGTGTGCCCGCTTCACGTTTTCGGTGCAAGGTCTGCACTCCTCAGTTGCACGGGGCGGCCTCTGTGTTGCAGGAGGCGGTGGGTGAAAGGGAGGGCGCCGGCCGGCTGGCGGCTGCGGCGTAGGCGGCGGGACGCTCGGCGATGGAGGGCGCGGGCTTTTCGCCATCGGCAGCCGCTCGGGCGTCTTCCGGCGCGGGCGTACTCTCGTCCTCGGCGAGATCGCGCAGGGTGGGAGTGGTGAGCGCCCACACCGTGGCTGCGCCCCAGCAGACGGCAAGGGCGATGGCCGCCGCGCCCGTGCCCCAGGCCTCCACGATCAGCGAGGTGGCGAACACGGCCACCGGCGCCGCGGCCAAGGTGAGCGAGTTCTGGGTGCCCAGCGCGCTGCCGCGGTTTCCCTCGGGAATACGATCGAAGATGTAGAAGCCGAGCAGGGCCGACAGCGGGCCGGCGAACAGGCCGAGCAGCAATGCCCCGCCGAGAAGCAAGGGGAAGGAGGGCAGCAGCCCCAAGGCGAGCACCCCGGCCGCCATGCCGGCGAGCGAGATGACAAACCAGGTGCGCCGGCGCAGCTTGGGGGCGAGCGCCGTGTAGGCCAGCGAGCTTACCAGCATGCCCGCCGACATGGCTGACAGCACGTAGCCCAACAGCTCGGGCGTGCCGGCGGCGGTGAAGTGCACGGGCAGCACGAGGCCCTGAAGCGAGCCTAAGATCATGACGATGCCGAAGCTTACGAGCATGCACGAGCGCAGAAGCTCGTCGCGCACGAACAGCACCTCGACCCCCGACCTCAGCGAGCTCCATGCCTCGGCGGCAAGGCCCGTGCGCGGAGCGGCGCCCGTTGCGGACCCGGCTGGGTTGGTGGCGGTTCTGCGGTGCTCGTTGCCGGTGCGCCCGATGGCCCGGGGCAGCGTGAGCGTGACGAGCGCCGCCGCGGCCGACATGGCGGCGGTGAACCACAGGGCATTCACTGCTCCGGCAAGGCCCATGAGAAAGGCGGCGAGAGCCGGCCCCACGATGACCACAAGGGAATCGATGGACTGGGTCAGCCCCATGAACTTCTGCAGGCTGCGCCCATCGCGCTCGCACACGGCGGGCGCGAGCGCGTCGCGAGCTGTCATACCGGGGATGTCGCCCACGGCCCCCAGAAGGCCGAGCGCCACGAACCAGCCGAAGGACAGCCCCCACACGGCGTCCACCACCGGCAGAAGCGCCACGCTTGTAGCGGACAGCGCATCGGAGAAGACCGAGACGTTGCGGCGGTTGAGGCGGTCGATGAGCGCGCCGCCGACCAGTCCGATGAGGAACTGGGGCGCCGCGCAGATGAGGGCGAGGGTGCCGGCGGCCAGGGCGTCGCCGGTGGTGGCGAGCAGCACGAGCGGCAGCACGACGCCGGCCACCGAGTTACCGAGCAGCGAGAGCGCGCAGGAGAGCAGGTAGCGCGGCGCCACGGTGCGCTGGCGGCGGGGCAGTCGGGGCCGTCGGGCCCGGGGAGCGGCGAGGGACATGGGCGTGCCTTTCTCGAAAGTGCGGAACTTCGGGAAGGCAGTTAAAACTATGACGTTGCGTCGGGGTCAAATGCGCCGTGAAGGAGTTATGAAGGAGGCGCTCCCGCCGTTTCGGCTTGCTGCTCGGCTTCCACGCGGGCTCGCATGGCGCTCTCGATGCCTGCCTCGATGCGGTGGTAGACGTCCTGTTGGGCGGTGTTGTGGCCCTCGAAGGCGATGCGGTCGAGGAACTGATCGCGGTCGGTCGAGGGGCGCAGCCAGTTCGCCGTATCGAAGCAGGCGACAATGGGCTCGAGGGCGTCCAGGGCGTCGGCGGCTAACGCGGCGCGCGCGGCCTCGGGAGCGTCGGGGGGCAGGGCGGCCAGCCTCCGGTCGAGCCGCTGCATGGTCTCGGTGAGGTCGCCGCCGGCGATGCGCTTGACGACGCGCTCCAGCTCGCCGAGCTCCTCGTCGTCGTAGAGGTGGCCCGCCACGATGAGGGCGGTGCGGTCGGCGGGATCGGCGTCGGCCAGGGTGTCCACGCCGGGCAGCATGCGCAGGATGCGCGCGAAGCGCACGGGAAGATCGGGATCGAGGTTCTCGGCGCGCAGCGCGGCGATGGTGCGGCGCTGCTCTTCCAGGCGCTCTATCTCCAGGGCGAGCTCGCGGTCGAGCTCCTCTAGGGCGCTCGCCGGCGACGGGTCGGGCGCGTCCAGCTCGTCCAAGATGGCGCCGATGCGCGCGAGGGGGAAGCCGAGCGCGGCCAGCCGTTTCACCCGCAGCACGCGGGCCACGTCGGCCGCCGTGTAGTCGCGGTAACCGTTGGCCGACCGCGGCGGTTCGGGCAGAAGCCCCAGTTGATGGTAGTGCCGCAGGGTGCGCACGGTCACTCCTGCCAGCTTCGCCACCTCGTTGCTGCGCATCGTCCGTCCTTTCGTCAGTGAGTCGCCTTCATGCTAACACGGGGCGTCCTTTTAAAATACCCCTTGAAAAAGAACATATGTTTGGTTATGATAAGGGAAACAGATGTTCTAAAGGCTGGGCACGTTCCCTAACTTCCATCCCATGAAGGACAGCCGTCCGAAGTAAAGGAGGCTGTCGTGGATCGTTATCCCTCGCATTTTCTCAGACGGTTTCAGCGGGGCAACGCTTGCTGAGGGCTGTTGCGCCGCTTCTCGCCCTGCATTATAATTTCGTTTAACGAAAGTAGGACGCTATGATCGAAATCGTGGTGCACGACCATGCCCTGAAGCATGGGTTGACAAGGGAAGAAATCGGATTCGCCTGGAGAGGTTTTATCTGCCAGAGACACCGCCGCACTCCTCACAGCGATCAAGTGGTGACGGTGGGAGTTACGCAAGAAGGGGTCATCGTTGAAATGGTCGCAGTTGAGAGGGGGAATGAGCTCTTGATATACCATGCTCTCACGCCACCCACGAAAAGCGTTCTTCGGGAACTTGGACTTGTAAGGAGGCAGTAATGGCCCGGAAGGATTTCGAAAAAATGTCCCAAAAGGAACTAGAAGACTATTTCGGCGTCACCCATGAGCAGATTGAGGAATGGGACGATATGCTCGTTCGGGGGGAGATTCCGGGAGTGCCTGTCGGCGAGGTCATCGTTGGCCGGCCGCTGAAGTTCGGCGAGCATTTGAAGCTCGTGGGCTTCAAAGAAACTGAGCAGAAGATTGAGCGCATGGACAAGCGGGCGGATAGTTTGGGTATGAAGCGCTCCGACTATTTGAGATGGCTCGTTGACAGGGATCTCGCCGCCGCTGGCGTTGCCTAGCCTTTTCGGGCAAAGGAAAGAAGGTCGTAATGAACGATGGCGAGCGGTTGGCGCGGTTCGAGGCGGCGCTGGGGCGTTTGGCGGCGGAGCGGGAGTCGGTGACGGCGACTCTTGAGGCGCTGCGGGCTCAGAACAAGACACGGACGGCCACCTACCAGCAGCTGACGGCGCGCAAGCTCACGCTGAAGGCGGCTCTGGCTCCCTTCGAGGAAGAGGGGCTTCTGTGAGCGCGGTACAGACATCGGATTCGCTCAGGGCGTTCTCCGAGGCGACGAGGGCGTGGTTCTCTGATGCGCTAGGTGAGCCCACCGAGGTGCAGGCGCGGGCGTGGGAGGCAATCGCCCGGGGAGAGAACGCGCTCGTGATCGCGCCGACGGGATCGGGCAAGACCTTGGCGGCGTTTCTCTGGGCCATCGACACGCTCATGGCGAAGAAGGCCCGTGCGGCCGCAGCGGGGGAGAAGTGGGCCCGGGGTGTGCGGGTGCTGTACGTGTCGCCCTTGAAGGCCCTCGGCGCCGATGTGGACCGCAACCTCCAGGGGCCGCTTGCGGCCATAGCGGAGTTGGCCGGAGCACGGGCGCGGCAGGCGGGTGCGAAGCCCCCTGAGATACGCACGGCCATGCGCACCGGCGACACGACGCCCGACGAGCGCCGCAAGATCGTGCGCAACCCGCCGGATATTCTCATCACCACGCCCGAGTCGCTCTACCTCATGCTCACCTCGGCCGCGCGAGACGTGCTGCGAAGCGTGGAGACGATCATCGTGGACGAGGTGCACGCGCTCGCCGGCGACAAGCGCGGGGCGCACCTGTCGCTGTCGCTGGAGCGGCTGGATGATCTGTTGGACGCGCCTGCTCAGCGTATCGGGCTTTCGGCCACGGTGCGCCCGCGCGATGCCGTGGCCCGCTTCCTCGGCGGCGCGCATCCGGTGACGGTGGTGGCCACCGAGGCGCCTCCGGCCCTGGATTTGTCTGTGCGCGTGCCCGTGCACGACATGACGGCGGTTCCCGCATTCGGAGGGTTCCGCGGCGCGGGGGACGGCACGCTTGTTCTCGGCGGCGGCCCGCGGCGGGCGGCCGCTGAGAACGCATGGAAGTCGGATCGGGCAATGCGGGCTGTCATGGCCGCCGAATCGGGGACGGGGACCCAGGCGGCTCCGCATCCCGACAGCCGCCTGGGCACTGCGTCCATCTGGCCGCATATCGAGGCGGCTATCTTGGACGAGGTGCTGGCGCACACTTCCACCATCGTGTTCGTGAACTCGCGCGGTTTGTGCGAGAAGCTGACGGCGCGCCTGAACGAGCTGTACGCGAAGCGGCTCGGCTTGGAGGGGCCCCGCGCGGAGCCGGCGGGCTACTGGACGGCTGCGGGCAGCGCCGGCGGGAGCGACGAGGCGACCGGCATGCGCGGCGTGCGTTCGAGCGTGGGCGAGGCGGCTTCGGCCCCAGGTGCGGCCTTCCGTTCCGACATCGGCTCTACCACGGCACTCGTGACCGAGCCGGCAGTGCTCATCGCGAAGGCCCACCACGGATCGGTCTCCAAGGAGAAGCGCCTGCAGGTGGAACGCGAGCTGAAGGCCGGCGAGCTGCCCTGCGTGGTGGCCACGTCCAGCCTGGAGCTGGGCATCGACATGGGCTCCATCGACCTGGTGCTGCAGGTGGCCGCGCCGCCCTCCGTGGCGAGCGGGCTTCAGCGGGTGGGCCGTGCGAACCATCAGGTGGGCGGTCGATCCCAAGGTGTCATCTTCCCGCGCACGCGGGTGGAGGTGATCGACGCGGCCGTCATGGCCGAGGGCATGGAGGCTGGTGCCATCGAGAGTACGCGCCTCGTGGAAAACGCGCTCGACGTGCTCGCCCAGCAGACAGTGGCAGCGGTGTCCATGGCCCCCGACGGCCTTCCCGCCGACGCGTGGCTTTCCACCGTGCGCCGCTCGGCCTGCTACGCCGATCTGGGGGCGCGCTCCTTCGAGGGGGTGCTCGATATGCTCGCCGGTCGCTATGCTTCCGGCGAGGTGACCGAGTTCGCCCCACGTATTCTCTGGGATCGCGAGACGGGGCTCTTGAAGCCGCGCTCCGCCTCTCAGCGCCTGGCCGTCACGGCGGCGGGTACCATTCCCGACCGCGGCATGTTCTCGGTGGTGCTGCCCGAAGGCGACGCGAAGCAGGGGCGCCGGCGCGTGGGCGAGCTCGACGAGGAGATGGTGATGGAGTCCCGCGTGGGCGATATCATCGCGCTCGGCACGAGCACCTGGCGCATCAAGGAGATCGGCGCCGACCGCGTCATCGTTGAGGCGGCCCCGGGCCGTGCGGCCCGGTTGCCCTTCTGGCACGGCGAGGCGGTGGGCCGCCCCTTCGAGGCCGGCTGTGCCCGCGGTGCCTTCGTGCGGGCGCTCGACGGCGGCGTGGCGCGTGGCGCTTCAGAAGATGACGCGGGCGGGAGAGCCGAAGGACTCGCGGGTCCCGCGGAGTGCGACGGCGCCGCGGAGCCCCTCCTGTCCCGGGCCCTGCGCGAGCGGTTGCGCGCTGACGGGCTGGACGAGAGCGCCCGGCGCAACCTCACCGCCCTCGTCGTGGCTCAGCGCGAGAGCACGGGTGCGGTGCCCACGGACAAGCGGCTTGTCGTGGAACGCTGCGAGGATGAGACGGGCGACTGGCGCGTCATTCTGCACTCGCCCTTCGGCCGGCGAGTCCACGAGCCGTGGGCGCTGGCGGTGTCTCATCGCATCGCGACGACGCTGGGGTTCGACCCGCAAGCGTCGGCGGCCGACGACGGCATCGTGCTGCGCGTGCCCCTTACCGAGGATGCCCTTCCCGGCATCGAGCCATTCCTGTTCGATGCCGACGAGATCGAGGCCATCGTGCGCGAGCAGGTGGCATCGACGGCCCTGTTCGCGGCGCGCTTCCGCGAGTGCGCGGCCCGCGCGCTGCTCATGTCGCCCACGGCTCCGGGCAAGCGGGCGCCGCTGTGGCAGCAGCGCCTGAAGGGCGGCCAGCTTCTGGAAGCCGCGCGGCGCGAGGAGGATTTCCCCATCATCTTGGAGGCCCTGCGGGAGTGTCTGCAAGACGTGTTCGACCTGCCGGCATTGCGAAAGGTGATGGACGGCCTGCAATCGGGCGCCATCAAGGTGAGCGAGGCGCGCACCAGCGTGCCGTCGCCCTTCGCGGCGCCGCTCGTGTTCGGGTATCTGGGCGAGCACCTCTACGAGGGGGATCTGCCCCACGCCGAGCGGCAGGCATCGCTGCTCGCGGTGGACCCTGCGCTGCTTGCCGAGCTCGTGGGCGCGCCAGCGGTGGAGGAGGTGCTGGATGCGGAGGCAACGGCCCAGGTGCTGGCCGAGCTGCAGCGCACCGCCGCGGGCTGGCAGGTGCGCGGAGCCGAGGGCACGGCCGATCTGCTGCGCGAGTTGGGCCCGCTGACCGTGGAAGAGGTGGCTGCGCGCACGACCGCCGGAGCCGGGATAGACGCCTGTGCCGATAGCGGGGAAGACGGCGCACGCGGCGCTGCAGACGATGGCGGGGCGGACGCCGCCGATGCGGTGCGCCCTGATACCATAGCGAAGCTGCTCGCAGGGCTGAATGCCGAGCGACGGGCTTTCCCGCTTACCCTCGGCGGCGTGGAGAAGTGGGCGGCGGCCGATGACGGGCCGCACCTGCAGGCAGTGCTCGGCGTGCCGGTGCCGTCTTGGGCTCTTGCCCCCGGAGACGAGCTGCGGAACGGAGCGGTGCGGAAGGATGCCAGCGACAAGCTCCTCGATGGTCTCATTGCACGTTTTGCGCGCACTCATACGCTGTTCGGCACCGAGGAGGCTGCCGCCGCGCTGGGCCTCGGCCCTGCTTTGGTGACGGAAGCCCTCGAACGTCTTACGGCAGCGGGGCGGCTTATGCGGCTGGGAGCCGACCGTTGGGTCGATGGCGGGGTGCTGCGGCGTTTGCGGTCGCGATCGCTGGCCCATGCTCGCGAGGCGGTGCAGCCGGTTGATGCGAGCGCCTACGTGCGCTTCCTGCTGGAGCGTCAGGAGGTGGCCCGACCCGCCGAGCCTTCGCTTTCCGGCATCGACGGTGTGGCTCAGGTGATCGCCCAGTTCGAGGGTGCCGCACTTCCCATGACCCAGTGGGAGTCCGACGTATTTCCCGCGCGCGTGCCCGACTACCGCCCGGCCATGCTGGATGAGCTCGTGGCCGCGGGCGAGGTGCTGTGGGCGGCCTCCACCGTGGGTGGCTCGCGCGTCGTCGCGTTCTACCCGACCGATTCTCCCTTGGCGCCGCTGCCGGTGGATGGGGAGGCAGGGCTGGCGTCGCCCATGGCATCCGAGCCGGGACGCTCCGAAGGAGACGCGCCCTCCCTTGATGCGGCCGTGCGGCGCGTGTTGGCGGATGCCGGTCCTGTGCCCTTCCGCTTGCTTGCTGAGCGGGTAGCGCGCACCGCGGGCATATCGGCTCCGACCGACCGGGAGGTGGCCGAGGCGCTCGAACGGCTCGTCTGGGCGGGGGAGGCGGCCAGCGATGCCCTCGGCTTCCCGCGGGCCGGCGGTTTGGCAAGCGAGAGCGGTTTCTCATCTTTACCAGCAGGCCAGGTGCCCCCGCCCTCCCGGCGCCGGGCGAGCAGCCGCCGAGGCCGCTCGCTGTACCGCGAGGCGCGGTCCCAAGCCCGGGCGGCGGTGGTGGCGCGGCAGGGAGCGGCCTCGGCCTTCGATGCCGCACTGGCCGGCCGCTGGTTCGCGCTCGCCCCCTCGGGGCAGAGTTCCACGGCGCAGGCGGTGGGGCTCGTGGAGTCGCTCCTCGATCGCTACGGGGTCGTCACGCGCGACATCGCCCTTGCGGCCGGCGTGCCAGGAGGGCTTTCGCCGCTCTATCCCGTGCTGCGGGCTATGGAGGATGCCGGCGAGCTGACGCGCGGCATGTTCGTGGAGGGCATGGGCCCGGCGCAGTTCGCCACACGGGAGACCGTGGAGGCGCTGCGAGCGTGCGCCGCGGAGCCGGAAGACGCTCGGGGCACCCCCGCGGCGGTCGGTTCCTGCACGGTGCTGCCCGCCGACGACCCGGCGTGCCTCTTCGGCGCGGGCATCCCGTGGCCGGAAGTGGCCTGGGAGGCTGCCGGCGCGAGTCCGGCCGTGGACGCCGCCCTCGTAGCAGCCAAGCCGGCCCGCCGGGAAGGGGCGCTCGTCGTCGTTGTCGGGGGCCGCGCGGTGCTGTGGGCTGCACCGCGGTTGAAATCGCTGCTCGCCTTTACCGCCGATGAGACGCTGCTGGCGGCTGCGGTAGGGGCCTTGGCGGCGTTCGTTCGCGGTCAGCTGAAGCGGGAGGGGCCAGCCGTCGCCCGGCGCAAGATCATCGTCGAGCACTTCAACGGCCGCGACGTGCTGGCCACGCCGATGGCCGATCTGCTCCAGAAGGAGGGCTTCGCGCGCCTGCCCGACGGCATGCGCTGGTACGCGAGCCCGTTTTAGCGCGGCTGCGTTTGCCTCGGGGAGGATCCTGAAGCGACTTCCAAGCAACGCAGCGCGGTTCCGCGGCGCAAAAAAGAGGGGCGCCGCGTCTCTCTCACGACGCAGCGCCCCGTTCATGTGCGACCGCGCGCTCCCCTGAAGCGCACGGCCAATCCGAGTTAGCGGAAGGAAGCGGGCGGCGGCCAGAAAGGAGAACCGCCGCCCTCGGGCATCCGGCGCATGCCGCGCGGGTGCCCGCAAAGCCCTTGACGGAGGCGGAACGACTCGGCCTCAATGGCCCCAAAAAAGCCGTGCCGTTGGGAGTCCGCCTCCAAAGAGGAACAACGACACTATAGGCCGCCCTTCCGCGTCCCGCCATCGCCGCTCTTAGGTAACCGTATCGCACTTTTTGGGTATTGCCCGTTCAAGACCTATGTTGTCGGGTTGTCCACGGGTGACGCGGGGCGCGTCGGATTCGCAGGTCGGGTGCTAGAATCGAGTCATTGCGAGCTGCGGCGCGCGTCGGCAGACGGCACGCGCTAACGCGCTATTCCATGCCAGCGCGAGACCGTGCGGCTGAGACGACGGAGAGGGGGGCAGACCGATGGACGCCGAGGGCAGAAACGCTGTGCCGGCGCAGTCGTCCGTCCGGCTTGCGGGGCTGCGGCCGCGCCATGCGGCCCTGTGCGCTTTCGTGACGACGCTGCTCGCGTGCGTGCCCGTCATCGTCATCTTTAACGGCGCGCCGCGCTATGCCGCCCTGGGCGACTTGTTCCTCCTCTGCCTGCTTTTGGGGGCGATGGCGTCGGGCGTCTTCCAGTGCGCCCGCGTGCTCCGCGGCACCTTCCGCGACAGCAGACGCGCATCGAGGACCGCGGTCGTCGCCTACCTGGCGGCGATCCTCGTATTCATCGTCTCGCTGGCGGCACCCGACCCCTGGCCGCTCGGGGCCTCCGCCGCTGGCATCGTAGCCGGATGCGCCCTGCCGCCGGTGTTGTGCGCATGGGCCCGCGCCGTGGCGGCTCCCATGGATCGGGCGCTTGCTCTGTGCGCGCTCGTGGGCGGCGCCGCGGCTCTTTTGGGATGGGTTCTCCTCCTGCTTCCCCCGCAGCTGCTCCTGCCCGTGTTTTGCGTGCTGGCGGTTGCGGGCACGGCGCCCCTTCTGCTCATGGAGCCGACCGTGTCCCCTGAAGAGGGGACGGCCCTACAGATCTCGTCGGCCGATGGCGGCAAGGGCGCGCTCGGGCGGCTGCTCTCAGTCACGTGGCTTCCGCTGCTGGGTTTGGCGGCCTACGTGTTCATGACGGGCCTTGTGTCCCACAGCGCCTTCGGCACGCTGCCCGCGACCTATCTGGGGGCGCTTCCCGAGGCGGCCCTCATTCTCCTCATCTGCGCCCGCTGGGCGCGTCGGCCCCTTTTGCCGTGGTGCTACCGCGTGCTCGTGCCCCTTTTGGCCGCCGCGTTCGTGGTGCTGGGCACGTTTCCCGAGGGCACCTTCCCCCAGGAGGCGTCGGTGGCGGTGCTCTACGGGTTCTACCTCGTGCTGGCCATGCTCGGCTGCGCGCTCTTCCTGGCCGTGACGCACAGCCGCGAGGTCGCTCCCGAGCTGACGTGCTCGTTCGCCGTGGCGGTGGTGGCCGCTGCGGCCCTGGCGGCGTATGTCCTCTCGTCGGTGGTGATGCCCGGTGCCGATTTCTCTCCATGGCTCCCGGTGGTCACGGGGCTGTTCGTGGCGGTGCTGCTGCTCTTCCTCGGGCGCACGGCTTGGGATGAGCTCGTCACTCCTCACGACGACGCTGTGGAAGGGGAAGGGGAGGAGGCTGGGATCGTCCTCGGCGACAGGGGGATTCGGGCCGCCCGCCCGCCCGTGCTGGCGGCCGACGGCGCGCTCGCGTCCTCGACGAAGTCGACGGATGCTGCTGAATCGAAGACGGCGCAGAGTGCTTCCCCGTCAACGCCGGCTATCCCCGAACCCTCGGTGCGCGACACGCTGGAGGCCCGCTGCGCCGAGGTGTCGGCGGCGCGGAGCCTCTCGCCCCGCGAGGCCGAGGTGCTCGTGTACCTGGCCCGCGGCTTCACCCCGGCCTATATCGCGAAGTCGCTTGTGTTATCCATTAGCACCGTGCGCACCCACGTGCGCAACATCTACCGCAAGCTCAACGTCAACAAGCGCGAGGAGCTTTTACACCTCATCGACGAGGAGTAGCCTTACGCCTCTTCCGCGATCTTCTCGTAGAGGGCGTGCAGATCGGGGAAGAGGCGGCGCAGGCTGACGGGCTTGAAGGTGTCGCGCTCCACGACGCACACGGTGACGAGCGCGTCCACGAGCGGGGTGGCGCCCTCGCGCAAAAGCGGCTCGCCGGCTTCATCGGTGCCCGCGGCATCGGCGGCGCGGAAGACCTGCTGGCGGTAGACGGTGCGCATGGGCAGGTTCTTCGCCACCGAGGTGCGCACGAAGCCGGCCTCGCCGTAGCGCAACGGCGCGCGGTAGTGCATCTCCACGTCGTGGATGGGGCTCATGTAGCCCTGCTGCTCGATGCGCTCGTTGTAGGAGAACCCCACCGCGTCAAGGAAGTCGATGCGCGCGTCCTCGAAGTACAGCAGGTAGTTCGCGTGGTAGACCACCCCCATCATGTCCGTCTCGCCGTACCGCACGGTAATGGGGGTGTGCACATGCAT
>NZ_CAUASN010000007.1 GCF_958431955.1 uncultured Adlercreutzia sp. | reverse complement strand
GTGGGAGACGGAAGGATGGAAGAGGGGGAGGGGGCAAAAAAGAAGCCCCCGTCTCGGATGAGACGGGGGCTTCGGCAAGTTTTCCTCGGCTTCAAGCGCTCCCGGAAGGTTCCGGAAGGGCGCCTAGGCTTGGAACACCTCGATATTCTTCCTACGATATAAGCGGTGGCCTATATTACGCGCTGAACACCTCGATGGTCTCGCCCTCGGCCAGGGTGACCATGGCCTTCTTCCAGGTGCGGGTGCGACCCTCCTGGTAGCGGACGCGCTTCGGCTTCGACTTCACGTTCAGCGTGTTCACCTTGACCACCTTCACCTTGAAGATAGCCTCGATGGCCTGGCGGATCTCAACCTTATTGGCATCCTTGGCCACCTCGAAGGTGTACACGTTGTTCTCCATGGCGTCGTAGCTGGCCTCGGTGATGACCGGGCGGATGATGACGTCGCGGGGATCCTTCTCCATTATGCAAGCACCTCCTCGATGCGGGCCAGGCACGGCTCGGCGATGACGAGCACCTTGTTGTCAATGAGCTCGTAGGTGTTGATATCGCCCACCGGCAGAATGTTCACCTCGGGGATGTTGCGGAACGACAGGAACGCCTCGATGTCCTCGTTGCCGATGACCACGGTGATGCGCTTGCCTTCCAGACCCAGGGCCTTGATGAGGGCCACGGCGTCCTTGGTGCGGGGCTTCTCGAAGTCGAGGTCCTTCACCACCACCAGCTCGCCGTCGGCCAGCTTGGCGGACAGGGCCGAGCGCATGGCCAGCTTGATCTCCTTCTTGTTGACCTTCTGGTCGTAGGAGCGGGTGTGCGGGCCGAACACGGTGCCGCCGCCGGTCCACTGGGGAGCGCGGATGGTACCCTGGCGGGCACGGCCGGTGCCCTTCTGACGCCACGGCTTCTTGCCGCCGCCGCGGACCATGCCGCGGGTGCGCGTGTTGGCGGTGCCCTGACGCCACGATGCCTGCTGCGCCTTCACGGTGCGGTGCATGACAGGCACGTTCGGCTCGATACCGAACACGGCGTCGTTCACATCGACCGTGCCGGCGGCAGCGCCCTTCACGTCCTTAATCTCAATAGTTGCCATAATTTCTGTAACTCCTTGTTACCGATCGATACCTTAAGCCATGCGAACGCGCACGATGCCGTTCTTACCGCCCGGCACGGCACCCTTCACGAGGATCAGGTTCTGCTCCTCGTCGATGCGAACAACCTCGAGGTTCTTCACGGTCACGGTGTCGCAGCCCATGTGGCCCGGCAGGCGCAGGCCCTTGAACACGCGGGAAGGCGTGGCGCACTGGCCGACGGAACCCGGAGCGCGGTGGAAGTGCGCACCATGGCCGCCCGGGCCGCCGCGGAAGCCGTAGCGCTTCATAACGCCGGCGAAGCCCTTGCCCTTGGACGTACCGGTGACGTCCACCTTCTTCACGTCGGCGAAGGCCGCGACGGTCTGCTCGTCGCCCACCTTGTACTCGCCGGCGTTCTCCACGCGCACCTCGCGCAGGTAGCGCTTCGGCTCGGTGCCCTGCTTGTCGAAGTGACCCTGCATGGGCTTGTTCACGCGACGGGGCTTGATGTAGCCGAAGCCCATCTGCACAGCCTCGTAGCCGTCGGTGTCGACGGTCTTCACCTGGCACACCGTGTTCGGCTCGGCCTGGATGACGGTCACGGGGACGATGCGGTCCTCCTCGTCGAAGATCTGGGTCATGCCGATCTTCTTGCCGTAGATAGCGTTAATCATGTCCCAAACCTCCTTACAGCTTGATCTCGATGTCAACGCCAGCGGGGAGATCGAGACGCATCAGGGAATCGACCGTGTTGGGGGTCGGCTCCAGGATGTCGATCAGGCGCTTGTGGGTGCGCATCTCGAACTGCTCGCGGGAGTCCTTGTTCACATGGGGCCCGCGGATGACGCAGTACAGGTTGCGCTCGGTGGGCAGCGGAATAGGACCGGAAACTTTGGCACCCGTCTTCTGAGCGGTGTCGACGATGAGACGCGTGGACTGGTCCACGATCTCATGATCGTACCCCTTCAGGCGGATGCGAATCTTCTGACTTGCCACTTACATTACCTCCAAATAGAAGTTTCTCACGGACGCCTGGCTTAGGCGTTGCCGCCGGCCTTGCTGACGATCTCGTCGGCAACGCTCTTGGGAACCGGCTCGTAGGAATCGAACTGCATGGTGTACACCGCGCGGCCCTGGGTGCCGCTGCGCAGGTCGGTCGCGTAACCGAACATCTGGGACAGCGGGACCTTGGCCTCGATGACGACGGCGCTGCCACGCTGCTCCTGGCCCTGGATGAGGCCGCGGCGGGACGGGATGTCGCCCATGACGAAGCCGGTGTACTCCTCGGGGGTCTCCACCTCGACGGCCATGACGGGCTCGAGGATGACCGGGTCGGACTTGCGCAGGGCGTCCTTGATGGCCATGGAGCCGGCCACCTTGAAGGCAGCCTCGGAGGAGTCGACGTCGTGGTAGGAACCGTCGATGAGCTCCACCTTCACGTCCTCGACCGGGTAGCCGGCCAGAACGCCGGAGTTCAGCGCCTCCTGGATGCCCTTGTCGATGGAGGGAATGTACTCCTTGGGCACCACGCCGCCGACGATCTTGTTGACGAACTCGTAGCCCTTGCCCGGCTCCTGCGGGTACATGTTGATGACCGCATGGCCGTACTGGCCGCGACCACCGGACTGGCGCACGAACTTGCCCTCGGCGTTCATCACCTCGTGGCCCGGACGCTCGCGGTAGGCAACCTGGGGCTTGCCCACGTTGGCCTCGACCTTGAACTCGCGCAGCAGGCGGTCGACGATGATCTCGAGGTGCAGCTCGCCCATGCCGGCGATGATGGTCTGGCCGGTCTCGTGGTTGGTGGACACGCGGAAGGTCGGGTCCTCCTCGGCCAGCTTCTGCAGGGCGATGGCCATCTTGTCCTGCTCGGCCTTCGTCTTGGGCTCCACGGCGATGTCGATAACCGGATCGGCGAACTCCATGGACTCCAGGATGATGGGAGCGTTCTCGGCGCACAGGGTGTCGCCGGTGGAGGTGTCCTTCAGGCCCACGACGGCGACGATGTCACCGGCGGACACGGCGTCGATGTCGACGCGCTGGTTGGAGTGCATCTGCAGAAGACGGCCGATGCGCTCCTTCTTGTCCTTCGTGGCGTTAAGCACGTAGCTGCCGGCATCGAGCGCACCGGAGTACACGCGCAGGTAGGTGAGCTTGCCCACGTAGGGGTCGGTCATGATCTTGAAGGCCAGAGAGGAGAACGGGGCCTTCGGATCGGCCGGACGGTCCTCTTCCTCGCCGGTCTCGGGGTTGGTGCCCTTGATCGGGGGGATGTCCACCGGGGACGGCATGTAGTCGACCACGGCGTCCAGCAGCTCCTGCACGCCCTTGTTCTTGTAGGCGGAGCCCACGAACACGGGGTTGATCTGGCAGGCGATGACGCCCTTGCGGATGGCGGCCTTCAGCTCCTCGACCGTCACCTCTTCCTCCATGAGCACCTTCTCCATGAGCTCGTCGTCGCAGTCGGCGGCGGCCTCCAAAAGCTCCTGGCGGTACAGCTCGGCATCCTCGACGAACTCGGCCGGGATGGCATCCATCGGCTCGGGGTAGGTCATGCCCTTGTCGTCGGCCTTGAAGTCCCAGGCGGTCATGGTCACGAGGTCCACGATGCCCCAGAAGTTGTCCTCGGCGCCCATGGGGATCTGGGCGGCCACGGCCTTCGCGTCCAGGCGGTCGCGCATGGTCTGGATGGCGTGGAAGAAGTCAGCGCCCACGCGGTCGTACTTGTTGATGAAGGCGATGCGGGGCACGCCGTAACGCTCGGCCTGACGCCACACCGTCTCGGACTGGGGCTGCACGCCGGCCACGGCGTCGAACACGGCTACCGTGCCGTCGAGCACGCGCAGGGAGCGCTCCACCTCGGCTGTGAAGTCCACGTGACCGGGGGTGTCGATGATCTGGAAGCGGTACTCCTTGCCGTCGGCAGCGCCGCCGGGGTACTTCCAAAAGCAGGTGGTGGCGGCGGCGGTGATGGTCACGCCGCGCTCCTGCTCCTGGACCATCCAGTCCATGGTGGCAGCGCCGTCGTGCACCTCGCCGATTTTATGAGTCTTGCCCGTGTAGTAGAGGATGCGCTCGGTCGTGGTGGTCTTGCCTGCATCGATGTGGGCCATGATGCCGATGTTGCGCGTATCCTTCAGATCCATTTTAGCCATATATCACACCAGCCTTTAGAAGCGGTAGTGCGAGAACGCACGGTTCGCTTCGGCCATCTTGTACATGTCCTCGCGCTTCTTCACGGCGGCGCCGGTGTTCTCGGAGGCGTCGATGATCTCGTTGGCGAGACGCTGGATCATGGTGTGCTCCTTGCGCTTGCGCGAGAAGTCGACGATCCAACGGATAGCGAGGGTGGTGGCGCGACGGGAGTTGACCTCCATCGGCACCTGGTAAGTGGCGCCGCCCACGCGCTTCGGCTTGCACTCGAGGGTGGGGCGCACGTTGTCCATGGCCTTCTTGAACACGGCCAGCGGATCCTCGCCGGTCTTCTCGGCGACCAGATCGAAGGCGCCGTAGACGATGTTCTCGGCGATGGACTTCTTGCCGTCAAGCAGGACCTTGTTGATCAGCTGCGTGACGAGACGGTTGTTGAACTTTGCGTCCGGCTGCGTTTCGCGGCGGACTGCTGCTGCACGACGCGGCATGTAAATCTCCTTTTGCATCTGCGCGCTTCGGGGCTGTGCGTGTGCCCATTAGGTCCCGCAGGACCCGCGCGTCTTAACGAACGTTATTTGGGGCGCTTGGCGCCGTAGCGGCTGCGAGCCTGCTTGCGGTTGTCCACGGCGGCGCAGTCGAGCGCGGCGCGGATGACCTTGTAGCGAACACCGGGGAGGTCCTTAACACGACCGCCGCGGATGAGCACCATGGAGTGCTCCTGGAGGTTGTGACCCTCGCCGGGGATGTAGGCCGTGACCTCCATACCGTTGACGAGGCGCACACGGCAGACCTTGCGAAGAGCGGAGTTCGGCTTCTTGGGGGTCGTGGTGTACACACGGGTGCACACGCCGCGCTTCTGCGGGTTGCCCTTGAGAGCCGGGGTCTTCGACTTGTCGACCGACTTCTTGCGGCCCTTGCGGACCAGCTGGTTGATTGTAGGCAAGACTCTTTTCCTTTCCTTTATCCACGGGCTTGCACTGCACAAAACAAGCGCCTCCAAGAGGCGCGAGGGAGCATATTACGAGGGTTCCCGCCGTGTGTCAAACGCCACGCACCCGGGCGTATCCATACCCGTCGGCCAGCGGCACAATTCGTTCACATTTGGCCGGGGAAGAGGGGGAAGCCGTACAAAAGCGCCGTTTTTGGCTTGGATACCACAAGCGATCTACCAGGTATTATAGGGTATATTGCCTGATCAGAGCTCTAGTCAAAATCGGGGCTTATGTATGGATCTCAGGCGTACTCGACGATGAGGGCCTCCACGTAGCGGGCCATGGAGCGCAGATCGGCCACCTCGATGTACTCGTCGATGGAATGGAAGTTAGTCATGCCGATGCCGAGGGTAATGGCGTCGGCGCCCTTGGCGGCGAGCACGTTGGCATCGGCCCCGCCGCCCGAGATGGCATGGCGCGGGGTGAGGCCCGCAGCCCGGGCGGCCGCCTCCAGGTGCGCGACGATGGCGTCGTCGGGCTCGTGGACCACAGCAGGATAGTCGAGTTCCCAAGCCACCTCTGCCGTGCCGCCCAACTGCACGGCGGCCTGCTGGAGCGCCGCGGTCATGGCGTCGCGCTGGGCGAGCACGCGGTCCTCGAAAAGCGAGCGGCACTCCCCTTCCAGCTCGCAGGCGGCCGGCACGATGTTCACGGCCACGCCGCCCTCGATGCGGCCCACGTTGGCCGTAGTGCACTCGTCGATGCGCCCGAGCGGCATGGCGGCCACGGCCGCGGCCGCGATTTGAATGGCCGACACCCCGGCCTCGGGCTCCACGCCGGCATGGGCGGCGCGACCCTTAATGCGAGCCCGCAGCGTCCAATGGTAGGGCGCCCCCACGATGATGGTACCCGGCGTCCCGTCGGCGTCGAGCACGAACAGGGGCACCGCGCCCGCTTCGCCCGCGGCGGCGAGCAGCGGCTCGGCCGATGTGCCGCGCGAGGCCGCTGGCAGATCGGCCGGCCACGCCAGGGCATCGGGGGCGAGCGCCGAGGAGCCGAGCAGGCTCTGCTCCTCACAGGTGGTGAAAAGCACCGTGATGTCGGGGCGCGGGACATTAGACTCCACGGCCGAGCGCACGCCCTCGAAGATGGCCGCGATGCCCGCCTTGTCGTCGGCCGACAGGATGGTGTCCCCCGCCGAGCACACCACCTCGGCCATGCGGCAGGTCACATCGTCGCAGATATGGCGCCGCTCGATCACGGCCTCGATGCCCGCACAGGGCTTCACCGTGTCCAAATGGGCCGAGAACGCCACGCGCCCCGGCACCGTGCCTGGCAAGTGCGCGATAAGGTTGCCCGTATCCGATCCCGTCTCGGCCGCCGAGGCGTCGAAAGAGACGGAGAAGCCCAGCTCGGCCAGCTTCTCCGCGCAATAGGCCGCCATGGGCGCCTCGTGCCACGACGGGCTCTCGATGGCCACCATCTCCAAAAACGATTCGAGCACGCGATCGGGGTTCATAGGGTTCCTAGCTCGCGAGGATGGGCGCTGCCACCTGCTTCTTGCGGGACAGCACGCCGGGCATCCAGTTGCCGCCCTCGGCGCACTCGATGCCGAAGACGCGGTTCACGCGGGAGGCGTCGCCCTCCACGATGAACTGGCTTCCCTCGGCCAGGATGTCGGTTACCAGCAGCAGGGCGAACTCGTAGCCGTTGTCCTCCACGAGCTTCTTCATGTGCTCGCGAATCTCGGCCTCACGGCCCATGACACAGGGCAGATCCACCGTCTCGCGCTGGGCGATGAGCACCGTGACGTCGTCGTTCACCTTGAACTCCTTGGAGTCGGCCTCCACGAGCTTGTTGATGGGCATCTTGTCCTCGCCGCCGCGGGTGCGGAAGATCTCCATGCCGAACTCAACGGCGTCCAACCCCAGCTTGTCGGCAAGGAACTCCACCTGGTCGATGTCGACCTGGGTGCAGGTGGGCGACTTCATGATCACCGTGTCGGTGAGGATGGCCGACAACAGCATGCGGGCGATGCCGTCAGGCAGCTCGATGCCGGTCTGGCGGAACTGCAGGGTGACGATGGTGGCGGTGGACCCGATGGGCAGGTTCAGGAAGAGGATGGGGTTGGCCGTGGTCACATCGGCGATGCGGTGGTGGTCGATGATCTCCACCACTTCCGCGTTCTCGATGCCGGGAGCCGCCTGGGCCACCTCGTTGTGATCCACCAGGATGACCTTCTGGGGCACGGTCTCGCCCTCGTGCTCGACGGGGTTCACGTTGTCGATGAGCACCGGGTCGGGAATGTTGTTGCACTCGAGGAGCCACGCGCTCTCCACGGGCAGAGGCCCCAGGCGGGCGGGCACGTACTCCACGGCCTCGGCCTCGCCGTCGCGGGCGGCCAGGGCGTTCTTCAGGTGCGCGTACCCCACAGCGGCGGAAATGGAGTCGTTGTCGGGATTGCGATGGCCCACGACGAGGATCTTGGCGGTCATTGGTGCCCCTTTCTTGTTCAGTACCTTTTTACGGTTTTGAAGCAGTATACCCCTCCCGCGCCCGAAAGACGATGGGCTATGATAGCGTTCCTCGATGAACGCAGAAGCTCGGGCGGCCGCAGGGGTGCGCCGCGCAGAATCCGGGCGGCCGAGCACACGCGGGCGACCTGGTGCCCCCCAAGTCGCCGCGAAAGGAGAAGGTATGAAAACCTACGGTCTGAGGGACATTATCGGCCCCATCATGGTGGGCCCGTCCAGCTCGCACACAGCCGGCGCGCTCCGCATCGCGTCCACGGCGCGCAAGCTGTTCGGCGAGCAGCCCGATCACGTCACCCTCACCCTGTACGGCTCCTTCGCGGCCACGGGCAGCGGGCATGGCACCGACAAGGCGCTCGTGGCAGGCATCCTGGGCCTTGAGACCGACGATCCGGCCGTAGCGAACTCCTTCGCCCTGGCTAAGGAGGCCGGCGTGGAAGTGGACATCGTATGGGACACCTCCACCGACGTGGAGCATCCCAACACGGTGGACATCCGCTGCGAGAGCGCCGAGGGACGCGCGCTGGAGATGCGCGGTGTGTCCATCGGCGGCGGGGCGGCGGTCATCCGCCGCATCAACGGCATCGACGTGGATATCACCGGCGAGCACACCAACGTCGTGGTGCACCAGCACGACGTGCGCGGGGTGCTGGCCCACATCGCCAGCGTGCTGGCCGCCAACGACATCAACATCGCGAACGCGAACCTGCACCGCACCGCCAAGCGCGGGGACGCCTACACCGTCATGGAGACCGACAGCGACGTGAGCGCCACGGTGCGCGACGAGCTTTTGGACCATCCCGCCGTCATCAATGCCCGCGTCGTGCACGCCTCCGCCGCCGGCGACGGCGAGGAGGCGCCCGTGCCCGACGACGCGGAAGCGGTCTTCACGCGCTGGGACTACCACAGTGGCGAGGAGCTTCTGGCCCTCTGCGAGCGCGAGGGCGTGACCATTGCCCAGGCCTTCCGCGCCCGGGAAGAGGCGTTGTGCGCCAAGCAGGGCGTGGTACCGGGCATCGACGCCTATCTGGACCGTGTGCTCGAGGTGATGGGCCAGGCGGCCACCGAGCCTCTGGGCAACCCGCGGCCCTCGGTGGGCGGCCTCATCGGCGGCGAGGCGGCGAAGCTGCGCGCGAGCCTGGAAGGTGCGAGCGATCGCCAGCGCCTCGTAGACCCGCTCGCAGCCCGTGCGGCCCAGTACGCGCTCGCCACCCTGGAGACGAACGGGCGCATGGGCGTCATCGTGGCCACCCCCACGGCCGGCTCGGCCGGCGTGCTGCCCGGCGTGCTTCTGGCCCTGCGCGACGAGCGCGGCTTCACCCACGACGAGCTGCGCGAGGGCATTCTCACCGCAGCCGGCCTCGGCTACCTCATCGCCCGCAATGCCAGCGTATCCGGTGCCGAGGGCGGCTGCCAGGCCGAGGTGGGAAGCGCCGCGGCCATGGCGGCAGCGGCGGCCGTGGCCCTGGCGGGCGGCGCACCCGATCGGTGCCTGGCAGCCGGCGCGAACGTGATGATGTCGCTGCTGGGACTCGTATGCGACCCGGTGGGGGGCCTCGTGGAGGTGCCCTGCCAGAAGCGCAACGCCACAGCGGCCTCGGTGGCCCTCGTGAGCGCCCAGATCGCGTTGGCCGGCGTGGAGAACCTCATCAGCTTCGACGAGGCCGTGGCCGTCATGGACGAGGTGGGCCGCGGCCTGCCCCCCGAGCTGCGCGAGACCGCCCTCGGCGGCATCGCCAAGGCCCCCTCCGCCTGCCGCTACTGCGCGGGGTGCTAGATCACCGAGCGAGCAGGGCCCTGTCGCCGCGCCCTAGCCGATCTTCACGATGGGGGCGTAGTCTTTCAGCAGCTTCTTGGTCTGGCCGGTCTTGGCGAACTTGATGTGCAGGGTGTCGCCGTCTATCTTCACCACGGTGCCGCGGCCGAAGGTCTTGTGGTCCACCGTGTCTCCTGCGGCGAAGGTGGCCCGGGCAGCCGCCTTCTTGCCGGCGTTCGGGTTCACGCCCGCGCCGACGCGGCCCGCACCCACGCCGATGCCACTGCGCGACCGCGCGCCCGTGCTGGCGGCCGCACGTCCGCTGCCCGTGGCCGCGCGGTACTCGGCAAAGGAACGGCCCTGGGAGCCCGACGCGCTCGAGCGGCCGAACACGCGGCCCTCCCCCGCCTCGGTGCCCGAGCCGGCGATGCCCCGGCGGCTTCCCCGCTTCTCCCAGCCCGTGCCGGAAAAGCCGGCCGAGCCCAAACCGGTCGTCTGGCGCAGCTCGCTCGGGATCTCGCCGATGAAGCGCGAGACGGGGTTCGCGTGGGTCTGGCCGAAGATCTGGCGCTGCTGGGCGCAGGTGAGGTAGAGCTTCTGACGGGCGCGGGTGATGGCCACGTAGGCCAGCCGGCGCTCCTCCTCCACCGCAGCGGCATCCATAGTTGAGTTCGAGTGCGGGAACAGGGTCTCCTCCATGCCGGCCACCCACACGCAGTCGAACTCCAGGCCCTTGGAGGAATGCACGGTCATGAGCGTGACGGCCTGGCCGTCCTCGGTCACCGTGTCCAGGTCGGTGCGCAGGCGCACCCATTCGATGAAGTCGGCCAGCGAGTCGCCGCGCAGCACGCGCACCGGCTCGGCCGCGGGGTCGCCTTCGGCCGTGGGGGCGGCGAAGTCGGCGTCTTCCACGTCGTGGGTCTCCATGAACTCGTCCACAACGCCCAGAAACTCCTGGATGTTCTCCACGCGCCCGCGGGCCTCGTCGGTGCCCTCGTTCTGCAGCGCCTCGATAAGCCCCGCGTCGTCGATGATGCGCTCGATGACCTTGCGCAGGTCACCCTCGTAGCTGGCGCCGTTCTTCAGCACCTGCACGAACTCGCCCACCGCGCGTCGCGTGGCCGGGCGGATGTCCTCGTCCACGATGGCCAGCTCGGCGGCCGTGAGGAAGGGCATGTTCAGCTCGCGGCCGAACTGGTCGATGCGCTCGATGGTGGCCTTGCCGATGCCGCGCTTCGGCACGTTGATGACGCGCTTGGCGGCGATGTCGTCGGCCGGGTTCACCACCAGCGTGAGGTAGGCCATCACGTCGCGGATCTCGGCGCGGTCGAAGAAGCGCGTGCCGCCGACGATGCGGTAGGGAACGCCGGCGCGCAGCAGCATGTCTTCCAGCATGCGCGACTGGGCGTTGGTGCGGTAGAACACGGCCATGTTGTTGTAGGAGACGCCCTCGCCACGGCGCTTCTCTATCTCACCGGCGATCCAGCGGCCCTCGTCGCGCTCGTCGCTGGCCAGGTACACCGAGATCTTGTCGCCGTCGCCGGCTGCGGTGAACAGGCGCTTCTCCTTGCGCTGGCGGTTGTTGGCGATGACGGCGTTGGCCGCGGCCAGAATGTTGCCCACGCTGCGGTAGTTCTGCTCCAGCTTCACCACCCGCGCCTCGGGGTAATCGCTCTCGAATTCCAGGATGTTGCGCAGATCGGCACCGCGCCACGAGTAGATGGACTGGTCGTCGTCGCCCACCACCATGATGTTGCGGTGGCCCGCCGCCAGAAGCTGGGTGATGGCGTACTGGGCGCGGTTGGTGTCCTGGTACTCGTCCACCATGATGTAGCGGAAGCGGCCCTGGTAGGCGCGGCGCACGTCCTCGTGCTGCTTGAGCAGCAGGTAGGCGTACAGCAAAAGGTCGTCGAAGTCGAAGGCGTTGGCGGCGCGCAGGCGCTCCTGCAGCCGCGTGTACACCCGCGCGGCCTGGCGCCCCACCGGGTCGGTGGCGGCGCTCTCGAAGTCGGCGGGCACCTGAAGGTCGTTTTTCGCCTGGGAGATGCGGTTCATCAGCTGGTTCACGGGGAAGCGCTTCGGATCGATGTCCAGCTCGGCCATGATGTCCTTGTACAGGCGCTTCATATCGTCGGTATCGTAGATGGTGAAGTTCTTCGTGAAGCCGAGCCGCTCGGCGTCGGCCCGCAGGATGCGCACGCACATGGAGTGGAAGGTGGACACCCACATGCCGCGGGCGCGGCCGCCCACGAGCTGGCCCAAACGCTCGCGCATCTCGGCGGCGGCCTTGTTGGTGAAGGTGATGGCCAAAATCTCCCAGGGAGCGGCCAAGTCCCGGTCGAGGATGTTCGCGATGCGGTAGGTGAGCACGCGGGTCTTGCCGGAGCCGGCGCCGGCCAGTACCAGCAGCGGGCCTTCGGTGGTGACGACCGCCTCGCGCTGGGGGCCGTTCAGGGTATCGATATCGATGGGCACGGTTGCATCCTTCGCCGTTGGGTGGAACGTTCGCGGAGTTCGCTGCCCGCGCGATGCCGAGGCGGGAACCCCGGCGGCGAGCATGAAAAGAGCCGCCCGAGAGCGGCTCCCCTATTCTATCCTGTGTGCGGCCTTCTGGCCCCAAAGGCCACGAAGGCTTCACCACCTGTTCGATAAACGAGCGACCGGCAACGCAAGCGCGGCGGCTAGGAATCTAGGCGCCGGTGGAGTCCTGCACGGCCTCGGGGGCGTTGCCCGTGCCCTTTTCGCGGGATGCAGCGGCCTCGTTGGCAACACCGGCGTCGCCGAACCAGGAATCGTACAGGGCGTCGTAAGAGCCGTCGGCGCGCAGGTCGGCCAGGGCCCCGTTCACCGCCGTGAGCAGCGCCTCGTTGCCAGCGGCCACCGCGAAGGCGTAGTCCTTGTCGGAGGCGACCGTCTCCACCGCCTGCAGGTGCGGCTCCTTCACCTGCACGTAGCGGCGGAAGCGCGGCTCGTCCACGATGGCGGCCTGGGCGCGCTCGGAGTTCAACTCCATAAGGGCGTCGATGCCGTCCTCGAAGGCAACCACCTCGGCCTCGGGCAGGTTCTCGGCCACCCAGGAGGCGATGGCCTCATCGTCCTGCACGGCCACCAGCGTGCCCGCGCCCTGGATGCTGGTCAAGTCGTCATGGCCGGTGTCCATCTTCGTGACCACGGCATAGTCGGCATGCAGGTAGGGGTCGGACAGCGCCACGCCCTCGAGCGCGGCATCGGAGGGAATGGACGACGCGCCCAGGTCGGCCTCGCCCGCGGCCACCTTCGCGGCGACGTCCTCGGGGCGGCCGGGAGTGATGTTCTGGTCGGCGTCCTTGTGGTTCACGGCCTTGGCGAACTGCACGTCCAGCCCGGCGCGCTCGCCCACCAGCCGGAGCAGCTCCACGGTGAAGCCGATCTGGCTCGTGCTGGTGGCCTGCTCGTAGGGCTCGCTGTTGAGCGCCGAGGCCACCGTAAGCACGCCAGGCTCGGCCGTGGTCGCACCCTCGGCCGCCTCCTCGCCGCCGGTTTGCGCCGAGGAAGCCTCGTCGGACGAGCAGCCGGTGAGGGCGGACAGGCAGGCGGCCACGGCGACGGTGACGGCCAGCGCGAGCACAGCAGTGCCCGCAGCGCGGAGGGCCGCGCCGAGCGGCACGCTGCGGCTGCAGGCGGAGAGGGGCAGGTCGGTCATGGGGTTCCTCGCTTTCGGGATGGAGCTTCTTGCGGAGCGCCGCGCGACGGGAAGTGGCCAAGACGCAATGCTCGGCCACCCTCTCGCGCGAGCGCGTGGCTTGTCGCTTCCTACCATAGCTGCCCCGAGGACGGGCGCATCATCCCCGAGCGGCCGGCGGCATCATCCCCCGAGGGCGAATTTCAACAAAAGCGAAGCAGTTTCCCCAACAATTCCCCACTGCTCGCCCGCGCAAGGCCCCTTCGCGGCCCCGCGCTCTACCATGGAAGCGAAAGGAACCGGCACGGACGAGCGGGAAGGCGCCCGGAGCCGACGTCGCGCACCAGCGCGCTTCCGCCCCATGCCATCGTCGAGAGAGGACCCCTTATGAGTGACCACAAAGCCCGGGAAATAGAGCACGACACGGCCCCCGAGCACCCCGAGGGCCGCAAGGAAACCTTCGCCGAACGCGACCCGCTGGCCGCCGAGGAGCCGACCGTGCTGGAGTCATCGGCCGACGATCCCGAATTCCCCGCCATGCAGGAGTTCGAGGTAGACGAGGGCGGCCCCAAGGCGAACACGCGCAAGCATCCCGGGCTCATCTGGGCGGTCATCGCCATCGTGGCGGTCATCGTGCTCTGCATCGCCTTCGCCGCCGCCGGCGACTGGATGAACCCCACCCAGGCCGAGAAGGTGCAGCAGACCGAGTTCGAGGAGCAGACCGTCCCCGAGGACCTCGGGTCGAACGAGAGCCCCGACGCCGCCCAGGCCGACTGGCATACCGTCATATCCTAGGGCCACATTCCAGCCGCATACCCGCCGAACGGGGCTCAGCGAGCCTCCGGCCGCCATCCCCCGGCACCTTCCGCGAAGGCTACACCACCTGCGCGCCGAAGGGCAAAAGCGACAGCTTCGCCATCTTGAGGCACTGCAGCCCAATGGGAATGCCGATGACGGTGATGCAATAAACCACGCCGAGCACCGCGTAGGAAATGGCCATGGGCAGCCCAGCCAAGATGAGCCAGAAGATGTTGGCGATGAGCGACGGCGCGCCGCCCCCGTAGACAATCGTCTTCCCGAAGGGCGCCAGCGTAAGCGACGCCATCTTAAAGCACTGCCGACCAAGCGGAATGCCGATGATGGTAATGGAGAAGATAATCCCCGCAAGGCACCAGGCAATAGCCGTGATCAGGCCACCGAATATGATCCAGATTATGTTCGCGATAGTAGACACGGCGTCCCCCTTTCGTGGGCTCCCATCGTCCAACACAGCAGGCGAGTACAAAGGCGATCTCGAACCCGCAACAAAATCTCACGGCTTGTCAGTATATCGCACACGCTGGTCGCAAAAAAAACGGAGCAGCCCCAACCCTCTCGGAAACGCTCCGCTGTGCTATGCTCTTCACCATGGAACAGCTTTACGACATGCACTGTCATTTGGGATTTACACCCGCGCCTGCGACCTCAGCGGCTGCGGCGGCGCAAGCGGGTATCGGCGCGCTCTCATGCACGGTGGAGCCGGCGGAATACGAGCGGCTGCGCTCCGCCCTAATAGAGGCGCCGAACGTCGCTGTGGCTCTGGGCGCCCACCCCTGGTGGATCGCCGACGGGCGCGTGGGCGACGCCGAGCTGGAACGTTTCTGCGCGCTGGCCCCGGCGACGCGCTTCATCGGGGAGATCGGGCTGGACTTCGCCGCGCCGCGCGATGACGACGAGAGCCAGCGCCTGCAGATTGCGGCGCTGAACCGCATCCTTGATGCCTGCGATGCCGCCCCTGCCGCTGCCGAGACCGCCGGCAAGCTCGTTTCGATACATGCCGTGCATACCGCCGACGTCGTGCTCGATCTGCTCGAGGAGCACAGCACGACCGACCGGCACAAGGTGGTGTTCCACTGGTTCTCGGGCACGTCCGACGACCTGGCCCGCGCTGTGAGAGCTGGCTGCTACTTCTCGATTGGCCCCCGCATGCTGGCATCGCGGCGGGGGCGCGAGTACGCGCGCCAGATCCCCCTCGACCGCCTGCTGCTGGAAACCGATATGCCCTCCCACGAGGGAGAGACACTTCCCGCTAACATCTGGCTCGCCGAACTGGGCAACGCGCTTGCCGGCATCGCGCAGTTGAAGAACATCGACCGCAACCTTCTCGCCGAGCGCCTGACCGCGACGAGCTCCGCCCTTCTCGGGACCGAGAGGGCGGCGCTGCCCCGTTCCAGCGACCTCGGGGTATAATGGCCCCATGAGCAACAAGCCGAAGAAACAACGCCTGGACGACCTGCTCGTCGAGCGGGGCGACTTCCCCGACCGCGATGCGGTGCTGCGCGCCGTCATGGCCCGCGAGGTGCGGGTGGACGACGTGTACGCCACAAGCGCGGCCCAACTCGTGCGGTCCGACGCGGACATCTTCCTGAGGGGACGCAAGCAGTTCGTCTCGCGCGGCGGCAAGAAGCTGCAGGGCGCGCTCGACGCCTTCGAACAGGATGTCACCGGCATGAACTGCCTGGACATCGGCTCGTCCACCGGCGGCTTCACCGACTGCCTCTTGCAGGCAGGGGCCGCCCGCGTCGCGGCGCTCGACGTGAACTACGGGCAGCTGGCCTGGAAGATCCGCCAGGACGCGCGCGTAGCCGTTTTCGAACGCACGAACATCAAGGATGCCGAACCTGCCGAGCTGGGCGCACCCTTCGACCTCATCGTCATCGACGTGTCGTTCATCGGCCTGGCTGCGCTCGCCCCCCTCTTTCCCCGCTTCAGCCGGCCTGGCACCGTGTTCATCGGCCTGGTGAAGCCGCAGTTCGAATCGGCCCACGACGAAACCGACCGCGGCGTGGTGCGCGATGCGGCCGTGCGGCTGCGCACTGTGGAAGAGGTGAAGGCGGCGCTCGCCGCGGAGGGCTTCGCCGTAACGGGTGCGGTGGAGTCGCCTATTACCGGCCCTGAAGGCAACGTGGAATATCTCGTGCGCGCCGTGTATCGCGACGACTCAAGGAGTTGACGGCCAACTCGGTCGATGAACCTCTCGTTTTCTGCCTGAGATCGCGAGTTATGAGCGTCCGCGCATGTCCCCTGTCGGCCTTTCGAAAAGCTTCGTTAGCAAAACCCCAGGTCAGGCATTTTAGACCAAACGGATATCATTTCGTGCCCCGGCATCGGACGCTTATAGCTCGCGATCTGCTGCAATTTCAGGGCAGTTCGCCAGCCAGGGCCCCGATGCGTGGCGGCAACCTCGAAACTCGCGCGACTCCGCCCTCCATGCAGAAGGCGTCCTTTAGCAGATAGGCACGGCGGCCTTGGAAGCTGAGAATTTACGTTTGCTGATCGCTGCAGGCAGATGAAGGATATGCACCACTTGCCTCCGCGGAGGACGGAGGGAAGTGCCGGTGATGGAATGTACGCAGATCATAGCGAAGCTGCGCGTGGCGGCTCGAAAAAGAAGCGGGGCGCACGGAAGTCCTGCCTCTTGTTTTACGCGAAAGAGCATCGGCTATCTCGATGAACTCAGAAGCACTGTCGATCTGCGAGGACGTAACCGTCACGACATCGTAACCATCGACGATCAGGGCATCGCGCCGTCGAGAGTCGCGTGCTTGCTGATGCCGCTCGGTATGGTAAGCACGGCCATCGTACTCCGCCGCAACGCGGGCTTGCGGCCACAGCAAATCGCACACCACCCGGTTGCCCCGCGCGATGCGCGCTGCCTCTTCCGAAAGCACAACCGGCTCGTTGGCAAGCGCCGGCGGCAAGCCCAAACCGCCCCATCGCATGGGCATCAGAAACAAGGCGCCCATTTCCGTTTCCTTCACGGAGGCAGATTTCGCACTGACGAATTGCACGGCGATGCGCGCCTTTCGCAGCCCTTTAATGCGCTTGGCGCGGTCGATAAATGCAGCGAGCCGATTTGGCGTTGTGAGCTGAGCCCTTACGAGCGCACCCGGCAGATCTTGACCCAAGGGGTAGCATCCGCAAAGCTCGTAACCCAAGGCGACGAGCTCGCCCACGGAAAGGGTCTCGGCCATTTGAACGAACACGAGCTCGGGAGAGCACACGGCAATACCCGAGCCGATTTCAAGGAAAGCCCGACGCGGAAGCATCGCGGCAAGCTGATGGAGGCGAACCCGCTTCGTAGAGTGGCGTCCAGCTTTGGGCCGCGCAAGGACATGGAGGGGATTCTCAGCTGCAGCATCTTCCCACAATTCTTCGAGCATGCGCCTCAAGCTGCTCTTCTTCACACCCGCAATTACCGCACGAATGGCGGCCTCGGTATCTGCCGTGCAAGCAAGCGAGCTAAAGCCCTTCAGATGAGAGGAAGGGAGATGCCCCACATCGCGAGTGCGCAGATCATGAAAGGCGCGCAACGTCAGGGGATGGTTACACGACCATGTTCTAAGAAGGCCCAGGGCCGTTATATGGCTGAAAATCACTTCCATGCCCTGCAAGATAACAGGCCTTGCGCACTGTCGATCATGATCGATGCAAATCTATCGAACCGACATTCATGAGCGGAGCGCTGTTCTTTGGGTCGTCTCTTACCATGCCCGTGCAGGAAACGGATCTGAGTACGCTGAAGATTCAAAACCGTCGTGGCACCCCCCTTCAGAGCACAGGCTTGCATGCGGAAAGCGGGCGGAAACTGCCGCGGAAGCAACCAGCTGCCGCGGGGCTACCGGGGATAGTCGACTGCCAAGATCGCTGGTTGCAAGGAGGGCAGCTGATGGATCAGTCGGCGTTTGAGAACGCGCTCGGTCGACGAAGGTGCCTCGCTTTGCACGAGATCGCGATTTATGAGCGTCTCAGCTATCGCACCAACATCGCAATCTGGAAAGAGCTTCGGGAAACACCAGGTCAAGCCATTGAGTAAATCGTCGGTTTTCCGCGGTCGAGAGCGAATCATCTTCCGAGACGCTCATAAATCGCGATCTCGTGCAGAAAAGGCCCCTTTCAAGTATCGAACGAAGCATTACCAACCATTGCCAACGCAGAGCCCAAGGCTACCAACGAAAAGAGGCGACCCGCAGGCCGCCTCATGGCGTTGATGTCGGTGGCGAAGCCGGAGCCGAAGCCGGAGCCTCCCCTACGGAAGTAGCAGCTGGGCGATCTGCACGGCATTCAGCGCCGCGCCCTTGCGGATCTGATCGGCCACGTCCCAGAAGGCGATGCCGTGGGGCACCGTGGGATCCTTGCGCAGGCGGCCGACGAAGGTGCCGTCGGTGCCGGCGAGCAGACCGGGCATGGGGTACACCTTGTTCTCGATGTCGTCCATCACCTGCACGCCCGGGGCGGCCTCCAGAGCCGCGCGGGCCGCCTCCACCGTCACCTCGTCGGCGAACTCCACGTTGATGGACTCGCCGTGGCAGCGCAGCACCGGCACGCGCACGCAGGTGGCGGCCACCTCGATGGCCGGATCGTTCATGATCTTCTTGGTCTCAACCACCATCTTCCACTCTTCCTTGGTGGAGCCGTCCTCCAAAAACACGTCGATGTGCGGAATGGTGTTGAAGGCGATACGGTGGGCGAAGGCCTCGATGGTCAGCTCCTCGTCGGGCGTGCCGTTCAGGTAGTCGCGCGTCTGGTCGAAGAGCTCTGCCATGGCCGGCGCGCCGGCACCCGAGGCCGCCTGGTAGGTGGACACCACCACGCGCTTGATGGGCGACAGGTCGTAGAGGGGCTTCAAGGCCACCACCATCTGGATGGTGGAGCAGTTCGGGTTCGCGATGACGCCGGAATGCCACGCCACGTCCTGCGGGTTCACCTCGGGCACCACGAGCGGCACATCCTCATCCATGCGGAAGGCGCTCGAGTTGTCGATCATCACGGCGCCGGCCGCCGTCACCGCCTCGCGCATGGCCTTGGACACGCCCGCTCCGGCCGAGAACAGGGCGATGTCCACGCCCTCGAAGGACTCGGGCGTCATCTCCTGCACCACAAGCTCGCCCGCGGGCACCTGCCCGCAGCCCTCGAAGGGCACCGTCTTGCCCGCCGAGCGCGCGCTCGCCAGCGCCTGCACCTCGGAAGCGGGGAAATCCACATCATGCAGCACGCGCAGGAACTCCTGCCCCACCGCACCTGTGGCCCCGGCCACGGCAACAACCGGATTCGCGGGCATTTCTTTCGTCCAAGTCATGAAAAGTCCTTTCGCTTCATGCCGAGCAGTGCTGTGACGGCCGGCGGGGGTACGATGAGTTCTCTGAACACCAAATTCTTTGCGCTCGAAGGGCGCTCATAAAAGCATGCAGGAGCGGAGCGCCTGAGCCGAAGGCGAATAGCGAAGCGGGTACTCAACGTACCCCCGCCGACCGGCGCGGCGCGGCGCGGCGCGGCGCGGACGACGCTACCGCCCTTTCTTCATCTTCGCGGCAATTTCCTCAGCCGACAGCTGCGTCTCCACGAACAGATCGTCCGAATCCAGGCCGAAGGCGGTGTGCAGGCACTGCACGGCTTTGGTGGCCTGGGCCGCGTCCACGATGACCGACAGGCGGATGGGCGAGGTGGAGATGGCCACGATGTTGATGTTGTTGTCGCCGAGGGTCTGGAAGGCACGCGATGCCACGCCGGGCGACGACTTCATGCCGGTGCCCACCAAACTCACCTTCGCGATGTCCTCGTCCACGATGAACTCGCGCGCGCCGATCTCGGGGACGATGCGCTCGAGGGTCTCCGCCGCCCGGGCCAGGTCGGCGCCTGGAGTGGTGAACGAGATGTCGGTGACGCCGCCTTCGGCCACGTTCTGGATGATCATGTCGAGGTTCACGTTGTTGGCGGCCAGGGCGGAGAACATCTTCGCGGCCACGGCGGGCGCGTCGGGCAGCCCGCGCACGGTGACCTTCACCTCGGACGTGTCGCTGGCGATGCCGGTGATGACGGCTTCTTCCATTTCGTACTCCTCCTTGATATAGGTGCCTTCCGCCTCGGAGAACGCCGAGCGGGAGTGGATGACCACCTTCCATTTGCGCGCGAACTCCACCGCGCGGCTCTGCAGGACGCCCGAGCCGGCGCTGGAGAGCTCCAGCATGTCGTCGTAGCAGACCGAGTCGAGCTTGCGGGCGCGGGGCGCCACGCGCGGGTCGGTGGTGTAGACGCCGTCCACATCGGAGTAGATCTCGCACACGTCGGCGTTGATGCCCCAGGCGATGGCCACCGCCGTGGTGTCCGAGCCGCCGCGGCCGAGGGTGGTGATGTCGCCGTTGGCATCGATCCCCTGGAAACCCGCCACGACGGGAATGTAGCCCGCGTCGAGGGCGTCCAAGATGCGCTCGTTGTGCACCTTGATGATCTTCGCCTTGTTGTGGGTGCCGTCGGTCTCGATGCCCGCCTGGCGGCCGGTGAAGCTCATGGACTTGTAGCCGAGCGCCTCGATGGCCATGGCCAGAAGGGTCATGGACACCTGCTCGCCCGTGGACAGCAGCCGGTCGAGCTCGCGGGCCGGAGGCGCGCCAGTGACGGCGCTGGCAAGGCCCATGAGCTCGTCAGTGGTCTTGCCCATAGCCGAGACCACGGCCACTACCTCGTCGCCGGCCTGGCGTATGCGCACGAGGCGCTTGGCGACGTTCTTGATGCGCTCGGGCGACGCGACCGAGGTTCCCCCGAACTTCGCGACAATCAGAGCCATGGCGCTTTCTCCTTCTAAAGAATGCGAGGAATTGCCTTCCGAATACGTGAGCCACCACTATACCAAGAAATGAGGGGGGCCGTTTTCTTATGTCGGTTTTCCGACGGTGGACGGGCGCGGGCCGCTCGCGGGCCGCCCATTGTCTATGATGAAGCCGTTGCGTACTATAGGCACTTCGCCGCGGCGCCCCGCCCCGGCGCCCTGCCATCCGAGCCTGTCGGGAGGAGCCTGTAATGCCGGCCATCATCACCCACGATCTGTTCGCCAAGGACATCTACGGTGCCGCCTTCGAGTCTATCGGAGGCACCCGCGATGAGGCCGAGGCGTTCCTGCTCGGCAACCAGGGGCCCGATCCGCTCTTCTTCGTCGGCGCCGATGTGCGCTACCTTGCCTGGCGCGATCTGGGAAGCGCCCTGCATCGTCGCCAGCCGGCCGAACTGCTCGTCGCCTTCAAGCGGGCCGTCCCGCATCTTCCGGCTTCGTCGCGCTCGACCGCGCGGGCCTACGTGCTGGGCTTTGCCTGCCACTACCTGCTCGACCGCGCCGTGCACCCGCTGGTGTTCTGCCAGGAGCGGACGCTGACCGGTGCCGGCATAGAGGGGCTTACGCCCGACGACCACAGCGAGGTGCACGCAGTCATCGAAACCGACTTGGACGAGCTGGCGCTTACCGCCAAGCGCGGCGAGACCGTTGCCAGCTTCAACCCGGCCCGTTCCATCCTGAAGGGCAGCGACGCCATGCTCTCGACCGTTTCGCGCCTGTATGCCGCGGCAGTGCGCGATGCCCTCGACACGTCGATTCCCGAGAACCTGTTCCGCGCCTCCGTGCGCGCCGACCGGGCGGCCCAGCGCGTGCTCTACTCGCCTTCGGGGGCGAAGCGCCGGGCATTGGGCGTCCTCGAGCGCACCGTGCGGCCCCATTCGATGCTGGCGGCCCTAAGCCATCGCGGCGCAGAGCGCGCCGAGACGCCCTTCGCCAACGAGCATGGCGAGCCGTGGACCGATCCGTTCACCGGCCAGGTGCGCACCGAGAGCTTCTGGGACTTATACGAGAACGCCCGGGCCGAGGCGCTCGCGGCGCTCGCGACCATGGACGACGACGGGTTCGGCGAGGCGGAGGCCCGCCGGCTCGCTGCCGACTTGAACTTCTACGGCGAGCCGGTCGTGGCCCGCATCACGGCCGTCGAGAGCGTGGCGGCCTCCTCTGCCGCGCCTGCGGATGCCGCTCATGCCGACGAGGACGCGCCCGCATGCTAGAGACCGCCTTCACCCTTCCCTTCTGGTTCGAGTTCGCCGCTACCGTCACCGGCGGCCTGTCCGGCGGCATGTCCGCGGTGCGCGCCCGCTACGACATCTTCGGCACCGTAGCCATCGCGTGCATCACCGGCATGGGCGGCGGCATCATCCGCGACGTTCTGCTGCAGAACTACGGCCTGTACGCCTTCCAGAGCCCGTGGTTCCTGCTCTCGTGCGCCGTGGCCGGGGTCGTGGTGTTCTACTTCGGCAAGCTGGCCACCTACCTCGATCCCATCGTGGATTTGCTCGACAACATCTCGGTGGCCCTGTGGGCCATCATCGGCGCCTCGAAGAGCCTCTCGGCCGGCCTCGGCGTCATCCCGTCGGTCGTGCTCGGCACCATTACCGCCATCGGGGGCGGCATCTCCCGCGACGTGCTCATGAACCGCTCGCCCGTGGCCTTCCAAGCCGGCCCCATCTACGGCAGCGCCGCGCTCATCGGGTGCATCGTGTACTGCCCCCTGAAGGTCAACGGCATCCTTCCCAGCTCGGCGGGCTTTTTGTGCGCCACGCTCATCATGGGCCTGCGCTACCTGTCGCTCATCCTAGGCTGGCGCACCAAGCCGCCCCGTGACTACTCCGACCGCGTGGTGGAGAGCGTCGCGCGGCCTGCGCGCTTCATCGCCCGCAAGGTGCATGTGCCCATGGGTAAGACGGCCCGCGAGCGCCAGGGAAACACGCGCTACGAGCGCTTCAAGCGCCAGGGGAAGCGTCTGTACAACCGTCTCAGCGGCCGCTGGATGGACGAGACCGCCGAGCAGTTCGAGCCCACCGTGCTCATGGACAAGTTGGAGCTGCCCGTCGTCGGCACCGAGAAGGTGCCATCTGCCGGCAACCGCGCCGACGAGGCGGTTCCCGAGCCCGATCCTTCCGACCGCATCGTCGTCGACCGCGACGAGCTGTACCGCATCATCGGCCTCGACCCCGAGCCGGAGACGGCCCCGGACCCCTTCGAGCCCCAGACTCCCGAGCCGGTGCGCCATCGCTCCAAGAGCGAGGTGAAAGCCGGCAACCCCCGCGACCGCAAGAAGGCCGAGAAGACCGCGCAAGCGAAGCGGGCCGAAACGGAGGCCGAAACGGAGGCCGAAACGGAAACGGCGTCCCCGAAACCCGAGGACGCCGAAGGAAAACCCGCCGAAGCTGAGAGGTAGGCGCTTCACGCCGAGGCGCGGGCAAACCCGTCGCCGTCCCCGGCCCGCGTTCCCTACATGTTCTTCAGCAGGATGGTGCTCATGAGGTCGGCCGTGTGCTCGCAGGCGTCGCAGCAGCTCTCCATGAAGGCGTACAGGCGCGACCACTTCATCACGTGCATGGGCTCGTCGGCATGGTTCACATGCAGGTTGCGGATAACCTCCATGTACAGCACGTCGGCCTCTTCCTCGTTGTCGGACACCTGGATGACCAGCTGCTTGAAGTTCTTCGACTTCTTGAAGTTGCGGAAGTCCTCCATGGCGGCGTCCACGGCCTTGCACGACTTGCGGATGAGCTTGGCGAAGCGCAGGGCGTCGTCGGGAATCTGGTGCACATCGAACATGTAGAAGTACTGCAGCACATCCTCGATCTCGTCGAGGATGTTGTCGAGCGAGCCCGCGAGCGCCACGATGTCCTCGCGGTCGAAGGGCGGCATGAAGTCGCCGCCGACATGCTTGTAGATGTCGTGGTTGATGTTGTCGCCGGCATGCTCCAGCTCGTGCGCTTCCTCGAGCACCGAGCGCAGGGAAGCCGCGTCGGTGAAGTTCTCCATGGCGCGGACGAGCACGCTCGCCTCTTGCACGGCCAGATCGGACAGCTCCTCATAGGCGGCAAAGTAATCGTACTTGTGCTTCTTACCCACGGTGATCTCCTTTTCGCGTTACAGGATCATAAGGAACAGCTTAGCACAGACAAAACCAAGGATACCGCACCCGGGGAAGGTGAGCACCCATGTCTTCACCATGTCGACGGCAATGGACCACTTCACGCCCTTGGGGTTCTTCGCCGCCCCCACGCCCATGATGGCCGTGGTGTTGGTGTGCGTGGTGGAAACGGGCAGGCCGCCGAAGGTGGCCAGAAAAAGGCTCACGAAGGTGGACAGGCTCGCCGCGAAGCCCTGGAACGCCTCGAGCTTCACCATGTCCATGCCCACGGACTTGATGATGCGCTCGCCGCCCACAGCCGTGCCGAGCCCCATGTTGAAGGCGCAGAAGAGCATGAGCCACAGGGGCATGGCCACACCCGACAGGTCCATGCCCATGCCGGCGGTCATCATGATGGCCAGCATGAAGATGGACATGAACTTCTGGCCGTCCTGAGCGCCGTGCATGAAGGCCACCGACGCGCCGGAGCAGATCTGCGCCCACTTGAAGAAACGGTTGGCGCGCGTGCGCTCCACATTGCGGAACAGCCGCCCGATGATCTTGTAGTTGATCCAGCCCAGGCCGAAGCCGAGCAGCGTGGAGAGCAGGATGCCGTAGATGACCTTCATCCACTCCGCGCCGTTAATGGCGCCGAAGCCCCCCTGCACGGCGATGGCCGCGCCCGTGAGACCGGCGATGAGCGAGTGGGACTGGGACGTGGGAATGCCGAACCACCAGGCCGAGGCGCCCCACACGATGATGGCCACCATAGCCGCCATAAGCGCCGTGAGCGCCTGGTGCGCGTCTCCCCCGAAGTCCACCATGGAGAAGATGGTGTGGGCCACCGCCGTGGATACGAGGGACACGAGCAGGAGGCCGAGGAAGTTGAAGACGGCTGCCATGATGATGGCGTGGCGCGGCTTCATGGCGCGCGTCGAGACCGCCGTGGCGATGGCGTTGGGAGCATCGGTGGCGCCGTTCACGATGATGACGCCGATATTGAGCAGCGTCACCACCAGCAGGATGGGGTTCTGCATCAGCTCGGAGAGGAAGAAAGTCCACTCGATGGTCACGAAGTTCCCTTCAACAGACGGTCGCGCGCCGCAAAAAGCGCCGTGCCTAAAGTCTAACCCATGACACCCTGTCACCAATACAGGGGGTCATGTTTTTTTGGTAATGTGGAAGTGTCGTCACCGGCGCAAAATGTGGCCCGATTTCGAAAGTCTCGCGAGCCGACGGCTACTCGGGATCGCCGTAGAGGGCGAAGACGCGGCGGCGCTCGGCGCCGATCGTGGTGAGGTTGTTGTGGCCGGGAAGGACCGCCGTGTCGTCGGGCAGCGCCGCGAGCTTCTTGAGCGACGCGCGCATATCGGCCATCGAGCCGCCCTCGAAGTCGGTACGGCCGATGGTGCCGGCGAACAGCGTGTCGCCGGAGACGAGCACCGGCAGCCCCTTGGGGTGGTTGCCGAACTGAGGGATGTCGAACAGGCAGATGGAGCCCTTGGTATGACCCGGCGTGGCGATGACCTTCCACTTCATGCCGCCCACTTCCACCACATCGCCGTGCTCGACGGTGCGATCCACCGGGCAGGGCACCCCGCGGGTGGACAGGTCGTCGTCGGAGGGGTGCTCGATCTGGGGCGCATCGGCCGCGCTCGCGATGACGGGCGCACCGGTGGCCTCGCGCAGCTCGGCGGCGGCGCCGGTGTGGTCGAAGTGCCCGTGGGTGAGCACGATGGCGTCCACCTTCGCCCCGTCGAGGGCGGCCAGAATCTTGTCGGCCGAGCAGCTCGGGTCGACCACCATGGTGCCCTCACCGTCGGAGATGATGTACACGTTGTTGGCGAGCACGCCCATGACCAGGTACTTCACATCAACGCAAAGCCCGCTCACCTCATACAGATCCACTGCCATGACTATCCTTTCTTGGATGCTCCTTGGGGCATCATTCTATGGGCATCGAAGACGCCGTCCACCTCGGTGAGGCGCTTTGTCATCCTCTCGATAACCGACAAATCGCTCACCTGGAACAAAAAGCGCATCTCCACCATACCGTCGCGGTGGGTGGTGGTGTTGCACGACAGCACGTTGGCCCCCATCTCGGAGATGACCCGAGTCACATCCAGAAGCAGGCTCATGCGGTCGAGGGCCTCCACGTAGATCTCCACCTGGTAGGTGGCCGCCGCCGAGGGCGTGCCCTCCCATTCCACATCGATGATGCGCTCGGGATGGCGCTTCAGATCGAGCGCGTTGGGGCAGTCGGCCCGGTGCACCGACACGCCGCGCCCGCGGGTCACAAACCCTAAGATCTCGTCGCCCGGCACCGGGTTGCAGCAGCGCGACAGGCGCACGAGCACGTCGTCGACGCCCTTCACCACGATGCCCTGGGAAGTGTGGGTCTCGTGCTTCTTGGGGCGCTTCACGCTCGTGAGCATGGGCGGCATGATGCCGGTGGAAGACGCCGAGGCACCCACGTTGGGCTTGCCGGCCTCCTCGTTGCCCTTATCCACGAGAATCTTCAGCAGGCGATTGCTCACGTGCTGGGCGCGCTCCTTCCCCGCTCCCACCTGCACGAACATGTCGTCGGGATCCTTGAACCCCATGGCCTCGGCCACGAGCTTCAGCGCCCGGATCGACTGCGCGTTGGAAATGCCGAGCCCGTGCTTGCGCATCTCGCGGGCGAGCATGTCGCGGCCCATCTGCAAATCGTCGGAGCGGGTCACCTTCGAGAAATAGGAGCGGATCTTCGAGCGCGCGCTCGGAGTCTTCACGAGGTTCAGCCAGTCGCGGGAGGGCCCAGCGCTCTTCTGGGTGAGAATCTCCACGCGGTCGCCCACCTGCAGCTTGTAGGACAGGGGCACGATGGAGCCGTTCACCTTCGCGCCCACGCAGTGGTTGCCCACCTCGGTGTGGATGGCGTAGGCGAAGTCGATGGGAGTGGAGCCAGCCCGCAGCGAAATGACCTCGCCCTGGGGCGTGAACACGAACACCTCGGTGTTGTCGAGGTCCATCTTCAGCGACTTCAAGAACTCGCGGGAGTCCTCGGTCTCGTCCTGCCAGTCCACCATCTGGCGCAGCCACGCAAGCTGCGCGTCCAGGTTGTCGGCACTACCCGGGCGCGAGCCCCCCGTCTCCTTGTAGCGCCAGTGGGCCGCCACGCCGTACTCGGAGTTGCGGTGCATCTCCTCGGTGCGGATCTGCACCTCCAAAGGCCGGCCCGTCGGTCCCATGACCGTCGTGTGCAGCGACTGGTACATGTTGAACTTCGGCATGGCGATGTAGTCTTTGAAGCGGCCGGGCATGGGGTGCCAGATGGTGTGCACCGCGCCCAGGGCCGAGTAGCAGTCCTTCACCGAGCTCGTGATGATGCGCACGGCGATGAGGTCGTAGATCTCCGAGAAGCCCTTGCCCTTCTTCGTCATTTTCTGGTAGATGGAGTACAGATGCTTCGGGCGCCCCATGATCTGGGCGGTGATGCCGAGCTTGTCCATCTCCTCGTGGAGCACGTCGATAACATCGGCCAGGTACTTCTCGCGCTCGGCCCGCGACTCAGTGACCATGCGGCTGACCTGCTTGTACTTGTTGGGCTCCAGGTAGAAGAAGGACAGGTCCTCAAGCTCCCACTTGATGGAGTTGATGCCGAGGCGGTGCGCGATGGGCGCGTAGATCTCCAGGGTCTCGCGCGATTTGAAGATGCGGCGGTCCTCCCGCAGGGCCGCGAGCGTGCGCATGTTGTGCAGGCGGTCGGCCAGCTTGATGACGATGACGCGGATGTCCTTGGACATGGCCACGAACATCTTGCGGATGGTGGCCGCCTGCTCGTCGGTGAGGCTCTCCACCTCGATGCGGGTGATCTTAGTCACGCCCTCCACGAGCGCGCGCACCTGGGGGTTGAAGGTCTCCTCCACCTCCTCGGCGGTCACCTTCGTGTCCTCCACCGTGTCGTGGAGCAGCGCCGCGCAGATGGTCTCCGCGTCCATGCGCAGATCGGCCAGGATGATACCCACCTCGATGGGGTGGATGATGAACGGCTCGCCCGACTTGCGGCATTGGCCCGCATGGGCCGTGCGCGCGAACTCGAAGGCGCGGGCGAGCATGGCCTCCTCCTCGGCGTCCATATAGGCGCCCGTGAGCCGCGCGAGCTCGGCGAAGCGGCCCTCGGGCGTGCTCGCCGCCGAGGCGGCCGACTGGCCCGTGGGGTCGGGACGGCCCAGAAGGGCGTCCACGGTCTGCTTGGTGGCCGACCCCTCGGCCACGGCCGCGGGCGTGACCCCGCGGTACGGCATATCTTCCTTCTCGGCGCTCACCGGCGCCTCCCTTCTCCTTCTCACGCGGCCACCAGGACCGCGGAATCGTCAGTATCCCCTAGCGCCCCGGCGGCCGCTTCGGCACGATGGGGTGGCTCAGGCGGATGGTGAGCCCCTGGGCGTCGCAGCCCAGCGCCCAGTTGCAGAAGCCGCCGAAGCCCGTGCGCTCGTCGATCCCCTCGCGGTAGCGCACCGAGTCGGTCAGCTCCACGCGGTCGGCCCCCTCGCGCACCCGCACCCAGAGCGCGGGACGGCCCTCCTCGTACACCGTGCGCGTCTCGATGAGGCCCAGCTCCCGGAAGACCGCCAGACCGCAGGCCGCCGAGGTGGGGCTCACGGCGCGGAAGCAGTCCGAGGACGTTTCGGCCAGGTCGGCGTCGCCCACGCGGAAGTAGTCGTTCGGGCACTCCCGCTGCAGATGGCGCAGCCGGCGGTACACCTGGGCCATCACGTCGTGGTCGGGCGTGGCCTCGGCCAGGATGCGCTCGTTTAGGGCCGCATCCCCCCGCCCGTAGAGCAGATGCACCCACGCCGGCTTGCCGTCGCGCCCGGCCCGGCCGCTCATCTGGTTGAACTCCACATCGCTGAAGGGCAGATGATACAGCACCACGTGCCGGATGTTGGGAATGTCCACCCCTTCCCCAAAGGCCGAGGTGGCCACGAGCACCTTCAAGTCGTCGTTGCGGAACAGCTCTTCCACACGCTTGCGCTCGGCGCGGGAGAGCCCGGCGTTGTAGAAGCCGATAAGGCAAGCGAGCTGGGGCACGCGGCGGCGCAACAGGCGCGCGAGGGCCACCGAATGCTCGCGGGAGTTCACATAGACGACGGTCTTCTCGCCGGTGGCCACGAGGCTCGCCAGATAGTCGTCGCGGTGCGAGATGTTGCGCTGGTCGTCCACGAACAGGTTCTCGCGGGCCGTCTCGTCGATGACCGACTCGCGCACGGGAAGCACCGCATCGATATCATCGGCGATGTCGTCGTTGGCCGTGGCCGTCACCGCGAGCACCGTAGGCGCGCCAAGGCGCGCAAGCGCATGGCCGAGCTGGGTGTAGGCCACGCGCTGGCCGGCCTTGGCCTGGCCGATGTGGTGCGCCTCGTCCACCACCACGAACTTGATGCGCCCGGAGGCGGCCAGCTCGTCGGTGTGGAACATGAGGTACTCCGGCGTGGTGAGCACGATGTCGATGGTGCCGTCGGCCAGGCCCGCGTACACCCGGGCGCGCTCCTCGGGCGTGGACTCGCCGGTGATGACGGCGCTGGCCACCCCGAAGCGCTCGAGGCTCGCGCGCAGGTGGAACACCTGGTCGGCGATGAGCGCGCGCAGCGGGTAGATGAACAGGCTCGCGTCGTGGGACATGAGGGCGCGCACGGCGGCGTGCACCTGGAAGCACAGCGACTTGCCGCGGCCGGTGGCCATGACGGCGAAGGTGGAGCGGTCGGCCGCGAGCGCGTCCAAGATCTGGCGCTGGGCCGGGTGCAGCGAGGCCTTCCCGATGATGGCCTCGATGACGGCGGCCTCGAGGCCCTTCGGATCGCGGGCGGCCACCCCCTCCCACTTCCGGCGGCGCTCGGCCAAGCCGGGCTCGCCCGCGGGCGCGTCCTCGTCGGCGACCTCGGCGGCGAGCAGGTCCTCGTCGGACTCGGCGAACTTGTCGGCGAAGAAGGCGAGCGCGTCGGGATCGAGGCAGGCCTCCAGGGCGCAGCAGGTGCGCGCCGGGGCCACCGCCTCCAGCATCGCCTTCACCGAATGGCGGCCGCGCCACTCGTCTATCTGCACCGTGAAGGCGGCGTCCACCACCGCGTCGTTCACGAGCAGGGCGTCGATGGCCGGGCAGTGGAACATGATGCCCGCCACCGAGGCGCGCCCGTTGGTGAGCGTGCAGGCGAAGTGGTCCTTGCCCTGGCCCACGGCGCGCGTGTTCACGAGGGTGACGTTACGGGCCAAGTACACCGGCTGGGGGTTCTCCTGGCCGAAGGGAGCGAGCCGATCCACGAGCGCCACGGTATCAAGGGTCAGCTCGGAGAGGTCCACCGCCGCGTCCACGCAGGTCATGGGATGGAAGGCCGCCTCGGGAAGCTTCTGCATGTAGGAGTCCAAGCCCTCGGCGAACTTCTTCAGATTCTTCGTGGGGATGGTCACGCCCACCGCCGCCCCGTGGCCCCCGAAGCGGGTGGTGAGGTGCGAGAGCGACTCCACCGCCTCGAACAGGTTCACGTTGCCCACGGACCGGCCGCTGCCGCGGGCCTCGTCGCCGTCCACCGTGAACAAAAGCGACGGCACGCCGTAGGTGTTCACGAGCCGCGAGGCCACGATGCCCTTCACGCCCTCGTGCCAACCCTCGCCGGCTACCACGAGCGCCCGCTGGCCGTGGTAGATCTCGCCGGCCTGGGCGCGGGCGATGTCCGACAGCTCAGCCTCGATGGCGCGGCGCTGGTTGTTCACGTCCTCGAGCGCCTCGGCCATGGTGCAGCACTCGGCGTAGTTGTCGCACATGAGCAGATCGAGCGCCAGATCGGCATTGCCCATGCGCCCGGCGGCGTTCAGCCGCGGGATGAGCGAGAACGACAGGTTCGTGGCGCTCATGGGCTTGCCGGCCTGGCCGGTGGTGGCCAGAAGCGCCGCGATGCAGGGGCGCGGGTTCTCGTTCATACGGGAGAGCCCGTCGGCCACGAGCGCCCGGTTCTCGTCGCGCATGGGCATGAGATCGGCCACGGTGCCCAGCGTGGCGAAGTCGGTGTAGCTGCGCCACAGATGCGGGAACCCCAGGCGCGAGCCCATCATCTGCACGAGCTTTAAGGCCACGCCCACGCCGGCCAGGATGGCGCTCGGGCATCCGGGGTGCATCTTCGGGTCGGCCACGCACACGTCCTCGGGCACCAGGTCGGCCGCCTCGTGGTGGTCGGTGATGTACACCTCGATACCCGTCTTCACGATCTCGGCCACCTCGTGCTTGCAGGCGATGCCGCAATCCACGGTGACGATCACGTCGGGGGAAAGCTCGCGGGCCCGCTCGAAGGCGGCCGCGGTGATGCCGTAGCCCTCCTCGAAGCGCCGCGGGATGAAGGGGAAGGCGCACGCGCCGAGCGCGCGCAAACCCCGGGTGAGCACCGTGGTGGCCGAGATGCCGTCCAGGTCGAAGTCGCCGAACACGACGATGCGCTTCTTCGCCTTGATGGCGGCGATGAGGCCGTCGGCCACCTCGGCGAGGCCGGGGATGTCGTAGGGATTCGCCCAGTCGCGGTCGAGCGACGGCGAGAGGAAGCGCTTGGCGGCGCGCACCGTGGTGATGCCGCGGCCGACGAGCGTGGCGGCGATGAAGCGGGGCAGCCCCAGGTCGTGCTGGAGACGTGCCACGACGGCGGGGTCGGCTTCCCTGATGCTGAACTGGGCGGTCATGGTGACAGGCTACCTAACATGCTCAAACTCTTGTGTCTTGCCGTCCATTTTCGCACAAAGCACCCCGCCTGTCACCGCCACAGGCGCGCTCGTTACAATCCACAGAACACGGGAAGCGACGACGGTGCGGCGGGCACGCCGCCAGAAGGGACTTTGGGGCCGTTGAAGCCAAAAACGGCCCCAATGTATGGATTGCTTGCCTTCCAGCGAATGCGCGTTTCGCATAACCCCAGATCAGGTGCTTGGACTATTTTTGTTCACCGCAGCATACCCATACATTGGGGCCGTTTTTGGCTGGGCCCGGCAGCGTTCGGCTGCAGCTGGGCTGGAAGCGTGTCCATCTAACGGTTGTCCACTTTCTCGGGGTACATGTCGTGCTGGGTCAGGCGCTGCCAGGCCACTTTCTCCCACGGCGTGCCGGGACGACCGTAGTTGCAGTACGGATCGATGGAGATGCCGCCGCGCGGGGTGAACTTGCCCCACACCTCGATGTACTTCGGATCCATGAGGTCGATGAGGTCCTTCATGATGATGTTCATGCAATCCTCGTGGAAATCGCCGTGGTTGCGGAAGCTGAACAGGTACAGCTTCAGGCTCTTGGACTCCACCATGCGCTCGCCGGGCACGTAGGAGATGTAGATAGTGGCGAAGTCGGGCTGGCCGGTGATGGGGCACAGGCTCGTGAACTCCGGGCAGTTGAACTTCACGAAGTAGTCGTTGTCCGGGTGCTTGTTCTCGAAGGTCTCGAGCACGGTGGGGTCGTAGTCGGTGGGGTACTGCGTGCCCTGGCTGCCCAGGTGCGTCACGCCGCCGGCGCGCGTCTCGTCCTCGTCGCGCCCAGAAGCAGCGGTGCGGGGCGTCTTGGACGCGGCGGCCTTCTTCTTCGCCGGGGCCTTCGCCGCCTTCGGAGCGGGGGCCGACGCCTTGGCGCCCTTCGCCGGGATGTCGGCGGCCGCGGCCGATGCCTTGGCCTTCTTCGCCGTGCCCTCGGCGATCTTCTGGCGCTTCACCGCGTCCACGTAGTGCTGGGGTGCTGTGGCCGTGCGCAGGCCCTCCTCGCGGGCCGCGGCCAAATCCATGGGCTCGCCGAGCTTCGGCTTCGCGGGAGCGGCCTTCTTCTTCGCCGGGGCCTCGCCGCGCTCCAAGTGCGCCGCGATGGCCGCGAACGCCGATGAGTCCACCGAGCCCTCGGGCGCCGTCTCCTCGGCACCTTCGACATCATCCTCGCCGCCGAAGAGCACCTCGGCCATTTCCATCGGTTTCATAGGCTATCCTCTCGTAATGCCGGTTGCCAGCGCCGGGTCCTCCACGCCGTTGGCGGCGAAGGCGGCGGCGCGATCCAAACAGGTGGCGCATACGCCGCAGGGCGCCTCACCACCCTCGTAGCACGACCAGGTGAGCTCATAGGGAACGCCGAGGGCCAACCCCTCGCGCACGATGTCGGCCTTGGTCAGGCGCACGAAGGGCGCCTCCAGCCGCAGCTCGCCGCCCGTGCCCTCCACGATGGCGCGGTTCATGGCTTCCACGAATTCCACCGAGCAATCCGGATAGGCATTGCCGGCCACGTCATCGTGGTGGGCGCCGTAGCACACCGCCTCGCAGCCGAGCGAGAGCGCCATGGAGGCCGCCGATGACAGGAAGAGCCCGTTGCGGAAGGGCACGTAGGTGCTCACCGGCTCGCCTTCCCCGCCTTCGGCCTGCTGCTCGGCATAGGTGCCTGTCGGCAGCGCCGCATCGGAATGGGACAAAAGCGAGCAGGAGCTGTCGGCGAAGATGGCGCCCAGATCGAGGGAGCGCTGCTGCACGCCGTAGTGGGCCGCCACGGCCCGGGCCGCCTCTATCTCGCGTGCGTGTTTCTGCCCGTAGCTGATGGAGAGCGCGTACACGTTCTCGGCGCCGTATTTCGCCACGGCCCGGGCCAGAAGCGTCGTGGAGTCCACCCCACCCGAGCACAGCACGAGCGCCTTTCGATTGCCAGCCATCACACGCCTTTCGTCTCGTTCGGCCAGAGGATCTTGTGCAGCTGCAGCTGCAAGCGGGCGCGGTCGAGGCCGTGCTCGATGAGGTAGGCTGCGATCTCGGCCGGCTCGATGGCGCCCCACACGGGGCTCACGAGCACCTGGCAGCGGTCCCACAGCCCCGCCTCGTCGGCCCGCGCTTCCATGAAGGCCAGGTCGTCTGTGCTGGCCACGACGAACTTCACCGCGTCGCGCATGTCCAGCAAATCGTAGTTCTCGCGCATCATGGCCGCCGAGACGGCCTCGCCGGCGCCGGGGGTCTTCCAATCTACCGTGAAGTGCAGGCTGCCGGGCAGCCCCGCCTCGGCGGCGACCTCGCGCAGGTGCGCCATGGGGGCCACGTCGCGCGAGCCGTTGGTCTCGATTTCCACGCGCAGGGGACGCGGGTCGCTCACCGCCAGCAGCGCCTGCACCAGATCGGGCAGGTAGGGCTGCAGAAGCGGCTCGCCGCCGGTAAGCGTCACGCACGACACGCCCGTCTCGGCCACCCATTCCACGAGGTTCGGCACGCTCCAGCCCTCCACCTCCACCAGCGGGTGGTTCGCCCAGCGCGTGTCGCAGTAGGTGCACCACATGTTGCAGCCCGCGAACCGGATGAAGGCCGCAGGGCGCCCGGCGGCGAGTCCCTCCCCGTTCAAGCTCACGAACTTCTCGGCCACGGGGAACAGCTGCGCCCGGGCCGCGATGGTATGCCGCGCCTGGTGCCGCTCGGCATCCAGCAGGCCGTCGTTCTCTTCCTCGGGTACCATGGCCTAGCGCTGCTCCCGGTAGTAGGCGCAGTTGTTCGGCGTCTCGTACACGTCCACCTGCGACACGGGCAGGCCCTGGGCGGCCAGCTCGTCGAAGAACCACTTCGCGAGATTCTCGGCCGTGGTGCGGAAGGGCACGGTGAACAGCGCGAAACCCTCGCGCTCCAGGCAGGCGAGGGTATCGGGGGCAAGGGAGCCCTCCTCGATGATGAAGTGGTGGTCGAGCCGGTCGGTCAGCGCGCGCACGGCGGCCTTGAAGTCGCCGAAGTCCACCACCATGTCCTTGCAGGTGCCCTCGGTCTGCAGGCGCTCCACCTCCAGATAGGCCACCACGCGCCAGCGGTGCCCGTGCAGGTTCTCGCACTTGCCATGGTAATCGGTCAGGAAATGAGAGGCGTCGAAGCTGCTCTCGGTCTTCAATCCGTACATATCGAATTCTCACCAATCTACGAACATTTGTATGGTATACTATCCCACGCAGGGAGCACTCAGCCCACTGCACGCACCCCCACACTATGCTAGCTACGAGAGGGGGTGATGCAGATGAGCGAAGCGCTGGCCTTAGCCCAAGTCGTGATTGGGGCTGCCACTTTCATTGTAGCCCTTTTGGCGCTACAAAAAGAGAACCCGCCAAATAATGGCGGGAACTCCAATCACAACGACGAGGACTAGGCACCCTCGCCGAAGGGCGTTCCGTTCGGGGCGCCCTTCTTTAGGCAGAAAGCATTGTAGCACACTCCCCGCATCCTCGTCACGCTCTCCCGCAGCGCGCCGGGCAACGCAAGAGCCTCCCCTGAATACTGTTATACTCGGCCCATGAAGCAATCTTCCCCGGACAACACCCGCCGCGCCCCCGGCACCGCGAAAACCGCAGGAGCCCTTCTGGCGCTTGCGGTGCCGACGTTCGGGCAGCTGATCGCCGAGCCGGCCTTTATCCTCATCGACACCGCCATCGTCGGCCATGTGGGAGAGAGCGCCCTTGCCGGGCTCGCCCTCGGCTCGACCATCATCCTGACCGCCGTGGGCCTCTGCGTCTTCCTGGCGTACGCGACCACCTCCCAGGTGGCACGGCTCTTCGGAGCTGGCCGTAGGCGCGAGGGGCTGCAGGCGGGCATCGACGGCCTGTGGCTGGCCCTCGCAATCGGCACCGTCCTCGCCGCGGGCCTGTTCGCGGCAGCCGAGCCGCTCTGCTGGCTGCTCGGAGGCCGGGGCGACGACCTTTCCCAAGCGGTGGCCTACACGCGGGCCGTGGTGCTGGGCGCGCCGGGAATGCTGTTGGTGTACGCCGCCAACGGGCTGTACCGCGGGCTCCAGAAAGTGGGCATCACCCTGGCGGCGGCCGTTGCCGGCGCCGTGCTCAACACGGTTTTGGACGTGCTGTTCGTTATCGTGCTCGGCTGGGGCGTGGGCGGATCCGGCTTCGCCACCTTTATCGCCCAGTGGTTCATGGGGCTCGCCCTCCTGGTGCCCATTGTGCGCTGGGCGCGCCAGCAGCAGATGGGCCTTGCGCCCCGCTGGGCCGGCATTGCGGGCGCGGGCCGCGACGGGCTGCCGCTGTTCGCGCGCACCCTGGCGCTGCGCTGCGGCCTCGTCGGCACGGTGGTGGCCGCCGCGTCGATGGGCACCGAGGTGCTCGCGGGCTACCAGGTGGTGAACGCTTCGTGGAACTTCATGGCGAACATGCTCGACGCGGTGGCCATCGCGGGCCAGACCCTCGTGGGAGCCGAGCTGGGAGCGGCCCGATGGGCGAAGGCGCGCAGTCTCACGCGCCTCACGCTGCGCGCCGGCCTTGGCGTGGGAACCGTCGCCGGCCTGCTGTTCGCGATCTTGGGCTTTGCGGCCCCGCAGCTCTTCAGCCCCAACGCGGAGGTGCAGCACCTCGCCTGCCTCGGCATGGTCATCACCGGCGCGGCCCTTCCGCTGCAAAGCTGGATGTGGGCCGCCGACGGCATCCTCATCGGCGCGGGCGACTTCCGCTACCTCGCCCGCACGTGCGCGCTCGTCAGCGCCGTCTATCTTACCGTGCTGCTGGCGTTCACCTTGGGCATCGCGCCCCACATCCAGAGCATCGCCGTGCGCAGTGCGCTTCTGTGGCTCGCCTTCGACTTCATCCTCATGGGCGGCCGCGCCCTCACCAACGGCCTGCGCATCCACACCGATGCCTGGATGCGCAGGGCGGATGTCTAAAACGCGGCGTCGAAGCGCCGCTCGGGCGCAGTCACTCGAGCGGGCGACAGGCAGCGGCGGGCGTCGTGGGCGTATTCCGCGGGAGTGAGGCCGCAGGCGCGTTTGAAGGCGGCACAGAAGCTGCTTTGGTGGCGATAGCCGACCCGCGAGGCGCATTCCCCTGCAGGCACGCCCGCCGCCAGCAACGCGCGGGCGCGCGCCATGCGCAGCTGCGCGAGCCGTTCCGCCGCCCCGCATCCGCGCACCGTGCGAAAGGCGTTAGCGAGCGTTGTCTTCCCCACGTAGAGCTCTCGGGCCAGGCCCTCCACTGTCAGCGAGTCCGCCAAACGATCGGCCATGATCCGCTCGGCACGAAAGACCAGCGACTCGGCGGCCGCGGCGGATCCATCCAGCACTGGCGGCGCACCGGCTGATGCGCGGGCAACGTCAAGCGCAGGCCCAAGGTCGGGCGCCGCCGCGCAAGTGATTGTTGCCCCCGCCCGCGCACTCACCACCAGGGAGAGCGCCTCGAGCACCTTGGCACCGTAGCGCAGCGGATCGGCCGCCTCAGCGCTCGCGGGCGGACGCAGGCTGGAAAGCGCACGTGCGACGCCGGCAGGCAGCGGACCGGCCGCTGAATCGGCCAAGGCGCTCTTCATGGCTGCGGCATCGATGCCGGTGAGCGCCGAGGCGTAATCGAAGAACTCGGGCAGAAAGCACAGCGTGGTGGAGCGGTGCCGCCGACCCGGCATCAGGGGAAAGCGCACCTCCCCTGCCTGCTGGCGAAACGACAACGCGCCCTCGCCATCAGCCACCATCGTGCGGGCGGCATCCGGCACCGGAGCCACTGCCGCCACCGGCTTCGTCATCGTCCCCAAGCACCACGACGCGAGGGGATACTCGTGCAACTCCACTTCCCGATCGAGCACGAAGTCGTGCATGCTGAGCAAGCAGCCCGTGCCAATAGGCGCCACCCAGAGAAACCCACGGCCCACCGTCTCGGGCAACACGGCCGCCCCTCCGAAGGAGACGGGACGCTCCGCCATACCCAACTGCTGAATCTGCGGGGCGAAAAGCGTCTGGAGCCCTGCGGGCACATCGGCGAGCACAGAAGCCTCCCTTCGACGACAAGCGATCCTTCGGTTTGTTTCGGCAATCGACCGTACCTTCTTAGGAATTTGATCAAATGTTAGCCATATACAACATTTGGCGCAACCCTTTGGCGTACCTTCTCGGTCGAACAACAGACCCGTCCGACACGCAGCCGCGCGAACCGAAGCGAGGGCACGCGGGGAATACCCCACGCCGCCCTGCCGCCCTCGCGCCCCCGGACACCCCGACCGAGAGGAATCCTTATGGCCGAAGAAGACCGCCGCGCCCGCATTCTCACCGAATCGCCAAGCCGCCTCGTGGTGTCCTTGAGCCTGCCCGCCATCGTCGGCATGGTGGTCATCGGGCTCTACACCTTCGTGGACGCCATCTATGCCGGCCAGCTCATCGGCACCGACGCCATGGGCGCCGTGTCCATCGCCTACCCCTTCACCTTCATCAACTCCGGCTTCGCATCGCTCATGGGCATGGGCAGCGCCTCAGTGCTCTCCCGCGCCATCGGCGCCCGCGACCAGAAGACCATCGACGGCATCATGGGCAACCTCATCGCCATGAACCTCATCGTATCGGTGGCCACCACCGTCGCGGTCATCGCTTTCGCTCGACCCCTCCTCGCCCTCACCGGGGCCGAGGGCGCTATGCTCGATCTGGCCTGCTCCTACCTGCAGGTCGTGTACGTAGGCAGTCTGTTCGTGAACTTCGCCCAGAGCTCGAACATGGTCATGCGCGGCGAGGGCATCATGGTGCGCGCCATGGCTATCATGGGCGGCGGCGCCGTGCTGAACATGATTCTCTCTCCCCTGTTCATCTGCGCCCTGCGCGATGCGGGTTGGGGGCTGCAAGGCGCCGCAATCGCCACGGTGCTCTCCCAGTTCGCCCAGGCGGCCGTGATGTTGTGGTGGTTCGTCCGCCGCGAGAAGACGGCCCGCATCCACCGCGTGGCGCTCTCGGCGCCCATTCTGAAGGACGTGGTGAGCGTGGGCATCTCGGCTCTGCTCATGCAGGTGCTCACCCTCGTGCAGCAGGCGGTCATCTACCGCGCAGCTGCGGAATGGGGCGGCCCCGATTGGCAGATCCTGTTCGGTGCGGCCATCCGCATGCAGTCGTTCGCCTTCATCCCGCTGTGGGGCATGAGCAACGGCTTGCAGCCGGCCGTGGGCACCAACTTCGGCGCCGGCGCATTCGCCCGGGTGCGGTGCATCATGCTCACCTTCTGCGGGAGTGCCACGGCACTCTGCCTCATCTTCTGGATCCCCGCCATGGCGGCTCCCGAGGCGGTGCTCGGACTGTTCATCACCGATCCGAATATCGTGGCCCTCGGCGTGGGCGACTTCCGCATCTTCTTCGCGCCGTTCGTGGTGTACGGCATCATGATCATGGCCATCACCTACCTGCAATCGGTCGGCGACGGCGGCAAGGCGGCGCTGCTCACCATGGCTCGGCCGCTCATTCTGTTCGTGCCCGCCGTGCTGCTCATCCCCTCGCTCACCGGCACAGGCATCCACGGCGTGTGGATCGCCTGCGTGGCAGCCGATGTGTGCGTGCTCGTCGTGGCCATCGCGCTCGTGGCCGCCTCCTGGAAGAATACGAGCCGCATGCCGCGGAGCGCTTAAAACGCGGCGTCGAAGGGGTCGGTGGCGATGATCTCGCTTTGGCCGCGGGTGAGCTCGGTGAGCTTCTCCAGGAAAGGGGCCTGGGTGCCGTCGAGCATGCGGAAGGTGATGAGGACGTTCTCGGCGAAGTCGGTGTCGTGCACCCGCGCGCCAGCGTCCTCGGCCAGACGGCAAGCGGGCTCGTACAGGCTGTAGGACACCTCCACGATGATATCCACGCAGCGCGACACCACCACGATGCGCGCCGCGTCGATGGCGGCCTTCGTGGCCTGCGCGTAGGCGCGCACGAGGCCGCCCGTGCCCAGCAGGATGCCGCCGAAGTACCGCGTGACCACCACGGCCACGTCTTCCAGGCCCGCGTGCTGGATGGCTTCCAGGGTGGGCATGCCCGCGGTCTTAGCCGGCTCGCCGTCGTCGGTGTAGCGGATGCGGCCGCCGCGCAGCACGTAAGCGTACACGTTGTGGCGTGCCATGCGGTGGGCCGCCTTCACCTCGGCGATGAAGGCAAGCGCCTCATCCTCGTCGGCCACCGGCGCGATACGCCCGATAAACCGGCTCTTCTTCTCGACGATCTCCGCCTCGGCAACCTCGGCTATGGTCTGATACGCGGCCACTACTCCCCTTCTTCGCTGTCTTGTCTTGCGCCACGCCGACTAAGTGGCAATCACTTCAGCGCACGCTCCTTCTCGACGAGGTCAATAATAGCCTGTTTGCTATGCACATCGAGTTTTCGATAAATATTCTGCGTATGGGTCTGCACGGTTCTCTCTGAGATGAAGAGGGTCTCGCCTGTTTTCTTAGCGCTGTAACCGTACGAGAGGTAGTACAGCAACTCCACCTCGCGATCGGAAAGATCGCTTCGCGCCCCGATGGCGGAACAGGCGGCCCTCCTCCCGTCGCGTCCGTCATCCCCGCCAGTCGGGGAACTCGCTGGAAAAAGCAGCCCCAGGGCATTTCCCCGGCAAAGCTGCATGAGGAACAAGAGCAACGTGACCAATGTCGCTGCGAAAGAGAACATGATTACCGGTCGCGCCCACGAGGCAGCCGCCTCCCCAGCAAGGCCCAGCACCAAGGGGGCGACAAGATAGGCGATAATCTTCTCCACAACGATAGGCAGGCACCAGAAAAGACTGAATGTCTGCAAGGGGGAGAGACGATTCTGATACGTCAGCAGCAAGACGCACACGCAGACCAGAAGCGTGATGCAACCAGTACCAGCATCCATGCTCGCAAATGAATCATCCTCAGCTGCGAGAAGCGAGAGCATGGGCGCCGCGAGCAAACCGATGGCAACCCCGAGCGAGGCAATCCAGAAGGCAAGGCGATTCACACCCGGAACACCGCGGCGCGATGAATGCAGGGCAGCTCCCGACAGTAACGCCGCAAACAAGAGAAAGGTGAGCGTGAACGAGTACGAGGGCGAGGCGGGGACAATTTCCCCTCCCGCGACGGAAACCTCGTTTGTCATGTCGAAGGCATAGCGGATGGCATGGGACACCGAGAAGACACCATACGCGGCCACGGGGATGAGCCATTCCCTCAAGTAGGGCGCTTCCCCCACTTTCTCATAGGGCATGGACGGCCCTCCCGCCTCCCACCGCGAGACGGCAAACACAGCGCCGCCGGACAATGCGAGCCCCATCACCGGAACAAGACCGAAGACGCTATCGACGGCCGCAGAGGTAGGAGAGATGAGCTTGGCGGCCATGGCCGTGGAGCCCAGCATCGCCACGCCCTGGAAAAGCCCCCGCGTATAGACGAAGCGCATGAGGGCTATAGCCCATCCAGCCGAAATCGTCGCAAAGGAAACAGCGTATCCGACAACGGCCAAATACGAGAGCATATCCCCGAGGTGTCCCTCGGCCCTCACATATCCCCGCAAGTACAGCGCCGAGACGAGGGAGAGCCCGGCGGCCGATAGCAGGAGCGCCGGCTGCCGCTGCAGGACACCCTCCACCGCGCGGTATCTCGTTGCAGCCACAATGCACCCTAAAAGCAGAGCGATCAGAAACAACCCGTAAGCGGCCACAACGTCATCGCCCATGCGGTAGAAGAGCGTGACCCGATAAAAGGCCCGTTGGTAGTACGGCCAGAGGAAACTGAGCCCCACGAATATCCCTATCGCGGAAGACATCTCATTGCGCTTGCGTGCCATAAGAAACTCCTCCCAAGCATCTCGCAACAACCATACCACGACCACGCCCGTCATGGCCCGCTCTCTTAGACGACCCTCGCCAGCGCATGCGAAAGCCCCCGGCGCTTACATGCGCCGGGGACAGGGGGGGGAGGGCAGGAAAGGCTACGCGATTCCCAGGCAGTTTCGCACCGAGATGCGGCCGAAGGCGAGGCACTCGCCCAAGTTGCCCGCACCCTGGTACATATTGGCCCACACAGATCCGAATTCGCCCGCGCTGTACAGATGAGGTATCGGCTCTCCGTCGAGATCAAGCACCTCTCCCTTGGCGCTGCGACGGGGGCCGCCATCTGTGTTGAGCATGGTCGGCGCACAGAACAAGGCGTAGAAAGGCCCTTCCTCGATCGCCTTCATTTTATTTGCAGGGCGATGGAAGTACACGTCGTTGCCATTGGCGACGCACTCGTTCCATTGGGACACCGTGGTCGCCAGGACATCGGCAGGCACCTCGATCTTGCCGGCCAGCTCCTCGATGGTGTCGGCCGTGAAACCCCAGCCGTCCATGGGATCGAAATCGATGGCCATCATCTTATTCTCCAGGATCGACGTGTATCCCGGGGTATCGGTAATGAACCACGTCTTGGCCGGCATGGGAAGGTGCGGCCATTCTCCGCCGAACTGCATATGGCCGTGGCGCGACCCCACATGGGAGGCCAGATCGCCCGTGTCATACGATTCCCAATCCTCGCAGACATCACCATCCCAGTCCATATAGAAGCGCTGACCGTTGATGGCGACGGTGATGCCCTGGTCCTTCGGGGTGCGCATCAGGCAGACATCTCCGTCGATGGGGCTCATGGAGGTCCAGAAGCCAGCGCAGCTGTTCATGTGCCACATATCGGCTCCTGCGCGGGCGCACATGGTGATGCCGTCGCCCTCGTTGTACTCCCCGGCAATGCGACGCGCCCACGGGCCGCTGAGATAATCGGCCTTCATCTGAGCATTGTTCTCGAAGCCGCCGCAGCACATGATAACGCCCTTGGTTGCCTTCGCGTACTTGCTCGAGGAGCCGTCGGTGTACACCACACCAAGAACTTCCTTGGTCTCCGGATCCTGCACCAAAGCCGTCACCGGCGCGGTCGTCTTGTGGGTGATAACGTCGGCGAACTGCTTCTTCACGTTATTCATGAAGGGGGTAACCTGCGTATTGCCGTTGGCGTTCTCCGGGTTGAACCGAACACGGCCAAGGGAATACGCATGGGGCATCTCGCCGTATTCGGGGTAGCAGCTCTCACCGGTGCCCGGCTCGAAGTACTCGGAGACGATGACGTCGTCCTCGCTGAAGCCGGGCAAGCCGCGCAGCCAGTCAAGATTCTCGGCAATACCCTGGGCATAGGCGTCGACCACATCGTCGGGAACATTGTCCATCTCGCCGCGCAACTCTCGCACGTACTCGGCGAAGTTCTCCGGATCCTTTGTCCAAAGCACCATGCCGGCAGCAAAAGCGCTGTTGCCGCCACCTGTCTCAAGGGGGCTCTTTTCCAGCAGGAGGCACTTGGCCCCATTGCCCTCCGTGGCCACCGTCACAGCCGCAGCAAGGCCAGCCAAGCCGCCGCCGACGACAATGACATCGGTCTCCTCGTCCCAGCTGATATCGCCGACAGAAGAGGCCGTATCATTCGATGCGGTGTTCGCTGCGGGAGCGCATCCCGCCAAACCGGCCACCGCCGCGCCGCCGAGCGCCACCGTCGCGGTCTTCAAAAAAGCTCGCCTCGATTGCATGATGTCCATGATTCCCTCCTATAGCTTGAGGCCTTCGCACGTTTCAGAGTGCGCCGCTGGGGAAATCATGAGATAAGCACGGGAGCGGAGAAAGCGTAGCCGTTGCGTAAATGACCTCGTCAAGCGAGGTACGTAGTTTTTACGTAGCCGGGAAAACCGCTACCCAGCGGCGGAGAGCCACTACTCCCCCAGCTTCTCGGCGGCTTCGAGCCATTCGAGTTCCAGGGCCTCTATCTGGTCTTGGAAGTCGGCGATCTCCTCCTGCATGGCGGTGAGCACGAGGTAATCTGACTGGTCGGCCTCGGCCATTTCCAGCTGCTTCTTCTCGATCTTGCCCTTCAGGGTGCCGATCTTCTTCTCGTTGGAGGCCATGAGCTTGCGCAGCTCGCGCTGCTCGCCGCCGGAGAGCGTAGAGACCGTGCGCTCCGCGGGTTGCTCGGGGGTCGCCTCGCCGGACACCTCCCTCGCAGACGGCGCCGCCTTCCCAGGCGCCGCAGCAGCCGCTTCCCGCTCGGACTCCTCCGTCAGGCGCAGGTACTCGTCCACGCCGCCGGGCAGATGGCGCACTTTCCCGTTCACGAGGGCGAACTGATGGTCGGTCACGCGCTCCATGAGGTAGCGGTCGTGGGTGACGAGCAGAAGCGTGCCCGGCCAGCCGTCGAGCAGGCTCTCCACGGCGGCCAGCATGTCGGTGTCCAGATCGTTGCCGGGCTCGTCCAAGATGAGCACGTTGGGCTCGTCGAGCAGGATGAGCATGAGCGCGAGCCGCCGCTTCTGACCGCCCGACAGGTCGCACACCGGCTCGTTTTGGTCGTCCTTCGTGAAGCCCAGGCGCTCCAGCAGCTGACCCGGGGTCATCTCCTTGCCGTCGAGCATGGTGCGGCGCGAGTAACGGCTGATGACCTGGCGCACCCGGTCGCTTCCCAGCTTCGTAAGCTCGTCCAAATGCTGGGAGAGCACCGCGAAGCGCACGGTCTGGCCGATCTTCACCCGTCCCCGATCGAGCGGCTGGAGGCCCTGGATGATGCGCAGCAGCGTGGTCTTGCCGATGCCGTTGGCGCCCACGATGCCGTAGCGGTCGCCCGGCCCGATGATCCAGTCCACGTCGTCTAAGATGACATGATCGCCGAACCGCAGCGAGGCGTCCTGCAGCTCCACCACCGTCTTGCCGAGACGCGCCATGGCCATGCGCTTGAGTTCCAGCTCGTCGCGCAGGGGCGGCACGTCGGCAATGAGCGCCTGAGCCGCAGCCACATGGAACTTGGGCTTGGTGGCCCGGGCCCGTGCGCCGCGCGAGAGCCATGCCAGCTCGCGGCGCAGGGCGTTCTGCCGCTTCTGCTCGGCGAGCGCCGCCAAGCGGTCGCGCTCCACGCGCTGCATGATGTAGGCCGAAAACCCGCCCTCGAAGGGCCACACCCGCTGACCGTGCACCTCCCACATGGCCTCGCACACCTCGTCGAGGAACCAGCGGTCGTGGGTCACCACGAGAAGCGCGCCGGCACCGGGGCGCCAGCGGGTCTTCAGGTGGTCGGCGAGCCATGCGATGGCCTTCACGTCCAGATGGTTGGTAGGCTCGTCCAACATGAGCACGTCCCAATCGCCGATGAGCAGGCGCGCCAGATCAACCCGGCGGCGCTGGCCGCCCGAGAGCGTGCCCACGAGGCCGTCCCAAGCCACGTCGTCCAGAAGCCCCGCGATGATGGAGCGCGTGCGCGCATCGCCGGCCCATTCGTACTCGGGGCGATCCCCCACCACGGCGCGCTCCACGGTATCCTCGTCGCGCAGGCTGTCGGTCTGCCCGAGCACGCCCACCGATACGCCGCGCGTGCGGATGACGCGGCCGTCGTCCACCTCCACATCTCCCGCCAGCACCCGCAGAAGCGTGGACTTCCCATCGCCGTTCTTGCCCACGATGCCGATACGGGCCCCCTCGTCTACCCCGAGAGACAACTCGGTGAACACCGTTTTCGTGGGGAATTCCACCCGCACCTTTTCGCAACCGAGGAGAAATGCCATTTTTGCGCCCGTCCAATCTTGTGCATGAATCGATCGAGAATTATAAACGATGGCGCTCTCCCCATCGCGAAGGCGAGAAGCTGCGAAACGCAAAACGCGAAATTTGGCTTGGAATTCACGGTTTTGTTACCGCGGGTACCGTTCTTGAGGAATCTTCCACTTATTGCGACGGGAAAAGACCAGTTCACGGTTAAGATAATCTAACTTTTTCGAGGGATTCGGTAACAAAAACGTGAATTCCAAGCCATTTCACCGCCGAAAAGGACTCCCCGTTCCAAAACCGTGTTTTTCAAGCCATCTTGCGGCGTGCACCCGCGCCAGACGGTCGGATCCGAACAGCGGCAGCCCCTCGGCCGGCTCGCGGCGCGTCGACTCGCTCACGTCCAGCACCACGTCGGGGCCGGCCCTGCGGCTATCGGGCGGCACGAGCAGCCGCAGCGAGGCCATTGCCGCACCAGCGAGCCGTCGCTACCGCGCGCCCTTCGGAGGTTTGCGCTTCCCCCTCCCCCCGAAAACCAGCGCTTCTGCGCAACCCCGCTAGCGTATCTTCCAAATGGCCGTGACGAGCACCACCGCCGCGAACAGCGTGGAAAGCGCGAAGGCGAGCTGGTAGGGCAGCGCAGCGGCCGTGGCTCCGGCATCGCCCGGATCGGCTGCGGCGAAGGCAAGCCCGGCCACGGAGATGATGAGCATCATGAGCGCAGTGCCGAGGGAGGCGCATGCCTGGCGCACCGTGGCGAAAAACGCGCTGCCATCCATGACGATGCCGCGGTCGAGCCCCGCCAGCCCGTAGGAGTTGAGCGGCCCCACGAGCCCGCTCACGCCCACGGCGCGCACGCCCTGCAGCAGCGTGAGCACCCACAGCGGCGTGCCGGCGCCCACGAACATGAACGAGGCGGCGCCCACCGTGAGGAAGGCCGCCGAGGTGATGCACACGGCGCGGGCGCCCACCTTGTCCACGAGCACGCCGGCCAGCGGGTTCACAAACAGCGCGATGACAGTGGCCGGAATGAACGCGATGCCCGCGTCGAGCGCCGTCATGCCGCAGGGCCCCTGGATGAACAGCGGCAGAACAAGGGTGATGCCCATGAACGACGCGAACAGGCAGTTCTGGGCCACGAAGCCGGCGCGGTAATGGCGCGAGCGGAAGATGTCCAGGCAGATGAGCGGATTGGGTATCATGCGCTGGCGCCGCACGAACACCACGATGAACGCGACGCCGAGCAGCGCGGGCACCCACACCGACGGCGACGCGAGCGGCATCGTGGCCGCATTCGAGACGCCGAGCAGAAAACCGCCGAAGCCCAGCGTGGACTGCACGAAGGACGGCAGGTCGAACACCGCCTGGGACTCACGATCGCCGTGGCTCTTCACGAGCAGCGCGTTGGCCGCCCACAGCACCGCCAGCAGCCCCACGAGGATGATGTAGAAGCTGCGCCATCCGGTGGTATTCGCCAGGGCACCCCCGATGAGCGGGCCGATATTGGGCGCGAACCCCATGGCGATGCCGCCGATGCCCATGGCCGTGCCCGTGCGCTCCCGCGGGAAGCGCGTCATGGCCACCGTCTGCACAAGCGGCAGCGTGATGCCGGTGGCGATGGCCTGCAGCACGCGGGCCAGCAAGAGCACTCCGAAGACGGGAGCGAAAAACCCTGCTACCGAGCCGGCCAGGTAGAAGCCGAGGGCCACGAATACCAGGCGCTTCAGCGAGAAGCGCTTCGCCAGAAACACGACTACCGGCACCGTGATGCCCATGACGAGCATATAGATGGTGGTCACCCACTGCCCCACTGCCGCATCGATGGAAAAGTCAGCGCAGACCTCGGTGAGCATGGAGTTCATCACCGTTTGCGTGAGCGACCCCAAGGCGCAGGTGATGACGACAATGGCGAACAGGGCATAGGTGTGCCCCTTCTCGGAAAGATGCATAGAAAACCTCCGTACCTCTAATGACTTCCTCGTAGCGTTCGAGATTTCGCTCGGGCGCCGGCAGAAGAGGCACGTGGCTACAAAACGAACGGAGGGACGCGCGTGCGCCCCTTCGCTATTATAGCGCTTCGGCTAGTTGAAGCGCTGCTGGGTCTTCTCCAAACCGTTGTCAATGAGGAAGGTAACGGCCGCGGCACCCTCGGACACCGCATGTTCGAAGGCCTCGGCGTCGTCCTTGCGGGGCTGCGAGAGCACCCAGTCGACCACGGGCTTGCGTCCCGGAGGCCGTCCGATGCCGATGCGCACCCGATACCAGTCGCGGGTGCCCAGCTTGTCGCAGATGGAGCGCAAGCCGTTGTGGCCGGCATGGCCGCCGCCGAACTTCACGCGGATGGTGCCCGGGTCGATATCCAGCTCGTCGTGGATGACGATGAGGTGGTCAGGTGCCACTCCATAGGCCTTCATGAGCGTCTTCACCGGGCCGCCCGAGGTGTTCATGTAGCTCTGGGGCTTGGCGAGCACCACCTCTTCCCCGCGCCACTTTCCCTTGGCCGTGAGCGCCCCGCCCTCGGTCTTCCAATAACGGCAGCCCATCTCCTCGGCCAGCGCGTCCACGGTGTCGAACCCGGCGTTGTGCCGCGTATGCTCATATTCCGCACCCGGATTCCCCAGGCCAACGATTAAATACACGTTACTACTCTTTTCCGAACTTCATGCAAGGCAACGCAGATTCGAGCTAGCGGGCAAGCCCGAAACTATTCGAACAGCTTCCCGATAGAGCCGTTGCTGTACACGGCGCCAATGGTCTGGGCGAACAGCGGGGCGATGGAGAGCACCTTGATCTTGCCGGTCTGGCGCGCCAGCGGCACGGGCACGGCGTTGGTCACCACCACTTCCTCGATGCACGAGTTCTCCAGGCGCTCGTAGGCCGGGCCCGAGAACAGGCCGTGGGTGGCGCAGGCGTACACCTCGGCGGCGCCCTTGGCCTTCAGCGTGGCCGCCGCGGCCACGAGCGACCCGCCCGTGTCGATCATGTCGTCGTTCAAGATGCACACCTTGTCGGTCACGTCTCCGATGAGCGCCGTGATCTCGGCTTGGTTGTGCTTCGGACGGTCCTTGTGCATGATGGCCAGATCGCAGTCCAGCGCCGTGGAGAACTTCTTCGCGGCCTTCGCGCGGCCCACGTCGGGCGACACCACGCAGAGCCGCTCGGGGTCGAGGCCCTTGTTGCGGAAGTAGTCCACGAAGATGGGCATGGCCGTCATGTGGTTCACGGGAATGTCGAAGAAGCCCTGGATGGCGTCCTGGTGCAGATCGACCGTGATGATGTTGCTCACGCCGGCCACGGTGAGCAGGTCGGCCACAAGCTTGGCCGTGATGGGCTCGCGCGGGGCGGCCTTGCGGTCCTGGCGGGCGTAGCCGTAGTGGGCGATGACCGCCGAGATGGAACGGGCGCTCGCGCGCTTGGCGGCGTCCACCATGATGAGCAGCTCCATGAGCGCATCGTTCACGTCGAAGCCCTCGCTCGCGCACACCGACTGGATGAGGAACACGTCGGCGCCGCGGATAGACTCCTGGTAGCGGGCGTAGATCTCGCCGTTGGCGAACTTCTCGTGCTTGATGTTGCCGAGGTTCACGTTGAGGTTCTTCGCGATCTCCTCGGCAAGCTCGGGGTTCACCGAGCCGGAGAACAGGGCCATGCGCTTGGTCATCTCGGTCATGGGGTGCGTCCCTTCTAAGACAGGTTAACGGCTGATGGGTATTGTAGTACGGGCCCGGCCCCTCGAAGGGGGCCGCGACGGGCTTTGCGCTATTTCTTCTTCTCGATGGGGTGCGCCGCCACCCAGCCGGCGATCTCGGACTGCTTGGCGCGGCCGAGGGCGAGCGCGCCGGGGGCCACGTCCTTGGTGATGGTGGAACCGGCGCCCACAAGCGCACCGGCGCCGATGGTCACCGGGGCCACCATCATGGTGTCGCTCCCGACGAAGGCGCCGTCCTCGATGACGGTGGCGTGCTTGTTCACGCCGTCGTAGTTGCAGGTGATGGAACCGGCGCCGATGTTCACGCCCTCGCCGATGGTGGTGTCACCGATGTAGGACAGGTGCGGCACCTTGCTGCCGCGGCCGACAGTGGACTTCTTGATCTCCACGTGGGTGCCGGCCTTGGCCCCCTCGCACAGGTGCGCGGCCGGACGCAGGTAGGCGCGCGGGCCGGTGGTGGCGCCGTCGTCTATCTGGGCCTCGACGGCCACCGTCTCGTCGATGACGCAGCCCGCGCCGATGCGCGTGTCGGTCAGGCGGCAGTTGGGGCCCACCACGCTGTCCTCGCCGATGGTGGTGGCGCCCATGAGGATGACGTTGGGCAGTAGCTCCACGTCGGGGGCGATTTTCACCTCGGGCCCGATGTAGACCGTGGTCGGGTCCCACATGGTCACGCCAGCGGCCATGTGCGCGTCGTTGATGCGGCGCTGCATGACACGGCTGGCCTCGGCGAGCTGCCCGCGGGAATTCACGCCCAGGCACTGCTCGGCGTCGTCGGTCTTGTAGGCGAGCACGGGGCGCCCCGCCGCGCGGCTGATGGCCAGCACGTCGGTGAGGTAGAACTCGCCCTGGGCGTTGTTCGCGTCCACCTGGGCGAGCGCCTCGAAGAGCGCGGCGGCATCGAAGCAGTAAAAGCCCGAGTTGCACTCGGTGATGGCGGCTTCTTCGGGAGAAGCGTCCTTCTGCTCGACGATGCGGGCCACCTCGCCGGCCCCGTCGCGCACGATGCGGCCGTAGCCGAAGGGGTTCTCGAGTTCCATGGTGAGCACCACCACGGCGGCGTCGTGCTCCTCGCGCAGGGCGCACATCTCGCGGATGGTCTCGGGGCGGATGAGCGGCGAATCGCCGGAGAGCACCATCACGGCGCCGTCGAAGTCGGCGAGCGCTTCCTTTGCGGCCAGCACCGCGTCGGCCGTGCCGCGCTGGGCGGTCTGCACCGCCACGTCCGTATCACCTTCGACTAGCGGAATCACCTGCTCGCGCTGATGCCCCACCACCGTGACCACCTTGTCGGCGCCGGCGGACTTCGCAGCTTCCACCACCCAGCGCACGAGCGGCCGGCCCAGCACCTCGTGGACCACCTTCGGCTTCTTCGACTTCATGCGGGTGCCCGCCCCCGCCGCCAGGATAATCGCAGCAGTTTCCATGCAACGCCCTTCTATAGCCATTCGCGCGCCCCACGGCGCTCATTTCCGATTGGCTCAGTATAGCGCAAGAGCAACCCTTCTACTTGAAACGCTTCAGGAGCAGGGAGTTGCTCACTACTGACACGCTGGAGAGGGCCATGGCGGCGCCGGCGAGGGCCGGGGCTAAGATGCCCACGGCGGCGAGCGGGATCATGATGCAGTTGTAGATGAGCGCCCAGAACAGGTTCTGCTTGATCTTGCGCATGGTGGCCTTCGACAGGCGCAGGGCCACGACGAGGTCGGAAAGCCGGTTGCGCATGAGCACCACCGAGCCGGCGTCGAGCGCCACATCGGTGCCCGAGGCCATGGCCACGCCGATATCGGCGGCAGCGAGCGCCGGGGCATCGTTGATGCCGTCGCCCACGAAGGCCACCACCGCAGGCCTCTTCGGTGCGTCCGCAGGCTCGCCTTCAGCGGCGGCATCCACAGCGACCTCCAGCTCGACCACAGCGGCGGCGCCCTTCACGGCGCGCACGCAATCGGCCTTCTCAAGGGGCTTCACGCCGGCGAACACGTGGTCGGGCGTAATGCCTACTTCCTCGGCGATAGCGCGGGCCGTGGGCGCCGCATCGCCGGTGACCATGTAGGAGGTCACGCCGTAGCCTTCGCGCAGCTCGCGCAGAGTGCGGGCCGCATCGGGCTTCGGCTCGTCACGGAACTGGATGCGACCCACCGGCGCACCGTCGATGGACACCACTGAGCCGGCCCCTTCCCCATCTTGCGCCCCGCTCGCGCCGACGAACACCTCATGGCCCTCCACCACACCGCGCACGCCCTCGCCCACCACGGCCTCGAAGGATTCCACGGCCGGCAGCTCGGCCACATTCGCATAGGCCACCACGGCGCGAGCCAGGGGGTGCTCGCTCTTCGCCTCCAGCGCGGCGGCCAAACGCAGAGCCTCTTCGGGCACGTCGCAGGCCACGACCACCGGCTCGCCCACCGTAAGCGTGCCCGTCTTGTCGAACACCGCAGCGGTGAGACCCCCCATGGTCTCCAGCACCGTGCCGTCCTTGATGAGCACGCCGAGCTGGGCGCCTTTGCCCATGCCGACGGTGAGCGCCGTGGGTGTCGCCAGGCCGAGCGTGCAGGGGCAGGCCACGCAGATGACGGCGATGGCCGGCATGAGCGCCTGCACGAGACGCCCGTCGGGGCCGGCGGGCACCACGAAGAACCACACGCAGAACACCACCAGCGCGATGATCAGAATGGCCGGCACGAACACCGCGGCGATGCGGTCGGCGATGCGCTGGATGGGCGCCTTGGTGCCCTGGGCGTCTTCCACCGCGCGCACGATGCGGGCGAGGGTGGAGTCGGCACCCACGCGCAGGGCGCGCACCGTCACCGAACCCGTGGTGTTCTGGGTGCCGCCTGTGACGGCATCGCCCGCGGCCTTCACCACCGGCAGCGTCTCACCCGTGAGCATGGACTCGTCCACCTCGGTGGAGCCCTCGGTCACCACGCCGTCCACGGGCATCTTCTCGCCAGGGCGCACGAGCACCGTATCGCCCCCCACCACCTGAGCCAGCGGCACTTCGCGCTCCTCGCCGCCGCGCAGCACGCGGGCCGTGGGCGGGGTCAGGTTCATGAGCGACTCGATGGCCGCATTCGTGGCGCCCTTCGCGCGGCTTTCCAGCATCTTCCCCAGAAGCACGAAGGTGATGAGCATGGCGCAGGTCTCGAAGTAGGGCATGCCATCGTTGATGGCGAGGGCCTCATGGCTCGACCAATCGCCTGTGGCAACGGGCAAAAACGTAATCCACAGCGAGAAGAGGAACGCGATGGAGGTGCCGAGCGCGACGAGCACGTCCATGTTCGCCGAACCGCCCTTGAGCGAGCCCCACGCGCCCTTATAGAAGCGCGCGCCGCAGCCGAACTGCACGGGAATCGTGAGCGCCAGCAGCAGAATGTTCGCCGCGAACATGGCCTGCACGTGGGTGGGATCGGGCGCGAAGAGCCCTGCGAGCGCGCCTCCCACACCCATGTGCCAGCCGGGAATCATGCCGATGGCCACGATGACCACCGTGAGCACAGCCGCCAGGCCGAACACCTTGCGGTCGCGCTTGGCGCGGGCCGCCTCGCGGGCGCGGCGCTTCTCGTCCACAAGCGGCGCGTCCTCGGGAATGAGCTCGGCGGTGAAGGCGAGGTTGTCGAACACGGTGAGCATGTCGTCCACGCTGGCCTGGGCCGGGTCGAACACTACGCGCCCGGTGTTGTTGGCCAGGTTCACCGCCACATCGATCACGCCGGGCGTCTTGCGGTAGTGGCTCTCGATGGAGGCGGCGCAGTTCGCGCAGTGCATGCCCTCGATGGCCAGGCGGATAGCGGCCTCCGCGGGCTCGTCGATGCCGCCAGCGGCACCGGCGGGCACGGCGGCCACTTCACGCGCCTCTGCGCCCGTTCCCTCCTGCTCCCCTGTTTTCGGCTCAGCAGCCTCCGCCGCCTTCTTCGCCGCCTTCTCGGCCGCGTCGGCGGCAATCTCGGCCGCAAAGGGATGCGGGCTTGTCTCGGGCATAACGGCTACCTTGAAGTTGGTGTCGTCGAGCGCATGCAAAAGGTCGTCCACGCCCACCTGGGCCGGGTCGTAGGCCACCGCGGCGCTCTGGCCGGCCAGATCCACCGTCACGGCCGCCACGCCCGGCAGCTCCTCGTAGTGCCGCGTCACGTTCGCCACACACTTCTCGCAGTGCATGACGGCCACGGCCAAACGCTGAGTTTCCATGAATGCCTCCTACTTCGAGAAGCGCCGCATGAGCGCCATCACTTCGTCGATCACCTCGTCGTTGCCCGCGCGCACCTCATCCACCACGCAGGTGCGCATATGCTCGGCCAGGAGCATCTCGGACACCCGGCGCACGGCCGACTCGGCCGCCGCCAGCTGGGTGAGCACATCCCCGCAGTAGCGGTTGTCCTCCACCATGGCCTTCACGCCATTGAGCTGCCCGATGGCCCGGTTGAGCCGCTTCTGCACATCGGCCTGCAGCGCCTCGGACCGCGGCGTCGCCTTGTGGCGACACGGGCACTCCCGCGCGGTGCGCGCCAACGCGGCTTCATCCCGGTTCTCGTCCTTCTCTTCCACGCATGCTCCTTCGCTCGTCGATTTCCGTTTACTGACTTTATACCCCCTGGGGGTATAAATGTCAATCAAGGCAAAAAGAAACGCCCGCTGCTTCGGGAGCAGCGGGCGTGATGCGAGGACGTCGGTGCCCATGGCCTTCTCCAAATCGCAAGGCGAAGGCGTCTGCGTGAAGAATCCTATCGAGCCAGGTAGTACACGTTCGGACTCGTGCCGAACTCCTCCCCCAGCTGGGTGTACTCACCCGAGGCAATCAGCTGGGACACCTCGGAATTCGGATCATCCAAATCGCCGAAGATGCGCGCCTTGCCCGGGCAGGACTGCACGCAGGCCGGTCCCTGCTCGGAATCGACTAGGCCCTTCGACCGGCAGAAGTCGCATTTGTACACCTTGTTCGTCTCGAAGCGACCGTACATGACCTCCTCCTGCTCGGTGAGGCCGAACTCGGGATAATACCCGGCAATGTCCTCAGAGAGATGCGTGCGGGCTCCGTAAGGACAGGCGTTCACGCAGGCCTGGCAGCCGATGCAGTCGGCATGGCTTATGCGCACGATGCCGTTCTCATCGCGATAGGACGCCCCGGTCGGGCAGTTCTCGACACAGGGAGCCTCGGTGCAGTGCATGCACAGCGTGGCGTGTAAATGTTCATGGCGTCCGGGTAGGTTCCCTGCTCCTCGATGTCTACATGGGAGAAGAACATAGCAGGAGGGGTCCCGTTTGACACTTTGCACGCAAGGGTGCAGGAATTGCAGCCGACGCAGCGGCTCAGGTCAATCACCATTCCGTATTGCATGACTTTCTCCCCTCTAGGCCTTGTAGACCTTGACGATCGGCGAATTGTGCAGGTTGCCCATCATGAAGCCAATATCGCGCTCGTCGTCGTTGATCAGCGAGTTGTAGTGCGGGCCGTCGTAAGCCCCCGGGAACAGGTTGCTGCCCCGCGCGCCCCACTTGCCCGAAATGGCCAGAGTGCGCGGATGAACCATTTCGGTAAGATGCACGATTCCCTCGGCAGTGCCTCCGAAGCAGGATTCCACAACCACCTCGTCCCCCTCTTCCAAGCCCAAATCAGCGGCAACGGAGGGCGCGAGGCCGATGTGCTTCAGGTGCGGATCGTAATTGTCGACGACGTCCTGCAGCCATGGGTTGTAGGAAAGACCGGTGGAGTCGGCCACCTGGAAGTGGGTCTTGTACTGCACCACCTTCAGCGGGTACTCGTCCGTGGGAAGCATGCTGTCGAACTCGTAGAACAGCGGGGCGCCGGAGTACTGCCGCATGACGTCCTTGAGGTCGGCGTGGGGGAACTCGATGTTGTTGCTGGTGCACAGCTCCTCGATCATCTTCGCGCTGCGCGCGTTCATGCGGAAGTACACCGGGATTCGGTAGGCGTTCTCCGGATGCCAGTGCCACAGGTAGCTCTCCGCGATGGTGGGCAGCTTGTATCCGACCACGGAGCAGTCCTTCACCGCATCCCAGCCGGCACCGTCGAACTCCTTGTTGAGCTTGGCCTCGATAATGTCGGCATAGGTGGGGATCTTGGCGGGGTCGGCCATGAACTCGGCCGGATCGAAGGCGTAGTCTCCCAGGCCGGGAGCGCTGTTGGGCTGGAAGCGGCCCTGGTAGGCATTGTTGGCGATGCCGATCATGGCCGGCAGGATACCCAAACGCTTCGCGAACTCGATGAGCAGATCCTCCTGCTGGCGCGTATCGTACACCGGGTCCACCACGGGCTTGCGGGCCTCGATGATGCGCAGGCCGCGGGCGTAGTCCGAAGTGCCCTTGTTGGTGATCCAGGTGGCGTTCCACAGAGCCGACCGCTCGAGAGCGTGATGCTCGGGGAGCACGATGTCAGCGAACTGGGTATTCTCATCGAACCACAGTGAGATGGTGAAGTGGAACGGAATGGACTTGTACGCGTCGATCACGGTCTGAGGCCGGGAGTTGCTGCGGAACGGATTGCCGCCGCCAAGCGTGAACATGACCTTCGGCGTGTAATCGAGGTAGTAGCTCTCGGGATCGAGGATAGCGCGCCACACAAGCTGCTGCACGTGGAGCTCGTGCGGGTAGAAGCAATCCAAATGGTAGCTCGTCGGCGGGAACTCGAGCTGCTCTTTGCCCATGGTCTGGTTATAGAACATATCCGAAGTGGGAGGACAGAGCATACCGTCATCATCCGTCGTGATGGCATGGATGTCCGGGGCCTCGATGCACAGCGAGCCGCCGGGGACATCGATGCAGCCCAACAGCTCGTTCACAACTTCGATAGCCTTGAACAGCTCCACGTTCAGCGGGTTCGAGTTCGACCCGCGACCCGGAGCCAGGGCGCACACCGGACGGAACGGGAAGGTCTCGCCGTCGATCTCGATTGTCTCGCCGATATGCGCATGCTCCACGAGCTCGTTGGCGATGCGACGAATGGTGTCGGCGGGAATCGTGGTGTACTTCTCGGCCCACTCGGGCGTCATGTCCTTCACATAGTCCTTGATGAGCTGCAGCGCCGTCTTCACCTGCTTGCCGTTCACCTCGTACGTTCCGAATAGCGCGTAGGTGTCGCCGACGGCCGTGTCGAAGGTGACGGCCTGGCCGGTAGACTCGTCCCAGACGAGCGGCTTCCCGCTGGCAGCATCACGCTCGTAATCGCTGAAGCAGCAGGGGGTGCCGTTCATATCCTCCACAACGTCCTCAATGAGATAGGGGGCGTTCGTGCGCACCTTCAGGAAGTGCTCGTCGTACTGCTCGATCTCGTACAGCATGGCGTTCACGAGCGCGTAGCAGAACGCCACGTCCGTGCCGGGAGCGATCGGCACCCATTCGCCCGTCTGAGCCGAATTCGTCTTGCGCGGGTTCACCGTGACGATCTTCATGCCGCGGTTGTAGGCCTCTACGTACTCCTTGGTGTTCTGATGGGCCAGGCCCCACTCGTCGCCCACCGAACGGCCCATGAGCAGCAGATATTCGCAGCGCTCCATGTCGCAGCGATCCACCTTGGATCCCTTGGTGGCCATAGGGCCGAAATGGTCGGCGCACAGCGGGCCCGACGTGGAGTTCGCGTTCGGCGTGCCAAAAGCCCCTTCGAAAATGAGACGCTTGAAGCTGTCCTCGTTACCGAAACCCGTCATGGTCATGAGCGTGCGCGGATCGGTATCGAGGCATTCCTTCAGCTTCGCAGTGCACGTGTCCAGCGCCTCGTCCCAGGAGATCTCCACCCAATCCGGATCGTTGTCGAGCTCCTTCTCGGGATTAGTGCGCTTCATCGGCACCTTGACGCGATACGGAGAGTACAGGCCCGAGATGACCGACAGGCCACGGGCGCAGATCATACCCTGATTGGTGGGCGAGGCGGGATCGCCCTTGATGTTGGTGACGATGCCGTCCTTCACCAGCACCTGGGTTCCGCAAATGGGGTTATGGCAGGCCACGCAATAGGCGGGCTTCCACTCCCCCTCCTCTCCGATGTCGTACACGGCGTCCTCCACCTCGGTGAAGCTCTCCTCACCCGTGTCGGCCATCTCGGTGGGCGTGCAAGCGCCCAACCCGAAAGCAGCCAAAGCGGCGCTGCTGCCCGCGATGAACGAGCGGCGCGTGAGCCCCGGGTTCACGATCGACGTGCGCAACCCCTTCTTCTCTCCTCTTCTCATTGAATCCTCCTCCTTTGTGGTGATTCATTTGAACTATTGACTTAACAATTGATAAGTCAACTGTTACAATGACGACAAAGTTTTGATTTGTCAACACTTTGGAGGAAGTTTTCTTCCGGCACTGATGAAGGAGGAATCAATGAGGGGAGAAGAACGGGGCGCCGATCGCGCCACAGGCGAGGGGGTCGACGCGAGCGAGGTGCTCTGCCAGTGGATGGCCCACGTGCTCAACAATCCCATTCCCGTTCCGGGGAGCGCCTTCGTGCGAAACGCGGCGGCGGCAATTCCCGAGTTGTTCGCCATGGAAAACGACGATTCGCCGGCCATCGCGCACCTGAGGAGGTTTCTCGATGATGCGGGCGCTGCCGAGCATCTCGAGACGATGCAGCAGAAACTCGCCGTGGACAGAACGGCGCTCTTTCGTGGCGTGTCGGAGACGGGGGTGAGGCCCCCCTACGAGGAGTTCTACCGCAGCAAGGGCGAAGGAACCATGAGCGACATGAACCGCCTTATGCGGGAGGCCGCCGTCGCCCCCTCTGAATCCAATCACGAGCGCGTGGACTACCTCGGCAACGAGCTTGCGCTTGCCGCCTATCTTTACCGCCAGGCCCGCACGGCGGCGGCCGCGGGAGATCGCGAGCGGGCCGAGACGCTGGCAGACCGCCTCATGCACGGCCACCTCGCCTGCTGGGCGCCCCGCTATTGCGACGCGGCGCTGCCCTATGCCCAAACGGAGTTCTTCAGGGGCTTCCTCATGGCGATGGGGGAATTCTTCGAAGAGATGGCCCGCGAAGGGGAGTAGGAGGCGCACGCCATGGAACACCGCATCTTTTGTCCATCCCGTGCAAGCATGGTCGCGCCGAGCCGGCGCACCTTCCTCGTCGGCGCCACGCTGGCGGTAAGCGGCGGTATCATGACGCTCGCGGCATGCTCGACCGAAAGCGGCGATCCGCAGGCACCGACGAAGCCGCCCTCGGAGGAATCGGACATCGCCCAGGCCGGTTCGCTGCCACCGGCCCAGCCCGATGTCAACAGCCCCTTCGGCGTGGATGCCAACATCAATATGAGCACCATCGACGACTACCTCCTCCGTGACGACATCGCCTACCGCGACTTGAGGCTGTTCGACGATCCGGCCGACTACGAGTCCATCGGGGGGAGCTCCAAGCTCTCCATGGCCCTGGAGGGCTTCACGGTCGTGCCCTTCCCCTATCTCGGCACTCTGGCAGACCTCCCTGTCGCCGGGGCCTACGAGGGCAGCTGCCTCTTTGACATCGCCTGGGATGGCGAGCTTGCCGTGGCAGACGCGAGAGCAAACTACACGCAGTCCCTCCAGATCCTCGAGGAACTCTTCCCCAAAGACAAGCCGATCTTCCTCATGTGCGGAGGCGGCGGCTATGCGGCCATGGCGAAGGCGCTCCTCGTGCACCTGGGCTGGGACGAGTCGCTCCTCTACAACGTGGGCGGCCAGTGGGACTACGAAGGGCCCCATTTGATGCAGATCGTCTCCTACGCCGATGCCGACCACCCCGAGTACTACCTGTGGCGACTCGATATGCCCCCTATAGATTTCGACCTTCTCTACCCCGCCCCCTAAAGCGCACACCGCGCCGAAAGTGATTGGATTCCCATGAAAAGACCGTCATCGCCCTCTATTACGCTTCACTCCCTTGCCGTCGCCTCTCTGTTGGCGGCGTGCCTGCTGGCGCTTCCGGCAACGTTGCTCGGATGCGGAAGTCCCGCCGCGTCCGAACCGGAGGCGGCGGAATCGGCGCCGAATGAGCAGGAGGAGGCCGGCGCCCCCCAAAACAGCGAGCCGACTCCCGAAGACAGCGCTCCCGAGGGCCTCGACCCCTACGCCTTCGGAAGCGAGGAGCCCGTCCCCGCATCAAACCTGCTCTCCGCCGACGAATTCGAGGAAGCGGTCGCCCGCGGCGATGGGACAGCCGTCGACGTGCGCACCCCAGCGACCTATGCCGCCATGCAGTTCCCGTGGGAATGCCTCAACATCCCCGTGAATCAGCTGGGCATCCGAGAGCGCGAGTTCGCCGACGCACCGGCTCTCCTCATCGCCGGCACCGACAACGAGGAGTCCGCCCGCGCCTTCGCCGCCCTTCTGGAGATCGGCTACCCCGCCGAACGCATCTCCGTGCTCGACGGCGGCATGAACGGCTGGCTCGCCCAGGGACGCGACATCGTGGTTCCGAAGCTCACCTACGGCTGCTAGCCCTACGGAGCGCACCGCAGGCCGAGACGCTCTTTTCCCTAAGGAGACCTTTATGGATACGTTCTACCAATCGCTCAACGCCCTGTCCGAGGGGCTTTTCTCCCGGAGATCCTTCGTCGGCGCCCTGGCGGTCGGCGGCGCTTTGGGACTTGAGGCCTGGAGGGGAGCGCAGGCCTTCGGCGATGGGGGGAGCGCCGATGCCTCGCAGGCCCCCGCCCGTCAGGGCCGCTCGCTTATTCCACCCTATGCGACCCCCTCGGTGGTCGAGGAGAGCGATGCCGTCGCGAACGCGAAGCGGGTGCTCATCGTCATCGACTACCAGGTCGATTTTGTAGACGGCGGTGCATTCGGCACGGTGGAGCCGGCAATGGCCATCGAGGAGGCCCTCTGCGAGGTCATCCGGCGCTACCGGGACAACGGCGACATCGTCATCTACACCATGGACACCCACCCCAGCGACCATTACCTGGAAACCAGGGAGGGCACGTTCAACCCGCCGCACTGCATTCCCGGCACCGATGGGTGGGAGCTCTATGGCAGCGTGCGGGATCTGCTCACTCCGGAGAACGCCATTCTCGTGAAGAAGGGAACCTACGGCTCGCGCGACTTGCCGATGGTGCTCAAGGCCCTTCAGCATCAGGGGATCACAATCGAGAGCATCGAATTCGCGGGCGTTTCGACCACCTGCCGCGTGCTCCACAACGCGATCATCGTCTACAACTTCTTCCCCGAGCTGCCGCTCATCTTCGACGAGCGCACCACGGCGAGCTACACCGACGAGGCGACGGCCCAACAGCTCAATCAGCTGGAGGGCTGGGGGTTCATCGTAAAGCGCGGTTAGCTACTTCCTGCTCGCCAGATAGCTCTCGGCCAGCTTCGCGAACAACCTCCGGGCAACTGGCTCCTCGTCGCCGAAAACATCCCACAGACCGTCTTCCCATTCGCGAATGGACGCGTCGATGGAGCGCGCCACCTCGTACCCCTTCTCGGTGAGGGACACCAGGTGGCGCGACCGATTAGAGGGGTCGACCGCCCTTGTGAGGAGCCCTTTCTGGGTAAGGGACCTGACCGCCCGGGTCACGAGGGCGTTGTCCTGGATATTGTGCACGGCGATCTCCGTTTGGCTCATCGCCTCCACACCGGCGTTCTTCGCGTGGAACAACCCCAGCAAAATGGGATAGTCGCTCGCACCAACGCCGTGCTCCCGGAGAACGGGAGCGAGAAAGCGCTGGTACTTGCGCTCGGAAAACATGAGCAAGCGGCTGAGTCGCAGATCTTTCAAATAGCGGGGAGGCTCGAGCATCGTGTGGCTCTCAATCGCAGCAATGCCCTACGGACGCATGCCCGTGACGTCGTCGGCCTCGGCGGCCTCGGCCTCGTCGCGCAGCTCGTGCACCACGAACTCCGCCACGCCGCCCTCGGCCTCCAGCACCTCGCGCACATCGTCCACGAGCTCCTCGTCGCCGCTGCCGAGCACCACGTCGTCGGCTATGTCGGCGGCCTCCTCGCCCGCGGTCTGGCGCACCACCTCGTCAAGCGAGGCCGACACGTACGAGATGCCCTGGCGCTCGGCGGCTTTCGCCTGCATGAACAGGAACACGAACCCGATCACGCCGGCCAGAAGCGAAGCCGAAAGGATGCCGATCTTCGCATCGGCAATGAGCGTCGCATCCGGGAAGGCCAGGTTCGCCACGAAAATGGCCATAGTGAATCCCACGCCGCCGAGGATGCCGGCGCCGAGCATGTGGATCCAGTTCACGTGGTCCGGCAACTTCGCGATCTTGAACTTCACCGTGAGGAAGCTGAAGAGCATGATGCCGATGGGCTTGCCCAGAAGCAGGCCGAAGAACACGCCGAAGAACACCGGGCTCGACACCATGGCGAGCACATCGCCGCCGAGGAAGCTCACGTCGGCGTTGGTGAGCGCGAACAGCGGCAGCACCGCGAAGTAGACCCAGGGGTACAGCATGTGCTCCAGGCGCGTGGCCGGGGGCACCACCTCGCGGGCCACCCGCGACAGGCGCGAGACCGTGGACATGTAGCCCTTCTGCAACACCACGGGCTCCGTTTCCACGTAGGCGTCGCGGGCCTCGCGGACCCTATCGCCCGACCAGGTCATGAACTTCTGCAGATCGACCCGGGAGCCGGTGGGAATGGTGAAGGCCAGGAGCACGCCGGCGATGGTGGAGTGCACGCCCGACATGAACACCGCGAACCACAGAAGGCAGCCGATGAGCAGGTAGGGCGCGAGCGAGTACACATGGGCGCGGTTCAAGAGCACGAGCACCACGAGGATGACCGCCGCCACCGCGAGCCATGCGAGCGAGGGGCTCTGGCCGTAGAAGATGGCGATGACGAGGATGGCGATGATGTCGTCGGCCACGGCGAGCGTGGAGAGGAACACGCGCACCCCGTTGGGCACGCGGTTTCCGAGCAGCGCCATGATGCCGAGGGCGAACGCGATGTCGGTGGCCGTGGGCACGCCCCAGCCGTGCGAGGTCTCGGGGTTGGCGGCGTTGAAGATGGAGTAGATGACGATGGGCGCGAGCACGCCGCCGGCCGCGGCGATGATGGGCAGCGCCGCCTGGCGGATGTTCGTCAGCTCGCCGACGGTCATCTCGTACTTGATCTCTAAGCCCACGAGCAGGAAGAACACGGCCATGAAGATGTCGTTGATGATGTGCGCCAGCGACATCTCGCCGATGAAGCCGCCCACGCCCACCATCACGTGGGTATGCCAGAACTCCTCGAAGGGCTCGAAGGCCGGCGAGTTCGCGATGATGAGCGCCACAATGGCCGCGGCGAGCATGATGCCCGCGGCCTTGGTGGACGAGCTCGTGAACTGGATGACCTTGCGCCAGCGGCGCTGGTGCCCCTGGACCTCGTCGATGAAGATGTGGTGCGGATCGGGATTCTTCGCAGTGGGTTCCATGCTGTACGTCCTCGGCTTCTCGTGTTCCGGGCGCCGCGGCGGGCGCCATCGTTCCCTATATCCGCATTATTGTAACTCTTTTCCGCGAAGCCTTCCCCAAAAGGAAGCCTCGCCGCAGCTTCGATGTCGCAATCTCCACGCAAACTCAATGGCGGGCAATCGTTTTCTTGCAGCCTCAAATTGCCCGTCGAATCTGGGGGAAAGTGCGTTATGCTGTTCTTTCCAGTTAGGGAGGCGCGCTCGCACGGCCGTCGCGCCCGAGGCGCCGCATGGCGGCCCGCGCGCTGCCCCCGACTGACCCTGTAGGCCACGAATTAAAGAGGTGGAACCATGACGATCACCGTGTCCGGACGCAAAATGCCCGTCACCGACGCCCTTCGTCAATATGCCGAGGAAAAGGTCGGCAATGCCATTAAGGCCGTGGATGCCGACACCGTTTCCACGGAAGTTGTCCTGTACACCGAGAAGAACCCGGCGAACCCGCTGCCGGCCATCTGCGAGGTCACCGTTCGCATCAAGGGCCACATCGTGCGTGTGGAGGAGAGCGAAGAGGACATGTACGCCGCCATCGACGTGGCCGCCGCCAAGGTTGCCCGTCAGCTGCGCAAGTACAAGACCCGCGTGCTGGACAAGAAGGTCCGCGCCACCGAGCGCATCGTCGATTTCGCCCATGAGGACGCCCATCCCGAGAGCGAGCTCGATCTGGACCGCCTCATGGACGAGCTGGCCGACGACGAGATCGTGCGCCGCAAGGAGACCGAGTTCACGCCCATGACCGAAGAAGAGGCGCTCATCCAGATCGATCTTTTGGGCCACGACTTTTTCGCGTACACTGATCGCGACACCAATATGGTGCACATCCTGTACCGCCGCGAGGACGGCGGCTACGGTCTGCTCACGCAAAAGGAGGATTAGTTCATGGCCACTATCGACACTATCGCCGGCGTTCTCGAGAGCAACCTCGACATCGACCCCGCCACCGTCACCCCCGAGGCGACCTTCGAGTCCCTCGGCATCGACTCGCTGGACATGGTGGAGCTCATCTGCGACCTGGAGGAGGCCTGCGAGGTCGACTTCGGCGAGCCCGAGGGCCTTACCACCGTGGGCGACCTGGTCGCCTACATCGACTCCCTGTAAGTCGCGCGGATAACTTCCGCATCCCAAGCCCCCGCCGCCCCTTCGGGCCGCGGGGGCTTTTTGTTTCCGAAAAGGTCGCGTTACTGGCAGATCAGCGCCTTTTCGAGGTCGGCGATGGCGTACAGGGTGCCGAAGGCGACGGCGATGCGGGCTCGGGGAGACGTGTCGGGTGCGCCCCCTATGGCCGGGACGGAGTCCGCATGGGAGGCGGCATCGGTGCGGGCGGCGGTGAGGGCTCCGGCCGGGGTGGCGTGCACGCACACGGGTACCGCTTCCACGCGGCCCTCTTCCGCGAGCACCTCACGGATGCAAGTGGCCAGCTCCTCGGCAGGAAGGGCGCGGGGGTTGGCCGGCGCGTACACGTGGAAGCTGCCGGCCCAGGGAACGACGGCGCGCACCATGGCCTTATAGTCCTTGTCGGCGAGCACGCCCATGGCGAAAGCCACCGTGCCGCGGCGCGCATCGCCCAGCAGGTCGGCGAGGGACGCGGCCAGGGCCTGCGCACCTTGGATGTTATGCCCCCCGTCGATGATGGTGAGCGGCGCAACGTCTACCACCTCGAAGCGGCCGGGCCAGCGGGCCTGCGCGATGCCGGCGACCTCGGCCTCGGCGGAAATGTCCCACCCGCGCTCGCGCAGCACACGCGCTACTTCCAGGGCAAGCGCCGCATTGAAGGGCTGGTAGCTACCGAGCAGGCCCGTCTCGAAGGCGCGCCCCCGATAGGTGAACCGCCGACAGAGCGGTGCCGCGGCGCTCTCGCCCGCTTCGCCCGAGGCATCGCTCGACACGCCGTCTCCCTCATCATCCGAAGCGGTTACCAGCACACCATCGCCGCCGCATGCGCCATTTCCCCGCTCTGCCCCCCACGTCAGCGGCTCCACCGCAAGCCGCGAGAAATCGGGCACCGTGACCGTGCAGCCCCGCTCGGCGGCCGTCGCCTCCACCACCGCCATGGCCTCGGGCTCCTGGGGCCAGCTGACCGCCGGCGATGCCGGCTTCACGATGCCGGCCTTCTCCCCCGCGATGGCCGCCAGCGTGTTCCCCAAAAGATCGGTGTGGTCGAGCCCGATGCGGCAGATGACGCTCGCCTCAGGCGCGTCGATAACGTTCGTAGCATCCAGCCGGCCGCCAAGCCCCACTTCCAGCACGACGATGTCGCAGGCTACCGCGCGGAAATGCTCGAGGGCCACCGCAGCCATCAGCTCGAACTCGGTGGGATGATCGCCACAGGCCGCCTCCATGGCCTCGGTATGGGGTCGCACCGCCGCCACGGCCCGTGCCAGCTCCTCTTCCGTAATATCACGCCCGTTCACGCGGATGCGCTCCTCGAAACGCAGGATATAGGGGCTCGTGAACAGGCCCACCCGCAGCCCGGCTGCCTGCAGGATGCTCGCCAGATAGGCGCAGGTGGAGCCCTTCCCGTTGGTGCCCGCCACGTGCACGAAGCGCAAAGCGTCCTGCGGCCGCCCCATGCGGTCGAGCAGGTCAATCATGCGCTCGAGCCCCAGGCGCGACGCCTGCCAGCGCGGCGTGTTTATCCAGGCAACGGGATCAAAGGGCACGGGTCTCCTCCTTCGGTTTTGCAGCGAATCGCCATCCAGTCACGCGGGCGCACACCGGCGACTGCGGGCCCCAAGCGCCCCGCCCCGTCGCCGCGACGGCAACCAGCCGCGGCCGGCCCACAGCGACGCGGAACACAAATGGGTGACAGATAGCCTCATCGAAATACTCCGAGCGCGGCCCATTCTATACTAAATGGCTGGAAGCCCCGGCGCGAAGAGGAGGAAACGATGGCAACCGTCTACGAACTGGGCCGCCCGCACCCCCTCGACGCACCCAGCACAAGCGACGCGCCCAAGCCGCCGCTCGTGAAGGTCATCACCTCCCACGAGTTCAGCCAGCTGCCCAACATCTCCCAAGAGGGCCGCAGCGGTCTGGCGGCGCTCGAGCCGGCCGAGATGAACTTCGTGGAGCTGTACCCCTCCTTCCTCATCGGCTCGTTCGCCGTACCCGACAAGGCCGACCCCACGGGAGATCCCGATCGCCTGTCGTTCTACCTGGATGCCGACCGCCTCATCTTCATCGACGACGGCAATGTGACGGCCGACCTGCTGCAGAAAGTGGCCACGAGCGGCATCCTCACCAAGGCCACTACCTCCCACTGCCTCTACGCCTTCATGAAATCGCTCATCGCCGACGACTTCACCTGGTTCTCCGTCATGGAGGATTCCATGGAGGCGCTCGAGGAGGCCATGCTCGACCACAGCGAGGAGGTCACCTCGCAGACCATCATGGGGTACCGCCGCGCGGCCATGAAGATGGGGTCGTACTACCAGCAGATCGCCGTGATGGCCGACCTTATCGCCGACAACGAGAACAAGGTGATGAGCCGCGAAGAGGCGCGCGCCTTCGAACACATCGCCACCCACGCGAGCCACCTGGCCGACCGCGCCGAGACCTTGCGCGAGTACAGCCTGCAGCTGCGCGAGCTCCATCAGACGCAGATCGACCTGAAGCAGAACTCCACCATGCAGATCCTCACCATCGTAACGGTCATGTTCGCGCCGCTCACGCTGGTCACAGGCTGGTTCGGCATGAACCTCACCGTGCTGCCGGGGCTCGACTGGCCCTATATGGCGGCCACGATCATCACGCTCGCACTCGTCATGATCGTGGTGATGGTGCTGTTCTTTAAGAAGAAGAACTGGCTGTAGCCGCCCGCCCGTCGGGAGCGGACAGAAGCTCGCCCAAGGTGGCGAAGTCATTCTCCAAGGCCTCGCGCTTCTTGCCGTCGTAGAGGGCGGCGGCCGGATGGAAGATGGGGAACACCTTGAAGCGGCCGGCCTTCTGCAGCGTGCCGTGCAGGCGGGTGATGCCCACGTCAGTCTTCAGGATAAACTTCGTAGAGAAGTTGCCCAGCGTGACGATGAACTCCGGGTCGATGGTGCGGGTCTGCTCGCGCAGAAACGGCGTGCAGGCCTGGATCTCCTCGGGGCGCGGGTCGCGGTTGGAGGGAGGGCGGCACTTCAGCACGTTGGCGATGAACACCTCGTCGCGCGAAAGTCCCGCGACGGCCAGAAGCTCGTTGAGGTACTTCCCCGCCGCGCCCACGAAGGGCTCGCCCTGGGCGTCCTCGTTCTTTCCGGGAGCCTCCCCCACGATGAGCACCCGCGCGTTGGGGTTGCCCACGCCGAACACCGTCTGAGTGCGCCCGTCGCACAAGGGGCACCGCCGGCAGGCCGCCACCTCGGCGCGCAGCTCGTCGAGGGGAATGTGGGGCTTCGGCATGTTCATGGTCTTCTCCTAAAGGTAGATGCGGGGCATGCGCGAGCAGCCGAACCCGATGGCCACCTCGTGCTGGATGGTGCCCAAGGTCTCGGCCATCTGATCGATGGTGACGGACGCCTCGCCCTGCTCGCCCACGATGACCACCTCGTCGCCGATCTGCGGCTCGAAGTTGTTGCGCTGGCGCAGGTTCACCTCGAACATGCACTGGTCCATGCAGATGTTGCCCACCTGGTGGAAGCGGCGTCCCGCCAGCAGCACGTCGGTGCGGCCGGACAGCCCGCGGCGCAGGCCGTCGGCATAGCCGATGGGCAGGGTGCACACCTTCACCGCCCCGGGGCTGCGGTAGTGGAGCCCGTAGCTCACGCCCTCGCCCACCGGCACCGTCTTCACCTCGGTGATGCGCGCCTTCACGGCCATGGCGGGCTTGAGGTCGATGAGCGGGTAGGCCTCGGGGCAGGGGTAGAAGCCGTACAGCGAGATGCCGAGCCGCACCATGTCCAGCTGCACCTCCGGATAGCGGATGGCCGCCGCGGAGTTCGCCGCGTGCACGATGCCGGGGTTGATGCCCGCCGCGCGCAGCCCGTTCACCGCTTCGGCAAAGCGCTTCACCTGGCGCTCGAAGTCGATGGTGCCGGGGCAGTCGGCCGTGGCGAAATGCGTGAAAGTTCCCTCCAGATCGAGCGCCCGGTGGAACGATATCTGGCGGGCGAACTCCACCACCTCGTCCCAGCGCACGCCGATGCGGTTCATGCCGGTGTTCACCTTCAGATGGAAGGGAGCCCGCAGCCCCATGGCGTCGGCCGCCTCGGCGTAGCGGATGGCGAACTCGGCCGTGTACACGCTCGGCATGATCTTGTAGGCCAGAAGCAGCGGGATAGCCGTAGCCGGCGGCTCGCCAAGCACGAGCACCGGGGCGTTCAGGTACGCCTCGCGCAGGGCGATGGCCTCATCCACCGTGGCCACGCCCAGATACTCGGCACCCGAGTTCAGCGCCGTCTTGGCCACCTGCACCGCGCCGTGGCCGTAAGCGTCGGCCTTCACGACGGCCATGAGCCGCGTGCCGGGGTTCAGGCGGTGCTTCACCGTGGAGGCGTTGTGGCGGATGGCATTCAGATCGATCTCCACCCACGACCAGCGCCGATCGGTCTCGGGAATGCGCGAGAGCTTCTCGGGGTCGAACCGGGGCGGTGTGCCAGGCGCGCCGCCGTCTTCCGTATAGCGCAGGATGTCGGAGGTAGCCCCAGCGCGAGGAGCGGAGGCCGCGAAGCCGGAGGGCGAGGGCGGCGCCAGCCCCCAGCCGCCGGCGAGGGACTGCTCCTGCTTGCGCGCCGCGAAGGGGGTATCGTCGTAGCGCGAGCGGCGCATCGCATCGCCCGCCGAGACGAAGTTCGGGTCGCGATGCGAGAAGCCCGTGAAGCCGTTGGGGAGTTCTGTCATGGTAAAGTCGCCTCGTATGCACAGCGGCCGCCGGAGGGTGGCCGCTGATCTCGCCGTTATTCCAAGAACAAAGTATAGCGCTTATTGGCCTCGGCGACGGCGCGCGACGGCCATCTTCACGGCCTCGGGGACGCAACGGTACCCGGGCGTCTTGCCGTCCGGCCCGAGCAGCCGGCCTGGCCGCCCCGCGTTGCCGCCCATCCCGATCGCCGCGCCCGGCCGCCCGGCGTTGCCGCGCGGCCGGGCTTTACCCGAGCTCGCCCCGGGCCGCGGCGGCGGCGAGCTTCTCCGAGAGATCCTTCTGGGTGTCGTGGCCACCGCCGGCCATCATCTTCACGGCGTGGGGCAGCGCAGCGACGATGCCCTCCCAGTTCTCGGTGGCCGCCTTGGTGGAGCCGGGCAGGTTGATGATGAGCGTGCGCCCGCGCTGGGCGCAGATGGCGCGGGAGAGCATGGCAAAGGGCGTGATGGCCAGGCTGTGCACGCGCATGGCCTCGGCGATGCCGGGCACCTCGCGATCGGCCACGTCGCGCGTGGCCTCCGGCGTCACGTCGCGCAGGGAAAGGCCGCTGCCTCCGCAGGTGAGCACCACGTCGGCGTCGGTGTTGTCGCAGGCGTCCAGAAGCGCGCCGGCGATGAAGGGGCGCTCGTCCATCTCCACCACGCGGCGAATGCACTCCCATCCCTGCTCGGCGATGAGCTCTTCCAGCTTCTGCCCCGCCTCGTCGGTTTCCAGGGTGCGCGTATCGGAGCAGGTGATGATGGCAAATTTGATGGTCATGGGATTCCCTTCTTCTTACAAGGCAGCAGGAGGGGCACTCAAAAGCGGGATCTTACCCCAAGCTCCCGAACGCCCCCGGACAACGTTAGAGGCACACCTCTTCCGGCACATCCAGCAAGACGCAGTCTACCATGGTGCCGGCCGGCTGGGGCTCGGTGCCCTCGGGCATGATGGCCATGCAGTTGGTCTTTTGGATGGGCCCGAACAGCCCCGAGCTCTGGTTCCTGGCCGGCGTCACCTCGAAAGCGCCGTCGGCAGCACGGGTGAGCGTGCCGCGCAGGAAGATACGCCGCGGGTCGCGGTTCTTCTCGTCGGCGGTCAGGCGAGCCCGCACCACGGGGTGGTCCATGAACGTGTAGCCCTGCATGGTGCGCAGGGCCGGGCGGATGAGCATCTCGAAGCCCACATAGGCCGCCGCCGGATTGCCGGGCAGGCCGAACACCGGCGTGCCGTCCACGATGCCGAAGGTCTGGGCCTTGCCGGGCCGCATGTTCACCGTGGTCATCTTCAGCTCGCCCAACTCGGCCACGACCGGCTTGATGAAGTCGAAGTCGCCGTTGGCCGCGCCACCCGTGGTCACCACGAAGTCGTAGTCGCGGGCCGCGGCCGCCACGGCATCGCGCAGGGCCTCGAAGGTGTCCTCCACGATAGGCAGGATGTGGGGCACCGCGCCGGCGCGCTGGGCGCAGGCGGCCATGGCGAAGCTGTTGGAGTTGCGAATCTTCCCCGGGCCGGGCACTTCCGTCGGCGGCACGAGCTCGCTGCCCGTCGCGATGATGGCCACCCAGGGACGCCGGCGCACCGGCACCTCCAGCACGCCGCAACCGGCGAGAAAGCCCACCCCGGCGGCGCTGATGACCTCGCCGGCACGCACGACTACCTCGCCGGCGCGGGCCTCTTCCCCGGCGGCGCGCACGTTGGCGCCCACCTTGGCAGGGGCGGTGAAGGACACGAGCGACCCGGTCTTGCCGTCGCCCTCCTCCACTCCCACGATCTCGTACTTCACCACGGCATCGGCGTCGGCGGGCAGGCAGGCACCGGTCATGATGCGCACGCACTCGCCCTCCCCGATGGAGCCCTCGAACACGTCGCCCGCGCCGATCTCGCCGATAACGCGCAGGCACACGGGAGTCTCCTCGGCGGCCGATGCGATCTCGGCGGCCCGCAGGGCAAACCCGTCCATGGCCGAATGGGCGAAGGGCGCGACGTCTATGTCGCTTGTCAAATCGGCTGCCGCCACGCGTCCCACCGCATCCAGCAGCCCCACGCGCTCCACCTCGGTCGGCGCCACCGCGCCGCACACAAGCGCGCGGGCTTCCTCCAACGAAATCATCTCTTTCACAGAACCAGTCCCTTCCCTTGTCGCTCTGCAGCGACACTGCAACGTCGCGGTACCAGAATGCGCCACCATTGTTTTACTCAGCATATTATAACTATTTGAGGATAACTGTGCAGAGAAGGCAGCACCTCCTCCCGATGGCACGCGCGGCCATCGCAACTCGGGTCGACGAACCACCCGAAATTTGCATAGGATCGCGATTTATTAGCGTCTCGGAGAGAACTTCGCGATCTCGGCCCAAAGCCAGTCTTCAAGGGCAAGGCTATGATCAGGCACGTTCCGAAACTCATTCCAAGGCACAATCCTCCGCTCGAATTCCCGACGCTAATAAATGACGATCTCATGCAAAAAAGCGTATCTTCAACAACCGAGTCCGGCGAAGATGCGGGCAGCGAAGCGCCAAGGAAAACGGGAACACTCGCGTGCCGCAAAGAATCTGCCCCCATCGGGAACAGGCAGCCCAAGCGTTACAATATCCGCAACCAACTTCCAGGAAAGAAGGTCGCCCATGACGTTCGCACCCACTCCCTACACCCCGCCCGACTTCTCCGCGCCGCACCTGGCGGATGCCCCCGATGTCACGCTCGTGCCGGCGCCGAAGGACTTCGTGGCGCCCGAGGGCTACCACGCCATGTCCATCTACCCGGAATACCTGAAGCTGGACGGCCAGTGGGTGCTCGCCCGCGATTCCCGCATGGACTGCGTGGCGGTGGTGGAAGACGGCGAAGTGCACGTGCGCGAGTTCCGCCATATCCGCGCCGGCGACCTTATCGCCTGCGGGCGCACCGAGAACGGCGAGGAGGGCATCCTCGTGTACACCGATGGTTTCCGCAGCCTAGACGTGCCCGAGCCCGGCGCGCCCCACGCCGGCGGCCACGACAACTTCGCCTTCCGCCTGGGACGCTCCCGCGAGACCGCCTTCTCCCGCGACTACGACGAGTTGTACGAGCTGTTGCGCCACGACCGCGAGCACGGCTCCATCGTATGGGTCATGGGGCCGGCCTTCACCTTCAACGGCTTCTCGCGCGACGCCTTCGCGAAGATCATCGACGCGGGCTATGCCGACGCCGTGTTCGCCGGCAATGCCCTGGCCACCCACGATCTGGAAGGCGCCTACTTCCACACCTCCCTCGGCCAGGACATCGACACCCAGGAGAACCGCCCCAACGGGCACTACCACCACCTGGACACCATCAACCGCGTGCGCTACTGGGGAAGCATCGAGAAGTTCATCGAGGAGGAGGGCGTGCGCGACGGCATCATGGACGCGCTCGTGCGCAACGGGGTGCCCTATGTGCTGGCCGGTTCCATCCGCGACGACGGACCGCTGCCCGGGGTGTACGGCAACGCCTACGAGGCTCAAGATGCCATGCGCGACCACATCCGCAGCGCCACCACGGTCATCTGCATGGCCACCATGCTGCACACCATCGCCACGGGAAACATGACGCCGAGCTACCGCGTCATGGACGACGGCACCATCCGCCCGGTGTACTTCTACTGCGTGGACATCGCCGAGTTCGCCGTGAACAAGCTCGTGGACCGCGGAAGCCTCGCCAGCCGCGGCATCGTCACCAACGTCCAGGACTTCATCGCCCACGTGGCGAAGGGGCTGGGGCTGATTTCGTAGCATAAAAGAAGGGGGCGGCGCCCACTGGCACCGCCCCCGTGAGGAAAGCCGCTTGCCGCACATGGGGAGGGAACACGCGCAAGCCGCCTTCAAGAGGAAAATGCGAACGGAGCCGCTACGCTTCCGCCCCCGTCTCCAGCTCGTTAATCAGCTGGGCCACCTTGCGGCCCCAGATGAGCGCGCCGCCGAAGCCGGTGCCCGAAGCGCCGTTGTTGCGATGGGTACCCGGAACGAGGCCCTGGTTGGCATAGGTGCAAATAGAGCCGGCAACGTAGAGACCGGGAACAACGCTGCCATCCCAGCGCTCAACCTGCATGTTGAGGTTGTGGCGGATACCGCCGCTCGTGCCGAAGATGGCCATGCCTGTCTTCCAGGCATAGAAGGGAGCCTTCGCGCAGGGGATCGGGGTGCCGTGCGTAGAGACGAGGGTCTTGCGGCCGTACTCGGAATCCACGCCTGTCGAGGTCACGTCAGCGTTGTACTTCTCCACCGTCTTCTTCAACTCGTCGGCGGGAATGTTGCACTGAGCTGCCAGTTCTTCGAGCGTGTCGCATTCCACCAGAAGACCCGTATCGCGCAGCTTCGCCACGGAGTACAGCAAACTGTCGTTCTCGGCCTGCTGCTGGGCGAGGTCGTCGTCCCAAATTTGATAGCAGATGCCGCCGGTCTGACCGGCAATGTCCTCCCACAGGTTTGCGTAACCGTGGGACTCGTCCACGAAGCGATCGCCTTCCTGGTTGACCATGATGGCACCCATGTTCATGAGGGAGCAGCCCTGGCCCATGCTTCCGTCGGGATGCTGGCCCGCATTGATGCCGATAACGCTCATATGCTTAGTGGCAGCTCCAACCGCCATGGCCATCTGGTGGCCCAGACCCTCATCGCCCGGAGCCGCGAAGACCGGGATGTTCTCCGCGCCCACACCGAAGATGTACTCGTTGAGCATGTCGGGGTTGCGGGAGTAGCCGCAGGTTGCCAGCACCACGCCCTTGTTGGCCTTAAGGTAGACGTTCTTACTGTTCTTGCCTTCGCAGCGCACGCCAATGACGCGCTTGTTCTCGTCTTGGATAAGCTCGACCGCCTTGGTGTTGAGCAGAACCTCCACCCCGTCTTCCTCGGCGCGCTTGTTGAGGGCGTCCACCACCAGGCCGGGGTTGATGTGGTGCTCACGCGGCAGGCTCGCCGACTGGGTGGCCAGAAGAGACTCCGCCTTGAACTCCAGGCCCATGCCCGTCAGCCAGTCCCAGAGCCCTTCCGCCAGCTGCGCATGCATCGTCAGCCATTCGGGATTGTTGTCCTCTTTCGTCAGCTCAATGAGATCCTTGGCAAACAGCTCGGGCGAATCCTCGATGCCCTGCTCGCGCTGCAGCGGAGTACCGGGCATTGCAATACCACCGTTGTTGATGGCGCTCGCACCGCCGGTGACGTTCTGGGACTCCACCACAATGACGCTCTGCCCCATTTCGGTGCCTTCAATCGCGCAGCTCAAACCGGCGCCGCCGCCACCAACCGCGATGATGTCCGCTTCGTAGTCCCAAGAGCTGCCGCCCGTCGTGGCGAGGCCTTCCGAACCGCCGCCCTGGGTCGAGGGCGCGCATCCTGCGAGGGCGATAGAGGCTGCGCCGGCAGCCAGCAGGCCGGTGCCCTTCAGAAAGTTTCTACGCGTACAGGCGTCAATGGACTGATTCTGGCTCTTCATTTCTCCTCCTTCGATTTCGAGCGCCTGGAGAACCGCATGACACTGCCGCATGCCGTAGCGCTCGAACTGACGGGACGAATAGTGGCCCACAGCGCGCTCCTTGGTAAGTACACGAACGATGCGATTTTTATAAATGAGCTCTCAACTGGTGTTTTCTAAAAACTCACATGGCAATTCCACCATCAATGACATCGTTTGTGTAGTATGCATCCGCTCGAACTCTGCTATGATGTGACCCGAGGAGGGTGGTAATGACACAGACAGAGACCGGGGGCGCCTCTCATCGAGAAGGCGTTGTTTCATCAACGCGCTACCTGGATAAGCGCACGGCGCTCGTCGTTTCAACGCTTTGGCTCGCGCTGCTCCGCCTGTGGATGATGAACTTCAGCGACAATCCCTTTTTCACTCCCCAGACGTCCGACTTCTTTTTCGCCTATTGGCTGGGACGGGGCATAGCGCCCTTGCTTCTCGTTGTCTGCCTGCATGCGCTCCCCCTCACCCAGGCTACGCTCAAGCGCACAATAATCCCCAGCGCCGCAGCGGCGGCCATTTGCGGAACCATTGCCTGCTCCACATGGCCCACCGAGCTCTCGGGAATTGCCGTTGCCTGCGCATTCCTCGGTTTTGCCGGCATGGGCTGGATGTATGTCTGCTGGAATGAAATCTATGCTCCGCTGCGCATCTACGAAGTCGCCCTGTCGGTTATGGCATCGTTGATTCTATCGTCGGTCGGCGCGTTTCTGTTCGCCATTCTTCCCGGCATTGCCCAACAGGGGTTCACCTTTGTGGTTCCGCCCCTTTGTGCATGGGCGACCATTCGCTACATTGCCAACCCGGCCCGTACGCCCATCAACGCCGCTCCGTTCTCGGTGTACCCAAAAGATAAAATGTTCTCGCAGGTGGGCTCATGGTTCATCATGCTCGCCCTCTATGCCGTTGTTCTCGGCTTCGTTAATCAGCTGCCCGAGGAGGCGCTCTTCCCTCTTTCCCCTCTTCTGTCGTACCTCGTCTACAACACTATCTCCATCGTACTTGCCGCGCTCTTCGTTCTTTTCGTCCTGGGTAAGCGACAGCTCGTCTCAACCAAGGCCTTCTGGTCGGTGCTCATTGCCTCCATCGGCCTCTCGTTCATTCTCATCATTGCCTACCCTGAGGCGGCCCCCGTCGTTGTCAGCGTGTTCTCGAGCATCAGGTATGTGGCGGCAGGGTACATCAACATAAAGCTCGTCGATATTTCGCACCATGTGCGAATTCCCTTGTACACGCTGTTCGCTATCGGCTGGGGCATTATCGAATTGGGCATGATACTGGGAACCAGCATCGCCCGTATCGCCATCGGGTACTTCGACCTCGGATTAGATCTCGTGCTCATTTCTATTATGGCGCTCTTGGCGATGTGCTTGCTGCTCCTTTCGGACAACTCCCGCTTGAGCGACTACCCTCTCGGAACCATTCTTCGGACAGCAAGCGACAATGCGGACGAGCGGACGCAGCACGTTGACAACGTCTCCCTTGAACTCGACGACCCCGATGCCCGCCTAAGGGCCCAATGCCAGCGCCTCATCGATCAATATGGGCTGACGGAGCGCGAGACGGAGATCGTATTCCTCATCGCGCAGGGCTTCACCCAATCCTATGTCGCCCAATCGCTCCTCATCTCGCACAACACGGTGCGCAGCCACATGAAGCACATCTACACCAAACTCGACATCCATTCCAAAAACGAGCTTCTCTCCATACTGAGCCAATCCCCGCTAGATTCGTCATCCCATTGATGCAGCAGGAGCCTTGAAAGAGCTGCTTGGGTTTTAACCTTCGACGTAAAGAAGGGGCCGCAAGGATTTGCGGCCCCTTGGTTCTAGTTTATTCCAGCTGCAGCGCTTAGCGCTTGATGTTGTAGAAGGCGTTCAGGCCCGCGTAGGCGGCCTGGCCTTCCAGCTGCTCCTCGATGCGGATGAGCTGGTTGTACTTGGCCACGCGGTCGGAGCGGCACGGGGCGCCGGTCTTGATCTGGCCGCAGTTGGTGGCCACCGACAGATCGGCGATGGTCACGTCCTCGGTCTCACCGGAGCGATGGCTCATCACGCAGGCGTAGCCGTGGGTCTTCGCCAGCTCGATGGCCTCCAGAGTCTCGGTGAGCGAGCCGATCTGGTTCACCTTGATGAGGATGGCGTTGGCGCAGCCCAGCTCGATGCCCTTGGCCAGGCGCTTGGAGTTGGTGACGAACAGGTCGTCGCCCACCAGCTGCACGCGGTCGCCGATGCGCTCGGTCAGCTTCTTCCAGCCGTCCCAGTCCTCCTCGGCCATGCCGTCCTCGATGGAGACGATGGGATACTTGTTCACCAAAGCCTCCCAGTAGTCCACCATCTCGTCGCTCGTGAGCTCGCGGCCCTCGCCGGCCAGCACGTACTTGCCGGTCTCAGCGTTGTAGAACTCGGTGGACGCCGGATCCATGGCGAACAGGATATCGGTGCCGGGCTTGTAACCAGCGGCCTCGCAGGCCTGCACGATGTAGGCCAGCGGCTCCTCGTTGGTCTTCAGGTTGGGGGCGAAGCCGCCCTCGTCGCCCACGCCGCCGCCGAGACCAGCATCGTGCAGCACCTTCTTCAGGGTGTGGTAGATCTCGGCGCACCAGCGCAGGGCCTCCGCGAAGGTGGGGGCGCCCACGGGCATGATCATGAACTCCTGGAAGTCCACGTTGTTGTCGGCGTGCACGCCGCCGTTCAGAATGTTCATCATGGGCGTGGGCAGAAGGTGCGCGTTCGCGCCGCCCACGTACTTGTACAGCGGAAGCCCGGACGCCTCGGCGGCGGCGTGGGCCACGGCAAGCGACGCGCCCAGGATGGCGTTGGCGCCGAACGCGCCCTTGTTCTCGGTGCCGTCGGCCTCGATCATGGCGGCGTCGATCATGCGCTGGTCCTCGGCCTCCAGGCCGATGAGCGCGTCGGCGATCTCCTCGTTCACGTGGGCCACGGCATCGAGCGTGCCCTTGCCCAGGTAGCGCTTCTTATCGCAGTCGCGCAGCTCCACGGCCTCGAAGGCGCCCGTAGAGGCACCCGAGGGCACCGCCGCGCGGCCGAAGGAGCCGTCCTCCAGCACAACTTCCACTTCGACGGTGGGGTTTCCGCGGGAATCCAGGACCTCGCGCCCGTACACATCGATAATGATGCTCATGTAGTGCCTCCTTGCAGGTAATGTTGACGCCGTTGTTCAGCGTTTTCCATCATACCACGCAAACGCGCCCCGCACGGAGCGAGTTCCGTGCGGGGCGCGAATCAAGAGGCCCGAGTCTCACGAGCAGCGTGCCGGCCGTTCCCTCGCCGCGGGCCGCAAGCTGTAACGCGGCAGCACTCGCGAGGCGCTAGTGGATGCCCGGCCACACCGCACCCGTGGCCGGCCCCGCCACCGCGCGGTTCTCGTCGGTGGTCGGGATGACGCCGAACTCTTTCAGCAGGCCGTAGATGTCGGTATGCTCGATCTCCTTCAGGCCGCGCGAGAGCAGCAACTTCTCCAGCACGTTCATGTTCATGTCGGTGGCCGGTTTGCCGTCGCGCAGCAGCACCGTGGCATTCAGCAGGCAGCGCAAGTCATAGGCGCTCCCCCATACCTCGGGGACGCCGCGGTCGATGTCGAGCAGCGTATAGACCGCCTCCATGCCCGTGCGCATGGAGTACTCGGTGGTGAAGATGGTGTCGCGCGGCGTCTCGGCGAACTGGCCGATGAAGGCGAAGTTCACCGCGCCCTCGGGCACGACAAGCGGGCGGTCGCCTTCGGCGCGCGGCATGAAGAACGCCGTGATGTAGGGCATCATGCAGGGCACGGTGTTGGCGCTCTTCTCGGCGAGCTCGCCGATCTGATCCTCAGGCACGCCGAGGTGGTAGAGCCACTCCTCGCAGATCTCGCGACCGGTGCAGTCGCGCATGGCCTTCTTCACGTAGTTGCCGGGCTTGTCGGTAAACAGGCCGTAGAGCCACACGCACACAGTGCCCTCGGGCTGGTCGCGGAACTGCGGCTGGCGGTTGATGGTCCACGAAAGGAGCCAGTTCGAGTCCTTCACCGACACGATGCCGCCCGTGACCACGCCGCCCGACAGGGGGTCGCGCTTGCAGATGGCCTCGATGTAGGGCAGGATCTTCTCGTCCAGCGTGGTTACCGTGGCGCTCTCCCAGTTGCTCTTCTCCGGGTCGCCGCAGAACTTCTCGGGATGCCCGAACTCAGGCGACTGGGCCGCGATCTTCTTCCACAAATCCCAGCCGTCGCCGGGTGTGAGCGCGGGCGCGAAGCGGGCGGGCACGTCCTGGCTGCCGAAGGAGGAGTGGGCAACACAGCTGCCCGGCGTGATGAACACGAGGTCGTTCTCGGAAAGCGCGATGGTCTCCTCGCGGGCGGGATCGGCCGGCCGGGTCATCTGACCGTCGGCGGGCAGGCCCTCGGCGGCATCCTGGGCCGTAGCGCCGTCCTCGCGCACGAGACGGATCTCGGTGGCCACCTTGCGGTTGTTGTCGGCCGCCTCATCGCAGGAGAAGCGCACGTCGGTCACATGGGTGCTGAACTGGAAGTCGACCCCGTGGGCCTTCAGATAGTTCACCATGGGCAGGATCATCGACTCGTACTGGTTGTAGCGGGTGAAGCGCAGCGCCGAGAAATCGGGCAGGCCGCCCACGTGGTGGATGAAGCGGGTGATGTAGCGCTTCATCTCCAGGGCCGAGTGCCAGTTCTCGAAGGCGAACATGGTGCGCCAGTACAGCCAGAAGTTCGAGTTCAGCACCTCATCGGAGAAGTACTCGGTGATGAGCTTGTCCTGCAGATCCTCCTCGGGCGTGAAGAACAAGTTCATGATCTCGGTGCAGGCCTTGTCCGACAGGTTGAACTTGCCGTCGGTGCGAGCATCGTGGCCGCGATCCACCGTGGCGCGGCACAGCGAGTAGTTCGGATCGCGCTTGTTCAGCCAGTAGTAGTAGTCGAGCACGCTTACGTTCGGATCCTCGATGGAAGGAATGTCGCGGAACAGGTCCCACATCACCTCGAAGTGGTTGTCCATCTCGCGACCGCCGCGCATGGTGAAGCCAAGCTGGCTGTAGTCCCAGCCATCACACGCGCCGCCGGCCCGCGGGTCACGCTCCAGGATGTGAATGCGGTCGCCGGCCATCTGGCCGTCGCGCACCAGGTAGCAGGCGGCGGTCAGGCCCGCCAAGCCGCTGCCGATAATGTAGGCTTGCTTCTCGTCGACGCCCTCGGGCTTCATCGGATGAGCGAAGGCTTCGTAGTTGCCGCTGGAATAGTACATGGCACGTCCTCTCGGTCGGTTACGCAACACGACTCTATGATCGTGCTCAGAGCAAGGGAGTCGCCCCGCGGCCGAGCGACGTTTCTGCTGCGTTGCCGATCGGTCACAACTGCAGCATCCGTCGCATCGCCGCCACGATGCCGCCGCAAGGGCAATTCAGCCGACCCCGCTCTGGCATGCGACGACGCGGCTCCTTATAATGGCAAGCTATGGAAACCAAGCGACATATTCCCGCCTTCGCCTACAAGCTCATGCTGCTGGCGGCTACCGTTATCTGGGGGTTCGCCTTCGTGGTGATGAAGGACGCCGTGGACGTGCTGCCGCCCGCGCAGCTCATCGGCGTGCGCTTCCTGCTCACGGGCATCCTCATGGCGGTTATCTTCCACCGTCGCCTGCGCGGTAGCCTGAATGCCGGCTTTCTCGGCGCGGGACTCGTGCTCGGCGCCGTCACCTTCCTGGCCTTCTGGGTGCAGACGGTGGGCCTTGCCGAGACGACTCCGGGCAAAAACGCCTTCCTCACCGCCACCTACTGCGTCATCGTGCCCTTCATGCTGTGGGCTCTGACGCGCAAGCGCCCCACCGTGGCGAACGTGGGCGCGGCCGTGCTCTGCGTGGCGGGCATCGGGCTCGTGTCCATGACGGCCGGCAGCTTCACCATCGGATTCGGCGACCTCATGACGCTGCTGTGCGCCGTGTTCTTCGCAGCCCAGATCATCGCCATTGCGCGCTTCTCGAAGCGCTACGACGTGCTGGGGCTTACGGTATACCAGTTCCTCTTCGGAGGCGTTATGGGTCTTGCCCTCGGTGCCGCGACTGAGTCCTTTCCCGGTTGGGAAGCGGTGGCCAACCTCGACTTCGCGCTCAACCTCGCCTATTTGGTGGTGCTCGCCTCTGGCGTCTGCTATGTGCTGCAGAACGTGGGGCTCGCCCACGTGCACGAGGCCCAGGGCTCGCTCATCCTGTCGTTGGAGTCGGTGTTCGGGGCGATCGCCAGCGTGCTGCTCTACGGCGAGCTCGTGACCGGACGCATGATGCTCGGCTTCGCGCTCATCTTCGCCGCCATCCTCATCAGCGAGCTTGCACCGGCACGCAAGACCTCAGAACAGGAGGGCTGCGCCCAGGCAGAGTCCGCAGCCGACAACGAGGATTACGCCATCGCCTAGGGAGAAGCGCCTGCCGTCCAAGCTGGTGGGTTCCCCGCTTGCCCCGTAGCACCGCGCGTCCATAGCCGCGGCCAGGCGGTCGGCCCGTCGGAACAAGCCCACGAACAAAGGCGCCATGAGGCCCGCGTTCGCCCGCAGCCGCGCGCCCGCACTTCCCGTGCCCAGGGCCGCGCCCCGGGAGGCCTGGGCGGCCCGCACGCTCGCCAGCTCCTCGGCGGTCACGGGAATGAAGCGCAGAGCGATGGAAAGGGCGCAGGTCGCATCGCGCACGGGCAGGCCCGCACGGCCGAGGGGGGCTAGCAGACGTCGCAGCGCCTCGGACAGCTCAGTAGGCGTCGAGAGCTCCATGAGGGCGGCGCTCGCGTACACGAGCAGCATGACGCGAGCCGCCACGGCAACACCGGTCGCCCAGCCCGAAGAGACGCCGTTGTAAAGCAGCAGGAAGGCCGCGATCACCACAGCCGGCATACCGGCGCGCAGCACCGAGGCGCCCCTCACGCGCCCGGCGACCATCGCAACTACCAGAAGAACGGCGGCAACACCGAGGCCGACAAGGTCTTCCACAAGAAACAACATCACGCTGTAGGCCACAAGAAGCGCGATCTTCACGCGCCCGTCCAACCGGCGCACCGCCGGCGCAATTCGCGTGCTCTGTCCTCCCAAGACCGTCATGGCCCCAGTATGGCAGGATCCCCGCATGGCGAATCCGCTGCGTTCGCCCAGATCGGCCAGCGACGCTTGTGACGTAATGTTTTGTGCATGAGCATAAAAAGGGAGCGCCTCCCGATCAAGGGGCGCTCCCTTAAAGCCTGCGAGTCTATCCCGCGGGGCTCCTGTTAAGGAGGGGTCCGAAGGCTCGCGGCGGCAAGCGGGCGGGCGGTGAGTTAGCGAATCGCCCGTCGCGTCAGGCTGCCTCCGTGGCAGCCGCGGTTCTTACAGAGCCTCGCCGATACCGGCCGTGCCGATCTTTGCCTGATCGAACTCGAAAGCCGTCTCGGCGGCCTCGGCGGCAGCCTGCTCGTTGCCGAGCGCGTCATCGAACTCAGTGGACATCGTGGCCTCGGCCACAACCTCCTCCTCGATGCGCTCGAGGTCCTTCACGGCGTCCTCGGTCTTCGCGGCCTCGGTGTCGACGAACTCCTTCATCAGCGTATCCTTGTCAGCCATGATCCGGCTCCTTTCGTTTCGAAACGATTGTCGTGAACAAGTCTCGTAAGAGCGCGCATCCGTGCCCTTGCAGACCCTATTCTATGAGCCGTCGTCCCGCCCCAAATCTGAGCGGGCCGATAGTAATTGAGAAGTTGTACGCACGTTGCCCGGCTGACACCAAGAAAAAGCGACCACCCGAAGGTGGTCGCTTTCGCATAGAACGATGTCTCCGACTCGCGGCTCATGCGGCTGGCCGCCGCCGAAGCGCATCCGAACGATTCGGGCGAGGCCTACTTGACGTCGGCCTTCTCCTCCTCGATCTTCTCGGCGTCGACGGTCTCGGCCTCCTTGGCGGCCTTCTCCTCGGCGCGCTCGGCCTCCTCACGAGCCTCCTCGACGGCCTCGGACTTCTCAGCGGCGTCCACGGCTTCGATCTGCTCGATGGTGCCGTCGTTCTCGAAGCCGAGATCCTCGGCGAGCTCCTCGGACTTCTCGGCCTTGGTCTCCTCGGCCTTCTCAGCCTTCTTGGTCACCTTCTTGGGGGCAGCCTTCTTCGGAGCGGCCTTCTTGGCGGCAGCGGCCTGGCGCTCGGCCTTGGGCACGCAGGGCTCGGTCACGAGCTCCATGATGACCATGGGGGCGTTGTCGCCCTTGCGGGGTCCGAGCTTCATGATGCGGGTGTAGCCGCCGGGACGATCCTGGAACATGCCCTGGGCGACCTTCTCGAAGATCTCGCGGACCAGCTCCTTGTCGTTCAGGTAGGCGATGGCCAGACGGCGGGAATGCAGGTCGCCGCGCTTGGCCCAGGTGATGACCTTGTCGACCTGCGGGCGGATCTCCTTGGCGCGAGCCTCCACCGTCTTGATGCGGTCGTTCAGGAACAAAGCGGACACCAGGCTGCGCTTCATGGCCTTAGTGTGGCTCCAGTCGGTGCCGAGCTTCCGCCCCTTCTTGTTGTGTCTCATATCTCGTGTCTCCTAAAGCTTCAAATTGAGGTCCATGGAAATGAGCTTGTCCTTCACTTCCTCAATGGACTTCGCACCAAAGTTTCTGATGTTCAGCAGGTCGTTCTCGGAGAACTCGACGAGCTGGCGCACGGAGTGGATGCCCGCGCGCTTCAGGCAGTTGTAGGAGCGGACGGACAGATCCAAGTCCTCGATCTGCTTGTCCAGCTCGGCGTTGGACTCCTGGCCCTCCGGCGCGAAGATGGACGGGGCCTCGCCCTCTTCCTCCTCGCCCGTGGCGGCCAGGGCCAAGAACGCGCCCATGTACTGGTTGATGATGTTGGCCGCGCGGCACACCGCCTCGGTGGGGTCGATGGAGCCGTCGGTCTCAACTTCCAGAACCAGCTTGTCGTAGTCGGTGCGCTGGCCCACGCGGGTGTCGGTCACGTTCATCGTGCAACGACGAACCGGCGAGAACAGCGAGTCCACGTGGATGATGCCGATGGGATCCTCCGTGCGCTTGTTGCGCTCGGCGGACACGTAACCGCGGCCCACGCCGATGCGGATGGTCATGTCCAGCTGGCCGCCGTCGGCCACCGTCGCGATGACATGGTCGGGGTTCACCAGGTTGAACTGGCCCGGAACCTCGAGGTCGGCGCCGGTCACCGTGCAGGGACCCTCGGCGAACACATGCGCGGTCGCCTCGTCGGCCTCGTCGGACACCTGGGAGAACACCAGGCCCTTCACGTTCAGCACGATGTCGGTGATGTCCTCGATAACGCCTTCGGCCGTCGTGAACTCGTGCTGCACGCCCTCGATCTGGATAGCGGTGGCCTTCGCCCCGTCCAGCGAGGAGAGCAGCACGCGACGCATGGAGTTGCCCAGCGTGTTGCCGTAGCCGCGCTCGAGCGGCTCGACGATGTAACGGGCAACGGTGTCGTTGACTTCCTCCGTAGTTACTGTAGGCCTCATGAACTCTGTCATGTGTGAGTAGCCTCCTTAAAAGCCGCGATTATTTCGAGTACAGTTCGACGATGAGCTGCTCGTTGATGTCCAGATCGATCTGGTCACGCGTCGGGAGGGACAGCACGCTGCCCTGCAGCTTCTCGATGTCAATCTCGAGCCAGGCGGGCACCTGCACGCGCTCGTTGGAGACAAGCGCGCTCTTCACGACGAGGAGCTCCTTGGCCTTGGGGGCCACGCTCACGAGCTCGCCGGGGCGCACGCGGAAGGACGGGATGTCCACGCGGCGGCCGTTCACGCAGATGTGACCGTGGGTCACCATCTGGCGGGCCTCCTTGCGGGTGCGGGCGAAGCCCAGGCGGAAGACCACGTTGTCCAGGCGCGTCTCCAGGATGGTCATCAGGTTCTCACCGGTCTGACCCTGCATGGACTTGGCGCGCTTGAAGTACCCACGGAACTGCTTCTCGAGCACGCCGTAGATGAACTTGGCCTTCTGTTTCTCGCGCAGCTGCATGGCGTACTCGCTCTCCTTGCGGCGACGCTTCGGCTGGCGGATGGATTCCTTCTTGCTGGAGTAACCGAGCACCACAGGATCGATGCCCAGCTGACGGCAGCGCTTGAGAACCGGAGTTCTGTTGATTGCCATAATGTACGATCCTTTCAGTTACACGCGGCGACGCTTCTTGGGGCGGCAGCCGTTGTGCG
>NZ_CAUASN010000006.1 GCF_958431955.1 uncultured Adlercreutzia sp. | reverse complement strand
GCCGGGGGGGGGTGCCCCCGCGCCCGGCGCATGCGCGCGGGCGGCCCCGGGACGTTGGGGCGGCCCCGGCATCTCCTTTCTCTGTGGTGATGCGCGGGAGAGGTAACGCCGGCGCGCCGGGGCGCGATAGGATGATCTTTTGCGAACGAGAGGCGAGGGAAGGGAAGTGCCATGTTGAAGCTGCACGTGCTGGCCAGCGGGAGCCGCGGCAATGCCGCCGTCGTGGAAAACGTCCGCACCGGCGAGGGCGTGCTCGTGGACTGCGGCATCTGCAAGCGGGCGTTCTTCGAGGCCTCCGAGGTCGTGGGGTTCGACGTGGCCGGCCTGCGCGCCGTGGTGGTGACCCACGACCACAGCGATCATGTGAAGGGGCTCGGCGTGGTGCTGCGGGGCCTGGCCAAGGCGGGAGTGCGCCCGGCGGTGTACGCGCACAGGGCGGTCGTTTCGGCCTCGGCGCCCCTGCGGGAGGCCGTGGCCAGCGTGGACGCGCCGCAGCACACCTTCGAGGCGGGCGACGCGCTCGGTCTCGCGGGGATGGTCGTGCGCCCGTTTCCCACGTCCCATGATGCGGCGGCTTCCTTCGGCTTCCGCTTCGAGGAGACGGCGTCCGATGGGGCAGCCGGACAGGCTTCGAGCCGCGACGCGCTCGGGTTCATGACCGACACGGGCGTTGTGACCGAGGAGGCGTGGGAGGCCCTCGCCGGCGTGCGGCTTCTGGCCCTGGAGAGCAACCATGACGCGCAAATGCTCGCCACGGGTCCGTATCCCTATCCGGTGAAGCAGCGCATCGCCTCCACGCGCGGCCACCTTTCCAACGAGCAGGCCGCCGAGGCCCTCGTGCGGCTGGCCCACGAGGGGCTGGCGCAGGTGGCAGCCATGCACGTGTCCCAAGAGAACAACACCTACCGCCTGCCACGCGAGACGCTTGAGGCCGCCCTGGCCGATGCCGCCCCCGAGCTGTCCGACCGGGTGCACGTGGCGGTGGCCTTCCAGGACAGGCCCATAACCATCGCGTGACGGTTCGCCCTGGCTCGCCCCCGCAGCGTGCGGGGCTGCCCTATGCTTTCCCCGACAGCGTGGCGCGCCTGCACGGGCGGGCGCAGGCGGAAGGAGCATTCCCCATGGAGGCAACGGCCAAAAAGCGGCATCCCCTGAGAATCGTTGCGTGGGTGCTCGGCGTTATCGCGGTCCTCGCGGTGGCGGCGGTGCTGGCGCTGAACATCTACGTGCGCGTGGCCTTCGGGCCCTTCTACGCCCAGGCCGAGCGTGCCTTCGACATTCCGGGGGTGAACGCGGGCTTCGTCTGCCAGGACCTCGACCACCTGGAGACGACCGACGCGTGGCTGTTCAGCGGGTATATGGCCGACCATTCCCCCTCGCCGCTCTACCGGCGCGAGGCCGACGGCACGGTGGCGCGCCTTGAGGTGGCCCTGCCCGACGGCGATGCCTATGTGGGCCACGGGTCGGCCATCACGAGCACCGACCAGTACGCGTATTTGGCCTGCGAGGGCGGCTACCTCGTGCTCGATGCGGAAGAGGTGGCCGGCGCGGCCGACGGGCAGACGGTGGGCGCCCTGGCCAAGGTGGACCTCGACTTCTCGCCAGCCTTCATGAACATCGAGGGCGACACGCTGTACGCCGGCGAGTTCTACTACCCCGGCGACTACGAAACGCCCGATGAGCACCGCATCGTCACCGCCGACGGCACCGAGAACCCGGCGGTCATGTACGCCTATGCCCTCGACGAGGGGGCGCCGTTCGGCGTGGCGGCCACGGCCGAGCGCGTCTACTCCATTCCCGGCATGATCCAGGGGGTGTGCACGGCCGGCACGGGCCGCATCGTGCTGTCGCAGTCCTACGGGCTCGCCACCTCGCATCTGCTCGCCTACGATGTAACCGACGTGGCGGCCGAGGGGACGTTTACGGCCGATGGCGAAGAGGTGCCGCTGTACTGCCTCGACGGGCGCAGTCTGGCCGAGGACGTGGAGGCGCCGCCCATGGCCGAGGGCATCGAGTCCTTCGAGGGACGCGTGTACGTGTCCGACGAGTCGGCCAGCAACAAGTATATCTTCGGGAAGCTCTACGGCGCCGGCGCGGTGTACGCGCTCGATATGGAAGGCTAGTGCGCGGTGCGCGGTCGGCGGCGGCAGTGCTATACTCGATAGTCGCATTTTTCCGTGAGCGCGGCGGCGCGGTCTGCCGCGAACCTTGAAGGAGCCCCTGTGATTAAAGAGATCATCACCGACGAGGACATTCTGTCGAAGCCCTGCGACGCGGCCACGGCCGACGACGCCGCCATCGCCGACGACCTGGCCGAGACGCTGCTCGCCAGCGACGAGGCCGTGTGCCTGGCCGCCAACCAGATCGGCGAGACCAAGCGCATCGTGGCCTACCTGAACGAGGCGGGGCGCCCCGTCGTCATGTTCAACCCGCAGATCACCCAGAAGCTGAAGCCCTACACCGCGGTGGAGGCGTGCCTTTCCCGCGAGGAGCCTACGGCCGTGCAGCGCTTCGACTGGGTGCGCGTGAGCTTCGAGCGTTTGCAGGACGGCAAGCTCGTGCCGGCCAAGAAGAAGCTCGAGGGCAACGCGGCCCAGGCCGTGCAGCACATGATCGACCACTGCGAGGGCATCCTTGTCTAGCGCCGAGGCCGACCCCGTATTCGCCGCCGAGCAGGCGCACCTGACGGAGACCTACGGCAAGCTGGAGAAGATCGGCCGCGATGCCGTGGCGGCCATGGAGGCCGTGGCGGCCCAAGCGGCCGAGGACAAGAAGTCCATGGCCGACGAGTTGGCCGTGAACTTCGCCACGTGGGACGACATTCTTGAGACCCACGCCGACATCGTTGCCATGAACAACATCATCGAGGCCCACGATATGGCCAACTCTGTGCAGGCCGAGCGCCTGCGCGCCGTGGAGGTGCTGTTGCGCGAGCCCTACTTCGCGAAGATCGAGCTCCAGTTCAAGCCGGGCGCGCCGGCCAAGGAGCTCTACATCGGCTCGGCCGGCGTGTCGGACGAGAACTACCGGCGACTCGTGGTGGACTGGCGCAGCCCCGTGGCCGAGGTGTACTACAACCAGGCCACTGGTCCGACGTCGTATGTGGCCGACGGACGGACCATCCACGCCGATCTGAAGCTGCGCCGCCAGTTCGAGATCGACCGCGACCAGTTGCTCAGCTACTTCGACTCCGACGTGGCCATCGAGGACAAGCTGCTCTTGGCCTCGCTCTCCCGTGGCCGCTCGGCCCATATGCAGGCCATCACAGCCACCATCCAGAAGGAGCAGAACACCGTCGTGCGCCATGCCGACGTGCCGGTGCTCCAGGTGGCGGGCGTGGCGGGCTCGGGGAAGACCTCGGTGCTCATGCAGCGCATCGCGTATCTGTTCTACCAGCATCGCGGCGCGCTCGATCCCACGCAGGTGTTCCTCATCTCGCCTAACCCGGTGTTCGGGCGCTACATCGACCGCGTGCTGCCCGATTTGGGCGAGCGCAACCCCGAGATCCTCACCTGGGCGGAGTTCCTGGCCCCGCTTCTGCCGAAGGACCGCGGGGCGGGAGAGGGCCATGTCTCCTACGAGCGCTTGCGCGCCATTGATGCGGCGCTTGAGCACTTCGCCTTCGAGCGGTCGGATTTCCGCGACATCACGGCGGCCGGCACGCGCCTTATCGGCGGCGATGCCGTGGCGAAGGTGGCGGCGAAGTTCGACCATTTGCCTGCCGGGCCGCACCGCGTGACCCTCATGAACGAGGAGCTGGAAGGCCGCCTGCAGAGCCGGCTCGCGAGCATCGCCGCAGCCGAGGACACTCACGACGAGATCGCCGAGCTTCCCATCGAGGAGCAGCTGCGGCTGTTCGGCGAGACCTTCGACCCACAGACCGACGAGGAGGCCCGCGCGCTCGCCCTCACCTACGTGCGCGAGAAGTACGCGGCCGGTATCGATCAGGTGCGCGCCATGGACTGGCTCGACATCGACGAGATCGCCCGCCGTCTTCTGGGCTGCGACGGCCTGACCTCGGTGGAGTGGGTGTATCTGAAGATGGCGCTCGCGGGCCTTTCGAACCCCGATGCGAAGTACGTGATGATCGACGAGGTGCAGGATTACTCGGAGGGCCAGCTGGCCGTGATGGCCCGCTACTTCCGCCGTGCGAACTTCCTGCTTCTGGGCGACCCGAACCAGGCCATCGCCGAGGGCACCGCCGCCTGGGACGAGATTCGCGCGGTGTTCGAGGCCGAGCGCGGCGAGGTGAGCGCCTGTCGCCTCATGACGAGCTACCGCTCCACCCCGGCCATCACCGATCTGTTCGCGTCGCTGCTGCCCGCGGGCGAGGCCATGGAGGTGTCCTCGGTGCAGCGCGAGGCCGCCCCGCCCGAGGTAATCGTGGCGCCCGATGGCGACGCCTGGGCCGCCGAGCTGCGGCGCGCGGCCGATGCGGCTGCCGAAGCCGACACGCTCACGGCCGTTATCGTGCCCTACAAGAGTGAGGCGCGGCGCGTGGCGAAGGTGATGGGGGAGGCGGCCGTGGTGCTCGGCGAGCGCGACAGCCTGCCCGATAGCGGCGTGGTGGTGCTGCCGCTCAAGCTGGCGAAGGGACTGGAGTTCGACCGCGTCATCGTTGCCGACGCCTCGCCGCAGGTGTTTCCCGCAAACGACCTGGCCCGCCGGCGCCTGTACACCTCCATCTCCCGCGCCACCCGCCACGTCACCATCCTCGCCAACGGCGAGCTCACGGAACTTTTGAGGTAGCTATGGCGAAGAAGCAATCGTTGACGATGCGGAGCTTGCATTACTACTGGCTGGCCACGCGGCGGCACTTGGGGCTGTTCGTGGCGCTGGTGGCCTCAACCATCGGGTTCTGTGGGTTTCTCACCTACGGCAACCCCTACGTGATGAGCCTCATCGTGGATCGCATCAGTGCGGCTCCGGTGGCGCCTGACGAGGTGTTCACCGTGTTCGGGCCCTACATCGCGGCGCTCATTGGCATCAACCTGGCGGGGCAGGCGTGCAGTAAGCTGCAGGATTACACGCTGTGGAAGTTGCAGATCGCCGTGAATTACGACTTGGCTACCACGGCCTTCGACTGCCTGTGCAACCAGTCGCTGTCGTTCCATTCCAACCGCTTCGGCGGCACGCTCGTGAGCCAGACCTCGAAGTTCATGGCCGGCTACACCCAGCTGTTGAACACGATGAACTTTCCGTTTCTGCCTATCCTCTGCTCCATCACGTTCACCTGCATCATTTTGCTGCCGGTCGTGCCGGTCTATGCGGGCGTGCTCATGGCCATGCTTGCGGTGTACGCGACGGTGAGCTATCTCATGTACAAGCGCATCCTGCACCTGAATGAGAAGGCCGCGAGCGCCCAGAACCAGCTGTCGGGCGAGCTGTCGGACGCGGTCACGAACATCCTGGCCGTGAAGACCTACGGGCGCGAGGACTACGAGCGGGGGCTGTTCGACACGGCGAATCGGGAAGTGGTGGCCCGCGATTCCAAGCGCATGCGGGCCTCGCTCGCCCGCGGCGTCACCACGGCGGCCATTACTGTGGTCATCATGAGCGTGGTCACCGTGTTCATCTCGGGCGGCAACGCGTGGTTCGGCATCACGCCGGGCACGGTCATTCTCATGTTCACCTACACGAACACGGTCACCAACCAGTTCAACTTCATTAACACGGGCCTGCAGCGCATCAACCAGGCCTTCGGCGACGCCTCCGGCATGACGGCCGTGCTCGACGAGCCGCGGCTCGTGGCCGATAAGCCCGGCGCCCGGCCGCTCGATGTGGAACTCGGCGATATCAACTTCAAGGACATCAACTTCTGGTATACCGACGGCGATGTGAAGACCCAGGTGTTCAAGGACTTCAACCTGCGCATTCCCGCCGGCCAGCGGGTGGGCCTCGTGGGTATGAGCGGCGCGGGGAAGACCACGCTCACGAAGCTGCTGCTGCGGTTGGCCGACATCCAGGAGGGCGAGATCTTGGTGGACGGCCAGAACGTGGCCGACGTGACCCAGACGAGCCTGCGCCGCAACATCGCCTACGTGCCCCAGGAGGCGCTGCTGTTCCACCGCTCCATCGCTGAGAACATCGCCTACGGGCGCCCCGACGCCACCATGGACGAGATTCGAGAGGCGGCTCGGGCGGCCAACGCGCTCGAGTTCATCGAGGCACTGCCCCAGGGCTTCGATACCGTCACCGGCGAGCGCGGTATTAAGCTGTCGGGCGGCCAGCGCCAGCGCATCGCCATCGCCCGTGCCATGCTGGCCGACTGCCCCATCCTCGTGCTGGACGAGGCCACAAGCGCGCTCGACTCCGAGAGCGAGGCGGCCGTGCAGGAGGCGCTGTCCAACCTGATGGAGGGGCGCACCTGCATCGTGGTGGCCCACCGGCTGTCCACCGTGGCGAGCCTCGACCGCATCGTCGTGCTCTCCCACGGCAAGATCGCCGAGGACGGCCCCCATGCCGAGCTCGTAGCCAAGGGCGGCGACTACGCCCGTCTCTGGAACCGCCAAACCGGCGCCTACGGGGAAGAGTAGAGGCGGGTTTCTACTCGCCCGCGCTACTTGCCCGATGTCTCGTTGCGGCTATTGGGGCATGTGCCAGGTTTGGTCGCTCGTGCAACGGTAGCGGGAGTATTTGAAATCAGAGAAGCGTCCGTCGAAGGGGACTCCCCGCATATCATCGATGATCGCACGGCCAATCGCACGGCCCAGCGCCACGGGGACGGCGTTGCCGATCTGGCGGTAGCGGTCGGAGACGTCTCCGCAAATGCGCCAGTCATCAGGGAAGCCTTGTACGCGCATGTACTCCTCGACGGAAAGCGGCCGGTTCTCCGTGGGATGGCACAGGTCGGTCGCTGGCATCGTAGGAGATGTGACAAGGGTCGGGCAAGGGCGGTCGAACCAAATGCGCCGGTAAAAGCCCGTTTTCCCCCCGGAAAGCTCGTAGGCTTTCCCCATAGCCTCTCGCTGCATCGGGAGAGGCAGATGTTTCCAGTACTGGCCCTCTTCGAGCATCTCGAAGTACTTGAGGCGCTTCGGGGGGAAGTCAGTGTGAGTTGCCACCTCGGGGTTCAGGCCCTCTACCGCCTGGCGGAACGTGCGCCAGGCGGGAAGGCCATGCGCGCCGTCGGCCGCGTGGGTGGGGGTGAGGTAGGGGACTTTTTCACTTCCGAGCTTTCCGATGAGTACCACGCGCTCGCGAATCTGGGGCGCGCCGAAATTCGCGGCGTTGTACAGGTTGAAACTCACCGTGTATCCCGCTTCTTCTAGATGTTTGAGGATCAGGAGTAGTGCTCCTCCCTTGACGGGAGTGCCGTTCTTGCAGGTGGGATAGGGGGTGGAAAGGAGCCCCCGCACGTTTTCGATGACGATATAGGTAGGGCGAATTTCCGCTGCCAGCTCAAGGTACTTCAGAAACACGTTGCCCCGGGCGTCGTCGAAGGCACGCCGTGCACCGGCCGTGCTGAAAGCCTGGCAGGGGGGACCTCCGAACATGACGTCGACGTGGGAGCCCGGCGCAAGGCCCGCGAGGGCGAGCAGCTCGGAGGCCGTGTAGGAGTTGATGTCGCCCGCAAGGGCAACCTCGGGGCGGCAGGCCTCGATGGTCATGCGGCATTTCCGGTCGTTCTCGCAATAGAGCAGAGGCGTGATCCCCGCTGCCTCCATGCCCAGGTCAAGGCCGAGTGCGCCGGAAAAGAAGCTCAGTGCCACGATAGGTGCCGCTTCTTCGGAGCGCCTCCCGTGGTCCTTCGGCTCGGGAACGAGGTTGTTCTTGTCGAGATATTCTGTGAGGTTCTCCGCGTGGAGCACCCATTTGTTTCCCACCTTTTGCGCGGGGATTCTGCTCTCACGGATGAGCCGCGATATCGTTTGCTTGGTCACACCGAGGATGTCGGCGGCTTCTTCGGCGGAGATGAGCGCATCTGATTGACTATTGGTCATGATGATCTTTCTAGTTGGAACATTTTTAAGACCATTTTATACAAGTTTGCACGGAGCGGCTCGAGAATGTTCCAGTAGTATGGCGATGGCAGCGAAACAGCGAGGAAGGTGGGTTCTATGGATGGTTTCGGCGATGAGCCTCGGGCGATGTTCTCGGACGAGCAGGGTCTCGAGGTCGATTTCGTGGATTTGCCTGAAGAAGGGCTGGCCGATATCGAGAATAAACGTGCCATAGCCTACGAGCATCTTGACGCATTCGTGGAGAACAGGATTGCCTACTATCGTGATCCCAAGAAGCTCAACTTAAAGAAGCTGCTTGCCAAAGATATCATTATGTTCGCGGCGCGTGGTGTTCAGAATGCCGAGGAGTTCGTTGTGGAGGCGTTTCGCGCCTGCGAGAGCTCGAGTGAGGAGACGGTTATCGGCTCGACGTGGCAGGCGATAGTCAGTGCCATATCGTCTGATACGCTCGACACGGGGGATATGATGACCGTTCGCGACGGCGCGCTTTACGTATGCGAGCTGAAATCCCAGAAGAACACGACGAACTCCTCGTCTTTCCCGCAAGAGTTACGCGAACTGAAGGATAAATGCGAGGCCCAGCGCCGCTTCCGGAGAGCGAGCAACCAGCCGGTTCGAGCGGCATTCTGCGTTCTTCGCGACAAGGGCGCCATCGACGAGGAGCGGGTGTACGAGCCTTCTGAACGCGATCTGGCCAATCAGGACATCGCGGGCTTTCAGTACCGCTATCTGACGGGGGCGGCTTTCTGGCAATGGCTCACCGGGTTCGATTCCGAGAAGGGCCTCGTGTCGGACGTGTCGCGCATCAACAACGGCGACGTGCGGATGGCGCGTCAGGAGTGCATCGATCGCTTGCAGGAAGAGATGCGGCATGCTCTGCAAGAGCGTAATCTTGACGACTCGATGAATTCCGTGCTCGTCCTGAAACATCTTATCGGCTGAGAGAGCCGAATTGTCGCTTATGGCTCGGCTGAACTTTCCCACTTTGTGGGTGAAGTTCGGAGTCTCCTACAGCTTCACGACGGTGTCGGCGGGGGCGGATTCGGTGGCGTTGATGAGGGTGATCGAAGAGGGGCTGGAGATCTCGCCGGTGCACAGGGCGTAGACGCCCGGTTCGCTCACGGTGACGGAGCCGAGCTCGTCGGCGGTGAGCGTGCGCATCTGGGCGGGCACGATGGTGCCCCCGTCGGCTACAGCTACTGCGCACAGGTACACCTTGTCAGCGGCGCTCTCCACGGTAAAGGTAAGGCCCGTCTCTGTCGCGTCGGCCAGTGCCGCGCTGGCGGCATCCCCTTCCGCGGCGGCCCGTCCGTCGCTGTGGCAGGAGGCGCAGGCCTCGCCGGCCTTGGTGATGGGGTGGTTCGACGAGCAGCCGGCTAGGGTGATCAGGCTGACGGCAACGCAGAGGACCAGAAGGATGCGGCGCATAGGTGTCTCCTCGATTCTCGGGGGCGCGATGGGATTGCGGGAGAATTCTAGCATGGAGGCCTGTGGTGCCATCATCCTCGCGGCCGTATTTTCGCAGCGGGGCACGAGGGGGCGAGAGAAGGCGGGATTTGCGGACGGCGCGAAGTGTGGCCCGGCGGTAGGGTTTGCGGACGCGCGGGGTGTGGCTCGGCGGTGTTGATTTCCCTTCTGTTCTGACGGGAAGCCGCCTGCGCTCTTCGCAAGTGGCGCTGTTGTGGTAACCTCAAGTGTTCGCAATTCGCCGTGGGAAGGAGAACTCCGTGGGCCTCGGAGGCATCAAGCTGGCCGATTACGCCGATCCGCGTGCCGTGTCGCGGGGCGTGGGCATTGCCGCCAGCGCGAAGTCCATCGTGGGGCGTACGGTGCGCCGCGACGAGGACGTGACGGTGATCTCCGCCCGTGTGGCCTCGGCCTCGGGCATCGCCGACTACTTTGACGCCTCGGTGATGTTCGGCGACTACGAGTCGCGTATCGTGGACTACGAGTGCACCTGCCCGGCCATCGCCCGCTTCGATGGCCTGTGCAAGCATTGCGTGGCCCTGGTGACCGCCTACTTTGCGCAGCCCCGCAGCTTCGAGGACGCGGCCTGCGCGCGCCCTGCGGCTCCCGTGGCGCGTCGCACGAGCGAGGCCCTCGGCCGGCTCTTGGAGGCGGGGAAGGACGACGCGACCGGTGCAGTTGCGCTCGCCCTCGGACGACCCGGCGCGGAGGGCGTGGCCCTGGGTGTGGCGCCCGGCAGCGTGCGCCTGGACGTGCAGCTCATCTACGACGGGCGCCTCTGGTCGCTGCACCTGGCGGTAGCCGGCGCGCGCGGTACCTACCAGGTGCGCGACATCGAGGCCTTCGCGCACCACGTGCAACACGGCGAGTTCCACGCCTACGGCAAGAAGCTCGCCTTCGCTCATCGCCTGGAGGCGTTCGACGAGCCGTCTCGGGCCGTGGCCCGGGTGGTGGCCGGTCTGTTCCCCGACGAGCGGTTGTTCGGCGGCTCCACGTTCCGCACCGCCGGTGCCGGCAAGCGCGAGGCCCGGGTGCGCGAGGCCGAGGTGGTGGCCCTGCTGGATGCCCTCGGCGAGGGTTCCTTCTCACTGGTGCGCCGTGCCGGAAGTGCCGGTGCGGCCGACGACGCCGCGCCCGAGCCGTGGCGCGTGGGCGCCGACGCGCCGCTTGCGGCCCTTCTGTTTGACGCTGTCGAAGGCGGCTACGAGCTGCACTTGTCCGAATCCGCGCTGGTGGTGCGGGGCCTGGAGCGGGCCTACGTGCTGGCCGACGGCGTGGCGGCGCGCGTGGAGGGCGCCGAGGCGGCGGCTTTCGCCTTTCTGCGGGAGGCGGGGCTGGCCGACGGCGGTGCGGCCTTCGTGGCCGAGGGCGACGGGGCGGCCTTCTGCCGTCAGGCGCTGCCGGTGCTGGAGGCTGCGGTGGACGTGCGCCTGCCCGAGCCGTGGGAGGCTCTGCGGCCGGTGGCCGGCACGCTCGCCTTCTACTTCGACAAGACGGGGAAGAAGGAGGCGGCGCTCATCCGCCTGACGGTGAAGGCGTTCTACGGCGAGCGCGAGGTGGTGCTGGCGAGCCCGGCCGACTCGGGCGAGGAGCCCGAGCTGCGTCCCGCCTCCCAGCAGCCCTTCCGCGATCAGGCGCTGGAGGATGCGGCCGTCATGCTGGCCGCCCAGTTCTTCGACGGCTCCATGACGCTGCCGCTGCGCCAGGCCGACCTGGCCGGCGAGCTGCTCTACGGGGGACTCGCGCAGTTTCGCGCCGCAGGCGAGGTGTTCACCACCCCGGCCTTCGACCGGCTCGTGGACGAGCGGCCGCCGCGGGTGCAGCTGGGCCTCTCGCTGGCGGCGAACCTCATCCAGATGGACGTGCGCGAGAGCGACGTTTCCCGCGACGAGCTGGCGGCGATGTTCTCCGCGCTGCGCCGCCGCAAGCGCTTTCACCGCATGAGCGACGGGCGCATCGTGGCGCTTTCCGAGGGCGACATCGCGCGCCTTGGCGAGATGATGCGCGATTTGGGCGTGTCGGCCAACGAGCTTCTGGACGGCTCGGCGCAGATTCCCACCTACCAGGCGTTCTACCTGGATCGGGAATACGCCGACGCGGTGCGCGACGCGACCTTCGAGGACTACCTGCGCCGGGTGGAGGAGCCGGCGCGTGCCGTGGAGCCCCCCGCGGGCCTGGCCGCCACGCTGCGCCCCTACCAACTGGAGGGGTTCCGCTGGCTTGCACGGCTCGCCTCCCTCGGCTTCGGCGGCATCCTCGCCGACGAGATGGGCCTCGGCAAGACGCTCCAGACCATCGCGCTTTTGCAGAGCCTGCGGGACGCGGGGCAGCTGACAGGCCCGGTGCTTATCGCCTGCCCCGCCTCCCTCGTGTTCAACTGGCTGGACGAGTTCGCCCGCTTCGCGCCCGCCATGCCCGTGGCGGCCCTGGAGGGCACCCGGTACCAGCGCGAGATGCTCGTGGCCCAGGCGGCTGCGGAAGGGGAGGGGCGCGTGATCGGGCGCGGCGCGCAGGCGGCTCGCGACGGCGCCTCGGTGGGCGCGCCGGCCGTTATCGTGGCCTCCTACGATCGCGTGCGCATCGACGCGCCCTTCCTGCACCCGGTCGGCTGGGGCATGGTGGTGCTCGACGAGGCCCAGCGCATCAAGAACCACGCCACCAAGACGACCCGCGCGGTGAAGCGGCTGCGCGCGCCGCTGCGTTTCGCGCTCACGGGCACGCCCATCGAGAACCGCCTCTCGGAGTTGTGGAGCATCTTCGACTTCCTCATGCCGGGGCTCCTCGGCAGCTACGAGCGCTTCCGCGAGCGCTACGAGCTGGGCATCCTGGGCGAGGACGAGAAGGCGGCCGCTCGCCTGCGGGCGCTCGTGGAGCCGTTTCTGCTGCGCCGGCGCAAGGCCGACGTGCTCACCGACTTGCCGCCGAAGACGGAGCTGGTGCGCTACGTGCCCCTAAGCGCCGAGCAGCGGCGGCTCTACGACGGGGCCGAGCAGCGTCTGCGCGAGGACTTGAACGCCCAGAAGCGCCAGAACGCCTCGCGGGCGAACCGGCGCGGACATCTGGCCGAAGCCGAGAAGAGCTCGGTGGAGGTGCTCGCCGAACTCACGCGCCTGCGGCAGATCGCGCTGGACCCGGCCCTCGTGTTCGAGAACTATCGGGGCGGAGCCGAGAAGCTCGGCGCCATCATGGAGCTGGTGGCCGAGGCTCAGGAGGCCGATCGCAAGGTGCTCGTGTTCTCCCAGTTCACCAGCTATCTCTCGGTGCTGGCCGACGAACTTGACCGGCGGGGGCTTTCGCACTTCACCATCACCGGCGCCACGCCCAAGCGCGAGCGGGTGGAGCTGGTGAAGCGCTTCAACGAGGACGACACACCGGTGTTTCTCGTGTCGCTGAAGGCCGGCGGCACGGGGCTCAACCTCACGGGCGCCTCGGTGGTGGTGCACGCCGACCCGTGGTGGAACGCCGCAGCCACCGACCAGGCCACCGACCGAGCCCACCGCATCGGCCAGGAACGCGAGGTGGACGTGTACAAGGTGGTGGCGAAGGGCACCATCGAGGAGCGCATCGTGGCGCTGCAAGAGGCTAAGCGCGACCTGGCGGACTCCGTGGTAGCTGCCACCGGCGCCGATGCCCTGGAGGGCCTCACCCGCGACCGCCTCGCCGAGCTTTTAGGCTGCGACGAGTAGGGGGCTGATGCGCCCTCTCGTGCTGCGCCCCGCCGCGCCGCCCTGCCCGAGGCTCGCGTGCCCGGTGCCCCGCCGCCTGGCGCGCTGCGCCGTCCGCTCCCGCCCATGAAAAAAGGGGAGGGCGACGTGCCCTCCCCGGAATTCCGCATGGTGCTCTTGGATCGAGACTACTTCCGCTCGTCTTTCTCCACCATGGCGTTCATGGCGGCGCGCTCCTTGTCGGCGAGCTTCTCCTCGGCCACGTCCAGCGCGCGCTTGTCGTGCTTGGCATTCGCGATGGCCAACACCGCGCCCGACAGGGCGAACAGCGCGATGGCGTTGGGGATGACCATGAGCTGGTTGAACATGTCGGCCATCTCCCACACCAGGTCGTTGGAGAGCAGCGAGCCCAGGAAGATGAACACGAGCGCGATCACGGTGAAGGGCAGCACGGCCTTCTTGCCGAAGAGCCACTCCACATTCAGCTTCGCGAACAGGTTCCACGACAGAATCGTCGAGAAGGCGAAGAACAGAAGGCAGATGGCCACGAACCAAGCGCCCACACCCTCGCCGAAGAACTGCCCGAAGGCCAGCTGGGCGATGTTGGTCTTGGTGACGGTCTCGGCGGTGAGGCTCGCGTAGTCGCCGGTGGCGAGCAGGCCGTCGCCCACGTACAGGGTGGACAGCACCACGAGCGCAGTCATGGTGACCACCACGATGGTGTCCACGAACACGCCGATCATGGCCACCACGCCCTGCTCGTGCGGGTCGCGCACCTCGGCGAGCGCGTGGGCGTGCGGGGTGGAGCCCATGCCGGCCTCGTTGGAGAACAGGCCGCGCTTGGCGCCCTGGCTGATAGCGGCGATGATGCCGAAAGTGGCGCCGCCCACGGTGGCGGCGGGGTTGAAGGCACACTCGAAGATGAGCGCGAAGGTGGCCGGGATGTTCGCCGCGTTCATGATGAGCACGACAAGCGAGCCGAGCACGTAGAGGATGGCCATGATGGGCACGATCTTCTCGGTGACGGCGGCCAGGCGGGACACGCCGCCGATGAACACGATGCCGGCCAGAATGACCACGGCCAGGCCGATGACCCAGGTAGGAATGCCGAAGGCGGTGTTCATGGTCTCAGCGATGGAGTTCGACTGCACCATGCAGCCCATGAAGCCGAGCGCCAAGATGATGGCCACGGCGAAGAACCCGGCGAGGAACTTGCCGCCCGCGCCCTTGAAGGCGGTGGTGATGTAGTACACCGGGCCGCCGTGCACGGTGCCGTCCTCGTCCACAACGCGGGTCTTCTGCGCCATGACAGCCTCGGCGTAGTTGGTGGCCATGCCCAGAAGCGCGATGATCCACATCCAGAAGATGGCGCCCGGGCCGCCCACGATGATGGCGCCGCATGCGCCCACGATGTTGCCCGTGCCCACCTGGGCCGCGATGGCGGTGGACAGCGCCTGGAACGAGGTCATGCCGCCGCCCTGGTTGCCGCCGCGCAGGCTGAAGTCGCCGAACACGCGCCGCCAGCCCTCGCCGAAGCAGCGGAACTGGATGGCCTTGGTGCGCACGGTGAACCAGATGCCCATGCCGAGCAGCAGGATGATGAGGATGTAGTTGGAAAGATAGTTGTTGATGGTGGTAACGATACCAAGCAGTGCCTCTTCCACGGCGTTCCCTTCTTCTCGCGAGAAAACTCGGGGGAACTTATGCGTGGCCGGCCGAAAAGGTCGCGTCATCGCTCTGTCCGTTTGCCTGAGAGATTCGGCGCCCGCGAACGGGGCCTTGCACCTTCGGCACTCACTTAAGAGTTCTCCAGAGTTTTCTCCGCCTCCGGTTTGCCCGGCGCACCGCGCATCCCGAAGACATCACAGAAATATTGACTCGGCCATTATGCCCCCGTGCAGACGGGCAATCAACAACAATTCCGCTCAGTGATTGTTTTCTACGCGAACGGAGCGTGCCGTGCGCCCGGACGGCCCATGCGAGCGCCGACGGGGAAGTGCAAAGCGGGGCCAGGATCTCCTGGCCCCGCGCAGGGGAGGGCTTTGCTGCGTCTCGTCTAGGAGATCTGCCCAAGGATATGGCGCACGGCGTGGCGGCCGAAGGTGATGGTACGGCCGTTAGCGTTGCCGATGAACAACTCGGGGTAGGAGCCGGCGTACATGCTGCCAGAGCAGTTGCCGACGGCGTACAGGCCGGGGATGGGCTTACGCTCGTCAGCTGATAGCACGCGACCGTGTTCGTCGATCTGCAGACCGTCGATGGTGCACAGCACGTGGCCGCCGAAGTAGGCGCCGCAGAAGGGGGGCGTGGTCAGGGCCAGCATGTCCTTCGGCTCCTTGCCGAAGTCCAAATCCTCGCCGCTCTCACACAGCTCGTTGTAGCGCGCCACAGTGGCCTTCAGGGCGTCGGCGGGCATCTTCAGCTTCTCGGCCAGCTCTTCGAGGGTATCGGCCTGCTGGATGATTCCCATCTCCATATTCTGGGCAATCATGCCGTCGTTGGCCTCGAAGGTGAGGCCCAGGCCGGTGGGCATGCCGTCGGGCGTCTTCGACTCTGAGGGCATGATGCGCGAACAGCCGATAGTATGGAACGCTTTGATGTGGTCGCGGTAGTTTGCGTCCCAGATGGTGGCAATCTTGCTGTTCGGGTGATGTGTGGCCACGAGCAGCGGATAGTCGTAGGGCACGCTCTCGCAGCAGACGCGCTCGCCGTCCATGTTCACGCGCAGGAATGGCTGATCGCCCATCCAGCAAGAGTTGCCCTCGTAAGGGTAGCCCAGCGGCGTGTCGGGAGCCACGGCCGCTCGCGAGAAGGTCATGAGCGTGGGCACTGGGTCCTTCGCGCCGCCGGCCCAGATGCCGGCTTTGATGCCATCGCCGTTGCAGCCCATCTGCACCATAGACACGCCGCCGATCTGCGCTGAATGAGGGTTCAGCTCGGCGAGCAGCTCGGGGTCGGCCTCGTAGCCTCCCGTGGCGAGAATGACGCCCTTCGAGACGTTGATCTGTACATAGCCTCTGTCGTTCTTCACGATAGCGCCTGTCACGGCACCGCTCTCGTCCTGCACGAGCTGCACCAGCTCATGCAGGTAGCGAACATCAGCACCCCAATCGTTTACGGCGCGCTCGAGCAGGTAGGTGCCAATGGTGGGAAGCGCCTGCATCATAGCTGCCGGATCGGGATTTCCCGCGGTCTTCTCCTCGGCCTCGGCCATCTGCTCGGGAGTATAGTCGTACACGTAGCCGTGCTCGACGGGGTACATCGGATAGCAGCCGTGGTAGTCTCCACCGGTATCGGTCTCGAAGAACGGGTGCACGCCGTAGTCGGCCAGAGCGTCGGTCATCCAATCGAAGGTCTCGCCGCTTTCGTAAACCCAGGTGCGGGCCACGCGGGGGTTGCACAGGCCGTTCGTGTAGCGCGTGATCTCGTTGAGTACCGCCATCTTGTCAACCTTCACGCCATAGCGCTCGTCATCGCGCGCTCCGACGATACCGATGTTCGACTTGATGGAGCCGGCCGCGCCGCCCTTCTCGATGGTGATGACATTCGCACCCGCCTCGGCAGCCACGGCGGTGGCCATGATGCCGCCCGCGCCGCATCCGCAGATGAGCAGCTCGCACTCCTCGGTGTCGACGAGGTCGAAACTGTCGAGAGGCGCCGGCTCGCCGTACCAGGCGTCGCCTGTGGCGGCGAGGGCCTCCTCAGCGGCGGACTCGCTGGCGCCAGATGCGCCCGGGGCGCAGCCGACGGCGGTTCCGGCAGCTGCGACGGCTCCCGCGAGAAGGCCGCCTTTGATGAATGTCCTACGATCCATGATCTCCCCTTCCTGTTGTCTTGAATGGTAGGCGCCTGAGGGAAAGCATGGCGCCTGGTGAATCACGCTAGCGCCACAACGTCCGTCACGCATCCCCGGATAGGTGCCATCGCCTATCCCTAAAAAGTGCTATTTTGGGAAAACGCCAGGTCACGGTAATGGACAAGGAAGGGCGCAGAGGAAATGCCGTGATAAAATGGGCCGAGGGAGGCGGTGAGGTGCCGCAGTATGTTCGCAGGTGGGAGGGCGCGAAAGCATGGCGATATATGCGGCGAGGAAATTCGCATCGACGAGCTTGATGCTCGCGGGGCCGCTGGCGTTCGTCCAGACTCTTCTGTTTCGCCCGCGCATGCTCACTCCCTATATGTCGGGCGAGGAGCTCGTTGTTCCCATGGAGTTGCAAACGCTTGCGGCGGTTGTGATATTCGCGGTGGCGTGCGTTCTCTCCGGTCGTCTTGCACAGTACCCACGGCCCATGCTTGTGGTGCTGTGGGGCATCGTAATGCCTGTGGCGAGCGCGGCGCTGGTCGTGTCCGTGCATTCGTTGTGGGCTCCCGTGGTGGTGGCCGCTCTGCTGGCGGCATCATGCGGCGTCATGCTGCGCACGACCCTTGCCTGGCATTCACTCGGTCGCGAGGCTACCCTGGGAGATTACGCTCTCAGCGCTATCGTAAGCCTCGGAGCTTCGTCGCTTTTGGTGCACGGGGGCTATATGGTGTCGGCTACCGATGCGGACGGTACCGTTGTGCTCGCGGTTATCGTGGCGCTCTCGGGCGTGGTGGCGGCAGCAGCGTTGGCGGGCGACGGGGACGACGCCGCGTCTGCTTCGGTTTTAGCCGAGGAGGGCTACGACCACCATCCTGCGGCATCGCCAGGGGCGGGGCGCGATTGGCTTGAGGCTGCCCGCGCCGCTTTACCTGCAGCTCCTGCGGGGCTTATCTGCTCTCTAAGCCTCGGCACGTCCCTGGTCGATCCTTCCGTGGAGGAGGCGGTGCGCTCGTCAGCTCCGTTCGCGGTCGGCGCGCTGCTCGCCATGGGATTCCTCGCGGCTCTGGCTTGGCGATGGACCGTCCGTTCAGAAGAGCAGGCGGGAGAGGTCATCCTGTTCATGACAGTTCCCTGCGCGCTGGGCGTGCTCGTGTCGATTGTGCTGTCCGCAGCGCCGTTCTTAGTGGTCTATGCAGTTGTCGTTTGCTCGAACCTGCTGTTTTTGGCACTGCTCTGGATCGATATGCTCTATCTTTCGGAGCGTCGGTTCGCTGGTTCATCAGCGTTGCCCGTTGTGGGCCTTGTGGCGTTGCTCACGGTATTCTGCATGGGAATGCTCGCGGCGCATCTTGTGCCGCCTGCGACCTATCGACTGGTGGCTCCCTGCGCCACGCTCGCCTATCTCATGTACCTGGTGTTCTACTTCCAGAGAGAACAGGCTCTTCCCGCACGAGCCATTCGCGATGCGTTTCTTGTCGAGGGAGGCTGGGGCAGCGATGGGTTGCCGCGCTCCTTCGCCGAGCTGCGTGCCGAGGCATGCGCGGCCATGGCTGCCGACTTCGTCCTATCGCCGAAGGAGGGGGAGGTTCTTCCGCTGCTGGTAACGGGGCTTTCCGCTGCGGCCATCGGCAAGCAGCTGTTCATTTCCCACGAGACAGTGAAGACCCACAAGTACCATATCTATCAGAAGTGCGGCGTGCATAACTTCGAGGAGATGCTGGCCCTGTTCGAGCGCTATGCCGATAAGCCGACGGCTCCGTCGGGGGAGCGGCGTGTTTCCCGATGAGCCGATTTCGTTTTGAGAAGTGCGACGCCGATGACGCACGCGCCGTCCTTTCGTGCTACTGTTGGGACAACGCAATAATTTATGGGAGGAGAACTATGATATCGGAGGCGGAGGCAGGTGTGCTCCATGAGCTCTACCAGGAATGCCGTGCTCTTTTCAGCTATGTGCCCACTGCCGAGATGATGGCGCAAGCCCAAAGTCAGGAGGAGGCGGCCTTCTACATGGCTGTGTCCGATTTCTTCCTCCAGCAGCGGCAAGCTCAGCTGGTGAAGGAGGGCGTGTTCTGACGCCGCGGACCGCGTCTCGGCCGCCTAGGGCGCTGCCTCCGTACGATGTAGCCGTATCTTTCCCCGCACCGCCTCGCGCTAGGTGGCTGCGAGCTCGATGCTGATTCCAACTCCGGCTTCCAGCAACGCCCCGTGAAAAATGAGGAAAGCGTCTGCGAAGCTTGACTGGTGTAAACGCGATTGTTTGCAACGGGAAGATGCAAACTTGATGTCGCGAATTCTGAGCCATATTGAGGCTTTCAATATCGCGAATTTTGCACAGAAGAAGATCGTCCTGCATCCTCAGCAGCTTGCTCGGGAAGGAGAGTGGGAATACTTGCCTCTCTACATGGCGTTCTGCTTGTAGCCTGTCGCTCCTCCCTTATCCTGTCAAATCTTCCACGAAGCCGATGCGGTGGAAAACTTGGAAAAGCGGCCCTGCCGCAGCGGGGAGGAAGCTGCGGCAGGGCTAGAGGGAGGGGCTATCTCAACTACAGGGGATAACTTACAGCTGGCCAGCGGCGTGTTTCACGGCGTGGCGACCGAAGGTGACGGTGCGACCGCATGCGCAGCCGACGAGGTATTCAGGGTAGTTGCCTGAGAACAAGCTTCCCGAGCAGTCTCCCGCAGCGTAGAGGCCCTCGATGATGTTGCTGGCCTCGTCAAGCACCTGCATGTCCTCGTTGATGCACAGCCCGTCGACGGTCGCCAAGAGCGTGCCGCCATACCAGCAGCCGTAGAAGGGAGGGGTCTTGAGGCTGCTCAGGCGGAACGCCTCCTTGCCGAAGTCCTCATCGAACTGGTTGTCGTAGAAGGTGTTGTAGCGGTCGACTTCCTCGATGAAGGCGCTTTTCGCGTTGTCGGTGAAGCCAAGGCCGTCAGCGAGTTCCTCGATGGTGTCAGCCTTGACGACGAATCCGCGCTCCAGCTCATCGGCAAAGGCCTCGTCGATGGGCGCGCCTCCCATGAAGGGCATGAGCGCGCCCTTCGAGCAGCCTACCGTGGAGAAGCGGTTCATATCCTCTACGGCGTTGGCGTCGAAAATTTGGCACCAAACGCCGCCGGGCTGCTGGGCCGCGGCGTGGCAGATGAAGTCGTAGGGGGTGGATTCGTTCGCGAATCGCCGACCGTGACGAGACACCTTCATGAAAGGCTGGCTGCCCATGCCGAACTGGCCGATGCCACCGTAGGTGCTTTGGAAGCAGGCATCGTCGTCATCGCTCTCGTAGCCGGCATCGGTGCCGGGGAGGACAGCGCCGCGGTCGAAGATCATGGGTGCGCACTCGGCGTCCATCTTCGCGCCGGCCCACAGGCCCGCCTTGATGCCGCTGCCGTCGTTGCCAGGCATGAATCCGTCGGCGGTGACGCATTGCGTGATGATGGGCGCGAGGCTGCGAACCATGGCGCGGTTGGCGGGGTAGCCGCCGGTGGCGAGGATGGTGTTGGCGGCGTTGACCTGCGTGTATCCGTTGTCGGTTGCGAAGATGGCACCGGTTACGGGGCCGCTCTCCTCGCGGAGAAGCTTCACGAGTTCGTGACCGAAGCTGACCTCGTGGCCCTTGGCGTTGATGTAGGCCTCCAGCACGCTGTTGCGGTCGTCTGCATCCATGGAGTACATGTGCTGGATCGGCGGGACGTAGTAGTCCGTGCCGCCGGTGGCGTGGTCGTAGCCGACGGTGTCGAGTTCCGCCTCGGCTCCCATAATGCCGTCGAGCCAGTCGATCATCTCGGCGCTCTCGCGGATCCAGGTCCGCCAAACACGCTGGTTGCATTTGAACGAGGCGTAGCGGGCCAATTCGTTGAGCAGCTTGCCCTCGTCAACCTCGATGGAGGCAGCGTCGTGGTACTTCGTGTTGACGGCGCCGATCCACATGCGCGCGCCTTGCACAGCGCCCGACTTCTCACAGAGCATGAAGTCGAGACCGAGATCGGCGGCTGTAGCCGCGGCGGCGAGGCCCGCATTGCCGGCGCCGATGATGAGCAGGTCGACGGTTTTGGTCTCAGCGATCTCGTCGATCTGGGGTTCGGCGCCCAGCCAGTCCTCTGCGACGGCTTGCCCCGTATCAGATAGATCGCTTTCTGCCGAAGTGCTTCCCGTTGAGGGTGCGCAGCCGGCGAGCCCGGCTCCGATAGTGCCGGCTCCCATCATGAGCCCCAGTCCGACGAAGCCGCGGCGCGAAATAGCGTCGTTGGTCATCCTCCGCTCCTTTCCTTGAGGACGTTTCGTCCTTGCTTCAAGTGCATTGTCTGGTTGCGCCGCCTGATTGCGGCACTGCTCAGAGCCTAGCGGGTCGTGCAGCTTCGGTCTTCGCCCTCGGTTCATGAAATTCACGGCTATTTCCTTCACCTTAGGGGGGTGAAATTCGGAAAAATGCCTGGTGGCGTTTGACGGCGTGATGCGAAAGAGGCGCTTCGCCTGGTAAGATGAGCAAGGTTTTCGGGAGGTGTGGAAAGTGGAGACAAGAAAAGAGGAAGGACCGCCGAGCGAAGGGGAGGCTTTCCCGCGTCGTGTCGATTGGACGACCGCCGTCTGCTTTCTTATCTGCGTGTTCGGGATGCAGATGCTTGCCCGTCTCTGCGTGGTGTCCTTCGATGCGGGGGCTCTGGCGTGGCGTATCGCAACGGTCTTGATGGGCATCGTGGCCCTTGGCGTTTTGGCTTTTGCGATTCACGATCATCTCGATTTGCTGGCGCGCCGGTCGTGGCGCATCGCTGCCCCGATTGCCGGAGCGGTGGGCTTCCTTGCCGTTCTCGTGGGGCTGAGTGCTGCGGGAATCGGCGTGGCGTGGGCGTTCGTCCAAACGGCTTTATCTGCCGCGAAGCTCGATCGCAGACGGCGCACGGTGAGCTTGCTTACCGGCTTCGCGGGCTACCTCATCGTGTCCTCGGCCGTTCCCGCTGCATCCGATTCCCCCTGGTGCCTCGTGCTGTGCGCGCTGGGGCTGGGGTGCGTGAGCCGCTTGCTTGCGGACCGTGTTGCGGGGGAGCTGCGGTCCTTCACGTGCTCTGCCGCGCCGAGCGATTTGGCGGCGACGAATCCCGGTTCGTTCCTTCCGTTCTCCAACAAGCTGTTCGTCATGATCTTGTTGTTCGCGTGCATGAGCGGCTATGGGCATGTTGCCTGGTCTCTGGCGGCCCCGCTCTCAGCTCGACTCGTGCCCCTGACGTGCCTTGCGGCGACGGTGGCCATAGGGGTCCTTGTTGCGGTCGTCTCCCGCGGGAAACCCGATGTCGATGACTTCTACTATGCGGCGCTCCTCTCCTCGATCGTGGGCTTTGCTTTCGTGACGATGCCGGCCCAAGACGTCCTGGCGGATTCGGTGGGCCATGCAGCGCTGGCGGTTATGTTCAGTGGCTCGAACTTGTTCATGCTCTTTGTGTGGCTGCTGTTCTTCGAGCTCTCGTCCCGCAACGTGTGGGCGGCGCCGTCTCTCGTCTTGTTCGGCGTGGCGGCCTTCGAGATCGGTGTATTTGCCGACTCCCTGATATGGACCGTTGCCATCGAGTTGGAGCAGATGGGGCTGTACTGGGACAACCTGATAGCTGTGGCGTTCTTCTGCTGCTTTGTCGTCTACGCCATTCTCTTCCTGCGCGGGTATAGCTTCGAGGACGTCATTTCGAGCATTCGTCCGGTGGAATTGCCTGTGGCGAAGGAAGAGGGCACGCTCGACGAGGTATGCGCCGCCATGATCGAGCGTTTCGGGCTCACCCCGCGCGAGAGCGACATCTTCCCGCTGCTCGCCCGGGGAAGGAACAGCCGCTTTATCGAGAGCGCGCTGGTTGTTTCAAGGAACACCGTCAAGACGCATACGCGCAATATCTACCGCAAGCTCGGCGTACACTCTCAACAGCAGCTCATTGATGCCGTGGAACAAGAGCAGGATGCTCCCGAGACGTCCGAATGATCTCATTTCCAAGCGGTAGCGTGGCGGCTACCCCGCGTTGTTCTTCTTTATTATTGCGATAACGCAATAAGTTACAGGAGCAGAATCATGCTGTTGGAGGCGGAGAAGGTCTTTGAGCCTCGTCTGCCGATTCGATGCGATCGATGAGTTCCTGCCGACCGCCGGTGATGTCCATTTTGGCGTAGATGTGCCGCACGTGGGTCTGGGCGGTGCTTTTGGCGATGAACAGCTCGTCACATATGTAGGGAATGCTGCGGCCGCGCAGCAGCAACTCGACGACTTCCGTTTCGCGCGGCGACAGGTTGTAGAGGATTGCGGCTTGGGCGATGCGGTCGGCAGAGGTGTCGCTGTCGTGTTCGGCGCTGTCCTTCTCGGCGGCTGCGCCGTCCATGACGAAGGGGATGCCGCCCATTTCCGCGGTCTCTTGGGCGAACCGCGCCCCGTCGGTCATGCTCCATGCCAGTACGACGAGGAGGAAAAGCGAGAGGATGCTGATCGTGGCAGCATAGCTGAAGGCCTCATGGGGGAGCGAGTAGAGAACTTGGCAGGCAGTCTCGCCGATAAGGAAGCCGACGAAGATGAGGAAGAGGCCGAAGCCGTAGGTGGGTATGGGGACGCTATGCCGATGCTGGCAGATATTTCCCATGACGATCCAGAAGTACACGAGGAAGCAGCCGAAGCCAGCGAAGGAGATGGCCATGCAGAGGAGAGCGCCGCGCTCGTCAACGAAGGGAAGAAGCAGGAAGCCCAGGGCGGCGAAAATAATGACGGGGCGGTAGGCGACCGTCGGACTCTCGCGGCGCACCCGCCGAACCATATAAAGGGTGAGCGCTGTCTCGAGAACGAGAAAGAGCGCGACGTTGATCATGCCGGGAACAGGCGAGGCCATCCAGGCGTGCTCGATATCGGGGAGGACGTGGCCGGCAAGAACGAACAGGGTTCCGAAGACGAGAGCGCCGGCGGAAAGCTCGGGGCCGAAAAGGCGCAGCGGGGTGGCAGCGCACGGCACGGCAGCTGAGGAGATCGCATCGGGGGGATTGATCTGCGCGGCGAGAAGAGGGGAAGCTACGAGGAGGGCGAGGGCGGCACCGAGGTTTGCGGGGGAGGGGATCATGGCGACAAGCAGGTAGAGGACCGCGCCGGCGAAGGCCGTGGCCACCGTTCCCACGACGCGCTTGCGAAGTCGGATCGAGGCGAAGGGCGGTACCCAGCCTAAGACGAGGGCCGCCAGACCGCCCCCTGTGCAGAGGGCTGCTATGACGGTAATGGCTATCGTGTCGGAGCTATGGTGAAGGACGACGCCTGCGAAGGAGAGCGCCGCTCCCGCGACGAGAAGCGGTAGGTGGGGCAGCGCCCGTCCTGCCTTGAGGATCCTGGGGTTGCTCGTGATGGCTGCCGCCCCGAAAGCAACGGCGGCGCCGATTGCAACGCAAGGTCGCCAACTCGGCCCGCTGACTGTGAGGGTGGGGGAGACGGAGAGAACGGGAGATACGGCGACAAGAAGCACCCACGCGGCGGCGCAGCCTGCTCCGGCTGCAAGCCGTATATCGCAGCTTTCCTGAAAATTGTCCCACCATCGGGCGAACATGCGCACCACCTCCGCCGCCATAGTGTCATAGAGGGGCTTTTCCCGTCAATCATCACTTTTTACCGATGGCGCTGAACTGGGAATACTCGTTTTATGCCGATAGACAGGCCCTGTGCGGAACGGGCATCATGGGCGCTGTCAGTCAACCAAAAGGAGGGATCGCATGACTACGGAGAACATGAAGATGAGCCGCCGCGGCTTCCTGGGCCTGGGGGCTGCTGCCACCGCTGCCGCTGCCGCGGCGGGCCTTGCGGGCTGCGCGCCCCAGACCATGGCCGAGACGGGCTCGTCGGAACCGGAGGGCTATACCTGGGAGATCGCGCCCGAGCCCATCGAGGCTGTCGATAGCACCGAGGAGGCCGACGTGGTGGTCATCGGCGGCGGCATGGCCGGCTTCTCGGCGGCTTGCTCAGCGGCCGAGAAGGGCGCGAAGGTGGTGCTGTTGGAGAAGACGGGAGCGGGCCAATTCCGCGGCATCGATTACGGCGCCATCGGCGGCAAGATACAGCTTGAGGCCGGTATCGATCTGCGCGAGCGCAAGCAGGATGTGCTGCAGGAGGTGCTTCGCTGGGGCGACCACCGCGGCGATTACCGCGTGGTGCAGGCATGGGTCGACCACTCGGCCGAGGCGCTCGACTGGGCTGCTGACATGCTCACGGACCACGGTATCGCCATCGCCCCCATGCCCCTGGAGATGCAGGTGATTCCCGATGCCTGGTACGAGCACTTCGCCACCGACGCGTTCCAGATCATTCCCACCGAGGATCTTATCGCCGAAGGAAGCGAGGCGGGCTACGAGCCGCCCTTCGCCATCGGCTGGGCCAAGGCCTTCACGGCCTATGCTGTCGAGCTGGGCGTGGACGTGCGGTTCAATGCCGAGGCCAAGCAGCTGGTGCAGGGCGAAGACGGCGCGGTGGCCGGCGTCATCTTCGAGGACAAATCCGGCGTGACCCGCGTCGATGCCAAGGGCGTCGTGCTTGCCACCGGCGGCTACGGTGCCGACGAGGAGATGATGGACGCGTTCGTACCCGGACACGAGGAGGACGTGCACAACATCTCGACGCCGCCGCACAACACCGGCGACGGCATTCGCATGGGCGCTTGGGTAGGCGGCGCCATCGACGAGGCGCCCCACTGCCCGATGTACTTCGACGAGGGTGTTGAGGGCCTGGAGCACATGCCCTCCATTCCGCTGACGCGTCAGCCGTGGCTCTACCTGAACGATCTGGGCGAGCGCTTCTGCAACGAGGACATGCCCTACGCCTTCGTGTGCCGTGCCCACAACGCGCAGCCCCGCCACATGAAGTGGGTGTTCTGGGACAGCAAGTGGGAGACCGACGGCCCGGCTATGGGCATGGTGGTCTGCAAGGACTTCCGCTCGCCTCTGCACAATCCCGAGCAGATCCAGCAGTTCATCGAGGAGGGCGCCATCATCTCGGCCGACACCATCGACGAGCTTTTGGCCAAGATGGAGGGCATCGATGTGGAAACGGCCAAGGCGTCCATCGAGCGCTACAACGAGCTGTGCGCCGCCGGCGTGGACGAGGACTTCGGCAAGCGCAAGCAGTGCCTGAGCTCGCTCACCGAGCCCCCCTTCTACGGCGTGCACTCCGGCACGACGCTGCTGGTGACCATGGGCGGTCTGAAGATCAACGAGAGCCAGCAGGTTCTCAACGCCGAGGCCCGCCCCATCGAGGGGCTGTGGGCGGCTGGCAACTGCTCTGGCAGCTTCTTCTTCGGCGATTATCCCATTACCATCTCGGGCGCCAGCCACGGCCGTGCCTGCACGGGCGGCCGCCGGGCCGGCCAGTTCGCCGCCGACCGCGCCCTGGGAGCCTAGCCTTTCGGCGCGATGCGCGTTTTCGCCCTCCCCTCGGGCCCTCGCCTCGGCGAGGGCCTTCTGCGTTGCAGAGATATTTGCCGGTGGCACAGCGCCGGCGAAAGGCGAGGGCGCCGCTTCTGCGGGCGCTATTCCGCCAAATCTTCCACGAAGCCGACGCGGTAGTTCTTGAAGATGACCTCGCCTTCCTCCTGGGTGGCGTCCAGGTCCACATCGGCCTCGATACGGAAGTCGCCGTCGCCGTCCTCGTCGAGGAAGATCTGGCGCACGTGCCAGAGGTGCGCGTCCTGCTCCGGCCCCTCGTCGATGGTCAGGTAGGCCGCGCTTCGCGCGTCGCCGTCGATGCGAATCTCGTTGTGCTCGGCGAAGTAGTCGTCCAGGGCCGCATCCCAAGTACGCTCAGTAAAGCCCCAGTCCTCGTCCAAGCTGCCCAGCTCGCGGGTGCGGTCGAGCGATGCCAGGCGCACGCGGGCGAAGAGCGCGTTTCTCACCATGACTTCCATGCCGTGGCGGTCGGCCACCACGGCGTCGGCGGCCTGCGGGGGCGCGCCGGCCTCGGGCAGCTCGCCGGCGCTCTCCCAGGCGTCCACGAGCGACGAGTCGGTGGTGCGCACCATGAAGCCAAGCCAGGCGATGATGTCGCGCAGCCGGTCGTCCAGCACATCGGGCGGCAGGGTGCGCACGAGCACGCGGAAGGCGTCGGACAGGTAGCGCAGCAGCGTCCCCTCCGATTTCGCGATGCCGTAGCGGCCGATGTAGGTCTTGAAGTCGCTCGCCGTCTCCACCATGTCGCGCAGCACGCTCTTGGGCAAAAGCTCGTAGTCGCGGGCCCACGGCACGCCCTGGCAGTACAGCTCGAAGGCGTGGTCGAGCAGCTCTTCCAGGGGCTTCGGGTAGGTGATCTCGGCCAGGCGCTCGATGCGCTCCTCGTACTCCACGCCGTCGGCCTTCATGGCGGCCATGGCCGCGTCGCGTGCCTTGCGCTCCTGGGCCCGCAGCACCTTGCCCGGGTTCTCCAGCGTGGCCTCCACGAGCGAGATGACGTCCAGGGCGTAGTCGGGGCTCTCCGGGTCCAGCAAATCGAGCGCCGCCAGCAGAAACGGCGAGAGCGGCTGGTCGAGCGCGAAGTCCTCGGGCAGCTCAACCGTGAGCTCGTAGGAGGGGTTGCCCGCCTCGTCCTGGCCGCGCACCACCACGCCGGCCTCCAGAAGCGTGTGGAAGATCTCGTCGGCCCGCGCGTTCAGCCTGATCTTCTCCTCGGGGGTTTGGGCCGAGTCGGCGATGAGCTGATGCACGTTGGCCCAGGCATCGCCCCCGCGGCTCACCACCGACAGCACCATGGAATGTGTGATGCGCATGCGGGGGTTCAGCTTCTCGGGCGGCTTCTCGATGAGGTGCTCGAAGGTCTGCTTGTTCCAGCTGACGAAGCCCTCGGGCGGCTGCTTCTTCTTCACGCGGCGCTGCTTCTTCGGATCGTCGCCCGCTTTCAACAGGGCCTTGTGGTTCTCGATCTCGTGCTCGGGGGCGAGCGCCACCACCAGGCCCTCGGTGTCGAAGCCGGACCGTCCCGCACGGCCCACGATCTGGTGGAACTCGCGCGAGCGCAGACGGCGCATCTTCTGCCCGTCGAATTTGGTGAGCTGGGTGAGCACCACCGTGTGGATGGGCACGTTGATGCCCACGCCCAGCGTGTCGGTGCCGCAGATGACCGGCAGCAGCCCCTGCTGGGCCAGACGCTCCACCAGCAGGCGGTAGCGCGGCAGCATGCCCGCGTGGTGCACGCCCACGCCCGCGGCGAGCAGCCGCTGGAGGATCTTGCCGAAGGGCGTGGTGAACTTCGTGCCCTTCATGGCGGCCTTCACCGCCTCGCGCTGCTCCTTGTCGGCCACGCCGTAGCTCGCGAGCGCGCGGGCGTTCTTGAGCGCCTCGTCCTGGGAGAAGTGCACGATGTACATGGGCGCCTCGCCGGCCCGCAGGCCCAGCTCCACCGTGGCCTCCAGGGTCTCGAAGGTGTAGTCGTAGGACAGCGGCACAGGCCGCGGCGCGTCCACGATGCGGTCCACGGGGCGCCCGGTGCGCTCCTCCAGCGCGTCGGCGATGTCGCTCACGTCGCCCAGCGTGGCGCTCATGAGCAGGAACTGGGCGCGCGGCAGGGTGAGCAGCGGCACCTGCCAGGCCCAGCCGCGGTCGGGGTCGGCGTAGAAGTGGAACTCGTCCATCACCACGCAGCCCACCTTCGACGTCGGCCCCTCGCGCAGCGCCTGGTTCGCAAGGATTTCCGCCGTGCAGCAGATGACCGGCGCCTCGGTGTTGATGGTGCTGTCACCGGTGATCATGCCCACGTTCTCGCGCCCGAGCACATCCACCATGTCGAAGAACTTCTCGGATACGAGCGCCTTGATGGGGGCCGTGTAGTAGGCCGTGCGCCCCGTGGCCACGGCCATGAAGCACAGGCCGAGCGCCACCATGGACTTGCCCGAGCCCGTGGGGGTGCCCAGTATCACCGAGTCGCCCACGGCCAGGTCCATGAGCGCGTCTTCCTGATGGGGCCACAGCTCAAGCCCGCGGGATTCCACCCATTCCAGGAACACCTCCAGGGCCTCGTCGGGGGTGAGCACGTCGCCCTCGCCCGTTTCCGACCAGGGCAGAAGCCAGCCGAGCGAGCCGGGCTCGAAGGGGTCGACCGGCGCGCCGGCGCCTTCCCCGTCGCGCGCTGCCTCGGCGGCGAAGTCGTCGGGAGTCTCGTAGGTGCCTTCTTCGGCGGCAAGTGCAGTGGGGTCGGTCATGGGGGATCCGTTCTGGAGGGGGCGTGTCCGATTGCATCCCTTCTATTATAGGGAAGCTCCGCGCGGGGAAGATGACGCATCGGCAGCGGTTGTTGTGGTGTAGTATAGGCCTCCGTGGTTTCAATGGCGAAGAAAGCGGAGTTCGACGTGAAAAAGGGAAATGTGGCGGCGCTGCTGCCAATCGGCGTGTTCCTCGTGCTGTACCTGGGGCTCGGTGTCCTGTTCGAGTACGGCATGGGCATCTCCATGGGCTTCTACAACATTCCCATCGTGGTGATCTTCTTGGTGGCGCTGCTCGTGGCGTGCTTCCAGAACCGGAAGCTGCCCTTCGACGATAAGCTCGTCATCATGGGCCGCGGCATCGGCGACAAGACCATCGTCACCATGATCCTCATCTTCATGACCGCCGGCGTGTTCGTGGGCACCGTGGGGCGCGACTCGGCCGAGTCGGTGGCCTATCTCATGCTGTCGATCATCCCCGCGGAGTTCTCGGTGGCGGTGCTGTTCGTGGTCAGCTGCTTCGTGTCCATCTCCATGGGCACGTCGGTGGGCACCATCACGCTCATCACGCCCATCGCCGTGGCGGTGTCGGCGGCCTCGGGCTTCTCCATGCCGCTGTGTGTGGCCTCGGTCATGGGCGGTGCCATGTTCGGCGACAACCTGTCGTTCATCTCCGACACCACCATCGCCGCCTGCCAGGGCCAGGGCTGCCAGATGAAGGACAAGTTCCGCGAGAACTTCCGCATCGCCTTGCCCGCTGCCATCGTGACGCTCGTGGTCATCCTCATGCTGTCGCTCGGCTCCGACATCTCGGGCACGGTGCACAACGACTACAACCTCGTCGAGCTCATTCCGTATCTCATCGTGCTTATCGGCGGCATCTGCGGCATCAACGTGTTCATCGTGCTGCTTTTGGGCATTCTGTCTGGCTCCATCATCGTGGTGGCCGAGGGCGCGGTGGCGGCTACCGACCTGTTGGGGAACATGGGCACCGGCGCTGCCGGCATGTTCGAGACCACCATGGTGGCCGTGCTTGTGAGCGCCATCTGCGCGCTCATCCGCGAGAACGGCGGGTTTGTGGCCCTGCTCAACGGCATCAAGCGCGTGTTCAAGGGGCGCAAGGGCGGCCAGCTGGGCATGGGGCTGCTCGTGGGCGCCATGGACATCGCCACGGCCAACAACACCGTGGCCATCGTGATGGCGAACCCCATCGCGCACGAGATGGCCGAGACCTACGACATCTCGCGCCGCAAGACCGCCTCCATCCTGGACACGTTCTCCTGCGTGTTCCAGGGCGTCATCCCCTACGGCGCCCAGATGCTCGTGGCCATCTCGGCCTGCGCGGAGCTCGGTTTTTCCGTATCGGCCTTCCAGATCATGCCGTTTCTGTTCTACCCGTTCTTCCTGCTGGCAAGCTCGCTCGTGTTCATCTTCCTGGTGCCCGACGATCGCGGCTACGAGCCCGATCATACGGCCTTCGAGGGCGTGCCGGTGGAGGAATAGGAAAGAGCAGCTTGCCGCCTACCACTGCGTGAGGGGGAAGGCGCGTTCGAGGGCGACTTCCTCGGCATCGATGCGGAAGTCGGCCTGCCACAGCTCCACGCCGGCCTCGCGCACCTCGTCCACGCACGCGAGCACCTCGTCGTAGGTGGTGCCGTGGTAGAAGCGGAAGCCGTCGTTCTCGTAGTAGAGGCAGTACAGCACCACGGCCCGCTCGTTGCGCTCAAGGGACGCGGCCAGCTCGCGCAGGTGGCGCAGGGCGCGCTCGGTGGAGTTGAAGGGGACTTCGGGCAGGCGCGGAACGTAGGGCGGCACGGCGGTCTGAATCTGCACGAGGGGCGTCTTCACTTCCAAATACAGGCTGTCGTTCACGAGGAAGTCGAGGCGCGAGGAGCCGAGGGGCACCTCGCGGCGCACCTCGGCCACCGGCCCCGTGATGGTCTTGAGCGCGCCTTCGCGCAGGAAGTGCTCCACGTAGCGGTTCGAGGCGTTCTGGTTGATGCCGATCCACTGCTTCTCGGCCGCGTCGGGCTGCTGGAGCGAGAAGGCCTCCACCGTGAGCGGCATCTTGCGCTTGGGGTTGCGGGAGTCGGACACGAGGCAGGGGCGTCCCGTCAGATCCAGCCCGCCGATGCGCGAGACTGCCGGGCAATGGCAGCGCGCGCAGTCCCCGTCGCCGAAGGCCACATCCATAATGAAGCGGTTCGGCCGCGCCAGGATGATTCCCTCCCGCAGGGGCTCGGGGAAGGGGAGCGGGACGGGGGCGTCGTGCGGGGCGGTCATGGGTATCCTTGCGAGTTGAAAACGAAATTTTGGACAAAAAGGCGTCGAGTGAGCTTCTTGCCGCCCAATTATGGACGCAGTGGGCTGCAAAAGAGGGGGTTCGATCGGTTTTGACAAGGATTTGTGACGAAAACAGCGCCTGAGTGCGGGCGACCGAGCTCACTCGACGCCTTTTTGTCCAATATTTGCCCGAGTGCTCCAGTATAGCGACAGCGGGCGCCTGGTTGATGCCGGTCGGTCCGCCTCGGCCGCGTGGGGCGCTCGGCCCAGTGTGGGCCGGGCACGGCCTGCAGTGGCGGTGGCGCCACGCGAGCGCGCTACGGGATGTCGAGAAACGGCAGGCTAGGAATTTCGCTCGGTCCGATGGCGAAAAGCCGCCGAGGCGATAGTCTGGTCGGTGAGGTTGATGAGCTCTTGGCGGGAATGGACGCCGAGTTTTGCATACAAATGCTTGATGTGGGTCTTGACCGTTTGATACGAGAGGACGTACTTCTCGGCGATGAACTTGCCGTCGCGCCCTCGGGCCAGCAGGATGAGAATCTCCGTTTCGCGCGGGGTGAGCCCATGCTGCTTGCCGAGGAAGCGGCAGGCGGCATCGATGTGGCTTCCGATCTGCTCGATCTCCGGCGGAGTGATGAGTCTGACCTCGCTCACCGCGTCCGTGAAGCTGAAGTGGCGGAACCCGAGCCAGAGAAAGGCCACGAAGCAGAAGGCCATGATGCTGGCGAATACGCCTGCTAGGTGCGGGTTGCCGGCGGCGAGCTGGTTCGTCGCGTGACCGGCTACGGCGCCGGCGTCGGTGCCGAGGCTGCTTGCGGCGCGCACAAAGCCCACCATGGGAAGCAGCATGAACAGGTTGCGTCGGCCGGTGAAGGCGAGCAGAATCCAGAGCAGCAGGTAGAAGCAGTCCCGTCCGGCCCTTAGAAGGGAGTTCGCGGTTCCTTCAGCAGAGGCGATCTCATAGGGCGCCACGAGGTATCCGGCCACCACAAGGAGAACCGAGAGGGAGAAGAGCCGGTCCTCGCTCTTCTGAGACTTGTCGATAACCACCATGACGAAGGCAACCGCTACGATGACGTCGCTGGCAAGGGTGACCAAAGGGGCATTGTCCTGCTGGTTGAAGGCGATGGCGTAGCCTGAGGCCGTGGCGATGAGGAACACGCAGAGCAAGAGCGGCACAAAGGAGGCGAAGCCCTTAAAATCCCGCAGGGCCGTCGCCCCGCTTTGCCGGATGCTCGCGAGGGGCGGCTCTGCGAGTCCCCAGACAAGGGCGAGGGAGACGAGTATGCACAGCGCCAGGGCCGCGCAGGCGGCCTCGGTGGGCCAGCCGATGGGGATGAGGGCGAAGATGGCACTGGAGAGGACAGTGCCCCCGCCGGCGACCAGCAGGACGCTGCGGCTTGTCGGGAGGGTGCTCAGGGCGATGGTGAACAGGGCGGTGAGCCACACCGAGGCCATCGCTCGGCACAAGAGCCCTGCGAGAGTGAGCAGGCTGTTGTTCGCGACGATGCCGGCTCCCAGGCACATGACGCCTGCGGTGATGGCGATGGAGGCACTTGCCGTGAGCGCGCGGGCGTTAAGGAGGGAGGGTCGCCGCAAGGCGACGAAGGCCAGCAGGACGAAGGCGCCGGCGTTGGCGAAGGTGGCGATCTCGCGGCCGATGGCGAAGAAGTCGGCCATGCTCGCGTATATGGTCGCATTGATGATAGATCCCGACGCCTGAAGGAGAATCAGGGCGCCCAGGCAGCGTAGCGCCGGCCAGCGCGCGGGCGCGTCGGAGCGAGGGGTGGCGGGGGCGGGTGCAGCAGGGTTGGCCATGGGAATGTCCTCTCTTTCAATAAGTCATTCTATCGCCGTTCTGAGGGAGAAAGGCCTGGGAAAGCCCAGAATGCCCCACGGTGGGGTAGGGCTTTTCCGGCCAGAATGCCCCATGGCGGGGGGCGACGGGGCGCCTCGCCGCTGGCAGACTGCCTATTGCTAGCCGGGCCGAGGGCATCGCGGACCGGGGCGGCCGGCAAAGACGGTCGCAGGCATTCTGAAAGATGCCGGAAGTTGGCGCTCTGGGCGCCGCAGGTTGCAAGGAGGGCAACTATGACGAACAACACATCGGGTATCTCGCGTCGCGGGTTTCTGACCGGGGCTACCGCCGCAGGGGCCTTTGCCGCGCTGGGCTTGGCCGGCTGCGCTCCCAAGACGCAGGGCGATGCCATGGCCGAGACCAAGGGACCAGACGGTGCTTCTGAGACCGCTTCGGTCAACGATTGGCTGGGATCCGCCCTCGAGATTTCCGACGACCAGATTACCGCCACGCGCGACTGCGAGGTGCTTATTGTGGGCGCCGGCATGTCCGGCATCATGGCGGCGGCCACGGCGGCCGATCTGGGCGTCGACTTCATTGTGGCCGAGAAGGGCGCCGAGCCGGCGGCATCGCATTTCGACGTGGGCGCCGTGAATTCCCGTTTCACCTCCGAGCTCACGGGACAGACCATCGACAAGGGCCGTATCCTGAACGAGCTCAACCGCTATGCCTCCTTTAAGAACGACGCCTCTGTGGCTAAGACGTGGGTGGAGGAGAGCGGTCCTACGGTGGAATGGCTCCAGGCGTTCTACGAGGACAAGCTCGGCGGCTGCCAGGTGACCGTCGATGTGGAAAACGGCGGTGAGGGCGATGCGGGCGGCACCATCTACTACATGCCCCCCGAGTGCCATACCTTCCTTGACGGCGAGGGCGAGCGCATCGTCCATGTGGAGGCTATGACCGAGATTCTCGGCGGCATGGGCCACGAGGTGGACTACAACTACGATCTCGCCAAGCTCATCCGCCAGGACGGCGGCCGCGTGGAGGGCGCCATCTTCAACACTCCCGATGGTTACGTGCGCGTGAACGCGAGCAAGGGCGTGGTTCTCGCTACGGGCGGGTACCCGGCCAACGCCGACATGGTGCGCGCGCTGAACCCCATCGTTCCCGCCTGCGTGACGAGCACGAACTATAACCAGAACAACACCGGCATGGGCATCAAGGCCGCGCTGTGGGCCGGCGCCGACATGGACAAGACCCCGGCGGCCATGATCTTCGATCGCGGTATCGTGGAGCCGGGGGTGGACGCTGGCTATACGAGCGACGATGCCGAGGCGGTGTTCGCCACCGGCGGCCAGTTCAACTTGGGCAGCCAGCCGTTTTTGAAGGTGAGCCGCAACGGCGTTCGCATCGCCAACGAGAGCTGCAACTACGACGCTATCTGCCATGCGGCCAGCAACCATCCCGGCGGCGTGTGGGCGCTCATCATGGACGCGAACGCTCCTGAGGACGTGCAGCGCTTCAAGAGCCAGGGCTGCTCGGCCGGTACGTGGAAGCGCACGCTGAAGGGCAAGACCGTCGACGAGGCCTATACCGAGAAGTACATCGACACCGGTCTCATGATGAAGGCCGATACCCTCGATGAGCTCGCTGACAAGCTGGGCTTTGAAGGCGATGCGAAAGAGCAGTTCCTAGCCACGGTGGAGCGCTACAACGAGCTCTATGACGCCGGCGAGGACGTGGATATGGGCAAGGAGGCCTATCGCCTGTCCGCCATTCGCACCGCCCCCTTCTACGGCGCATGGTTCGGCGGCGCCCTGCTGACCACCTTGGACGGCCTGCGCATCAACAAGGACACCCAGGTGCTGGACGCCGATGCGAACCCCATCGAGGGCTTGTGCGCCGTGGGCACCTGCTCGGGCAGCTATTACTCGGGCAACTACCCGGTGTACCTCGTGGGCAACTGCCTCGGTCGCCAGGTGACGTTCGGCCGTCATGCGGTGCGCTTCCTGGCCGGTGACATTCAGGCCTAGCAGTCCTGCTTTCTGCACTCCGTTATCTTTCCCTCCCTCGGAAAAGCCCGCCTCGTGCGGGCTTTTCCGCTGTATGGGCGGCGCCGTGCTCGGGCGCAGCGCCCATGATCGCGGGCTTTTGGGCTTTGTCGGGGAGGGGCAAGTGGCGCTTTCGCTATGGTCGCAGTCGCCTCGCCTTAACGCGCGGCCGCATGGCGTTCGCCGGCGGCGGCCAGGGCGTTGAAGAGCCCGCGGCACCGGTCCAGGTACTCGGGGTGCCACTGCACGCCCAGGTAGAAGGGCGCATGCGGGTCTTCCACCGCTTCCACCACCCGGTCGCCCGAGCGCGCGGACACGAGAAGATCCTCGGCCACGTGGTCGATGCCCTGGTGGTGCATGGAGTTCACGTCGAAGGCGCCCGCGGCGCCGAGCACGGTGGCCAGCAGGCTACCCTGGGCAATGGTGACGGTATCGGTGGTGCGGTCGTAGGGCGGCTCCTGGCGGTGGCCCACCTCGGTGACGCCGCAGTTGTACAGGTCGCGGTACAGGCTGCCGCCCAAGGCCACGTTCATCACCTGCATGCCGCGGCAGATGCCCAGACACGGAATGCGCCGCTCGTGGGCGAGGCGCGCCAGCTCCAGCTCGAAGCCGTCGCGGTCCTCGCTCACGGCCAGCAGATCCGACAGGCAGGGCACTGCCGGGCGCTCCGGGTCGGTGAGCACGGCGCGGCCGTCCAGGGTGGTCACCTCGTCGGGGCCGGGTTGTCCGCCCATGGCTCGGGCGAAGGCCTCGTCCGACGCGTTGTGGCCGCAGAAGGGCACCCGCGCGCCGGTGGAGCGGCAGTGGGATGACGACCCGCAGCCGAGGGCGGCCACGTCGTCCATGTCCAAAGCGTCGCGGTTGGTGGCGGGGTCGGGCACGTAGTAGCGCGGGTGGATGTCGCCGCCGCCGGTGATGACAAGCGCGTCCACGGTGCCGATGACCTGGCGGGCGAGGGCCCGGTTGGCCTCGGCGCCCCCGCGCACGGGTGTGAGCAGCAGAGGCGCGGCACCCGTGGCCGCCACGCGGTTGATGTACTCCACGTTCACGCGCTGGAAGCCGTCGGCCTCGTTGAGCGTGGTGGTAATGCCGATGATCACTGAGGTTCCTCCCTGGTTGTTTTCTCACGCACGAACATACCACCGCGCGCGAGGGGCGCTTATCTTGCATCGGCCAAGCAGCGCGGGCGGAGCGTGGAAGGGCGCCCGGGGCCATAGGATGTTCCGATGGCCCCGGGCGAGATGGGCGGCGCGCGTTCCGAGTTGCAGCGGGACGGGCGCGTCTCGGGGTGCGTTCCTCGCTACTGTGCGGCGTTCTCGTCCACGAATAGGTCGACGAACGAGAAGGTGGTGCAGTCCACGAGCCCCCGGTTGGTAAGGCGCAGCTCGGGCAGGCAGGCGAGCGGGATGAGGGCCATGGTCATGAAGGGGGAGGGCATGGTGCAGCCGATCTCGGCCCACATCTGCTCCAGGTGGTGCACCTTCTCGCTCATCTGGGGCGCGGAAAGGTCGTTCATAAGGCCGGCGATGGGCAGCTCCACGAGTCCGAGCACCTCGCCATCGGCCACCACGACCATGCCGCCGCCGGCCTCGGCCAGCGTGTTGGCCGCGAGCGCCATGTCCTCGTCGTTGGTGCCCACCACGAGCAGGTTGTGAGCATCGTGGGCCACGGTGGAGGCCATCGCGCCCCGCTTGATGCCGAAGCCCTTGGTGAACCCGACGCCGAAACTTCCCGTCTCGTGGTGGCGCTCGAACACGAAGGTCTTCAGCACGTCCTGGCCAAGATCGCTTTCCAGCGCGCCGTCACGCACGGTGAGCGCCACGTGGGCCTCGCGGTCGGGCACCGATCCGGGCAGAAGCTCGATGGCCCGCACGGTGACGGCATCGCCGTCGGGGGTGCCGGCGGGCGCTTCCACGCGGAAGGTGTCGGGGGTGATGGCGCGGCCCGGGTGCATGGAGTGAGTGACCCAAGCCGGGTAGTCGAAGGGCGCAAGTTCGAAGGTGATCTGCCCGTTCTCTGCCACCACCTCGCCGTCGATCATGGTGCGCGTGACGTTCAGATCCTCCAGGTTGTCCAGAAACACGATATCGGCGCACTTGCCCGGCGTGATGGAGCCCAGCTCGTGCTCCATGCGGAAGCAGGTGGCGGTGTTGATGGTCATCATCTGGATGGCGGTGACGACGGGAATGCCCAGGCCCACGGCCATGCGCAGGATGTAGTCGAGGTGCCCCTCGGCCACGAGGGTGTGGGGGTGGGTGTCGTCCGAGATGAGGTTCGCGAAGCGCGTGTCGATGCCCGTCTCGGTGATGGCGGCGGCCAGCTGCGGCAAGTCGAGCCAGGCCGAGCCGTAGCGCAGCTGGGCGTACTGCCCGAGGCGCATCTTGGCGAGCACGTCCTCGGCGCGGGTGGACTCGTGGCAGCAGCGCACGCCGCAGGCCACATAGGCGTTGAGCCCCCGGTCGGTCTCGGGCACCGAGTAATGGCCCGTGATGACCTTGTCGGCCGCGAGGGTGGCGGCCAGCTCGCCGTGGGCGTGGTCGGTGCCGGCCAGCACGCCGGGGAAGTTCATCATCTCGCCGAGGCCCACCACGCCGTCCCAGGTCATGGACTCGGCAATTTCCTCGGGCCCCACGAAGGCGCCCGTGTCCTCGAAGCCGGGCACGGCCGGCACGCAGGAGGGCGTGGTGACCATGGCCTTCAAGGGCGTGCGGGCGGCGTCTTCCATCATCACCTTCACGCCCTCAAGCCCCAGCACATTGCACACCTCGTGAGGGTCCCAGTAGATGCCCACGGTGCCGTGGGGCAGCACGGCCCGCGCGTACTCGCCGGCGCCCATCATGGACGACTCCACGTGAATGTGCCCGTCGAGGAAGCCGGGGGCGATCACCTGGCCGGCGGCCTCGATGACGCGGGTGCCCTCGCCGATGCAGTGCTCGGCGTTTGGGCCCACGTAGGCGATGCGCCCGCAGGCGATGGCCACGTCGATGTCGTCGAGCACCTCGGCGGTGCACACGTTCACGAGCCGCGCACCGCGAATCACGGTGTCGGCGGCTTCGCGGCCCTGGGCCACGGCAGCGAGGGTGCGGGTGCATTCCCAAAGCGGTTGCTTGCAGAAGTAGTTCAGCATGGCGCCTCCTTCAGCGCTCGGGCGGGCTGTGCGGTCGAGCCCCTACGGTGCTGGGGCCGGGAACTACGCGCCGCGAGGGGCGCCGGGCCCGCTTTCGTCCGATGACGCCAGTGTACGCCCGGCCTCGCCGCCGGGCCGCGCGCACGGCCGATAAAGCAGAAGGGCTTCACGGCCCCGTTGACCTGAAGTACACTCCAAGTGGTTGAATGAGTGCAACGAGAGAGCGGAAGGCGGGGCGGGGGCGTGCCGTCGGCCGAGAGAAAGAGCGGGCGGCGTGGCCGCCGGGAGAGGAGCACCCATGGAGTACCGCGACCTGGGCCGCACGGGTCTGCAGGCGAGCGTCATCGGGTTCGGGGCCGAGTGGATTGGCAAGATGGAGCAGGCCGAGGTGAACGCCATGGCCGCCCGGGGCGCGGCGGCGGGCGTGAACATCGTGGACTGCTGGATGAGCGACCCGGCGGTGCGCTCGGCGTTGGGCGAGGCGCTTGAGCCCACGCGCGACCAGTGGATCATCCAGGGGCACGTGGGCAGCACCTGGCAGGACGGCCAGTACGTGCGCACCCGCGACCTGGCCCAGGTGCGCCCCGCCTTCGAAGATCTGCTCGCGCGCCTGCGCACCGATCACGTGGAAATCGGCATGATCCACTACGTTGACAGCTGCGACGAGTTCCGTTCCATCATGGCCGGCGACTTCATCGGCTACATGCGCGAGCTGCTGTCCGCGGGCCGCATTCGCCACATCGGCCTTTCCACCCACAACCCCGAGGTGGCGCTGCTGGCGGTGGACGAGCCTGAGATCGAGGTCATCATGTTCTCGCTGAACCCGGCCTTCGACATGATGCCCGCCTCGGAGAACTTGGACGACCTGTTCGGCGACTACGAGGACGTGGCGGGCGACGGCATCGAGCCTGCGCGTGCTCGCCTGTACGCCCGGGCCGAGGCGGCCGGCACGGCCATTACCGTGATGAAGGGCTATGCGGGCGGACGGCTGCTTGCGGCCGATGCGTCGCCCTTCGGCGTGGCGCTCACGCCCGTGCAGTGCATCCACTACGCGCTCACGCGCCCGGCCGTGGCCAGCGTCATGGTGGGCGTGGAGACGGTGGAGCAGCTGGACGAGGCCCTGGGCTACGAGGACGCCGCGGCGGCCGAGCGCGACTACGCCAGCGTGCTGGCCGGCGCCCCCAAGCACGCCTATATGGGCCAGTGCACCTACTGCGGTCACTGCGCCCCGTGCGCCGTGGGCATCAACATCGCGCTGGCGAACAAGTTCGCCGATTTGGCGACGATGGCCGACGAGGTGCCCTCCTCGGTGCAGGCGCACTACGAGGCCATGGACGTCACCGCCGGGGCTTGCATCGCCTGCGGCCAGTGCGAGCCCCGCTGCCCCTTCGGCGTGCCCATCGTGGAGCGCATGGGAGAAGCCGAGGATCTCTTCGGCTGCTAGGTGCGCGCCCGCTTACCTTCCGGTGACGAATTCGCGTCATTGCCTATGGGAAGGTGACGGCTGCCCCGCATAGCCGAAACAATCGGTGAAAGCGTCATCTATCAGGGGTTTCCTATCAGTACAGTGGTTCCAGACAAAGGGGTCTCGCACGAGACCCCGATGCGCGTGACAACGTGTATGCGAGAAAGGAACCACCATGGCTGGTAACCAGAAGATTTCGCCGTCTTGGGCACCTGTCGTCGACGAGGCCCCGCGCCTGACGCGCCGCGGGTTCTTGGCCGCCGCGGGCGCTTTGGGCGCGTTGGGGCTGGCCGGCTGCGCGCCGAAGGACATCGGCACCCCTGCCGATCAGGATACGGTGGAGAACAACGACTACGACGTGGTCATCGTGGGCGCCGGCGGCGCGGGATTGTCCGCGGCCATCGCGGCCCACGACGCGGGCGTGGAAAACGTCGTCGTGCTCGAGAAGATGGGCGTGAACGGCGGCAACACCAACTACTCCTCGAGCGGCATGAACGCCTCGGAGACCAAGTTCCAGAAGGAGCAGGGCATCGACGACAGCACCGACCTGTTCATCCAGGAGACGCTCGACGGCGGCCACAACACCGGCGACGAGGAGCTCGTCACCTTCATGTGCGAGAACTCCGCCGAGGCCATCGACTGGCTGGACGGCCTGGGTATCACGCTCGACAACATCGGGCAGACCGGCGGCATGTCCGTGAAGCGCTGCCACCGTCCTACCGACGGCTCGGCCGTGGGTGCCACGCTCGTGCCCGGTCTTGTGGCCGCGGCCGAGGAGCGCGGCATTCCCATCCGCAACCTGTGCGAGGTCACCGAGCTGGTGACGAACGACGGTGCTGTGGTGGGCGTGGTGGCCGACGACAACAACACGCCGACCGTCTACAACGCTAAGGCCGTCATCCTGGCGGCGGGCGGTTTGGGCTCGAACCCCGAGATGATCGCCCAGTACCGTCCCGATCTCAAGGACTTCGTGAGCACGAATCAGCCCGGCGCCACCGGCGACGGCTACCGGCTCGCCGAGGACGTGGGTGCCGAGCTCGTGCAGATGGACCAGATCCAGATTCACCCGACGGTGGAGCAGACCACCCACTCGCTCGTGGCCGAGGGCATCCGCGGCTCGGGCGCCATCCTCGTGAACGCCGAGGGCAAGCGCTTCTTCGACGAGATGTCCACCCGCGACAAGGTGTCGGCCGCCGAGCTGGCCCAGCCGAACGGGGACGTGTGGTGCGTGTTCGACCAGCAGGTCTACGACGCGAACAAGTCCGTGGCGAAGCTGGAGAAGCAGGGGCTCGTGACTAAGGCCGATTCCGTGGCGGCGCTGGCCGAGGCCATCGGGGTGGATGCGGCGGCCCTCGAGGCCACCGTGGCCGCCTACGATGCCGTGGCCGGCGGCGCGGCCGACGAGTTCGGGCGCACTCAGGGCTGCATCGTGTTCGCCGACGGCCCCATGTACGCCATCAAGGTGGCGCCGGGCATTCACCACGAGATGGGCGGCATCAAGATCAACGTGAACAATGAGGCGCTCGATGCCGACGGCAACGCCATTCCGGGCCTGTACGCGGCCGGTGAGGTGACGGGCGGCATCCACGGCAACAACCGCATCGGCGGCAACGCCGTGTGCGACATCGAGGTGTTCGGCAAGAACGTCGGCGAGGTCGTCGCCTCCCGCGTCGTGGCGTAGCGCCTCCGCAGCAAAATCGCGAGCGAACCAAGCGTCCGCTCTCAGACCGAGGCCCCGAACCCTCCCCCTGGGGAAAGGTTCGGGGCCTCGGCCGTCGCGGTCGGGTTTTCGCGCAGGGCGCTATCCTACGCAGCTGGCGCCTCCGCGCAAACTTCCCGCAGCTTGTCGAGGAAGGCCTGAGCCTGGCGTGTCGGGAGGGTCTTGCGCCACACGATGCCTTGGGTCGATTCGAGCGCGGGGGAAAGCGGCACGAAGGCAAGGTCGCTCATCTCGTTGGCCTCGAAGAGCCCGCGATAGGTGAAGGCCGCCCCCAGACCCTGGCGCACGAGGAACTTTGCGTTCAGGGGCAGGTTGTACGTGGCGCGCACGTCCATCTTCTCGGCCAGATCGCCCAGCCACTGGCCAAGCACGCCCACCTTCACGCCCTGACGCGAGCTGATGAGCGGATGTCCCACTAAGTCGGCCGCCGTGATGGCGGCCAAGCCGGCCAGCGGGTCGTCGCGGCGTACGAGCAGGCCCCATACATCCAGGTGCGGCAGCCTCATCGTGTGCATGTCCACATGGCTGCGCAGCTCGCATTCTAAGAAGAAATCGTAGAAGCCGCGGACGAAGTTGTCCATGAGGTCGGCGGAGGTGCCGCTGTACAGCTCGAAGGAGATGCCGGGGTATTCGGTCTGGGTGCGGCGCATGGCCTCGGCGAGGAGCTCCATAGCCTGGGTTTCTCCGGCGGCGATGTGCACCTTGCCGGCAATGGAATGGGTGGGCAGGGCGATTTCCTCCTCGGCCTTATCGGCCAAGGCGAGAATGGACTCGGCGTAGCGGCGCAGAATGACGCCCTGCTCGGTCAGCTCGATGCCCTGACGGTTACGCTGGTAAAGAATGTGGCCCAGCTCGTCTTCTAAGGCGGCCAACTGGCGCGAAAGCGTCGGCTGGGTCACGTGAAGCGATTTAGCCGCCGCCGTGATAGAGCCCTCGCGGATGACCGTGACGAAATAGCGAAGTGTTCTCAGCTCCATAGCCCCCTCTTCCCCCTCTGGTCGCCTCGGCGACGTGGCGGTCTAGACGCGTGCGCCGCCGGGCAGCACTGGTGCTCCCCATGCTTTTCAAGCATATGCAATATTACAATATAGGCATTACCTATGGAAGGGACGCCCTCTCTATGATGCAACTTGTCAGGAGAAGACAAGGAGAATCAAGAGGAGGGTGATGTTCATGTCTCTACTGGATAAGAGCTTGAAGCGTCGCGATTTCTTGAAGGTATCCGCTGCGGCCGCGGCCGCGACGGCTGCTGCCGGTGTGGCGGGGTGCGCCCCCAAAGCCGGGCAGGAGATGGCCGACACCGGGACAGGCGCGGCGACCCATCAGGTGGCGAGCGATGCGGTCATCATCGAGGGCAAGGGCGAGTGGATGCCCATCCACTGCCACCAGAACTGCAACCAGATGTGCCTGAACATGGGATATGTGGTCGACGGCGTGGTCGTTCGCCAGAAGACCGACGACTCTCATGCCGACAGCTTCGACTGCCCCCAGCAGCGCGGCTGCCTGCGCGGGCGCTCGCTGCGCCAGCAGGTGTACAACGCCGATCGCATCAAGTACCCCATGAAGCGCAAGAGCTGGCAGCCCGGTGGCGGCGAGGCCGCTCACGGCGAGCTGCGCGGCAAGGACGAGTGGGAGCGCATCAGCTGGGACGAGGCGCTGACCTATGTGACCGACGAGCTGAAGCGCGTCTACGCCGAGTACGGCCAGGACGCCGTCATCTGCAATGCCTGGCGCTGGGCTCCCGGCTCGGCGATGTTCCCCGTCATCGGCGGCGCGGTGTACAACACCGAATGCGAGTCCTTCGGCTGCTGGGCCTTCCAAACCGAGGCCCTGGGCATGTACTCCCATGGCGACCATCCCGACATCATGATGGCGCCCGACAAATACGACCTGCCCAACGCCGACACCATCGTGCTCTACGGCTGTAACCCCGCCTGGGCCCAGCACTCTTCCATGTATTGGCTGAAGAACGCCCAGAAGGCCGGCGTTGACTTCGTGTTCGTGGGACCCGACTACAACGCCACGGCCGCGGCTATGGACGCTCGCTGGATTCGCGTGCGTCCCGGTACCGATACGGCGTTTCTGCTGGCCGTCGCCTACGAGATGGTGCGCCTGGACGAGGAGCGCGGCGACATCATCGACTGGGATTTCGTGAACGAGCGCACGGTGGGCTTCACGCCCGAGACGATGCCCGCCGATGCGACCACCGATGAGAACTTCCGCGATTACCTGCTGGGGGCCTACGATGATACTCCCAAGACGCCGGAATGGGCCACCGAGATCTGCGGCACGCCGGTGGAGGACATCACCTGGTATGCCGAGATGGCGGGGAAGAACAACGCCGTGATGTTCCTGCACAGCTACGCCGCGTCCCGTTACCTGGGCGCCGAGAATCTCTCCCAGGCCTTTATGACCGTGTCAGCCCTGGGCGGCCACTTCGGCAAGTCGGGCCAAGGCTCGGCGGCCATTTACACCTGGGACGCCGGCGACTCGGGCTATCGCCTCATCCAGCACGCCGGCGGTGACTGGGGCTATGTGGACAATCTGGTGGGATCGCCTGCTGCCACCGGCCCGAACCGCAACATCGAAGGCAATTCCTGGTGGAGCTCGCTTGACGAGGGCACGTACCTGTCCTCCACGGAAGGTCCCTATGACTTGGGCTCCAGCGACGTGGTGGGCGACCCCACGAAGCTGCGCGCCAATACTCCCACCTACCACGAGGCCCGCGAAATGCCGGTGAACCCACGTATCCTGATCTCCACGAACTCCAACTTCATGCAGACCCGCGGCAACCTGCCCACTGCCATCAAGGTGATGCGCGCGGCCGACACCGTGGTCTCCTTCGAGATCAAGCTGTCGCTTACGGCCCAGTTCGCCGACATCATCCTGCCGGTGTGCACCCACTGGGAGGGTAACGACGACGAGGCCTGGGGCGAGCTGTCCTGGCCGAGTGCGTTTGGCGACGGCAACGGCCAGAAGCAGCGCAAGGACGCCCTGCTTGCCTGGAAGCCCCTCATCAAGCCGCTGTACGAGGCCCGCGAGGAGAAGCGTGTGTTCCGCGAGATCATCGAGCGTATGGGCTTCAACCCGGACGACGCCTACCCGAAGAGCAACTACGACCAGTGGCTCGGCTACTTCCTGGGAATGCGCGTGCTGAACGAGGATCTCACGAAGTGGGAGCCGGTCATCACCTGGACCGACGCCGACAACGAGAAGTACCACGCGAGCTACCCCACCCAGGAGGGCAAGGTCGGTTTCGACCAGTTCATGGCCGACGGCTGCTACGTGGTCGAGCGCTCGGTCAGCGACAAGCGCAACTACGTGGGCTACCGCGACGACAAACTGGGCATCGGGCCTGACGGCGAGTCCGTTGTCGTGGCCGACACCGCCTGGCCGCGCCCGTCGGTTTCCGGCAAGTTGGAGATCTACTGCCAGTTCAAGGCCGACAACGTGAACCGCATCGGTCTTAACGACGAGCCCATCAAGCCCTATGCGAACTACTTCGTGCCGCGCCGCGGCTACCAGGAGACCTTCGCGAACTGGGAGACCAAGGAGAAGGGCGCCTATCCGCTGCAGGCTTACACACCGCACTACATGCGCCGCGCCCACACCTGCTACGACAACATGGTGTGGACCCAGGAGGCCTTCCGCAACCCGGTGTTCATGAACGCCGACGATGCGGCCGAGCGCGGCATCCAGGCGGGCGACACGGTGCGCTGCTTCAACGACTTCGGCAGCATGCTGCGCATCGCCCAGCCCATGCAGGGCATGATGCCCGGCACCGTGGGCATTCCCCACGGCGTGCACTCCGTGTTCGACGAATCCGATCCGAACCACATCATCGACCGGGGCGGTTCCGAGCAGATGCTCTCCGATGGCTTGCAGTCCAACTACTTCCCGCAGGTGGACGGCTACAACAGCTTGCTCATCGAGATCGAGAGGTACGACGGCGAGCCTTTGGTGGAAGACTTCGAGCGTGGCCCGTTCCTGGCGGCCGGCGTGGACGAGCCCGGCCTGGCTGCCTACGTGGTGCCCGCTGATACGAACGAGGAGGCGTAAATCATGAGCCTGGGATTCTATGTTGACCTGTCCAGCTGCATCGGTTGCCGCACCTGCCAGGTGGCCTGCAAGGACCGCCGCGACATTCAGGTCGCCGGCCCCCGCCTGCGCCGAGTCGATAGCTTCGAGTGCGGCACCTACCCGGATGTGGCGATGTTCCATTTGAACGTGAGCTGCAACCACTGCGAGAGTCCGGCCTGCGTGGCAAACTGTCCCACCGGCGCCATGTACAAGGATGACGACGGCACCGTCCAGCACGACGACGAGGCGTGCATCGGCTGCCAGACCTGCGTGAACAGCTGCCCCTACAGTGCTCCGCAGTTTATCGAGGAGGACAAGATCGTCCAGAAGTGCGACACCTGCCGCGCCTTGCGCGAGGCTGGCCACGATCCGGTGTGCGTGGAGGGCTGCCCCATGCGCGCCATCGAATTCGGCGACATGGACGAGCTGCGTGCCGCGCACCCGAATGCCGTGAGCGAGCTGCCCTGCACCGAGCCCGCGGCCGCCACAAGCCCGAACATCCTGTGGGAGCCCACCCGGGGCGCCCAGATGGAAGCCTTCGAGCCTGTCACGCTGTAAGACGAGTCGGGGGCGGTCCGTGCGGGCCGCCCTCTTTTGAGGAGGGGAACTATGGTCGAAGCTGCTAACCTGCGCCGTGAGTCTATCGACTTGGAAGCGCTGCTGCTGTCCCGCACGTATCTGTACACGCTGTTTCACAAGCTGCTGGGCGGCACACCCGACGAGGCTGTTCTCGCCGTTCTGCTGTCGGACGAGACGGTGGATGCCGTCGAGGAATTCACCGGCGACAATCCCTCGATGCAGGGCTTGGGCCGCTTTCTGACCGATCTGCGCGAGTGCGTGGACGTGTCGGTGCTGCTCGATTCGGCTCGCGACGAGTACACGCGCCTGTTCGTCGGGCCGGCAGCGCTGCCCTGCCAGCCCATCGAGTCGCCCTATCTTACCCACGAGCTAGCTGACTTTCAGGAGAACACCGTCGTCGTGCGCGGCATCTACCGCGACCACGGCCTGCAGCTGGCGCGTCTTATGCGTATCCCCGACGATCACGTTGCCACGATGTGCGCCTTTATGGCCCATTTGGCGGGGAAGTCGCTGCACTATCTGCGCGAGGGGCGTCTGGAGAAGCTGGCTGAATCGCTGCGCGACCAGGAATCGTTCGTGCGCGGTCATATGCTCACCTGGGTGGACGACTTCGCCGTCTGCGCCCGTCGCTCGAAGACCTCAGTGCTCTACCCCCAGATGATCGAGGCCTTGGCCGCGTTCGCCCACAACGATGCGGACTTGCTTTCCGAGGCCGCCCTGTGGGCCGAGCGGTCTGCCGACGCGCACGGGACGCAGCAGCTCGCTCTGGGAGCGGATGTCGGCAGTCCCGAAGCCGCCGTCTTCGCCGAGCTGGAGGCGTCGCTCGGCCGCCTGGAATCCGCCCGCCCCTTCGGTATCGAGGATCACGAGCTTGTAGCACTGGCGGTGTAGTGCTGGCTTGAGCTCATTCATCCGCGCCTGCGCAAGCCAGCTGCTGGGCTAAGTCGCGCCCTCCGCGGCTGGGGCCTTATCGGCGAGGCGCCGCTGCCAGATCGGCGAACTCGTCGGCGTAGGCGGTGGGGGGGGGTCGCAGAGCTTTCGCAGATGATTACGCTGCAAGTCTCTTCCAGTATGGAATCCTCTATGCTATAATAGAACAAATGTTTCTATATGGCTGGGTATCGCCCTAACTTCTTCTCGGAAGGACAGCCTTCGAGCGAGGAGGAGTGCTATGGTTGATACCGGTTCTCGGTCAGAAAATATACCCCTTGACTTCTATACGGATAACCGTATACTTAAGTGGCGAATTGACGCAACTCGTATAGAAGAGTGGTTTGTCACCCTTGATGAAGAGACTCGGCAGCTCGTCTCTGCTGCTTTGGAGGTTCTTGCATCCAGGGGTCCGTCTCTTCGGCGGCCGCTTGTTGGAGAGGTGAAAGGGTCTCGCTTCAAGAATATGAAGGAGTTGCGCCCAGGCTCATCGGGCGATTCGGAAATTCGCATATTGTTCGCCTTCGATCCCGAGCGACGAGCCATTATGCTCTTTGCGGGCGACAAGCAAAGATGGTGGAACAGGTGGTATCGTCGTGCGATACCCAAGGCAGACAGGTTGTATCAGGAGCACTTGGACAGCCTTCGGAAAAAAGGAGCCGGTAATGGTGACTCTTGAGGATTTGATCGAAAAGTACAACGTCGATCGCGCTGGCATCGAATGCGAGAAGGCAAAGCTTCTGGCTCGAATTGAGGCCTACGAGCTTGCCGAAATTCGCAAGCAGGCGGGTCTCACGCAGGTGCAGTTGGCCGAGAGCATGGGGGTGAGCCAGAAGCGCATCTCCGAGATAGAGCACGGGCGGGCCGGGGCGATCAAGCTCAGCACGCTCGAGCGCTATGCGGCGGCCCTCGGCGGAAGGCTCAAGGTGGAGATCGAGTGCCCCACGGCCGACGGCACGGTGAAGTCGCTGCCCGTTCCGCTGGTGGCTTGCTAGAGCCTTGCGCCTCGCCGCGCTGAACCTGTCTGTGCGCATTTGAGCTTGCCGCTTCGGGGCTAGATAGCGCCCCGCGCAGCGCCTTATCGGCGAGGCGCCGCTGTTGGGTCGGTGAACCCGTCGGCGTAGGCGGTGGGAACGACCATGGAGGCCTTCGATTCCTTCATGGACTCGTTGACCAGGTGCATCTGGCGCAGCTTGAAGGCCATCTCGTCGGTGTGATAGAGCTCGGTGGCCTCCAGAAGCATGGCGGCGATGTCCTTCTCCACTTCGGCGAGCACCACGCGGGCATCGCGCTCGCGCTCGGCCCGTGCCTCGGCTGCCATCGACTCCTGCAGCTCTTTGGGAATGACGATGTCCCGGATTTCCACGAACAGGATGGATACGCCCCAGGCGCTCGTCTTCTCCTCGATGGCGCGGCGCAGCTCGTCGTCCAGCTGCACGCGGCGCATGGCCACGTCTGCCACGTTCTTGCGGCCGATGGCGTCGCGCAGGGCGGTTTGGGCCGCCATGGCCACGGAATCGTAGTAGTCCTCCACCTCGAGGCATGCCTTCTTCGCGTCCCAAACGGTCCAGAACACGGCGGCGTCTACGTTGATGGGCACTAAGTCCGCCGTGAGCGTCTCCTCGGCCCCGAAGCCGGTGAGCATGATGCGCAGGTCGGCATGGAGGGCGATGTGGTCGACGAAGGGGATGGTGAGATACAGGCCGGGCCCGGCCGTGCGGCTGTAATTGCCGAAGCGCAGGATGACGACGCGTTCCCAATGCGGGGCGATGCGCACGGTGAAAATGGCGAGCACGGCAACGATCAGGGCGATGCAGATGACCCAGATGTCGATGCCCCCTGTAAGGACGAGCCCTGCGAAGCCGACGAGCAGGAAGGCGATCGCGAAGAGCGCCGCGGAGAACACGACGGGGGCGTTCTCGTCGGTGTGCCTGGCTTTGGGGGAGTTGTAGCGCTCGATGACGGGGCGATCGGAAACGCCGCCGGTGTGCTGTCCTCCCGTTGCCTGCTGAGTCCGCTTGCGCCTAATGCTTGCCATCGGCATACCCCCGCTTCTCGTCGGCCGCCTCGGCGGCGGCATCGGCCATGCTCGTCACGACAGCGTCGAGGCGCCGTCGGATATCGCGGAACGAGAGCCCGAGGGCGCGGTATTCCCCGATGCACTGCTCGGCCATGGCGTCTATGGCCGCTTCCGGCGAGTCGTCCACCGCCACGTTCTTCTCCACGTACATGCCACGTCCGCGAACCGATACGATAAGGCCGCTTACCTCGAGGTCGCGGTAGGCCTTCGTGACGGTGTTGTAGTTGATCTTCCCCTCGGCCGACAAGGTGCGAAGGCTCGGCAGCTGCTCGCCGGCCTTGAAATAGCCCGAGCGGATGAGATGGGCGAGACGGTTGCGCAGCTGCACCCAGAGGGGCAGGTCGGACGACTCGTCTATAGCGAAGATCGGCTCGCCGGCGGCGGGCATCGTATCGGCGATGCCGCGGCCCTCCGGCGGTGTCTCCCGCGGCGGCTCCGGGCGCGCCGGCGGATTGGGCTCGGCTGCGGCTTGCTTGGCGTCGACAGGGTTCTTCTCGGTGATTTCCATTAGTGCACTCCACATACGATTACGGTCCAACGAAGACACAATGCGCCGATAAGGCACACGAAGTCCGAAACGGGAAGGGAGCGCTGCTCCTTGCAGAGTAGCGCGTAGGTTTCAAGAGCGAAGGGCAGCACGATGCCGAATCCCAGAGCGCCGATGAGGGCGGTGGGGAAAATGGCGTCGGAGAGAAGCAGGGCAAGCGAGGGCGCGGCAGCGGGATTGGCCTTGGCGGCCAGCAGGAAGATAGCGAGAAAAACAAGTTCGGCCGCCAGACAGGCAAGGTGCCACTTCTGAAGGGAACGGACGGCGTTGACATGCGGGGCCTCGCCGCGCGAGAAGTAGTCGATCAGCATGACGAGCGAAAGACCGGAGGAGAGCGCAGAGCAGAAGAAGAGGCCTATGAGGGCAAGGCTGTGCCAGAAGGCGATGCCGATGTTGCTGTAGAGGAACACGCCGGTGTACCCCATGACGGCCGCGGCGAGCAGCGCGCATGCGCTGTCGAGTATGTGCTTGACACGGCCCGAGAAGATTCTGAGGTGGAGCAAATTGGCCAGGGCCAGCAGCGTGCCGACGCCGAGGAGGGCGGAAAGGGCGCAGGCCCCGAAGGTGAGCACCGTGGGCCGTGCGGACGTGAAGATGAGCAGCGCGCGCTCGGGATAGTCGAGATCCCAGAGGAGGCACAGCATGGAGGAGGCGAGCGCGAGCGCGGCGATGGCGTAGGCGCGTCCGCGCAAAACGCGGAACTCGCGGCGCAGGGCATCGGATCGGACGAGAGGCCTGCGGTGCAACGCCAGGCTCCAGACAGCAGTGACCAGGAAGGCGCCGCCCGCGGCTCCTCCCAAGAAAAGGTAAGCTATGACCAGCGTCCCGTACAATACTGTCTCCTATTGCAGCATATAATCGACAGCGGCTTTGGAGCCGCGCAGTTCATCATAGCGTAAATAGGGCGAAACGCGAACCACTGAACTGCTAAAGTAATTCAGTAAAATGTATTGACTGATACACTGAATCACTATAGCATATCAGTAGAGCGGGAAGAGGGGACAAATCCTAGGCTGTTGCTTCTGCCGCCATTTCGAAAGGTGACTTGAGTCACGCATTGCGCGAGACGAGAGGGGAATCAAATGGCATTACTCGAGAAGAAGGTAGGACGCCGCAATTTCCTGAAGGGAAGCGCCGCCGCAGCTGCGGCCCTGGCCGCAGCGGGCATTTCAGGCTGTGCGCCAAACCAGGGGGAAGGAGAAAAGCTGAGCGGCACGGGCGCCGATGGGATGACGCCGCACAAGGTAGCCTCCGATGCCGTGGTGCTCGACGGCGGCGAGTGGATTACCGTCGATTGCTGGGGGAACTGCGGCGGACGTTGCGTGAACAAGGTCCTGGTTCAAGACGGTGTCGTGCTTCGCCAGAAGACTGACGATGTAGACGAGGACACTCTTGAGCATCCGCAGCAGCGTTCGTGCCCGCGTGGCCACTCCATGCGCCAGCATGTGTTCAATGCCAACCGCGTGAAATACCCCATGAAGCGCAAGAGCTGGCAGCCTGGTGGTGGCGAGAACGCCCATGGCGAGTTGCGCGGCGAAGAAGGTTGGGAGCGCATCAGCTGGGACGAGGCGCTCGATTACGTGGCAGACGAACTGAAGCGCGTCTATAACGACTACGGTCCGCGCAGCGTGGTTTGCATGGGAACCGATTGGCCGGTGCTCAACTTGCTCGGCGGCCGTCTGCAGTGGAACTCCACCGAATCCTATGGCAACTGGTACAACGCGCCCATCCGCATGGGCGGCTCCATCTCTAGCGGTCTGCCCGATTGCGGCAACAACAATGACCGCCTCGATATGCTGAATGCCGAGACCATCGTGCTCTATGGCGTGAATCCCGCTTGGCACAATGCCGGCAATGCCTCCTACTACTATCGTCTGGCAAAAGAGGCCGGTGTTCAGTTTGTGTTCGTCGGGCCCGAGTACAACGTGTCCGCCAGCATGCTCGACGCTCGCTGGATTCGCGTGCGCCCCGGTACCGACACGGCGCTTCTGCTGGCCGTGGCCTATGAGATGATTCGCCTGAATAACATCGATCTCGACTTTTTGCACAAGTACTGCATCGGCTACGATGCCGAGACGCTGCCGACCGGTGCCGAGGAGAACTTCCAGAGTTATGTGCTCGGCGAGTACGACGGAGTGCCGAAGACGCCGGAATGGGCGAGTGAGATCTGCGGCACCCCGGTCGAGGATATCACTTGGTTTGCCGAGGCCATCGGTGCCGAGCACGACGTCATGCTGCATCACAATTATGCCCCTTCGCGCTATCGCGGCACTATCGACTTGCCTCAGCTCTTCCTAACGGTAGGCTGCATGGGCGGCCATCTCGGCCGTTCGGGCAACTCCGTGGGTGCAACGTTCTCCATCGAGGCCGGCAATGGGGGCCATGCGGAGAAGCTCGTGCGCGTGGGTGCTGTCGTGGCCGAGCGCGCCACGGGCAAGACGGCGAAAAACGAGCTCGAGGACTCCCAGATGCCGAAGTCGACCATCTGGCGCGACATCCTCGCCGGCCACTACACCTGCTATGGCGACTACCGCAATGGCGAGATCGACAACGGGTTCGTGGGTCGCGACCCGAAGGAGTACGACTTCGATCCGAAGATCATCGTGAACGACTTCCATAATCCTCTGCAGGCAACCGAGGACATTAACTCCGGCATCGCCGCCTTCAAGAAGATGGACATGGTTGTCAATATCGACTATCGCTTCACGTTGACGGCCGAGTATGCCGACATCGTGCTGCCCTGCTTCACCGCATGGGAGGGCAATCTCGATCCCGCCCAAGGCGAGCTGGACGTTGCCACCAACGGCATCATCCGCATGTCGAAGTTCCAGTGCAACCGCGATTACGCTCTGTTCCCGCGTCCGGTGGTTCAGCCCCTGTTCGAGTCGAAGAACGAGCAGTGGATCTATACCCAGATTGCGGAGCGTCTGGGCTTTACGGGCGACGACATCTACCAAACGAGCAGCCTGCAGGCTTACTACGATAAGATCGAGACGGCCGAGTATCTCGACCCCGCCGATGGAGTCACCTATAAGCGGCTGGTCACTATCACCCAGGAGGACATCGATGCTTGGGGCGTGAACGGCGAGCCCCAGGAAGGCATCATCTCTCTGGCCGATGTGCTGGCTGCTGGCAAATACCAGGCGAGTCGCACCGAGGGCGATAAGTTGGGACACATCGGGTATGCGGACTTCGTCGCCGATCCAGAGGCCAATCCGCGCCAGTCCGAGAGCGGCAAGATCGAGATCTACTGCCAGAGCAAAGCGGATGAGATCAATCGCATGCAGCACGGTCCCGACGCCCTGAAGCCGTATCCGACGTTCCATGAGACTACCTGGCAGCAAAAGGACGCGGGCAACTATCACTTCCTGATGTATCAGCCCCATTACCTGCGTCGTTCGCACACTGCCTACGATGAGGGCACTTGGTTGCGTGAGGCTTGGCCGAACCCCGTGTTCATCAGCGCCGAGGATGCCGCCGCCAAGGGCATCGCCTCGGGCGACACGGTGCGCGTGTTCAACGACGCCGGCGCGTTTCTGCGCATTGCATCGGTCACCGAGACGCTCATGCCCGGCTGCATCGCCGTGCCCCACGGCGCCCGAACCTATCTGGATAAGGAGACGGGTCTCGATTTGGGCGGCAACGAGAACATGTGCGTCGACGCGCTGACTCAGGACGACTATTTCCCGACCTGCAACGGCTACAACAGCTGCCTGGTCGATTTCGAGAAGTACGATGGTGAGGCCCTGCAGCCCGATTGCCTGTTCGAGCCCGCTATCTGGACGGAGGAGTAAGCCATGAGCTTGGGATTCTATTTCGATCAGAGCCGGTGCACCGGCTGTCGCGTGTGCCAGATCGCCTGCAAAGATCGCCAGGGCTTGGAAGCGGCCGGCCCCATCCCGCGCCGTGTGACCACTTTCGAGAGCGGCACGTTTCCGAATGCGCGCCTCTACCATCTTTCGGTGGGCTGCAACCACTGCGACAGTCCGGCCTGTGTGGCCAACTGCCCCACCGGCGCCATGTACCAGGATGAGAGCGGTGTGGTGTTGCACGACGATGAGGTCTGTATTGGCTGTCGTACCTGCGTAAACTCGTGTCCTTACGGAGCTCCACAGTATGTTGAGGACCAGAATCTCATTGTGAAGTGCGACAGCTGCAAGGCGCTGCGTGACGGGGGCCTGAATCCGGTGTGCGTCGATGCCTGCATGATGCGCGCCCTGGATTTCGGCGAAGTGGACGATCTGGTTGCGAAATACGGTGCCGATCTGGTGAGCGAATTGCCAGCGCTGGGCACAGCGGAGACGAACCCGAACATCCGCATCAAGGCCAAGGAGTCTGCCTCCGAGACGTCCTTTAAGGAGGTCGTGCTGTAATGGGAGAGACGATGGCGGTCGAAGCATGCGGCGAGGAAGCCCTGAGGGCCGATGCCGAGGCGTGCTACGAGCTTGCTGCTGCTCGGGCTTACTTGTACACGCTGTTTCACAAAGTTCTCGGTGGCGAGCCGACGACCGAGCTTTTGGCCGCCATCGGCAGTGAGGCGACGGCGCAAGCCGTAGGGGAGCTGGCGAGAGAGGACGACACGCTGGCCAGCTTCGCGGCATTTGCCGGCGGAGTCGGCGATAAGGCGGAAGACGCCGCTTTCGTGGAAGAGGCGCGGGAGGAGTTCGCGCGCTTTTTCGAGGGCCCCGCCGAGCCGCCCGCCTACCCATGGGAGGGCCCTTACCTCACCCGCGAGACTATGGTGTTCCAGCCGAGCACGCTGGCCGTGCGCGCTGCTTATGCCGGTTACGGTCTCCAGGTGCGACGGCTCAAACATATTCCCGATGATCATGTGTCCATCATGGCCGCTTTCATGGCAGATCTCTCGGAACGAGCCGAGGCTGCCCTTCGCGCTGGCGATTTCGATCAGGGTCACGACCTCGTTGCGGCTATGTACCGTTTCTCCCAAGAGCACATGGCAACGTGGCTTCCGGAATATGCGGCTCAGTCTCTGCATGTGACCAAGGCGGTGCTTTATCCACAGGTCATCCATGCGCTGCGCTCGCTCGTGCAGCTCGATGGCGTTTTCCTGGGCGAGACGCTGGCCTGGCTTGACGAGGTCGGCCCAAGGCGCTTATCCGAGGTTGCCGACGATGCCGTCACAGTCAAGGCCGCAGCGCTTGACGATGCGACCGCGAAGCTGCATGGTCTGCGACTTCGCGGCTTGGAGGACAATGAGCTCATAGCTAGCCCCCGATAGCTCTTTCGTGTTGCGCCTGCCAGGCCGCTCCTCCCGGTCTGGCAGGCTTGTTGTAAAATGGGAGGCGGAAGGGGGGGGCTTCGTGGTCGAGAAAATCTCAGAGGAGAGCCTTCATCTTGTGGGGAATCGTTCGTTGCACGATTACGCCTCCCGCTATATAGCCATCGAGAACGCGTTCTGCGCGCGAGCGGAGTGCTTTGGCGTCGCCTTTGCCAAGAAGGTTCCGGGAGATGTCGGGATACGGGCCGGCGATTTTTCGAATGTCCCATCCGTCCATGTGTGCAACGACGGTAAGAGCGCCTTCGCGACATGGCGCTCTTCTGCATGCGATGCCTGCCGACTCGGGATGGGGACAGAGACGTTCGTACTCACATTGCAGTGCCCCCATCGCTGCTTTTTCTGCTTCAATCCCAATCAGGCCGATTTTGACGATCGCCGGCCAGCAGCGCGCGACGTGTGCCACCAACTCGAGATGCGTGCCGAACAGGGCGCGGCGTTCACCCATGTGGCCCTTACGGGCGGCGAGCCTCTGCTGTTTCCCGAGGAGTCCGTTGCCTTCGTGCATCGTGCGAAGGAGTTGTTTCCCGGAGTGCATGTGCGTCTTTACACGAGCGGATTCGGCGCGACCGATGAGGTGCTGCATCGCTTGGCCTGTGCGGGGCTCGATGAGATCCGCTTCAGCGTGAAGACCGATCAGGGCATGACCGATGTCGAGAAGGCGCTTGAGGTTATCGGCTCTGCCGTGGACGTCATTCCCGACGTGCTCGTGGAGATGCCAGTCATGCCCGACGAGAGCGAACTGATGAGGGATCTTCTCGTTCGGCTCGACGATCTGCGGGTTAAGGGGATCAACCTGCTTGAACTCGGATTCCCCTTCTTCAATGGTGACGAATTCTCCCGACGGGGCTATGAGCTGAAGCCTGATCCCTATCGCGTGCTCTACGACTATTCCTATGCCGGAGGTCTGCCGGTAGACGGCAGCGAGCGGGCATGCGCCGAACTGCTTGAATTCGCGCTGGGGCAGAACCTGTCCCTGGGGGTTCACTACTGTTCTCTGGAGAACAAGCATACCGGTCAGATATACCGGCAGAACGCGCGCTCTGCCGCCCTTTTCCCGCTGAGGTCGTTGTCCGCGCGCGATTACTTCCTGAAGTCCGCCAAGACCTTCGGAGACGATCGTGTCCCTGTCCGGGAGGTTTTGTCGCGCGAGAGAGTCGACTTCGACGATGCCGATGAGCTTGACTTCACGGAATTTCCCCTTGAGGCTATCTCCCTGCTGCAAGGCGAGCTTCCCGATATCGAGCTTGCCATCAGCTACGCTGTTTGCGAGTCGCGCAACGGCGAGGTTATCCTGCGCGAGCTGCGCCTCGATAAGACAACGCCAGCAACCTTTGATTTTGCGCAAGATTGGTAGCGGTTTCTGCTCTGGCGCTTGCCGGTCTTATGTAGGGTCCGCTCATTTGGGGGAGGGTGATCGGCGCTGATCGGGGTTTAAGCGACTTGCTCCGTTGGGTACTCGTAAGTCCTGCTGTAAAGTCCTTCGGGGGCGATGTCGATCTCGCCGTTGCTCCAGGTGAGAACACCATGCTCAATCGAGAACGCGGAAAAGACCTCGGCATTTCCTAAGGGCGCAAACGCCTCGAAGTCCAGTAACTCAGTGGCGTCGAGCAGTCTGGTCTCTCCGGTGCTGAACGTTACGAGCATGCATAGGTTACCAACGTACCGGGCGCTGACAATCTTCAAGTTCTCGTCTGGTTGACTGGCGCACATGTATCCCTGCGATATAAACATTTCGCTCCTCCTGTGTTATGCGAGCGGCTCGATCTTCTCGAAGGGCTTCTTCGCGACGGCGAGGTTCCATGCGCGATAAGCCTCCGCCTCATGCAGGGCGAGCCAGCCGCTCACCATTCGGTACTGGCGCAATGGCAGCTTGCCCGACAGCACTTCTCCATCGAGGCCAACTACTGCCTCTTCGTCTCCGTAAAATACATGCACATGAGGTTTGTAGTGCTGAGATACATCGTCGTAGTACATCTTTATGACGATGCCCTTGAATCGGCTGAGCTCTGGCATAATGCGGCTCCTTTCGAGATTTATGTTAGTTTACAGCACGTGTGCCGATATGACTATTCGACGGGGCCTTTTGCCGTGCTCCAGTCTCATATGTTGCCGGATGGTTGAGGCGAAGCGCTGCGACTTGTTCCGTCGGGCATTTGCAAGCTCTGTGCAGTACGGCGAAATTGGCTCGACCGCTCCGGCAATCCATCTCACCCATTCTCGGGTATATTTCGCGTTTTCCCAGTTCGTATGAGGGTAAATACCCGAATGCGGGCGATGACCTTGGGGCGGTTCCTCGGGTAGGCTGCGTTTCGTTCGGTTCGATAAGGGAGGGCCGGACGGAACCGATACCAAGGAGGATCTGCTATGGAAACCAATCTCTCTCGCCGCGGGTTTCTGACCGGCGCCGCTGCCGCGAGCGCCCTGGCCGCCATGGGGCTTGCGGGCTGCGCACCCACGACGGCGACCGAGGGCGGCACGAAGACCGCCGACACGGGAAGCGCCCCGTCTTGGCGCGACCAGCCCGAGATGCCCACCGAGTTCGTGGAGACCATCGACGCCGACATCGTCGTCGTGGGCGGTGGCAACGCGGGTATGCCGGCTGCGACGACGGCGGCCCAGAACGGCGCAAAGGTGGTCGTGCTGCAGAAGGAGGGTACCGTAGCCATGGCCCGCGAGGCCGTGGGCGCCCTGAACTCCAAGCTGGCTCCCGATCACATCGTGGACGTGCCCGAGCTTCTGAACCACGCCAACATGACCCAGTCTGGCGATGCGAACATGCTCATGTACAAGACCTGGGCCGAGAAGTCCGGCGAGATGATCGAGTGGATGGCCGACACCCTGGGCCCCAAGGGCATGCTCTTCCCCTTCGAATGGCACTGCCCCGACGACCCGCACGCCTATTATCCGGCCATGTGCTACAACCCCTGCATCGGCGAGTACAATCCCGACGGCCCGAACTACAACTCCTACGCCCACGTGGAGGTCATGGCCGAGGTGTTCCAGGAGCTCGGCGGCGAGATCCGTTTCGAGACGCCGGCTCAGCAGCTCATTCTGGACGAGTCCGGCCGCGTGACCGGCGTGGTGGCCGAGGGCAAGGACGGCTTCATCCAGGTGAACGCCTCCAAGGGCGTCATCGTGTGCACGGGCGGCTACGGCGCCAACATCGAGATGCTGAACGACCTGTGCCCGGGCAATTCCACCTGGTGCGCCCTGCGCGATTCCGTGACCGAGACCGGCGACGGCATCCGCATGGCCCTGTGGGCCGGCGCCGAGCTGGAGGCCGGCGGCGCGTGCATGGTGTGGAACCGCGCCATTCTGCCCGACGGTTTCGAGTTCTCCGAGGACCGCATGGGCGGCGACATCTTCCTGCCCGGCAGCCAGCCCTTCCTGCACGTGAACGTGAACGGCGAGCGCTTCATGAACGAGGACCAGTGCTATCCCATGAGCTATGCCGCCGGCGCGAACCAGCCGAAGCACTACAGCTGGATCGTGTGGGACGGCAACTACTGGGACGACATCGCCCAGTTCGACACTTGCGGTTGCTCGCGCCTGTACCCGGCGCCCTCCGGCACCGCCTTCAACGCCGACGTGTACGACTGCGAGGCCATCACCAAGGAGCACCTCGACGAGTTCTGGCTGGCGCCCCGTCTGGAGGCCGGCACCCTGAAGAAGGCCGACACCCTGGAGGAGCTGGCCGACATGATGGACTTCGACGCCGACCAGAAGGCGACGTTCTTGGCCACCGTGGCCCGCTACAACGAGCTGGCCGCTGCCGGTGAGGATACCGATTTCGGCAAGCCGGCCTATCGCCTCACCGACGTGGAGGCGGCGCCCTTCTACGCGGCGCGTATCGGCGGCGAGCTGCTCGTGACCATCCACGGCGTCATCACCGACGTGAATTCTCAGCCGCTGCGCAACGACGGCAGCGTGATCGAGGGTCTGTACGTGTGCGGTAACGACCAGGGCGGTTTCTACCCGCACAACTACCCGTCCAACTTCACGGGCATCAACGCCGGCCGCTGCGCCACGTTTGGCCGCATCGCCGCCAAGCACGCCCTCGGCGTGGAGTAGGCCGCAAGTTAGGAGAAACGCGCTTCCCGAGCCTGCCATCCCTCCCTTTCAGCAGGCGACCGTTTCGGGCTCCCCTTCGGGGGAGCCCTTTTGTGTTTGGGAGAAGAATGCCGCTTTTGTCCTAGCGCTGTACGAGGTCGATGAGCTCTTGGCGGGAGTGCACGCCGAGCTTCGCGTAGATGTGCTTGGCGTGGGTGGCTGCCGTCTCGCGGCTGATGATGAGCTCGTCGCGGATGTAGGGGATGGAGCGGCCCTGGGCAAGCAGCGCGAACACCTCGGTCTCGCGGGGTGTGAGCCGGTGCTCCGCGGCAAGTGCGGCAATGCGCGTCTCGGGGTCAGCTTCTGTGGCGGACTCGCTGGCGGGATCCGGCGCGGGTTGTTCGGTGGCGGCTTCCAAGAGTGTATCGGCACTATCCCGGCGAAGGGCGTTGTCGCTGGGCCTCGCATAGCTGCCGTCGCGAGCGGTGTCGGCAGTGCCGGCTTCGCTATCGAGGCCGACGCATATGTTGGAGGCTGTGTCGGTCTCGCCGGCAGCGCAGGCTTTGCCGTTACCGCCGCCGGCTTCGACGGCATCGCGCTCGGGTACGCGCAGAAAAGCCGACGTCTCGCCCATGACCATCATGGTGACGACGACGAGGACGACAATGCTCACGGTGCTGACCCACAGGACGGCCGCCGGATCAGCGGAAATCCACGGCTCCAGGGCGACCCATACCACCACGCCCAAAAGGTCGCCGGCATGCACGAACAGCCATCCGAGGCTTGATGACTGGGCCGGGGTAGCGCGTCCGGCGGCGGCGTAGTTCGCGAAGTAGATCTGCGCGATGAGGCAGAAGGTGAAGCGGCCGCCGAGCGAGGCGGCCACGGCTGCGATGCCCCCTTCGTCGCCGAACAGGATGACGGCGGCGAACCCGATGACCAGCGTGGGGCAGATCCAGCGGTAGAGGAAGAACATCGAGATGCGGCGCGGGCCCGACACGGCCAGGACGGCCACAATCGCCATCATGAGAGCACTGAACACGAGAATGGCCTGCAAGGCGAGGCCTTCCACGTGATCGGCTCGATTCATGCCCGCGATGCTGACAATGGCGAATACCGCCAAGATGCCGCAGCCTGTACGGCCGAGGCCCGCCAGAGGGTGCCGCGGACCGGTTTTTCCGGCAGCTCGGGCAGCTTGGGCCAGGCACCGCTCCGATTTGTCCGCGTTGTCGGTCCAGACGAGATGGAAGCACAGCCCCGACAGGAGGGGAAGCGCGGTTGCGACGGCGATGGACACCCAGCCCTCCATGGCCGAGACGAGCAGCACGAGCACCGCCGCCGACACTGCCGAGATCGGCGCGAGCAGTTCCGACGTATCGCGGGGGATGACCGCATAGTATTCGCCCCACATCACCCACAGAAGAGCGCTGCCGACGCCCGTCATCGTCGACCCGATGCCGAACAGCACGGCATTCGCCGCAGGATCGGTAACGGTGAGGAACAGCAGCGGCGTGCTCGCGGCCGTGAGAAGCGGTGCGGCGAGGCGCAGCGCGCGGTAGTTGGTCGGGGCGCCGAAGCGTGGCTCGGCGACGACGATGGCGATGAGGGTTGCCACCGAGGTGGCCAGCGGAAAGGCGGCGTAGTAGAGGGCCGGGCCCAAGGCCATGTCCCCTTGCCACGGCTCCGCGCTCACAGCTCCCGTGGCATTGGTGTAGAACACGCAGAACACCCAGGCGAGCAGAAACGCCCACCCCAACTGCCGCAAGGGCACCAGGTTTCGCGAACTGTCAAACATCCCACTCCTCTCCCTGTTAAGCGTTTATTGTAACGGCTACCTCGGGCCGAAGCGGTTTGTGTTTCTGAAACAGCTTGTTTTGCGCAGCAAACGCCGCGAGAGAAGCAAACGCCTTCGCGTCCCGGCGTCAACAGCTGCGTCGGCGCGCCCGTCCTTGGCGTACAATAAGCGCGATATGTCGAAAGTAGCGGAAAGGAAGTCCCTATGAGCAAAAGCGTCGTGGTGTTTCTGGCCGATGGATGCGAGCCGTTGGAGGTGGTGGCGCCCGTGGACGCGCTGCGTCGCGGCGGCGTGGAAGTGGTGCTGGCCTCCATTAAGGATGGCCTCGAGGTACGTGCTGCCCATGGGGTGAAGCTGCAGGCCGATGCCCCGCTTGCGACTCTCGATCTGACCGGTTTCGATATGGCCGTGGTGCCCGGCGGCTCGCTCGGGGTGGAAAACCTCGGCCGCAACGCCCGCGTGATGGCCGAGCTGACGCGCCGGATGGAAGCCGGCGAATACGTGGCCGCCATCTGCGCCGGCCCCACGGTGCTTGCCAAGGCCGGGCTGCTGAACGGCCGCGCGGCAGTATGCTATCCCGGCTGCGAAGAGGGCTGGCTGGCGGGCGTGTACCAGCCCGGCGCCGACGTGTTCGTGGATGGCAACCTCATCACCGCTACCGGCCCCGGTACGGCGCTTTCCTTCGGCATCCAGCTGCTGCGCACGTTGGAAGGCGACGCCGCTGCCGACGAGGTGGCCGCCGACATGCTGGCGAAGTAGCTGGTACGCCATTTCAAAATCAGCGAAAATGCACGGCTTGAAGTGCAAGACTCGCGCATATGCGCGGTTTCTGCAGCGAGCTCCCGCAAGATCTACGCATATGCGCGAGTATTGCGGGTTGTAGGTCCGACGACCGGAAGGCGCGCGGGCAGGCGTGCGGGCGGATGCGGGTGCGAGCTAGCGCAGCTTGAAGGTCATGGCCACGGGGTTGTGGTCGGAGTAGGCGAAGTCCAAGTCGACGGTGGCGTAGTCGATGCACTCCACATTGTCCGAGTAGATGAAGGTGTCCATGATCCAGCGGTCGTTGGTGCCGTCGTAGGGGCGGCCCGCATCGCGGCAGGTGGCGGCGTCGTCAAAGGCCTCGGTGCCGAGCGCGTCGAGCTTCGCCTTCGCGGCCACGGTGAAGCCCTCGGGCACGCCCTCGAAGTCGTAGGGCTTCGCCCAGCTCTCCACCGCCTCCACCTCGTTGCCGTAGATGTCGCCCGAGATGCCGATCATGTCGTGGTTGAAGTCGCCGCCCGCGATGACGTAGTTGCCGGCCTCGCGCTCGCGCACCATGACGTCGTAGAGCTTGGCGCGCTGGGCGGCCATGATGGACTCGTCGGCACCGTAGGCCGACAGGTGCACGTTGATGAGCACCAACTCGTGCCCGTTGCTGACAGGCAGGCGGCAGACCGAGAAGCAGCGGTCCAGATCGAGGAACTTGCCGAAGCCCTCGGAGATGGGCAACTGGTAGCGCACGGCCCCGGCGATGGGGAACTCGGAGAAAGTGGCCAGGCCCGCGCGGTTTGCCCCGTGGGGCGCGTAGAGGGGCCACGCGAGGAAGGCCGAGTCGTAGTTCTGGCAGAACACGGCCGCATCGGCGGGGAACTGCTCGCGCAAAAGCGCGTACTCGTCGATATGGTGGCTGCGGGTGCCGTCCACGTCCACTTCCTGGAACAGCACGAATGCCGGATCGAGCGCGGCGATGGCCTCGGCGCTGCCCTCCACGTCCGCGCGCGCCACCTCGGGGCTTTCCGCCACCGAGCCGGTTCCGCCGTCCATGAAGAAGTCGAAGGCGGGGTTGTACGCCCCGAAGCCGATGTTCGCCGAGACGACGGTCAGCTCCGCGCCTGCCTCCACGGCATCTGCCGACGGGCCTCCCGTCAGCGGCGCATCGGCGGAAAGCGGCAGCTCGTCCTCCAGCCGCTCGTAGCTGAGCACCACATAGGCGACGTAGGCTGCCGCCGCGAGCAGTGCGGCCGCGAGCAGCGTCCCGATAATCTTGCATACGGTTTTGGCCATCATCCCTCCTTGTGTGGATGCACAACGCAGGCGGCGCGACGGATCTGCGCGCGCCTGCCTTCCATTGTACCCTCTTAGAGGGGGGCGGCAGCCGACGGTTCGCAGCGCAAGGCGACGCCGTGTTGCGGGGCATTCTCTGATACCCCTTCAGTACCCTCTCGCCAGTTGAATCAAGCTCAAAGGTAATGATATGACAACGATAGGGTAAAAGCAGGCCAAGATCGAACCTTCTGCACAGTCTGTTAACAGTTAATGACAGTGCGGTAACAGTGATCTTACGCAGCGGTGCCATATTTTTGTGCAGTCGTATAGTCTCTACACACGCCATACTCAACCAGCCCCAGGCTTCCGTTCTCCGGAGCGGCTGTGGCGCCATCGAAAAGAGGAGGATCCCATGGAGACGGCACGGAAGAACAGGCGCACCACCGCGACCAGGGAAGTCCTCCGCAGCAACGACACGGCGAAGCGCTCGGCCGAGATCGTGGTGGCCGCCCGCGAATTGTACGAGGAGAAGGGGCTCGCCCACACCTCCATCCAGGACATCACCAACCACGTGGGCGTCACGCGCTCGCTGTTCTACCACTACTTCCAGAACAAGGAGGAAGTCACCTCCGCGGTGCTCGACCAGTACATCACCGACTTTCTGGAAGCCATGCAACACTGGCACGAGGACCGCGCCGCCCAGGAGACCGACGAGTCGCTGCACTCCATGGTGAAGATCATGCGCATGGTGCTCTTCGAGAAGAACACGTTCCGCATGGCGCTCTCGACCCAGGAGAATGCCGCGCTCTACCTGGACTTCCTCAACCGTTTCGCCGCCCAGGGCGCCGAGTTCATGGTGTCGCACCCGCTCGTGCAGCACACGAAGTACAGCGAGCCCTCCGATCACCTCTACGAGACCTTCTACGTGCTCATCGTGGGGCTCGTGAGCTATCTGCGCTCGCATCCCGACGCCGACGACGACGTGCTCATCGACGTGGTGTCCCAGATGCTGCACTTGGAGGAGCCGCGCACGGCGTCCTAGCGACTCCGCGCACGCCGGCTCGGTGTGGCGAATCGGTTACGTTTGACGCGCAGGCGCTCAAGTTAGCTATCATCGGTAGGTAAGGAAAATCGGCGCCTCGGCGCCCGCCCGATGAGGCCGCAGCGGCAGGAGAGGAGCGCCCCGTGGACATCAAGCGCGTGCTGGCCAGCGCTCCCCGCAAGCACGATGCGGGCCCCGCGCGTCCGCTGCTCACCCCGTGGGGCGAGGCGCTCGATCCTGCTGACGTGCGCGCCGAGCACCCCCATCCCCAGTTCGCCCGCGAGTCGTTCACGATGCTGAACGGCTGGTGGGACTACGCCATCGTGCCAGCGGGGAAGGGTCCGGCCGCACGACCCCCCGACCGCCTCGACGGCCGCATCCTCGTGCCCTTCTCGCCGGAGTCGCTCCTCTCGGGCGTGGGCCGCACGCTGGCCCCCGACGAGCTTCTGTGGTACGTCCGCCGCGTGCCGCGCCCCGAGTTGCGCGAGGGCGATCGGTGCCTTTTGCACTTCGAGGCCGTCGATTTCGCCTGCGTCTGCTCGGTGAACGGGCGCATCGTGGGCACCCACGAGGGCGGTTATCTCCCCTTCGCCTTCGACATCACCGATGCGCTCGCCGCCAGCGACGGCGAGGCGGCCCTGGCCTACCAGCAGGGAGGCGACTTCGTCATCGCCCTGGCCGTGCGCGACCCGAGCGATACGGGTACGCAGCTGCGCGGCAAGCAGCGCCTCGAGCACGGCGGCATCTGGTACACGGCCCAAAGCGGCATCTGGCAGCCGGTGTGGATGGAGGTGGTGCCCGAGCGGCACATCGAGTCGCTCGTTTTGCGGCCCGACGCCGAGGGGGAGCTGCTCGTCGTCGACGTGGACGTGCGGGGCACGGCGGGTCTGCTGCGCCTGTACGTGGCGGACGGCGAGGGGCGCCAGGTGGCCTCGGCGGCCGTGGCCGTGGAAGAGGGTGCCACGCCTCTGGGCGCTCCGTCCGACGGGGCGGCGCGCCGCCGGGTGCGCGTGGCGGTTCCTGTGCCCGGCTGCCGGCTCTGGAGCCCCTCCGACCCGCACCTCTACGACCTCACGCTGCGCTACGGCGCCGATGCCGTGCACAGCTACACCGCCTTCCGCACCGTGGAGGTGGCGCGCGACGAGAAGGGCGTCTTCCGCTTCCTCCTGAACGGCGAGCCGCTGCTGCTGTGCGGCGTGCTCGACCAGGGCTACTGGTCCGACGGCCTGATGACCGCTCCCTCCGACGAGGCGCTCGCCTACGACATCCAGGCCATGAGGGACGCCGGCTTCAACATGCTGCGCAAGCACCTGAAGGTGGAGGCCGACCGCTGGTACTACCACTGCGACAGGCTCGGCATGCTCGTGTGGCAGGACATGGTGAGCGGCGGCGGGGCCTACGGGTCGTGGGAGACGAGCTTCAAGCCCACCTTGTGGCGGGGCAGCTGGAACGCCTACGACGACACCGTGCCCGCGCACCAGGAGAAGCTCGGCGCCGGCGACGCCCGCTACCGCGATGAGTGGCGGCGCACCTGCCGGGGCACCGTGGGGTATTTGCGCAACCACCCGTCGGTGGTGTGCTGGGTGCTGTTCAACGAGGGTTGGGGGCAGTTCGACGCGCGGCTGGCCACCGAGGCCGTCCGGCGCATCGACCCGACGCGGCCGGTGGACGCCGTCAGCGGCTGGTACGACCAGGGCTGTGGCGACTTCCTCTCGGTGCACAACTACTTCCGCGCCCTGAAGGTGTACCCCGATGCGCCCGACCGGCTCTTCGGGCGCGCGGCCGAACGCGGCGGCCGGGCCTTCGCCATCTCGGAGTTCGGCGGCGCCTCCCTGCGCGTGGAAGACCACAGCGCCTTCGCCGAGAGCTACGGCTACGACACCTTCCCCGATGCGGCGAGCTGGGCGGCGGCCGTGCGGCGCGCTCTCGACGAGGCGGCGGCGCTCGAGGGCGCGGGTCTGGCGGGGTTCGTGTACACCCAGCTGTCGGACGTGGAGGAGGAAGTGAACGGCATCCTCACCTACGACCGGCGAGTGAACAAGCTCAAGGAGGGAACCCATGGATGCGCCGATGACGGGGAATAGCTCTGCGAGGCGGGAAGGGCCGGGTTTTCCCGATGAGCCGCCCGCGCGGCTGCGGGAGCTGTTCGACGAGGTGTTCGGCGCAAGGCCGGCGGCCTCGGATGCGCGTGCGGCCTGCGACGGGGTGGTCGACGATGGTGCCGGCTGCCCCGCGTCCGACGTCCCGCGCGGCTTCGTCGTGGCCTCGGCGCCCGGGCGCGTGGAGGTGGCCGGCAACCATGTGGATCACCAGGGCGGCCGCGTCATCTCGGCGGCCATCGGCGAGCGCACCTGGGGGCTCGCGGCCGAGAACGGCCTGGGGCGCATCCGCGCTGTCATGGAGGGCTTCGGCACCGACGAGGTGGACCTGTCCGACCCGTCGTGGGCGGCGCCGCGCCCGGTGGAGGCGCTGACCCCCGGCGCGATGGTGCGCGGCATGGCGGCCCTGTTCGAGGCCCGCGGCGGTACGGTGCGGGGCTTCGACATCGTCACCTGCTCGGACGTGCCGCCGGGCTGCGGGCTGTCGTCGTCGGCCGCTTTCGAGGTGATGCTGGGCGCGGCGCTGGAGGGACTGTTCGGCCCGGGGCCGTTCGCGGCATCGGCGGCAGATGCGCCCGCGCCCGACGTGCCTGTGGGCAGCGCGGCTGCGGGGGAGGTTCCGCTCGACGCGGCGGCGGTGGCGCTCGTTGCGGTGGAGTGCGAGCAGCGCTACTTCGGCAAGCCCTGCGGCGCCCAGGACCAGCTGGCGAGCGCTTGCGGCGGGGTGGTGACCATCGACTTCGCGCCGAAGGTGCCGGTGGTGGAGCCGGTGTCCCTTGATGCTGCGGCCGAGGGGTACCGCATCGTGCTCGTCGACAGCCGCCAGGACCACTCGCTGCACCAGGACGAGTTCGCCGCCATTCCCGCCGACATGCGCATGGTGGCCAACCTGCTCGGCGTCTCCCGTTTGGGCGACGCGCCGGTAGATACCCTTCTGGCCCAGCTGCAGCGCGTGCGCACCGAGCTGGGGGACCGCCGCGCCATGCGCGCTCTGCACTACTACGACGAGGTGGCCCGGGTGAACGCCCAGCGGGCGGCTCTGGCCGCCGGCGACTTCGGGCTCTTCCTGCGCGAGGTGCGCCTGTCGGGAGCCTCATCGGCCCAGTTCCTGCAGAACGTCTCGCTGCGCGATGCGGGCTCGGAGACGCGCCAGCCGGCCATGGTCATCCAGAGCCTGGCGGCGCACCTGCTCGGCGAGCGCGGGGCGTGGCGCATCCACGGCGGCGGCTTCGGCGGCTCGGTGCTCGTGTTCGTGCCGAGCGTGGAGACCGCCGGCTTCATGGAGGCCATGGACGGCCTGCTCGGCTATGCGGCCTGCCGCGAGGTGAACCTGGGGGCGCCCGGCGTGCGCGCCCGGCACCTGTCATGACCGCGGCGGAAAACCCCGCGTGGATGGCCGGCTCTCCCGCGGGGCCCTTGGAGATAACCATCAACCTGGCCAAGCCGGAGAAGGACCCGGGCGCCATCGCCCGGGCTGCGGAGCCTGGCGGCGCGACGGAAGCTGCCGACGATTGCATTCTCTGCTGGCATCGCGCCACCGACGGGAGCCTTGCCTGCGCCGGCGCCGGCGGCGGGGACGTGCGCCCGGTAAAGCTCGCCGACGAGGAGTGGGCCTGGTGGTTCTCGCCCTACGGGTACTTCCCCGAGCACCTCATCGTATCGGCACCGGTGCACCGCCCCATGGCCATCACCCACGGAACGATCGACCGGCTGCTCGATTTCGCCGACGCGTTCCCGCGGTGGTTCATCGGCTCGAATGCCGACCTGCCCATCGTGGGCGGATCGCTGCTTGCCCACGATCACTTCCAAGGGGGAGGCCACCGATTCCCCCTCATGAAGGCGCCCCTGGCACGCTCGTTTGCATTGCCTGAGCTGCCGGGCGTGCGCGCCGGCATCGTGCGCTGGCCGGCCTCGGTGGTGCGCCTGCGCTCGACCAACCGCGCCTCCCTGCGAGAGGGCGCCTGTCGCGTGTTGGACGTCTGGCGCTCCTTCTCCTTCGAGCCCTGCGGCATCCGGGCCTTCTCGCCGAGCGGCGTGAGCGGCGACGGCGCGGGGAAGGCCCCGGATGGGGACGGGCGGAGACCGGCGGCGGTTCCGCAGCCCATTCCCCACAACACGCTGAACCCCATCCTGTGGCGCGAGGGCGATGACTACGTGATGGACCTCGTGCTGCGCAACAACCGCACCACACCCGAGCGCCCTTACGGCCTGTTCCACGTGCCCGAGCGCCTCTTCCACATCAAGAAGGAGAACATCGGCCTCATCGAGATCATGGGCCGCGCCATCTTGCCGGGGCGCTTGGCCGCCGAGCTACCCGAGGTGCGCCCGGTGTGCGATGCCGCCTACTACGAGATCCTCCAGGCCACGGGCGTCTTCAAAGACGACGAGTGCGGCCACGCCGGCTGGAACGCCCTCATCGCTGCGTTGTGAAGATGGGGCTATCCCCGGTAGAAGCCCTCATCGCTGAATTGAGACCAGGTCAAATACATCTCTCGATAGTTCTCGCTGATGAATGACTGAATCTGCCTTACCTCTCGTTCGTTGAGAATGCCAGGCGATTGGAGTACGGAACTGCCGTCGTCTCTCACGAAGAACTTCGCGGATCCCTGCTCGGTCAGCTTTCGGTCGCTTGCGTGGACGTGCATGCACTCCACGATGCAGTGGCTGGTGAAGTAAAGGTAGTAGCCGCAGACTTTGAAGTTGAAGTATTTCGGCATGCTATGCCGCCAAGTACTTAAGGCTGCGAGCGAGGTATTCGCGGACGATTTCAAGCTCGATATCGTCCATGGTCGTTTCCCAGAGCTCTTCTTTGGGGCCAAATACCGCGGCGCTTGTCGGACGGTTGAGGTTGAGAACGCGCACGCTTCCGTTTTCGGCATGAGTAAACGCATACCCGTTGACGATAACATCGGCGTCATCTGCGATTTGTGCAACATCAGGCATAGCTGACCTCCACAGACTTTATCGGTGCGAGAAACGGGTCGGGATCGATATAGAGATTCTGCAGGATGGGAACGAGGTCGATGTACTCCTCGGTGTCGGGCAGTCCCCGGTACCGTGCGTTGACGACTAGGTAGCCGTGGTCCCACTCAACCACATCAAGGTACCGCTCGAGGTTGCGGGGCGTGCGGAAGCGAATGTTGTGAGCACCAAATGAGAAGCAGCTTAAGTCGCCGCTGCTGCTCAAGAGGGCTGAATCGCTTGCAGACATGGTTTCGCTCCGTCCCTGGACGTTTCTTCCCAACAAGCATACCAAAGAGTTGTGAAGTAAAAGTCGACTCTTTTCACAGGCTCCCTCATGCGCCCACGCGATGCTGCCGCCCGTCGTCATGCTCGCAGGGCATGGGAAGGTATTGGGAACGGGTATTTGCCCCTGCTGCCGAGCGGGGAAGATAATGGCATCGGAATCATCGGCGCGGACGGCCCGTTTGCGGGTTCGCATATCCGCGCCGCATCTCGCGTGAAAGGACAACGAGCATGACGCAGCTGGAGCTGACCCCCATCTGGGACAAGGTGTTCCCGAAAAGCGACAAGGTGAGCCACGAAAAGGCCACCTTCCACAACCGCTACGGCATTTGCCTGGCGGCCGATCTGTACAAGCCCGTAGACGGCACGGCTCCCTTTGCGGCCATCGCCGTGTCGGGCCCGTTCGGCGCCGTGAAGGAGCAGAGCTCGGGGCTCTACGCCCAGACCCTCGCCGAGCGCGGCTACCTCACCATCGCCTTCGACCCGTCTTTCACCGGTGAATCCGGCGGCAGCCCCCGCTACATGGCCTCGCCCGACATCAACACCGAGGACTTCATGGCCGCGGTGGACTACCTCGTGAATCGCGACGACGTTGACGGTGAGCGCGTGGGCATCCTCGGTATCTGCGGCTGGGGCGGCATGGCCGTGAGCGCCGCGTCGTGCGACCCGCGCATCAAGGCGACGGTCGCCTCCACTATGTACAACATGTCCCAGGTGAACGCCAACGGCTACTTCGACGCCGAGGACAGCCCCGCTGCCCGCAACGAGAAGCGCGCCGCCCTGGCCGCCCAGCGCACGGCCGATTACGCCGCCGGCGACTACGTCCGCGGCGGGGGAGTGGTGGATCCGCTGCCCGAGGACGCCCCGTACTTCGTCAAGGACTATCACGCCTACTACAAGACGCCGCGCGGCTACCATGCCCGCTCGCTGAACTCCAACGACGGCTGGAACGTGACCGGCTGCGAGAGCTTCCTGAACTTCCCGACCGCCGTCTATGCCGGCGAGATCGAGGCGCCGGTGATGCTCGTGCACGGCGAGCGCGCCCACTCGCTCTACTTCAGCGAGGCCACCTTCGAGGACCTGAAGGCCGGCATCGCCCCCGACAACAAGGAGCTCGTCATCGTGCCGGGCGCGAGCCACACCGACCTCTACGACCAGACGGACATCATCCCCTGGGACACCATCGCCGCTTTCTACGAGAAAGCTCTGGGAGCGTAGCGGTTTCCATCGCCGCCCTCAACCGCAACGAGAAGCATGACTGGTACTGGGGTTGCCCTGCCTCCTGCGTTTTTGGCGGCGCTGGCGATTAGGAGCAGAAAGGTGTGAGAATTCGCAAAAATAAGGACGTAAAAGTGCGGAAATTCACACAAATCAGGACGAACTTGGGTTAAGGACGGAAGATGCCGTCACGCTTCGATGGAAGAGCGGTTGCCGCTACGCCTCCGGCTCGATGCGCTTGAGGGGGCGGGCGGGCACGCCGCCGACGACGGTGAGGGGCTCCACGTCGCGGGTTACCACGGCTCCGGCGGCTACGATCGCGCCGTCGCCGATGGTCACGCCGGGCAGCACCGTGGCGTTCGCGCCGATCCACACGTCGTTGCCGATATGGATGGGAGCCGGGATGAGGTCGCCGCGATGGGCCGGGTCCATGCCGTGGTTCAAGGTGGCCAGCACCACGTTCTGCCCCACGAGCACGCGGTCGCCCAAATAGATGCCGCCCTGGTCTTGGAACTTGCAGCCGGCGTTGACGAACACGTTGCGGCCGAGGTGGATGTTCTTGCCGCAGTCGGAGTTGAAGGGCGGGAAGAGGGCGAATCCCGCATCGACGGCCCGACCCGTCAGCTCGGCCATGAGCGCGCGCAGCTCGTCGGGGGTGTGGTAGCGGTTGTTGATCTCCATGCAGATGCGGATGGCCTCCTGGCTCACGCCGTGCATGAACTCGTGCTCGGCCGACCCGCCCACCACGGTGCGGCCGGCGTTCAGGTGATCGAGGTAGTCTTGCAGGTTCATGGGCCGCCTCCTGTTGCATTCGACTTTCTTCTCCTTGTTATACCGAAGGCCCGCGGTAATATCAAATGCACATGTCGCATCCATTGGTATACTTTTGGGGAATGCAAGCCGTGGTCGGAAAGGTGCTCCCATGGACATTCGCGTGCTGCAGTACTTCCTCGCCGTCGCCCGCGAGGAGAGCATCACCAAGGCGGCCGACGCGCTGCACATGACTCAGCCCCCGCTCTCGCGGGCCATGCGCGATTTGGAGGTGGAGCTGGGCGTGGAATTGCTCGTGCGCGGCCCCAAGCGCGTCACCCTGACCGAGGACGGCCTTCTTCTGCGCGAGCGGGCCCAGGAGCTGGTGGATCTGTTCGAGAAGACGCGGGCGGAGGTGGGCGCCACCGACGAGGCGGTATCGGGCGATGTGCACATCGCCGGGGCGGAAACCGAGGCCGTGGACCTTCTCGCCCGGGTGGCGGCGCGGCTCCAGGAGCGCCAGCCGCTTATCGGGTACCGCCTGTTCTCGGGGGATGCCGAGCGCGTTTTCGAGAAGCTCGACCGGGGGCTTGCCGACTTCGGGCTGTTGATAGAGCCCGCTGTGGACGTGGACCGCTACGAGATGCTGCGGCTGCCCCACGAGGATAGGTGGGGCATGCTCGTGGGTGCCGACGACCCGCTGGCCGCGCTGCCGGCCGTCACCCCGGCCGACGTGCGCGCCGCGCGGCTCATCGTGCCCCACCGCGCCGGCGCCCGCGGCGAGCTGGCAGCCTGGATGGGCGTCGACGCCTCGGCGCTCGCCATCGCCGGCCGCTACGATCTGCTCTACAACGCCGCCCGCTTCGCTCGCGAGGGAGCCGGCTGCGTCTTCGCCCTCGACGGCATTGTGGACGCCTCGCCGGGCTCGGGCCTCGCCTTCGTGCCCTTGGATCCGCCCCGCACGGCCGGGGTGTACCTCGTGTGGAAGCGCAGCCAGGCCCATTCCCGCGCCGCGCGGCTCTTCCTCGAGGAGCTGCGCCAGCTGGTCGCCGAGATGGGGGAGGAAACCCCTTCGGAACCGGCGGCCGCCTAGGCGCTGCGGGCGGTGCCGCCCAGGATGTGGCGCACTACCTCGAAGCGCTCGATCTTCGCGTCCTCGTCGGCGCGGATGCCCGCCTTCTGCTTCGCGATGGCGAGCTGGTCCATCACTGTGTCGACGCCCTCCAGATCGGGCAGCAGCAGGCCCCGCTTGAAGCCGCGGGTCACGATGACGCCGTAGCGCATCGGATCCAGCTGCTCGAGCGAGTGCACGGGCTCCGGCTCGCCGAGGACGTCCACCGAGTAGGACAGGGCGTCCAGCTCGTCGGGCCGCACCTGCGGGAAGCGCGGATCCTCGGTGGCGGCGGCCACGCCGTTCATGATGACCTCCTCGGCCAGGCAGTCGCGGGCCGGTGCGATGGTGCCGATGCACCCGCGCAGCTTGCCGTCCTTGTGCAGGCTCACGAAGGCGCCGGCCCGCCGTCCCGTCATGGAGTCGGGCAGCCCCTGGGGCACGGCGAGCACCTCGCCGCTTCCCACGATGGACTCCACGCTCAGCCGCGCGAGGGCCACGAGGGGGTCTACCTCGGGATCCAGCACGAGCGAGAGGATCTCTTCGTTCGCCTCGCGCTCCTCTGCGTCAAGGGAGTCGTCGGCATCCCGGTCCCAAGCGAGGGGGTGCCGGTGTGCCGGCGTGCCCGAATCGGGGGCTCCAGGGGTCTTCGCCGATGCCGCGCCGGCGGCACTGGCCGAGGCGACGGCGGCACCGGCAGTCTTGCCCGCAGCCGCCGCGTCGACGTTGCTGCGCGCCCCGCCCTCGCAACGGTCTTGCCGCTCGCCCGCGCGCTCGGCATCGGGCAGCGCGCCATCTTCCGGCCCCTCAACCGCCTCCTCGTGCTCGCGGGCGGCTTTGGCGTGGGCGCCGCGAATCTCGGCTTCCACTTCCTCCTCGGTGCTGGAAGGCCCTGCCTCCACCTCGAAGGCGGCGATGGCGTAGCCCACCCCGAAGGGCCCCTCGTAGCTGAGCAGCTGGGGGCGGAAGGGAAGCCCCTCCAGCGCGCCGGCCATGATCTCGAAGGAGCGCAGCCCGCATTCCGCCGCGTTCTCGCACATCACCGGGTCAAGCGCGAAGAGCTCCTGCAGGTTTCCGCGGGCGAACACGCCTTCCACGGCGCGGTCGAACTTGGGGCCGGCCGGGTTGAAGCCGTAGGGGCCGTCCTCCTTCAGGCGGTGGGACAAATCCCCGCTGGCGATGAGCACGCAGCGCATGTCCAGCCGCTCTGCGGCCCGGGTGATGGACTGCCCGAGGAAGTGGTGGTCGGAAGGCGAGAGCGCCGAGAGCCCCACGCGCAGCACCGGCACCTCTTCCAAGTCCACCGTCTGGGCGAGGAAGTGCAGGGGCACGAAGGCGCCGTGGTCGATCTCGGTCTGGGCGGCCGGCGCCCCGGCCACGGGAATGGACCGCCGGGCGAGGCGGTCGGCCACCGCCTGGGCGAACTCGGCGTCGCCGCGAGTGGTCACGGTGATGTGGGGCTGCCCGAACTGGGCCATCGAGCCGGTTTCCTCGTCGGCGTTGGAGATGAAGAAGCCGTCGCGGTAGAGCGGCGCGTGGGGAGAGGCGATGACGATGATATCGGGGTCGGCCTCGGCCACGCGCCGGGCGACCTCCTCGTAAGCCGCCGTGGTGTCGGCGACGGCCGCCTCCTGGCCCTGGCCCACGGCGGGCACGATGAGCGGCGGATGGGGGACGGCGTAGGCGGCAAGAAGGCCCATGGCACACCTTCCTCTTCTGGTAGGGCGAATAAACGACGTTTCAGCGAGGAATATGGTGAGGGATGACGGCTGCGATGAGCCTCTCTCTCAGCGAACTGTCACAGTATCGTTAGCAGTTTTCCTTCGGTGGCAACTAGTCCCACGGGTCGGTCGAAGGGCTCCCGGGCATCGCGTTTCTCCAGGTCGTCGATGAGCTGCCGCTCGCGGATGAGCCCGAGGGAGCGTCCGGGGAAGGTGGAGAGGAAGGTGTCGTAGAAGCCGCCGCCATAGCCGAGGCGGAAGCCATGGGTATCGAAGATGAGCCCGGGCACAAGGGCGAGCGCGCACTTGTCGACGGCTGTGGCGTCGATGCGGGTGGCGGCATCGTCGGCCGGCTCGGGAATGCCCGCGAAGCCCGGCGCCGCGTCGGCGAGCGAGCCGATGGCGTGCCAGGTCATCGTGCGGGTGCCGGGTACCACGCGGGGAAGCGCCACGACTTTGCCGCGGCGCAGGGCCTCCCGGATGAGCGCGCGGGTATCCACCTCGCTGCCCACCGAGCAGTAGGCGAGCACGAGCGGCGCCTCGGAGAAAGCCTCGCTGGCCGTCACGCGGGCAGCGATGGCCTCATCGGCCTGCGCTCGGTAGGCGGCGCCAAGCCCCTCGCGCAGGGCGCGGGCTTCGGTGCGCAGCCGCTTTTTCTCTTCCGTTCCCATGGATCGCATGATAGGCCGCCCCGTGCCGCCGCGCTGCCAAGAACGGCCGTCCTGTCGGGAAGCGCGTCGCGGATAACCGCTCGCGGCCGCCCTCTTGACTTAGAGCTGACTCCAACCTTTACTCTTCTCGACAGCGAGACAACAAGAGGAGCCTATGAGAGGAGCACCTATGACGGCATCTTACGAGGGCGTGGGCAAGCTCGGCTTCGGGGCCATGCGCCTGCCCCTGACCGATCCGGATGATGTGACCGCCATCGACATCGAGCAGGTCAAGGCCATGGTGGACGAGTTCATCGCCCAGGGCGGCACCTACGTGGACACGGCCTTCGTCTACCACAACGGCTGCTCGGAGGGCGCCCTGCGCCAGGCCCTCGTCGAGCGCTACCCGCGCGAGGCCTTCACGCTGGCCACGAAGTGTCTGGCCTGGGCGTGCGCGAGCAAGGAGGAGGCTCAGGCCTGCCTGCCCACCTCCCTGGAGCGTCTCGGGGTGGACTACATCGACTTCTACCTGCTGCACAACGTGGGCGGCAAGCGCACGGCCAAGTTCGACGAGTACGACATGTGGAACTACGTGGCCGACGCGAAGGAGCGCGGGCTTGTGCGCAACATCGGCTTTTCCATCCATGACGGGGCCGACGTGCTCGACGAGCTGCTCACGGCGCATCCGAACATGGACTTCGTGCAGCTGCAGGTGAACTACCTGGATTGGGACGATCCGGTGACCGAGTCGGCTCGCTGCATGGAGGTGGCGGCCAAGCACGGCGTGCCCGTCATCATCATGGAGCCGGTGCGCGGCGGCCGTCTGGCGAATCTGCCTGAGCGCGGCGCGGCGGTGCTCGCCGAGGCGAACCCCGAGGCGAGCCAGGCCTCCTGGGCCTACCGCTTCTGCCTCGATCTGCCCGGCGTGCTCGCGGTGCTCGCCGGCGCCTCCACGCTCGAGCAGATGCAGGACAACATGCGCACCTTCCAGACGCACACCCCGCTGAATGAGCAGGAGCGCGCCGCTATCGACGGTGCCATCGCAGCCCTGCGCTCGGTGGACCTCATCCCCTGCACCAACTGCGGCTACTGCGTGAAGGACTGCCCCGAGGGCGTGAAGATCCCCGTGGCCCTGAACCTGCTGAACTTGGAGAAGACCACCGAGGACCGCGAGTTCGCCAAGGGGCTCTACAGCTGGCAGGCCGCCGAGGGCCCCGCGTCCAAGTGCATCCAGTGCGGCACCTGCGAGGCCATGTGCCCCCAGTCCATCAACATCATCGACCACCTCGCCGAAGCCGTGGAACACTTCGAGGGGTAGGGGAGGCGCGCGCAGGCGCTCTATCCCACTGTCGTTACAAAGATGGCTAGCACAGGGATGCTCACCAAGGCCAGTACGGTGGTGACGAAGGTGCCCTGGGCCATGACCCGGGAGTTGCCGCCGTACTGGTAGCAGAGCATGGTGCCGTTGGTGGCCACGGGCATGCCCGATAGCACCAAGATGATGGAGAACAGAAGTCCTGACGGCACGAACCAATGGAACACTGCCCAAATAATCACCGGCATGCCCAGCAGTCGGAACAAGGCGCAGGCCCACAGACGCGGCCCGCCCAAAAGGTCGCGCATGGGCATGTTCGCCAGCGACGAGCCGATGATGAGCAGCGCCGCCGGTGTGGTGATAGACCCTAGCGTGTATAGTGCGTCTCCTAGCACGGGCACGCTGTGCACGTCGCCCAGGGCCAACCCGATGGCCGCAATGCACGCCAGCATGACCGGCGTGACAAAGGTGCGCCAGCTCGGCCGCACCCTCACGTCGCCGTCGGTGTCCTGGGTGAGGAACCAGGCGCCCACCGAGAACACGAGAAAGTTGAAGGGCAAGTTGAACACCGTGGCGTAAATGAGGGCCTCGGGGCCGAAAATAGCGGAAATGACGGGGAATCCGATGAACCCCACGTTCCCAAAGCACAGCATGAATCGATACACGCCCCGATGTCCTGCTGGTATGCGCAGCAGGGTGGTGAAGGCGTAGGCTACGGCCACCAACACCACGTAGCTCGCGCAGGACAGGGCGAAGGTGAGCAGAATCTCACGACGCCCTGGAAGCTCGTCGGCGGCGAGTACCGAGCCCAAGATGAGTCCCGGCAGCGCCAGGTTGATGACGAGCCGCGAGAGCATGCGATCGAATTCCACGATCATGAACCGGGTCCTCTTCGCCCCGTAGCCTACACCCACGATGATGAACAGCGTCACCAGTTCCTGCACGATTGTCAGCATTCCCGCGTCCATGGTCGGACTTACCCTTCCTGCTCCCATGTTCAACGATGCCAGTGTACGATAGTGTTGCCGTTCCCATGGCGTATACTGGCTTCGCGGCGCCATAGGCACGTTAAAGGGGTGCCCGCGTCCTAGCCCACCGTTCCAAGGAGCTCCCGTGATCACCGTCGATGACATTCTCGCGCTGCCCGCCTTCGAGACCGTGGAGCTGGCGGCTCCGTGCCCGGGGGCCGGGGAGCGGGAGGTGAGCAACGTCGGCATCCTGGACTGCCCTCCCGACTACAACAACTACAATGTGTACGGGCCGCGCGAGCTGATTGTGACCAATCTCGGGTTTGCCTACGCCAATCCGCTTCTGGCCGAGCAGTCGCTTCTCGCCATGATAAAGCGCAACGTTGCCGCAATCGCCGTGAAAACGGTGTACCAAGCTCCGGTGAGCGAGGTGGTTCGTACGGCCAGCACCGAAGCCGGAGTGCCGGTGTTTATCTACGATGGTGCCTACCACGAGCGCGTGGCCTACGAGTCTCTCGATCTCATCCAGCGCGACCGCGCCGCTGCCGACAAGAGCCGGGCAGTGGACGGCCTGTTGGCCCTGCGAGGCGGTGCGGCTGTGCGTAGCGCCCTCTACGAGTTGACGGGTGCTACCGGCGCTACGCTGCTGTGCGTCGCCTGCTGCCCGGTGTCCCGAGATGCAGGTTCCTTCTACGCGCTCATGAACGTGGTGGACGGTACCCTGTCGGTGGTGCGCGACGATCGTCGCCTGGTGGAAACCGTGAGCACCTGCCGTTACGGCGACGTGATCCTGACCTTCATCTCTTGCGTGTCCTCCGACGAGGAGAAGCGCCAGGCACTAGAAGAGCGCTGCTCGAAGCTGCTGACCACGGTGCATTCTCTGCACTGCGGCATGAGCGACACCCTGTGGATCGACAACGGTGACGTGGCTGTGCGCCAGGCTCTGGCCGCGGCTGATGCCGCCCTTGAAAGCGGCGTGCCGGTGCAGCGGTGGTGCGACATGCGTTTTGCGGCCGCCTCCCAGGCCGTGCGGGCTGACCGATTGTACCAGAGCATGGTGGACGACTGTAAGGGGAAGCTGTCGGCTTATGACGAGGAGCATGGCACGAACTTGGTGGAAACCGGGCAGGCCCTCGTGCGTACCCAGGGCGATGTGCGCGAAGTGGCCGAGCGCCTGTTCCAGCACCCGAACACCATTCGCTACCGACTGCGGAAGGCCAAGGCGCTCATGGCCATGGAAGGCATGTCGGACCGGCTGTTCATCAGCTATCTGGGACTCGTTTTTCTGCCGGAGCTGGGCGATCTTGATGAAGAGGCTCCGTCCTGCTGAGCTTTCCAGGTTGCTGGGCCTTGCGGTCTGCGGACCGGCTCCGGAGGTTAGCGGACGCCCTTGACTAGGTGATCTTCCGGCTCGCGGGACGTCTTCGCTGTTGGGGTTTCCGGTGCTACTGGCCCCCGTTCTCCCGATCCTTCAAGGCTGCGGCAGCCGCGTCGATGAATTGGGAATCGGTACGCGTCTTATCGATGAGACTCGCAGTGACGTAGGCTGCAAGTCCCGTGGCCATGCCGATGAGAATGGGCAGCGAGCTGGCCGTACCCAGCAAAACGAAGGCCGCCGTAACCGTCACCGCCGACAATCCCAGCGCGTATAGGCCGGCTTTGGGGCTGAACCGCTTCAGCGCGAAGCTGGCAACTAGGGGCACGAACACGCAGCCGGACAGGTACCCGTAGCTAATATCGATGCCCACCAGCACGTCGTTGATCGCCAGAGCGCACACCATGACCACAACTCCGATGAGGGCCGCGAACAGCCGCGTGACGGCCACTTCCGACAGGCCGCGGCGCTGGCTTGTCCCGCCCGCATCCTCGTCGGCGACCTGCGTCTCTGTACTGGGGGCGCGGAGACTCCGACGGCTTGGCGCAAACCGGCAGTACAGATCATTGTAGGCAATGGTGGAGGCGGCCAGAATGGTGCCGCTCGACACTGACATGGTGGCGGCCATGGCGGCGGCCAGCACGAGCCCCCGTACGCCCACGGGCAGAAATGTGGTCACTCCCACCACGAAGACGTTTTGGGGATCGGCCATAGCGGGCATGAGTACTGCCACGCTCATGCCGATGACGACGGTGGCGAAGGCGTAGGCGATGGAGTACACGCCGGCGCAGATGGTTCCCACTTTCGACACGCGCTCGCTTTTGGCGGTGAAGATACGCTGCCAAATGTCTTGGCCGATGATGAGCCCCGGCACGTATAGCAAAACATAGGCGAAGCTCTGGTCGAAGCCCATATTGCCCACGGACAGGAAGTCGGCAGGCAGCTGAGAGGTTAAGGCATCCCAGCCGCCGACGGCCGACAAGCAGAAGATGGGCGCGAGAATGAGAATACCCACGGTCTTCACCACGAACTGCACGATATCGGTCATGGTGACCGACCACATGCCCCCGGCGAAAGTGTAGGCAATAACGATGCCACCCCCGGCAATCATGGAAAGCGTGGCATCGAGCCCCAGCACTCCGTTGATGATGGTGCCGATGGCGATGACCTGCACCACCGATAACGTCACCGTGTACACGAGGGTGAGTACGGTGCTGAATAGCCGCGCTGTAGGGCCGTAGCTGCCTTCCACCACCTCGTTCACGCTGAGGGCCCGCAACTTTGACAGTTTGCTCGTAATAAGCAGCCCGGCCAGAATGAGGCCACAGCCGATGCTAACGTTCAGCCACACGCCGCCGAAGCCGTACCGGTAGCCTAGCTCGGCGCTGCCCACGGTGGAGCCTCCTCCCAGGGCCAGGGCAGCCATGCAGCCGAAGAACAGGGGGAAGGACAGTCGGCGGCCGGCAACCAGGTAGTCCTCCTTGGTTTTGGTGAATCTCAGGGCTATGAATCCGATGGCTACGATGACGATGAAGTACACGGCGATGATGGCGTAGTCGATGGGCGAGAGGGCCATGGTGCGCCTCCGATCCTTCCATTGAAAGATGATGGGCCGGCACTGGGGCAGAGACCGTACATCGAGTCCCTCGGAGAAGGGGACGGCCCGAAGGCCGCAGTTCCAGCGCCACCTATGCTAGGTCGCGCCAACCGCAGCGCTGTTGTTCCGCGGAACAAAAACGGGTTCGCAGGTTTTGTCACCGCGTCCAGGGGGTGTCACCTCGTCCTCTTCGTACCATGGCAGCGTTCTCTTCCCCTCCGCCGCTCCGTCGAGACGCGGGGGCCGTCGGAGGGGATTCGGCCAGCAAAGAAAAGGAGCATCACCATGACGGATTCGGTCTTCCAGGGTCGCAGCCTTCTTTCCACTCGCGACTACACCAAAGATGAGCTGATGTGGCTCATCGGCTTCGCCGAACACTTGAAGGACCTGAAGCGGCAGAATATCGCCCATCACTACCTGGAGGGCAAGAACATCGCGCTTTTGTTCGAGAAGACGTCTACCCGCACCCGCGCCGCCTTCACCACTGCCTGCATCGATTTGGGCGCGCACCCGGAGTACCTGGGCAAGGGCGACATCCAGCTCGGCAAGAAGGAAACGGTGCGCGACACTGCGCTCGTGCTCGGATCCATGTTCGATGGCATCGAGTTTCGCGGCTTCAAGCAGTCCAACGTGGAAGAACTGGCTGAGTACTCCGGCGTGCCGGTGTGGAACGGGCTCACCGACAAGGAGCACCCCACTCAGATGCTCGCCGACTTTATGACCATCAAGGAGAACCTGGGCACCCTGGAAGGCGTCACGCTGGCCTACATCGGCCAGGGCCGCAACAACGTGCAGAACTCCCTTATGATCACAAGCGCCATCCTCGGCGTGAACTACGTGAACGCCACCCCGGCCGAACTGGAGCCCGACCCCGAGATTCTGGCTGTGGCGAAGGCTCTGGCCGAGCAGAGCGGCGCCACCATCACCGTGACCAACGATCCTGTGGAGGCCGTCGCCGACGCCGATGTGGTGTACACCAATGTGTGGGCCGCCATGGGCGAGGAGGGCCAGTTTGCCGAGCGCGTGCGTCTCATGAGCCCCTACCAGGTGAACGCCGAGCTTGTGAGCCACATCAAGAACCCAGACTGGATCTTCCTGCACTGCCTGCCGGCCTTCCATAACGCCGAGACCGACTACGCCGCCGACATTGAGGCCAAGCACGGCATCTCGGCCATGGAAGTGACCGACGACGTGTTCTACAGCGACCACGGTCGTCAGTTCCAGCAGGCTGAGAATCGCATGCACACCATCAAGGCCATTATGGCGGCTACCCTGGGCAATCTGTACGTGCCCAGCGTGTAGGCCTCGCCGCATCGGAAGAGAGGGGCGTGTCCCATGTCCGAAACTGTCGTAATCGAGCCCGAGAAGGGCAAAAAGAAGTTTAAGATGCCGAACACCTACGTCATCCTGTTCGGCGTGATCTGCCTCATCGCTGTGCTCACATGGTTCGTGCCCGGCGGCGCCTACGACCTAACCGAAGACGGCGATGCCATTGCTGGCACTTACCACACAGTGGCATCGAACCCCCAGGGCCTGTGGGACGTGTTCATGGCGCCCATCACCGGCATGCTGGGTTCGGGTGCTATCAGCGGCGCCATTTCCATCTCGCTCACTATCCTGCTGTTTGGCAGCTTCCTGGAAATGATGGATCGCACCGGCGCCTTGAAGACCGCTATCAAGCGCATCACCACCAAGCATGCCGAAAACATGCATCTGCTCATTGCCATCCTAGTCGTTATTATGGCGTTCTTCGGCACCCTGGAGGGGGCCTACGAGGAGGGCATCGTGTACTTCCTCATGTTTGTGCCGGTCATGCTGGCGCTGGGGCTCGACACGGTGACTGCCATCCTCATTGTGGTGCTGGGCACACAGATCGGCTGTCTGTCTTCGGTGGTGAACCCGTTCTCCGTGGGCATTGCCTCGGGTATCGGCGGCATTTCCGCCGGCGAGGGCATGATCGTGCGCCTGGTGCTGTTCGTCGTCTCTACGGCGCTCGTTATCTTCATTATCTGCCGCTACGCCGACAAGGTGAAGGCGCATCCTGAGAAGTCGGTGCAGTTCTTCCGTCGCCAGCAGGATCTGCTGGAATTCCCGGCGGCCGCGGAAGGCGACCTGTCCCTGTCGCCGCGCCAGAAGCGCGCCCTGGTGGTGTTCTGCCTCACCTGGGTTGTCCTCATCGTCGGCTTGGTGCCTTGGACCTCGCTGAACCCTGACTGGACGTTCTTCGAGCAATTCACCGCCTGGGTGGGGGTTACCCCGGTGCTGCGCGAGCTACTCGGCTGCGACATGGTGCCCTTCGGCTCCTGGTACTTCCCCGAGATTTCCATGCTGGTCATGGTGGCAACTCTCGCTATCGGCCTAGTCATGCGCTACGACGCCGACACCATCATCGACACGCTTATCGCCGGGGCGGCCGGCCTTGTGTCCACGGCCTTCGTGGTACCGCTCGCCCGGGGCATACAGGTGGTCATGGACAACGGCCAGATCACCCCGAGCATCCTGAACGCCTGCGAGTCCACCCTCTCGGCCCTGCCGCCCATCGCCTTTGTCATCGTGGCTCTGGTTCTGTACACGCTCATCGCCTGCCTCATTCCCTCGTCCACGGGCTTGGCGGCGGCTACCATGGGCATCATGGCGTCGTTGTCGCAGTTCGCCGGCGTGGAGGTGTACATTATGGTCATCATCTACTGCATGGCCTTGGGGCTCGCGAAGATGATAACCCCCTGTTCTATTGTGGTGATGACCTGCACATCTGCGGCCCATATGAGTTACGGCGACTGGGTGAAGAAGGTACTGCCCATCTTCGGCGTGCTGTTCGCATTCTGCTGCGTGTTCCTGTGCGTGCTGGTGATTCTGTAGTCCTTCACCCATTCGCTTTGCACTGCTGTTTTGTCGGCTTCGGACCGCGACTTCCGCGGTCGCAGCCCCCCGAAAGGAGAAACCCATGACTGAAGAGAAGAAGACCGAGACCGTGTTCGACGAGCCCGGCGAGCAGGTGTTCGTGCGCAACGCCACCAATCCCTTGAAGAAGGTGATGATGTGCTCGCCGCGCTTCTACAAGTTCAACGGCATCAACGTTATTACCGCTGAGTGGATGCGCAAGGGCGATGAAGAGCGCAACGATGTGATGGTGGCCGAGTGGCAGATGCTCGTGGATGCCTACGAGGCCAACGGCATCGAGGTGGTGCAGGTGCAACCTCGACCCGAGTTCGAGGTGATGACTTTCGCCCGCGACTATGGCTGCATGGTAAAGGAGGGCGCCGTGATCGGCCGGTTCCGCCATCCGGTGCGCCAGGTGGAGACCGTGGCCTACGAGGAGAAGTTGAAGGAGATGGGCGTGCCCATCGTGGCCCGAGTGAACGCTGGCTGCATGGAGGGCGGCGACTTCTGGATGATCGACGATCACACTCTGGCTTTCGGCCAGGTTGACCGCACCGACCAGGCTGGCGTCGACAACCTGCGCGACCAGCTGCAGAAGTTTGGCTACACGGTGGTGGGCGTGCCCTGCCCGCCCGACAACCTGCACCTGGACATGATCTTCAACATCGTGGCACCCCAGGTGGCCCTGGCCTGCATCGACCAGCTGCCCTACAACTTCCTGCAGATGTTGAAGCGCCGCAACTTCGAGCTTATTCCCGTGGCCAGCGAGGACATGTACAAACATGGTTGTAATGTGCAGTGCATCGGCGATGGCAAGGTGGTGGCCATCCAGAAGAACAAGCACATCAACGATAAGATGCGCGCACTCGGTTTGGATGTCATCGACGTGCCGCTGGATCAGATCCTGCACGCCGGCGGTGGCCCTCACTGCCTGACCCAGCCTATCTATCGTCCGTAACCGACGCACCTTCGGCGAGGCCCGCAGTTTGTGCCGGCTGCTGGCCTCGCCTGGTGAAGGAGCTCGGGCCCGCCGCTCGCGCCGCCGACCGCCGGGCCGCCCTTGCCACCCTTTGTTCCCAGGAGGATTTCCCATGAAGGTTCTCATCAGCGACTACCCCGACTCCATGATGCCCGATCACACGCTGGAGATACGCACTCTCGTCGAAGGCCTTGGTCCTGATACGGTTATCGATGTCTTGTCATACGCCGACGACGCCCGGGCGGAGTTTTATGCGCACCTGGCCGATGCCGATGCGTTGCTCACCGCGTTCATTCCCATGGACGACGAGGCCCAGGCGGCCGCGGCCAACCTGAAAGTGATCTCCATCAACGCCACCGGCTACGACAACGTGGATCTGGCAGCGGCCACGGCTCGGGGCATCGGCGTGTGCCCGGTGGGGGAGTACTGCACCTGGGACGTGTCCGAGAGCGCCATCGCCTACATGTGCGCGCTGAACAAGCACTTCAAATTCTACCAGCGCGAAATTGACGACGACCACAAATGGGACTACGCTGCCGCCCCCCAGTGGCCGCGCCTGCAGGATCAGACACTGGGCATTGTGGGCTTCGGAAAAATCGGGAAGTGTACGGCTCGCAAGGCGGCGGGTCTGGTCGGTCGCGTCATTGCCACCGACATTGCGGGCGACGATGCAGCCTTCGGGGCCTTGGGCGTGGAACGGGTGACCCCCGAGGAGCTATTTGCCCAGGCCGACATCATCGTGAACCACATGAACCTCACCGAGGACAACGTTTACTACTTTAACGAGGCCACCTTCGCCGCCATGGAGCGTCGTCCTATCTTCATCAATTTGGGGCGCGGCTTGTGCGTGGACGAAAGGGCTCTGGTAGCGGCTCTGGATGCCGGTCAGCTGCGAGCCTTTGGGGCCGATGTGCTCTATGATGAGACGCCGGATTTGGCCTCAAGCCCCCTTGTGGGCCGTGACAACGTTATGCTCACACCCCATTCTGCGTTCTATTCCTCGTCGTCCATCGAAGATTTGGAGCGCCTGTCCTGCCAGAATATCGTCCACTACCTGAAAGGCGAGAAGGACAAGGTGTTCAAGCTGGTGAACTAGCGGGTGCGACGGGGCAACGGAGCGCGGCTGCGAAGTCGCGCTCTTTTTATGTGCGGCATTGTGGCGGGCGTATACTAGGCGGCCGCTGCGTTAGCTTCGTCGAAAGGAAGGCCATGTTCACCATCGGTTGCCATCTGTCCAGTGCCAAGGGATATCTGAAGATGGCGAAAGACGCGGTCTCCATCGACGGGAACACCTTCCAGTTCTTCACGCGCAATCCGCGGGGCGGTCGTGCCAAGGCCATCGACCCGGCCGACGTGGCCGCCTTCCACGAGTACGCCGGCGAGCACGGCATCACGCGCTTTCTCGCCCATGCGCCCTACACCATGAACCCGGCCGCCGCCAAGCCCGAGACGCGCCAGTTCGCCATCGAGCTTTTGACCGACGACCTCATGCGCATGGAGAACACCCCCGGCCAGCTGTACAACATGCATCCCGGATGCCATGTGGGCCAGGGCATGGAGACGGGCATCGAGCTTATCGCCGACGCCCTGAATCGGGTGCTCACCCCGGACCAGTCCACCACGCTTCTGCTGGAGACCATGGCCGGCAAGGGCACCGAGGTGGGCGGCCGCTTCGAGGAGCTGGCCGCCATCATCGACGCGGTGGGGCTTTCCGACAAGGTGGGCGTGTGCCTGGATACGTGCCACGTGTGGGACGGCGGCTACGATGTCGCCGGCAACCTGGACGGCGTGCTGGAGGAGTTCGACCGCGTTATCGGGCTCGACCGCCTGCGCGCCATTCACCTGAACGACTCGAAGAACCTGCTCGGCGCCCGCAAGGACCGCCACGCCCCCATCGGCGAGGGACACATCGGCTTCGAGGCGCTTTCAGCGGTGACGAACCATCCCGCCCTGCGCGATCTGCCCTTCTTTCTGGAAACGCCCCAGGACGACCTGGCCGGCTGGGGCGCCGAGATCGCCGCCCTGCGCGCGGCGCATGTCAGCTAGCTGGGGCCAGTCTAATCATCCTAAGGCTTTACTCTGCACAGCCACTACGGAGACCTCGCTAGCAGGGCGCTGCGCCTATGAGCATGCTGGCCACTTGGGCGGGGTCGCGGGGCGTGGGCGGCGTGTCGAAGATGCGGCGCAGGTTTTCCGGGTACTGCGAGGCGATGATGTCGGCCAGCTGCTCGACGGTGATGTCCATGCCGCTGTTGAACCAGCGCTCTATCATGTGGTGCGCCATGCGCGCAATGCCGTCCAGCTGGTATTCTACGGCGGCGTCAACGACTATGCCGCGCTCAGCTAGCACGGTGCGCATCTCCTCAATGTGGGTGGTCACGGACGGCAGCGAGAAATCGTAGTCCCAGTTGCGGAAGAAGTTGCCGTAGACAGGAAACAGCTCGCTGAGCAGCCGGATGGAGGCAGCGTGGCCCTTCGTAATATTTAAGGTACGACCGATTTGGTAAAGCCCCAGCATAGCGCAGTACAATTGGTACCAGTAGGCCACATCTTTTATGCTGGAGAAACTGCGGTAGAACGTGGAGCGCGAGATGCCACACTCGTCGCAGATGTTCTGCACCGTGATGGCGGAGAACGGCTTGCGGGCAGTCACTGCTGCCAAGGCGCGCAGTATTTGGCGCCGCTGCTGAATATGCGCGAGGCAGTCCTTCGAGTCCATGGCATCCCCCTACCGAGAGTAATCCCTTCCATAGGACGAGTATGACACAGCATCCCCCTGCACCTTACCAAGATGTGACACACACGAGCCCATTTGTTCCGCATCTCGGAACAGCCGCGCCCGTTGTTTCTTGAGTGCCGCATAGGAGCGCCCCTATGCTCGTTGCGTTAAGACACGACGCCTTGCGAAGGAGGGCATTATGACCGAGAGCACGAACGAGCTTGATAACAACGACATCATCGAGGAGCCGCCTGTCGTCGCACCGCACACCATCGACCGTCGCGGCTTCCTGCGCGGCGTGGGTGCCACAGCCCTGCTAGGGTCGCTGGCGGTGCTGGGCGGCTGTGCGCCCGCCGCGCAAAAGGAGCCTGCGAACGCCGAGGCGGTCGCGGAGCCCCTCAGCGTCGACAGCACCGAGGACTGCGACATCGTCATTGTGGGTGCCGGCGGTTCTGGCCTGGCTGCTGCGGTGGAGGCCGGCGAGGCGGGCGCCCGCGTCATCTGCGTGGAACGCGAAGCGGTTGCAGGCGGCGGCGAGGCCGGCGTGGAGGGCATCTTCGCCGTGGGCTCCCGCATGCAGGAGCAGGAGGGCGTGACGAACCTCTCCACGGGCGCGCTCATCCGCCAGGAGCTGGAGGCCGCCCAGCAGCGCGTCAACGGACCGCGCTACGTCGATATGGTGCATAACTCTGGAGACAACGTCAATTGGCTTCTCGATCATGGGGTAACTTTCATGAGCGTAGACGCTGACAATGGCACCGAGAAGGTCTTCCATCGTTTTGAGGAAGATAAGGGCGCCGTGGGCTACGTACCTCACATGCTGAAGGCTGCCGAAGAGGCTGGGGTCGATATTCGCTACAACACCCTAGCCAAGCAGATTGTCATGACCGACGGGAAAGCCACCGGCATCATCGTTACCGACGAGGGTGGCAAGAATATTCAAGTCAATGCCTCCTCGGTCATCGTGGCCACGGGCGGTTTTGCGGAAGACTTCAAAATGGTATCAAAGAACGGTATAAATACGGAAGACGCTGTGTACGTGGGCATGCCCGGTCATGATGCTACAGCCCATAACATGCTTATTGAGGCGGGCGCGAAAGACTATAGTCAAAGCACCGCGTATCTCATGGCGCTTGCGGTGCGCGGGCTTCCTGGGTATTTCGAAGGCGGCAAGTTCAGCTTCCTTATCGGTGTGGCCGCTCCTTACAGTATCTGGGTCAACGAGAACGCGGAGCGCTTCGTGAACGAGAACTTCTCGTCGGTGAACGCCATGCTCATGACGGTGCCCACCTGGCCCAACAAGAAGACCCATATCCTGATGGACCAGGCTATGCTCGACATCTACATGAACGGCGAGCAGGATGCCGCCGATCAGCTGAACAACGGCCTGGCTTCGGGCGAGGTGGTGAAGGCCGACACCGTCGAGGCCCTGGCGCAGGCCATGGGCGTGGACGCCACGGCGCTCGCCGGCACAGTAGAGCGCTACAACGGCTACTGCACCGCCAAGGACGACGCCGACTACGGCAAAGATGCGGAGTTCCTCATTGACTTCGGCACTGCCCCCTACTACGGATTCCACGTGACGCCCGACGTGCAGGTGGCCATCGGCTCCATTCAGACCGACCGTAACTTCAACGCCATCACCGACGCCGGCGACCCCATCGAGGGCCTGTACGTGGTGGGCGTGGAAGGCGCTATGCTATGGGCGAACATCTACACCATCAATATTGCAGGCGGGGCGAACGCGAACAATATCAACTCCGGACGCGTCGCCGCCAAGCACGCCCTGTCGCGCCTGTAGGCCGAAGAAAACTCCGCCCTCCCTTAGAAGGCGCCCCAACGGGCGCCTTCTTTTGGTTGAGCTGCTAAATAGCCAAGTACGGATCGATATATAACTTAGGATTCGTGTAAAATCATGGGCATGTATAACTTAGGATTCGTGTAAAATCATGAGCATATATAACTTAGGATTCGTGAAAGCTCTTCAATAATACCTGATAGGGTGTGTAATGGCTACTTTTTTCAAACGTGATGCCTATGCAAAGCTCCTCCAATGGAAAAACGAGAGTGCTGGAAGCACTGCTATGCTCATAGAAGGAGCCCGCCGTGTTGGCAAGTCCTCACTCGCTATGGAATTCGGCCGTCAAGAGTACGGTAGCTGCATTCTCGTGGATTTCTCCAGATCAACTGAGGAGTTCAAGCAGACCTTTCTGGATACACGAAGCAATTTGAACCAGTTTTTTCTTTACCTGCAAGCCTTCACGGGGGGATCGTACATCGAGAGGGATACCCTCATCGTGTTCGACGAGGTGCAGTCGTTTCCGCAGGCAAGGGAGTTCATCAAGCATCTCGTAGCGGATGGGCGATACGATTACATGGAAACGGGATCGCTCATCTCCTTGAAACGCAACGTGTCCGATATCCTCATCCCTTCCGAGGAAGAGGCCATTGTTTTGCGCCCCTTCTGCTTCGGTGAGTTTCTGGATGCGTTTGGGGAGGGTGGCTTGCGTGCTCTCATTGCCGAGAGCCGCAGGGCGCTCACCCCGCTGCCAACTGAGCTGCATCGAAAGGCCGAGCTCTACTTCCGCGAATATATGCTGGTAGGCGGCATGCCCCAAGCAGTGGCTGCCTATGTGGACGCACGCGATTTCGGGAAGGTGGAGCGCGCAAAGAAGGCTATTCTCCGACTGTACCGGGAGGATATCGCAAAGTACGGCGGGGAAGACGCCCATAAGATCCGCTCGCTATTCGACGATATTCCCAGCCAGCTTTCACGTAAAGAGAAGAGGCTGGTCTTGGCGGAGCTCGACAAGGGCGCTCGAACGCGCGAGTACGAAGACGCTATCAAGTGGCTGTCAGATGCGTGCCTCGTGAACAACTGCTACAACTGCACCGACCCTGATGTGGGGCTCAACATGACACGCGGCGATGCGGTGAAATGCTACCTTGCCGATACGGGCCTTCTGGCCACGATGGCTTACGGTGACGACGAGGAGTCATCGCCTTCGCTCTATCAGGAAATACTGAAAGGCAGAATCGAAAGCAATGAAGGGATGCTGGCGGAGAACGTCGTGGCACAGCAGCTTGTTGCCGCCGGGCGCTCCCTCCACTTCTACTCGTCCTATTCGCGGGTAGCGGCCGAGCGCATGGAAATCGACTTCCTCATCAGGCAGCCCTACCCCAACGCAGCCATGAAGACGCGCATCGCCCCTGTCGAGGTAAAAAGCGGAAGGCGCTACAAAACCGTCTCGCTCGACAAGTTTAAGAGCAAGTTCGGGAAGAAGGTCGGCACCGAATTCGTGCTGCATCCGCGCGCTTTGGAAGTAAAGGGGGATCGGATTTGCCTGCCGCTATACATGAGTGGTGTTGTGTAGGGCCTGCTAAATCACGAAGAAGTACACGCTGAAGAACTGCAGGATGCTTCCGGCCAGCACGAACAGGTGGAAGATGGAGTGCAGGTAGCGCACCTTCTTGAAGATGTAGAACACCGCGCCCACGGTGTAGCTGATGCCGCCCGCAGCCAAAAGCCAGAAGCCGATCGCGTGCAGTTGGGCGTACAGCTCGGGCAGGAAGAACACGATGGCCCACCCCAGCGCCACGTACAGCACGGCCGAGATCCAGCGGGGGCGGAAGGTCCAGAACGCCTCGCAGGCGATGCCGACGAGCGCCACGGCCCACACGAAGGTCGCAAGCCACAGGCCGCCCACATGCCCGAGTGTGATGAGGCAGTAGGGAGTGTAGGTGCCGGCGATAAGCAGGTAGATGCCCGAGTGGTCGAGCACTTTGAACACGCGCTTGGCCGCGTCGGCCGCAAGGGCGTGGTACAAAGTTGACATGAGGTACTCCAGCAGGAGCGCGATGCCGTACACGAGGGCCGCGGCCAGAAGGATGCCGCCGCCGTCGCCGACCGATTTCACGATGAGCAGCACGAGGGCCGCCACGGCAAGCCCTGCGCCCACCCCGTGGGTCACCGCATTGAAGATCTCCTCGCCCAAGGTGTACTCGCGCACGCTCTTCTTGCCGGAGCGGCGCAGCAGATCCCGTATCTCGGGACACACTTTGGCTCCCGCTGCCGAGGCGTTGGGCGAAAGCTGCGGATGTGCAAAGGCGATGGCGCGAGGCATAGCGGCTCCTTCTCGAAGATATCGGCCCATGATAGACCATCGGTTTGCCTTTGCCCGCAACGGCGGGGAAACAGTGGGGGAAAGGTAATGCACTGCTGGGGAGCTAACGCATTGTTTTGGGTCGAACGTATCGAACGGGCTCGCCTTCCCCTGAAAACAGGCAGTGTACGCGGGGAATATCGTCAAAATACCCCCTTTGTGGTTATGGCTTTTCCCCGCTTGGGGGGATACGTCGTCACGCCGTCGCACCTATGCTGAGACCAGTTTCGGCTCGGCGTGAACGAGCCTGGGTCGAGAGAGTTGAGGCAACAAAGGAGGAACTCATGGAAGAGGCAATGCAGAACGGCGTTTCTCGCCGCGGTTTTCTGAAGGGCGCCGGCTTGGCGGGCGCGGCAGCTCTCGCGGCCGGTGTGACGGCGGGATGTGCGCCGGCGGCGCCGACTGCCGAGCTGAGCGACACCGGTGACGGCGCGAGTGACGGCGCGGTTGCCAGCAGTGGGGCGGCCACGCCCGGCTACGCCGCGACCGAGGATTGGCTCGGTGCCGCCCCTCAGATCTCCGATGACGAGATCGTGGAGGTCATCGAGTGCGACGTTGTGGTATGCGGCGGCGGCCATGCGGGCATCCAGGCGGCTCTGGCCGCGGCCGAGGGCGGCGCGAAGGTGGCCGTGATCGAGCAGTCGCCCGAGGAGAGCCGCAAGGTGAAGGGCGAGGACATCGGGCACGTGAATTCCCAGTTCCTCATTGAGCGCGGATTCGGGCCCTACAACGAGGGCGAGATCGTGCAGGAGTTCTGCCTGCGCGCCGGCGGTCGCGTGAACACCGAGGTTATTCGCAAGTTCGTGGCGAACTCCGGCGAGATGTTCGACCATGCGGCCTCGCTGGTGAACTGGCCCGACGACCGCATTAAGCTGGTGAGCGAGGCCGATCCGTCTATCAGCCCCTTGGACGACAGCATGATCTGCGTGCATCAGAGCGGCCTTTCCCTGGACGGCACCGTGGATTACCCGCTCTACCGCGGCGGCTTCAAGACCTGGCCCTGCGTGGTGCAGTTCATGGGCCCCATTCAGCATCAGCCGGTGGACGGCGTGGCGGCCCTGTCGCGCCTGGACGAGTTCCAGCAGTTCTCCATTTTGGAGGGCAAGGACCTCGGTGCCACGTGGTACTGTGGCGAGAAGGCCACGGTGCTCACCCAGGACGAGAGCGGCGCGGTGACCGGCGTCATCTCCGAGCGTTCCGACGGCTACGCGAAGTACGTGGCCAGCAAGGGCGTCATCCTGTGCACCGGCGACTTCGCGGCCAACACCGACATGACGTGGAATCTGCTGACGGAGTACCGCGAGCACAATGAGCGCATGGGCATGGACGCCTCGTCGCTGCAGGGCCAGTCCGACTGCATGGGCGAGGGCCACAAGATGGGCTGCTGGGCCGGCGGCTTCATCGAGGCCGGCCCGCGTGGCGCCATGAGCTTCGGCGGCGGCGCCTCGGGCCCGTGGGGGTCGAGCCCCTTCCTGTGGCTGAACTCCCAGGGCGAGCGCTTCATGAACGAGGCGGCCATCTGCGACTCCATGGCCATCGCGGTGCGCCAGCCCTTCGGCGGCTTCACGCTGGTCACCGACGCCAACTACGAGGAGACCCTGAAGAATTCCTCGCTCGACCACGGCTGCGCCAACTTCGGCCGTCCCGACTACTACACCGAGCTGGTGGAGGACATGCAGGCCCTTCCCGTGGACGATCCGGCGGGCGGTACGGTGCGCATGTGCACGGTGGCGGAGCGCATGCCCTCCCAGGTGTATGCCGCAAGCACCTTGGACGGCCTGGCCGATATGCTGGGCTACGCGGGTGAGACCAAGGAGGCGTTCCTGGCCAGCATCGAGCGCTACAACGAGCTGTGCCATGCCGGTGAGGACAGCGATTTCGGCAAGGACGCCGTGCTGATGACCCCCATCGAGAACCCGCCGTTCTACGGTTGCGGAAACGCCGCGGCCGAGGGCTTCGGGGCCAACACGCGCACTATGGGCGTGAGCCTCGTGACCCTGACGGGCCTTGAGACCAACGGCGATCTGCAGGTCGTGAATCAGAACTACGAGGTTATTCCGAACCTGTATGCCGCGGGCAACACCCTGGGCGGCCGTTACGGCTTGCAGTACACCACGCCTTTCGCCGGCAACTCCATCGGCATGGCCATGACCCACGGTCGCGTGGCCGGCAAGCTGATCACCGGCCAGGAAGTGCTGTAGCGCGCTGAATGCTCTTCCGGCGAAGGCATCGGTTTCCACGCCTTCGCACTCTTCTTTAGGCCCCGCCCCGAACCGGCTTCCCTCCCTCCGGTTCGGGGCGGGGCCATTTTGCATGTGAAATGGCCAAGGAGGCGAAAAGGGAGCGAAAATTGCAGTTAGCAGCGTCCTGAGGCCGAGAGATCCTCAAGAAATAACGAATTTCATATAGTCCAGGGCGAATCGAAAGGTTCCAGACGCTGCTAACTGCAATTTCCGTGCCGAATGAGGGCAGTTCGCTGATCGGCGCGCCCGACGGTGGGGCCGCGAGATCGGGTCGGTGCTTTCTTCTTAGCATTGGAACAGATCGAGAAGCTCGGTGCGCGAATGCACGCCGAGCTTCTCGTATATATGGCGCACATGCACCTTCACGGTCTCCTTCGACACGTACAGCTCGCCGGCGATGTAGGTGGCGGTGCGCCCACGCGCGAGCAGGGCGAGCACCTCGCTCTCGCGAGGAGAGAGGCCGTGCTGTTCACCCAGCTGCGCACAGCGGGCGTCGATGGGATCGGTCGCGGGAATATCGCGGCCCTCTGGATCGCCTTCAGGCGCCGGGGCAGCGCTTGCAGCCGAGCGGGAATTTCCCCGGGCGAAGGCCACCGTGGCCAGGGCCACGAGGTAGCCGACGAACAAGGTGAGCGATACCGTCGTCTTTATCAGATCGTCGAGCGCGGGGCTAGCGAGGATGCCGCCGCCGAGCGCTACCGTGACAAGGGCGATGGAGAGACTCCAGCGCCGAGCCGCCGGGATGCAGTCGGCCTGGTCGGTTCGCAGGGGGCCGGTGAAAGCGTACAGATGCCAGCCCATCAGGGCGGCGAAGAAGGCGAATCCGATGCCGGTGAGGACGCCCAGCACCGTGCCTACGATGCCATCGGGCTGCACGGGAACGAAGCAGGGGATGGAGGGGAGTGCCGCCATGATCGGGCACAGGGCGGAGAAGGCCGTGCGCAACCGCAGCGGTTGGGGCACGGAGGTGGCGATCAATCCCAATGCGCCCGTGCAGAGGACGAAGCCCAGAAAGACGCCGCGCGATATGGTCTCGGCATGGACGAACCCGTCGGTAGGGTGCGGCGTGCCGCAAGTAAAGCCGAGCACGACGCAGCAGATGGCGGCTCCGCCTAGGATGGGCCACAGCGCCGGCGCATCGGTCTTTGCGTGCGGTGTCGGAATGGCCTCGTCAGTATGCTTCTGGCGCAGAATGCCGAACGACAGGGCGCAGCCGACAAGCGGCGTGAGGATGTTCATGGCCAGCATGATGGCAGTGCTGGCGAAGGAGAAGCAGGCGATGGCGATAAGGGCGGCCAGGGTCAGCGCCCAGCTGATGGTCGCGAGCACGGCGATTGCGGGCAGCAGAGCCAGTCGGTCGCGCCAGCCGATCATAAGGTCGACGGCGCCGATGCCGTAGGCGATGCCGGCGATGGCGAAGCAGAGGCTGAACCCCTCGTTGGGGGCGGCTAGCCCGATGGCGGCGAACAGAGCCGCTGCCACCCATGCGCCCGCTCCGGTTGTGGGAGCGATCAGGGGCGTCGGCAGCTTTTTCAGCGTCGTGGCAAGCAGCAGGCCGCTGCCGAGAAGCAGGCCGATGCCCACGCCTGCGACCAGGGGCAAAAACCCCGCCGGCCGATCCAAGGCGATCAGGCAGCCGATAATGGAGGCGCCCGATGAGAGCAGGGCGGCGGTGGCGTTGGTCAGCAGCAGGCCGAGGCCCAAGACGCCGATGCCCAGGGGGCTTCCGCTGCGATTTCCCCTATTCGCCATGACCGCTCCCTTGCTGCTCGCGCAGGGCCTTCAGGATGGCGCGCTTTCTGGCCTGCTTGGCGGCGTAGGCCTGCTTCTCGGCGCGGTTGCGGGCGCGCTCGGCTTCCTCGGCGGCGCGCTCGTCGGCGTGGGCGGCTGCCTCGGCCTCGCGCTCGGCTCGGCGTGCGGCCTTGCGCGCCTCGCGCTCGGCGGCGGCCTCGGCGTCGGAGAAGCGGCAGCCGCAGTAGTTCTGGCGGTACATGCCTCCTTCGCGAGAGCGGCGGGTGGCCTCGTCATAGAAGGGACGGTAGTCCTCGAAGTGCGCGCGTATGCCCTCGCGCTCGCAGGCGCGCTCCAGTTCCTCACGGATAATGCGCGTGTACTGGTAGGGGCTCACCGACAGCGTGGTGCCCAGGGCATCGAAGTCGTGCTCGCGGGCATAGCGGGCCGCCTCCTCGAAGCGCAGGCGGTAGCAGGCGCGGCAGCGGGCCTCGCGAGCGGCGCGGGCCTCGGAGCGCTTGGCGCCCGCGGCGTCCGGGGCGCTCTCCGCAGCATCGCCCTCCTCGTTCACGATCACGCCGAACCGCTCCTCGGCTGCATCGCCGGCGCGCCCGGCTGTCGCTTCCCAGGCTTCGGCATCGTAGACGCCCTCGACCACCTCCAGCCCCTCCTCGGCCGCCCACGCACGCAGCGTGTCCAGCCGGTGCGCGTACTCGTCGGCGGGGTGGATGTTGGAGTTCGCGAAGAACACCACGGGCTCCACTCCCTCGGAGCGCAAAATGCGGACCGGCTCCAAGGAGCACGGTCCGCAGCAAGCATGTAGGAGTATGCGGTTCAAGTGCGGCTTACTCGGCGGCCAGGGGGCTCGGGGTCGAGTACACGCGGGAGGCGCACTCGCGATCCAGGTCGTAGAGGCCCTTCGGGTCGCCGCCGAACAGCTTCATGTTGGTGATCATGGTGTCGGCGTTGTCCTCTTCCTCCAGCTGCTCGTCGATGAACCAGCCGAGGAACTTCTGGGTGCGGTAGTCGTGGGCGTCCACGGCGGCGGCGTAGATGTCGTGGATGAGCGCGGTCACGTACTTCTCGTGCTCCATAGCGGCCTCAAGGGGCTCCATGAAGTTGGCGAAGGTCTTGTCGGGCTGGTCGATGGCCAGAAGGCGCACCTTCTCGCCGTTCTCGTGCAGGTACTTGCGGAAGATGAGCGCGTGGTCACGCTCCTCGGCGGCCTGGATCTCGAAGTAGTTGGCGTAGCCGGACAGGCCCTCCTCCTCGTAGTAGTCGGCGAAGGAGAGGTACAGGTAGGCGGAGTACAGCTCCTTGTTGATCTGGTCGTTGATAAGTTCGTACACCTTGGCGTCCATGGACGGTTCCTTTCTGCTTGGCACCCCGCGTCGGGGCGCATTTGAACCCAGACAGAATACCGCTAAATCGTCGGCGATCGTGGCAAATCTGTGCAAATAACTCGCTTTTTGACAAAAGCGTTACGCGCGCACAGGGGGCGACCATCATAATAGGCGCGATCAAAATCCGAGGGAGAGAACCGCGCATGCTACAGCTGAGGAACATCTGCAAATCGTACCGGACGGGCGACTTCACCCAGGTGGCGCTCGACGACGTGTCCATCTCGTTCCGCGACAACGAGTTCGTGGCCATCCTGGGGCCGTCGGGATCGGGCAAGACCACGCTTTTGAACGTGATGGGCGGCCTGGACCACTACGATTCCGGCGACATGATCGTCGACGGCATCTCCACCCACCAGTACAAGGACCGCGACTGGGACACCTTCCGCAACAACCGCATCGGGTTCGTGTTCCAGAGCTACAACCTTATCCCGCACCAGACCATCCTGCAGAACGTGGAGCTGGCGCTCACCTTGTCGGGCGTGGGGAAGGCCGAGCGCACGCGCCGCGCGAAGGAGGCGCTCGCGGCCGTGGGGCTCGCCGAGCACGTGGGCAAGCGGCCGAGCCAGCTGTCGGGCGGCCAGATGCAGCGCGTGGCCATCGCCCGTGCCCTCATCAACGACCCCGAGATCGTGCTGGCCGACGAGCCCACCGGCGCCCTCGACTCGCACACCTCGGTGCAGATCATGGACCTGCTCACCCAGATCGCCAAAGACCGCCTCGTCATCATGGTCACCCACAACCCGGAGCTCGCGGCCGAGTACGCCACGCGCACGGTGAACCTGGCCGACGGCGTCATCCGGTCGGACACCGACCCCTACTTCCCCACCGAGGAGGAGATGCACCTCTCGCAGAAGCCCATTCGCCGCACCTCCATGAGCTTCCTCACGGCGCTCGCGCTGTCTGCGAACAACCTCATGACCAAGAAGGGCCGCACCATCATGACGGCCTTCGCGGGCTCCATCGGCATCATGGGCATCGCGGCTATCCTCGCGCTCGCCAACGGCGTGGACAACTACATTCAGAAGACCGAGGAGGAGACGCTGTCGGTGTACCCGCTGCAGATTATGTCCACGGGCTTTGACATCACGTCTCTCATGGGCATGGGCTCAGACGACGGGGATACGCCGGCCGACGGGGGCGGCGAGGGCGACGACGTGCTGTCGGCGGCGGGGCTTTCCGGCGGCACCTACGGCGACGAGAACGACCCGGCCGCGCGTGACGCGGTGCCCGAGTCGAAGATGGTCACCAGCATGTTCGCCAGCCTGGAGAACAACGACCTGGCCTCGCTGAAGCAGTTCCTCGACGAGGGCGGCGACGGCATCGACGGCTACGTGAACTCCATCGAGTACCGCTACAACGTGGTGCCCCAGATCTTCGACGGCAACACCGAAGGCGGAGTGCGCCAGATCAACCCCGACACCACGTTCTCGGCCTTCGGCATGGGCAGCAGCTCTTCCAACGCCCTCATGTCCACCATGTACTCCACCGACGTGTTCAGCGAGATGATGGGGAACTCCGCCATCGTGGAGGACCAGTACGATGTGAAGGCCGGCCGCTGGCCTGCGGCCTACGACGAGTGTGTCGTCGTGCTCACGTCGGGCGGCACGCTGCCCGATCTGGTGACCTACGCCCTCGGTCTGCGCGACCATGCGGTCTTGGAGGACATGATCGACCAGTTCATGAACGAGGAGGACGTCGTCTCGCCCGACGACGATCTGGAGTTCACCTACGAGGAGATCATGGCGGTGCCGCTGAAGATCGTGAACGCCGCCGATTTCTACACCTACGACGAGGAGAACAAGGTGTGGGTGGACAAGACCGGCGACGAGGACTACATGCGCGGGCTCGTGGATGCCGGCGAGGAGCTGAAGATCGTCGGCGTGGTGCAGCCCTCCCCGGAGGCGAAGGCCACGGCACTCTCCACGGGCATCTACTACACGCCCGAGCTCACCTACCACCTCATCGACGCGGCGAAGGAGACGCCCATCGTGCAGGAGCAGCTGGCCGAGCCGACGGTGGACGTGTTCAACGGCACGGAATTCGCCGAGGAGGAGGACGGCGCCGCCTCGGGCTTCGAGATGGAGTCCCTCTTCACCGTGGATGAGGATGCGCTTCAGGACGCCTTCAAGTTCGACGAGTCGAAGATCGAGGTGGACACGAGCTCCATCAGCGGGGGCCTGTCTGCCGACGACCTGCCCGCGCCGCCCGCCCTCGATGCGAGCGACCTCGACCTGGACATGTCCTCGGCCTTCAGCCAGCAAGCCATGGGCGAGATGATGGGCGCCGCCATGGCCGGCTACGCCAACGCGCTCGGTGCGGCCTACCAGGAGGCCATGGCCGGTGTGGCCGAGGGAGGCGCGCCGCCCGACTTCCAGACGCTTGCCCAAGGCACCCTCGAGAGCTACATGCGCAGCACCGAGTTCCAGGCGCTCGTGGGGCAGTACGCCGGCAAGATCGTGGACGCGAACGCCATGCAGCAGGAGATGGCGTCGAAGATCTCGGCGGCTCTCGAGCGCTCGATGACGGCGTACATGGAGGAGGCCATGGGCATCATCGGCTCGAAGACCGAGTCGTCGGTCCAGAAGGTCATCGGCCAGCTGCAGGAGAACATCCCGCTCGCCATGTCGGTGGACGCCGATGCCTTCCAGAACGCCTTCCAGATGGCCATGACCGAGGACGAGCTGCGCGAGCTCATCATGTCGCTCATGACCGACGGCACGCGCTCCTTCGACGGCAACCTGGCGAAGCTCGGCTACGCCGATCTGGCCAAGCCCTCCGAGATCGAGATATACCCCGACAATTTCGAGGACAAGCAGGAGGTCATCGCCATCCTCGACGGGTACAACGAGCGCATGGAGGCCGCCGGGGAGGGCGACAAGAAGATCTCCTACACCGACTTCGTCGGCACGCTCATGAAGTCGGTCACCACCATCGTGGACATGATCAGCTACGTGCTCATCGCGTTCGTGGCCATCTCGCTCGTGGTGTCGTCCATCATGATCGGCATCATCACCTACATCTCGGTGCTCGAGCGCAAGAAGGAGATCGGCATCCTGCGCGCCATCGGTGCCAGCAAGGGCGACATCAGCCGCGTGTTCAACGCCGAGACCATCATCGAGGGCCTCACCGCCGGCCTCATCGGCGTGGGCGTCGTGGCGCTCGTGTGCATTCCCGTGAACGCGCTCGTGCTCGCGCTTTTGGACGTGCCCGACGTGGCGCTGCTGCCGCCGGTGGCCGCGGCCATTCTCGTGGCCATCAGCGTGTTCCTGTCGTTCATCGCGGGCCTGTTCCCGGCCATGGCCGCCGCCCGCAAGGACCCGGTGGAGGCGCTGCGCTCGGAGTAGAGGTGCGACGCGGCTAGAAGGCTCTGACGGGCGATTCCCCGTGGCTGAGGGCTCCTCTTAGTTGTCGTTACCCACAAGCCCGTTCACGAGGGCGGACACGATGGAGATGACGATGGAGGCCACAAACGCGCTGCCGAAGCTGGCGATGTAGAAGCCCGCGCCGAAAAGCCCGTTGGCAAGCCATGCGGCGATGTAGAGCAAAAGCGTGTTCACGATGAGGTAGAAGATGCCCAGCGTGAGCACCGTCACCGGCAGCGACAGCACCTGCAAAATCGGCTTGATGGACATGTTGATGAGCGACAGGATGAGCGCGAAGAACACGATGCCCACCCACGAGGCCCCTCCGTTGACGATCTCGACGCCCGGCACGATCCACACGGCGGCCGCGACGGCGATGGCGGTGACGATCCAGCGAATAATGAAGTTCATGATTGCCTCCTTTTCCAGTGGCCCCATTATGTCAAAATGAGTCTATGACGAGAAAGCATGACAACAAGTCGAAACGCACCAGTAACCGCGCCGCCAGCTCCTGCGCGCTCTGCCCGGTGTTCGGCCGCTGCGGCGGCTGCAGCCAGCTGGACGTGCCCTATGGGGTCCAGCTTGCGGCGAAGCAGCGGGCCGTGGCCGATCTTTTCGCCGATTTGGCTCCCGCCGAGACGATGCTGCCCATCTTGGGCATGGAAGAGCCCTTCCACTACCGCAACAAGGTGATATCCCCCTACGCGCCTGCCAAAGGAAAGGCCCGGAAGAACGGCGCGGCCAAGGGTGGTGCGAAGGGGAAGGGGAGAGGCGGCGACGTCCGGTTCTCCCGCGCCGACATCCTCACGGGTATGTACGAGGCGGGCACGCACCGCCTCATTCCCACCGACGCATGCGCCATCGAGAACGAGGTAGCCAAGCGGGTGACGCTGGCCATCCGCGACATCATGGCCCGTTGGGGCATGGAGCCCTACGACGAGGACGCGGGCACCGGGTTTGTGCGGCACGTGGTGGTGCGCGCGGGCCACGAGAGCGGGGAAGTGCTCGTTACCGTGGTCACCAACGGCGAGGAGTTCCCCTCGGCGAAGGCCTTCTGCCGCGAGCTGGTCCGCCGCGTGCCCGAGGTCACCACCATCGTGCAGAACGTGAACACGCGCCAGACCAATGTCATCCTCGGCGAGAAGGAGCGCGTGCTGTACGGCCCGGGCTTCATCCTGGATACGCTCTGCGGGCTGTCCTTCCGCATCTCGTCCCGGTCGTTCTACCAGGTGAACGCCACGCAGACTGAGGTGCTCTACGACGAGGCCATCCGCCTGGCGAACCTGACGGGCGCCGAGACGGTCATCGACGCCTACTGCGGCACGGGCACCATCGGGCTCGTGGCCGCCAAGCGGGGCGCCGCCCGCGTTATCGGCGTGGACACGGTGGAATCGGCCATTCGCGATGCCACGGGCAATGCCCGCCACAACGGCGTGGAGAACGCCGCGTTTGTCGCCCAGGATGCTACGGCGTTCATGGAGGAGCTTGCCGCATCGGGGGAACGGCCCCGTCCGCTCGTGCTGCTCATGGATCCGCCGCGGGCCGGCTCGACCCCCGCCTTCCTGCGCGCCGCCTGCGAGCTTGCCCCCGAGCGCATCGTCTACATCTCGTGCAATCCCGTCACCCAGGCTCGCGATGTGCGGCAGCTCGTGGAGGGCGGTTACGTGGTGCGCGCCATCCGCCCCGTCGACATGTTCCCCCACACCGACCATGTGGAATCCATTGTGATGTTGGAGAAGAAATGACCGATCTCTTGGAAAAGGCCCGGCGAACCATCGCCGACCACAACTTGGCCGCCCCCGATGCGGCGGTGCTGCTCATGGTGTCGGGCGGCTCCGACTCCACGGCGCTCGCCTATCTGGGAGCGGCTCTGCGCGAGGCCGGCGACATCGGCCCGGTGGCCATGCTGCACGTGAACCACCAGCTGCGCGGCGACGACGCCGACGGCGACGAGCGCTTCGTCTCGTCGCTGGCCGAGCTACTGCGCATCCCGCTGTTCATCTGCTCTATCGACATCGCCGCCGAGGCCGCGCGCTCCCACGAGAACGTGGAGGCGGTGGCGCGGCGCGAGCGCTACCTGGCTGCCAACGAGGCCCTGCGCTCGATGTGCCAGCACGAGGGTTGCCCGCTCTCCGAGGCGCGCATCTTCACGGCGCATACCGCCGACGACCGCATCGAGAACTTCTACATGCGCTCCATCGTGGGCACCGGTCCCGGGGGCTTCCGCTCCATGCGCTACGAGAACGGCCCGGTAGTGCGCCCCCTGCTCGACGCGACCCGCGACGAGCTGCGCGCCTTCCTGGCCGCGCGCGAGGCCGCCGGCGAGCCCTGCGCGTGCGACGAGGACGGCAACCTCTGGCGCGAGGACGCCACCAATGCTCATACTGACCGCTTCCGCGCCTATGTGCGCCACAAGGTGGTGCCGCCCTGCAAGGAGTGGAACGAGGCGCTGCCCGAGGTGCTCGTGCGCTCGATGAACCTCATCGCCGACGAGGACGACATGCTGGAGCAGATGGCCGCCGAGGTGGCCGAGCGCGACAGCGAATGGGTGGCCGAGGACGACACCTTCGGCATCGACCGCTCCGAGGGCTTCCGCCTGCGCCCGGCCTTCGGCGCCGTGGCGCGGCCCCTGCAGCGTCGGGCGGTGCTCGCGCTTCTGCAGGCCATGCTCGGCCCCGACGCCCGGGTGGACGCTTCCAGCGTGGAGGCGGTGCTCGACGGCTTCGCCGAGGGCAAGCCGCGCGGCGGGTACGTGGCCAACATCCAGCACGATCTGGCCGTGAGCGCCAACAAGCAGGGCGTGCTCGTGGAGCCCATGGCCTATTTCCGCGCCCGCAGGAAGAAAGCGTGAGCGCCCTGCCGCACGCGGAGAGACGCCCCTGAGAAAGGATTTCCCATGACCAACGACGAGAGCAAGCTGAACGGGGAAGTGGCCGCGAAGGTGGCGGCCGACGAGTTGCGCCAGGCGGTGGCCGAGGAGGCCGGCGAGGCCCCCGCGCCCGCACAGCCCGCCTTCGAGGTGGTGCTCGCCAGCGCCAGCCCCCGCCGCCGCGAGCTGCTGGAGGCCGCCGGCGTGAGATTCATCGTGCACACGCCGGAAACGCCGGTGGACGAGACCCTCGAGCCCGACCTGGCCGCCAACCCCGAGGAGGCGGCGAAGAAGCTCGCCGAGCGCAAGGCGGGCGCGGTGGTGCAGGAGGTGCTCGCCCAGAACTACACGGGCATGCTCATCGTCATCGGGGCCGACACCATGGTGGTCCTCAACGGGAAGATCTACGGCAAGCCCCGCAGCCTGTCGGACGCGAAGCACATGCTGCGCGAGCTTTCGGGCCGCACCCACGAGGTCATCACGGCCGTGTCGGTGTGGATGATAAGCGCCCCGGCCGCCGAGGACATCTCGCTGGGCTTCCGCACCCTCGCCGATACGAGCTACGTCACGTTCCGCGACCTCACCGACGAGGAGATCGCCGACTACCTGCGCAAGGGCGAGTCCTTCGACAAGGCCGGCGCCTATGCCATCCAGGGCGAGGGGGCCGCACTCGTGGATCGCTACGACGGCGCCTGGGACACCATCGTGGGCCTGCCCGTGGGCCGTCTCATCCAGGAGTTCCCCGACCTTCTGCAGGCGGAAGTGAAGTAGGGCGCAAGCCTTATGCTGCAGCCGCTGGCCGGCTCGCCCCGGCGCGCGGCGGCCCGTTCCGAATGAAACAACTGTGTTGCGTTCCCGTATCGCGGGCGTTCGTTTTCAGGGCAATGGTACACTGGGCCTTGATTAGGGAACGTCCGAGCCCGCGCGGCCGGACGACGGAAGAAAGTAGTTCACGTGCATAACGACATTTCCGAGATTTACTTCTCCGAGCAGGATCTCGCCAATCGCGTGCGCGAGATGGGCGAGGCCATCACCCGCGACTACGCCGACGTGGCGGGGCCGGAGGGCATCGTGGTCATCTCCATCCTGCGCGGCGGCGCGGTGTTCACCTGCGACCTCATCCGGGCCATCGACCTGCCCCTCGAGGTGGACTTCATGGCGGTGTCGTCCTACGGCAGCGGCGTGAAGAGCTCGGGCGTGGTGCGCATCCTGAAGGACCTGAACACCGACATCCGCGGCCGCCACGTCATCATCGCCGAGGACATCATCGACTCGGGGCTCACGCTGAAGTACCTGATGCAGAACTTGGAGTCGCGCGGGCCGGCCTCCATGACCGTGGCCGCGCTCATGCGCAAGGACACCGAGAACCAGGCCGACATCCCGTGCCGCTACGTCGGCTTTGCCTGCCCCGACAAGTTCATCGTGGGCTACGGCCTCGATTATGCCGAGCGCTACCGCAACCTTCCCTACATCGGCGTTCTGAAGCCCGAGATCTACCAGTAAAGGCAGAAACCCACTATGGCAGACAACAACCCCAAGATTCCCACCCCCTCGTCATCGTCGCGCACCACCATGGTCATGGTCGTCATCCTTCTGGCCGTGGCGTTCTTCGTGGGCAGCCAGTTCATGCGCACGGGCGTGGCGGGCACGACCGTCACCGACCAGCTCATCACCTCCGAGTTCACCCAGGCCGTGGAGCAGGGCCGCGTGAAGTCGGTCACCTACTCGGCCGGCGACTACACCGTGTCGGGCACCTACTTCCCCGCCGCCACCGCCGGCGCCGGCGCGGCCGATGCGTTCAACGGCGCCTTCGATGCTATGAACGCCCTTCTCGCCACGCAGAAGAATCCCGACGGCGAGGCGCTCTCGGGCATCGCTACCACCACGCTCGACCCGGCCACGCTCGGCAAGGAGCACAACTACACCTCCACCTACGTGGGAAGCGACTCGCTCGGCGAGCTTCTGGCGTCGCATCCCGATGTGTCCTACCAGGTGACCCTGCCGAGCCCCTTCCTGGAGATCATCGCCACGCTTCTGCCCATCCTCATCATCGGCGGCCTGCTCTTCTTCTTCTTTTTCAAGATGCAGCAGGCGAACAACTCGCAGATGAACTTCGGCAAGGCCAAGACGAAGAAGGCCGCCGAGGAGCGCCCCGACGTGAAGTTCTCGGACGTGGCCGGCGTGGACGAGGCCGTGGAGGAGATGCAGGAGATCAAGGACTTCC
>NZ_CAUASN010000005.1 GCF_958431955.1 uncultured Adlercreutzia sp. | reverse complement strand
CGAAACATGGGACCGGCGTACATGAGCTTCGCCGGAGCGGCCCCTTGGGGAACCATGCGCATCCATGTAGGCCTTCACCTGCTCGCGGTAGGCCGGGCGACACTGCTCGCAGCCCATGGAGTTCAGCAGCAGGCGCATGGATTCGCGCGGGATGCCCACCTTCTCGTAGAAGCGCATGAGCATGATGATGGCCTCGGCGTCGATCGTGGGCTCCTCGGCGCCCAGGCACTCAACTCCTACCTGGTTGAACTGGCGCTGGCGGCCCTTCTGCGGGCGCTCGGCGCGAAACATGGGACCGGCGTACATGAGCTTCGCCGGAGCGGCCCCTTGGGGAACCAGGTCGTGCTGCACCACGGCGCGCACCACACCCGCCGTGCCCTCGGGGCGCAGGCTCAGGCGGCTCTTCGCCTTGGGGGCCTTCCCCTCTTCCACCCAACGGCGCAGGTTCTCACCCGAAATGGCGGTGAACATCTCCTTCGACACCACGTCGGTGGCCTCGCCGATGCCGCGGACGAACAGTTCGGTCTGCTCCATAATGGGCGTGTCGATGGGCAAATACCCGTAGGCGCCGAACACCTCGGCCGCCGTCTGCTTGAACTGGTTCCAGAACAGCGCCTCGTCGGGCAGAAGATCGCGCGTCCCCTCAGGTGCGTTAATGGCCATAGCGAGTCCTTCGTCGTCATCGGGCGCCATGCGCCCCTCTCAGATAAGCTCCGGGTATTGTAACGCAAGCGCCAAAAAGGCGCGCGTCGGAAACCGCCGGAGGCCCACCGGCCTCCGTCTTGCAAAACTCGCCTAAAATCGCCTAAAATTGCAAAAATCGCCTAAAATCGCAAAAGGAGGCACCGTGACTGCACCGAATCCATTCACTCCCACTTTCGGACGCGTGCCCTTGCTGATGGCGGGACGTCTCGACATCATCTCGGAAATGGAGTCCGCTTTCGAGAACGGACCGGGTGACCCCAACCTCTCGACCATTCTCACCGGGGCGCGCGGCACGGGCAAGACGGCGCTCCTCCTCTATTTGTCCCGTATTGCCGCCGAGCACGGGTGGATCTCTGTCAACGTCGCGGCCATCCCGGGCATGTTGGAGGACATCATCGAGCGCACGCGCGATGCGGCCGCCAACTTCATTGACACGTCCGAGAAGGCGCGTTTGAAGGGGCTGACGGTCGGACAGCTTCTCGGTCTGGAATGGGAGCCGGGCATCGCGCCCGACGGCAACTGGCGCACCCGTATGACGCGCATGCTCCAAGCTCTGAACGACCAGGGCATCGGCCTGCTCATCACCGTCGACGAGGTACGCCCCGATCTGGACGAGATGATACAGCTGGCAACGGTCTACCAGCACTTCGTGGGCGAGGAACGCACGGTCGCCCTCGTTCTCGCGGGGCTCCCCGGAAAGGTGAGCTCTCTTCTACGCAACGAGTCGGTTTCGTTCCTACGACGGGCAAATCGCTATCGCCTGGGCAATATCGCGGATGGGGACATAGCCGAGGGCATTCGCCTGACCGCCGAGGAAGGCGGTCGGTCCATCGACCCCGAAGCCCTTGCGGAGGCGGTAAAGGCAAGCGAGGGCTTCCCCTATCTCATGCAGCTCGTGGGGTTCCAGAGCTGGGCGCAAAACCCCGGCGAGAAGACCATCTCCCTTGCGGACGTGCGCAGGGGTGCCGAGGCGGCCCACCGCAATTTCACCGAGCGCGTTCTGGAGGCAACCTACTACGACCTGTCCCCCAAGGATCTGCTCTTTCTTCAGGCCATGCTTCTTGACGAAGACGAAAGCCGCATCGCCGTTATCGCCGAGCGCCTCGGCGAGGGAAGCAACTACGCCAGCACCTACAAGCGCCGCCTCATCGAGCAAGGCATCGTCGGAGAGCGCGGCCCCTCCTATGTCACCTTCGAACTACCGGGATTCCGCGCTTATCTGGAAGCCAAGCTCGGCCCCTTGCAGATATAGCCTCCGGCGCAAAAAGGCGCAGCCGCGGACGGCTGCGCCTGGGTGGTCGATCTGCGTCGGGCAGATCCTAGTGGTGGTGCTGGCAGGCCTGGGAGGGATCCATGATGGGGGCCTCGCCGGCGGCCACGGCGGCTGCGGCATCGCCCACAACCGGGTGCACGTTGTCGAAGTACACGGTGATGCCCGCCTGGTTGAAGCCCATGAGCGGGCGGCCGCCCATGCCCGCGGCCACGATGGCGTCCACGCCCTCGCCGGCCAAGAGCCCCACCGGGCGCAGGCAACCGCCGGCCTCGTGGGGCGGATTCTCCACCACGCCGGTCTCGGGCAGCACCGCTCCGTCCTCGATGGTCACGATGGTGAAGCGGTCGCAGTGGCCGAAGTGCCCCGCGCGCTCAGCCGCAAGCCCCGCCTCGCCCATGGTGGGCACGGCCAGTTTCATCGTCGTCATGCGCAATTCCTTTCGCTCGCTCTCTTGGTACCGCTCCATTTAAGCGCATGAGGCGGCGAATGGCAACCGCGCGGGGCCGCGCAGGGCACCCGACGCGGCTGCGTCCCACTCGCACCGCGCCGCGCGGACGCGCCCCTGCAAACCCCGTGCCTCTCTCCTCACATGCGCAAAAGGCCGCCCCACCGAAGCAGGGCGGCCGCAGGTGTCGGCGATGGCCGGCGGACAGGCGGGGAGGGAGCGCCTACAGCGCGGCCAGGGTCTCGCCGACGTAGTAGCCGGTGGCCATGCAAGCCGACACGCTCGCGAAGGACTGCAGGGCCACGGCGCCGGCGGCGTACAGGCCGGGAATCTCGGCGTCGGCGGTGTCGAGCACCTGGTTGTTCGGGCCGCACATCACGCCGCCGGAGGTCTTGTAACGGCACACGTTCAGCTTCAGCGCGTGGTAGGGCGGCTGCAGCGACTCCAGCCACGCCTTCTTGCCGAAGTCGGTATCCTCGCCGCCGGCCACCAGCTCGTCATAGCGGGCGAACGTGGCCTTCAGCGTGTCGGCGGGCACATCCATGCCGGCCGCCAGCTCGTCCAGGGTGTCGGCCTTCACGTACACGTCGGCGCGGCTCTTGATGTTGCCCTCGACCGAGTGCCCGATGGCGCGCGCCGCGAAGGCGCGGTCGTCGAAGATGGACCACCACTGGCGGTAGCCCGCATCCACCGCGGCCTGGGCCGCATCATGGGACTGGGCCTCCTCGATGAAGCGCTTGCCGTTGGGCAGCACCAGCACGATGGGCGTCCAGTAGCCCCAGGTGGTGCAGTTCGGAATATCGCCCATCAGGTTGCAGCGCTCGAAGGAGGAGTCCATGCCGAACAGCTGCGCGCCGGCGTCCACGGCCATCTTGTGGCCCTCGCCGAGGCAGCCATGCACCATCTGACCGAAGTTGGCCCAAGCGGGCAGGTACTCCTGCACCATCTCGCCGTTATCGGCGAAGCCGCCGGTGGCGAGCACGGTAGCCGCGGCGCGGATGTCGGTCAGCTTCCCGGAGATGACATCCTCGAAGCGGCAGCCGATGACCGCCCCCTCCGCGTCCTTGATGAGCGCCGTGGCGCGCAGGCCGCAGCGGGCCTCCACGCCCAGCTCCTTCAGCTTCGAGGCGATGGGCTGCAGGATGTTCGGGCCGCCCGAGCCGATGCCGTCGGCCGGCAGGATGACCGAGCCGAACAGGCGCGGCAGCTCCTCCTCGGTGCACGGCTCCATGAACGAGGCGCCGAAGTCGTTGATGGCCGAGTCGACGAAGTGCGTGTTGGCGTAGGTCTTGCCCTTCACCCACTCGCCGAACCAGTCGTACTGCTCCCAGCCGGCGGAGAGCTTCTCGGCGGAGGCCTCCCAGTACTCGTCGATGGTCATCGGATTGCCGGCAGCCTGCTGCAGCTCGGTGCCATTGGCGAACATGAAGCAGCACGAGGTGGCCGAGTCGCCGCCGATCTGGGCCTGCTTCTCGGCGATGATGATCTTCTTGCCCGCCAGCGCCGGAGCCATGGCCGCGGCCAGACCCGCGTAGCCCGAGCCGATGATGAGGATGTCCACCTCGTCGGAGAAGCTCACAGGCGCGTAGCCCACAAGCGCCGCCTCGCCGGTCTCGGCCAGAGCGTCTCCGGCCGCGCCGCTATCGCCTGCGGGGCTGCAGCCAGCCAGGGCCGCCCCCGTGCCGGCGACGATGCACGAGGCACCGCCGATCTTCAGAAAGTCGCGACGTGAAATCGTCATGCGCGTTCCCTCCCTTTCGTTGAGGACTCGTCGTCGATCGCCGCGCGAGCCCCGCCCCTCCCCTTGAGTCGGCGGGCGCCCCTCGACTTCGCTGGGCGGCATTGCGGCGATCAGTGCAGAAGAGTCTAGGAAAGGTGCGGAATTTTCGCTCCCCCAAAAATTGGTTAACTTTGAAACAAGTCGATGACCTGCTGTTTCTTGTTCACACCGAGTTTGACGTACAGGCTCTTGATATACCCCTGGGCCGTGGAGGTGGAGATGTGCAGCCCCTCGGCGATGCTGGCCGCGGTGTTCCCCTGGGCGAGCCCCACCAGCACATCGCGCTCGCGCGGCGAGAGCCCGAAGGTGCGCACCAGCTCCTCCACTCGCTCGGAAACCGACTCCTCGAAGGTGGGCGCGGGACGTTCCACGACCACCTTCACCACCTCCACCGCGGGCTTGCGGCGCGAGCTCTGGAAGCCCCACCACAGCACCACCATGCCGAGCAGGTACACGCACACCACGCACACGATGGACAGGTGCAGGAAGGCTCCGCCCTCGGCCAAGGTGCCGAACCGCCATCCCAGCACGAGCCCCACCACCAGGCACAGCCTCATGGCCCCCGCGCCTATGGCGGCGACACCGTATACGACGTCGCCCGTACGGCGCGCCGCGCGGATGATGCAGAAGGTGGTCAGCATGGTGGTGATGGCGCTCGCGGCGTAGATGACGGTGCTGAGCGGCTTGCCCCACAAATCGCCGAAGTAGGGTAGCGCCAGGAACACCGCGATGGCCGCCGGAAACACCACCAGGTACACGAAGCGCGCCTGGGGGATGCGGGCCGTGGCGACCACGAACGCGATCACGATCACCGCGCAGATGAGAGACCCCTCCAACGGTGCCTGGGTGGAGATGGTGAAACCAGTGTGGCTCGTGAAGGCGTACATGTTCACGAGGCCCACCACCAGCTCGAAGAACGACGCGGCGAGTATCGGGGTGGCGCACTCCCCCAGCGTGGCACGCAAGCGACGGCGGCGCTCGCGCGGGCCCTCCGAAACCCCCTCCCCCTGGGCCGTGCGGGCTTTTCCTCCCTCGCCCCGAGCGCGCCGGCGCTCCCGCCGGAAGAGCAGGCCGAGGGCCGTGGCCATAACGACGCCGGCGACCGAGATGCCGCGCGGGGGCAAAAGCGCCAGAGCGTAGGAGCCGGCTGCCAGCAGCAGCGCGCAGGTGGCCAGCTGCACGATGACCGTCACCGGGGACGGCTCGTCCACGAACGGCTCGATGGCGGCAAGCCCCACCACGGTCACGGTAAGGCCCCAGAACAGGCCGAGGGCCGCGGCCGCCGGAGCCTCTAACGCCGCATCGGGCGGCACGAGGGCCGCCAGGGCGTAGGCGCCTCCGATGAGAATCAGCGGCACGTGCACGCCCAGTCTGCGGGGAGCCAGGCGCCCCGTCAGATAGCAGCCGAGCACCACGGCGCACGTTACCAGCTTGCCCGCGGCCGCTCCCAGCATGAAGGGCAGGTTCGAGATATAGGCGAACGGGTCGTTGATGAGGCCGAAATTGGTCACATAGCCCGAATAGGCCAGCAGCCGGTAGAGCGCGTACACACCCAAAGCCAGAAGCGCGCCCGCTCCGCACGCGCGGCGCAGCGCGCCGAATCCATTCCTTGCAACCACGGCGTCTCCCTCCCTTTGGCTCGCCTTGGCAAGTGCCCCACGATAACGTGACCCACCCCCAAATGCAAGAGAGGCACCCCGAAGGGTACCTCTCCCGATGCGAATGCGAACGGTGCGGCCGAAAGCCGGGGCGAACGGAGCCCTACAGGTGCTCCACCACCAAGTCGCCCATGCGCTCGGTGCCGACCACGTGGTCGGCGGGCGTCTCGGCGTCCTTGATGTCGCCGGTGCGCCAGCCCGCGTCGAGCACCGCGGTCACGGCGCGGCGGATGTCGTCGGCGGCCTCGCCCATATCGAAGCTGTAGCGCAGCATCATCTCCACCGAGAGGATCTGCGCGAGCGGGTTGGCGATGCCGCGACCGGCGATGTCGGGGGCGCTGCCGTGGCTCGGCTCGTAGAGTGCCACGCCGTCGCCCAGACTCGCGCTGGCCAGCATGCCGAGCGAGCCCGTGATCTGGGCGGCCTCGTCGGAGAGGATGTCGCCGAACATGTTCTCGGTCACCACCACGTCGAAGTCGGCCGGGCGGTTGATGAGCTGCATGGCGGTGTTGTCCACCAGCAAGTCCTCCAGCTCGACGTCGGCGTAAGCCTCGTCATGCACGCGGTGCACGATCTCGCGCCACAGACGGCTCGTCTCCAACACGTTGGCCTTGTCCACGCTCGTCACCTTGTTGCGACGCTTGCGGGCGATCTCGAAAGCCTGGCGAGCGATGCGCTCGATCTCGTACTCGGAGTACTCCAGCGTGTCGTAGGCGCGCTGGCCCGGGGCGCCATTCACGCCTGCGGCCGGCTCGTCGTAGAAGCGCTCGCGGCGGCCGAAGTACAAGCCGCCCGTCAGCTCGCGCACGATCATCATGTCCACGCCGTCCACGATCTCGGGGCGCAGGGTGGACGCATCGGCCAGGGCGTTGAAGATCTGCACCGGACGCAGGTTCGTGTACAGTCCGAGCTCCTTGCGGATGCCGAGCAGCCCCTGCTCAGGACGCGGGGCGTTCGGGTCGGTGGTATCCCACTTGGGCCCTCCCACCGCGGCCAGCAGCACCGCATCCGACGCGCGAGCCGCATCCAGCGTGGCGGCCGGCAAAGGCTCGCCGGTCGCATCGATGGCCGCGCCGCCGATGAGCGCATCGGTGTACTCGAAGGCCGTATCGTACTTCGCGCCCACGGCGTTCAGCACCTTCACGCCCTCGGCGATAATCTCCGGCCCGATGCCATCGCCAGCCAGCAAGCAGATCTTATACGTGTTCATTTCTTCCTTCTTCCGTGTTATAATACGAGGGCCGGCAAAGCCCGTCAGTCGTTAACTGGGCGCGGGCGGCGCAGGTTCAAGTGAATTGGTTAGGACCGGTTGCCGCCGGTCCTTTCCTTTTCTCCCTTCGTCATCCGTCGTTGCTTATATTCTCTCCAGACTTCGAGCAAAAGCCCGGCAACCGTAGCAAGGGCTGCACAGCCGTTCAAGATTTCAAGGAATACATCCATAGGAAGCGCCTCCTTTCAGAAGCGCCACCCGCAAGCGGACTTTGCCGGCCCTTTCAGCATACCAGCATCTAGTAACTAATAAAATGTATATATTTTTAATTTCCAAGCTTCTTCTGCCAGCGCGGTACGAGGCCGCCGGCGTTGATGATCTCCATGAGGAACGGCGGGAAGGGCTGGGCCGTGAAGGTCTCGCCCGTGGTCTCGTCGGTGATGACGCCGGTGTCGGCATCCACGCTCACCACATCACCGTTGCGGATGGCGTCCACCGCCTCGGGGCACTCCATGATGGCCAGTCCCGTGTTGATGGCGTTGCGGTAGAAGATGCGCGCGAAGCTCTTGGCGATGACCACATCCACCCCGGCCGCCTTGATGGCGATGGGGGCGTGCTCGCGGGAGCTTCCGCAGCCGAAGTTCTCATCGGCCACGATGATGTCGCCGGGCTGCACGTTGTTCACGAATTCCGTATCCAGATCCTCCAGGCAGTGCTTGGCCAGCTCGGCCGGGTCGGAGGTGTTCAGGTAGCGGGCCGGGATGATGACGTCGGTATCGATGTCGCGGCCGTAGCGGTGCACGGTTCCCTTGAATTGCATGAGGCTTCCCTTCCCTATTCGGCCGCGCAGGCGACCGGCTCCAAGTCTTCCGGAAGGCCGATGTGGCCGAGCACGGCGCTGGCGGCGGCCACGGCCGGCGAGGAGAGGTACACCTCGCTCGTGGGGTCGCCCATGCGGCCGACGAAGTTGCGGTTGGTGGTGGCGATGGCGCGCTCGCCGGCGGCCAGAATGCCCATGTAACCGCCCAGGCACGGTCCGCAGGTGGGGGTGGACACCGCGCAGTGGGCGTTAATGAAGATGTCCATGAGCCCCTCGGCGATGCACTGCTGGTACACCTGCTGGGTGGCCGGGATGACGATGCAGCGCACATCCGGATGCACCGTGCGGCCCTTGAGCACCGCGGCGGCCTGGCGCATGTCGTCCAAGCGGCCGTTGGTGCAGCTGCCGATGACGGCCTGGTCGATGCGCACGTCGCGGGCCTCGGCCACGGGGCGCGTGTTGCTCGGCAGGTGCGGGAAAGCCACCGTCGGCACGATGTCGGCAGCGTTGATCTCGATGACCTGGGCGAACTCGGCGTCCTCGTCGGAGTAGTAGGCGGTGTAGGGGCGCTCGACGCGACCGTCCATGTAGGCGCGGGTCACATCGTCCACGGGGATGAGGCCCGCCTTGCCGCCGGCCTCGATGGCCATGTTCGAAATGGAGAGGCGCTCGTCCATGGGCATCGTCTCGATGGCGCTGCCCGTGAACTCCATGGCCTTGTACAGGGCGCCGTCCACCCCGATCATGCCGATGATGTGCAGAATGACGTCCTTGCCGGTCACACCCGGGGCAAGCTGGCCGTTAATGACGAACTTGATGGTCTCGGGCACCTTGAACCAGGCCTTGCCCGTGGCCATGCCCACGCCGGCGTCGGTGGAGCCCACGCCCGTGGAGAACGCGCCGAGCGCGCCGTAGGTGCAGGTGTGACTGTCGGCGCCGATGATGAGGTCGCCCGCGCCCACCACGCCCTGCTCGGGCAGAAGCGCGTGCTCAACGCCCATGCAGCCCACCTCGTAGTAGTGGGAGATGCCCTGCTCGCGCACGAAGTCGCGCACGATCTTGGCCTGTTCGGCGCTCTTGATGTCCTTGTTGGGCACGTAGTGGTCGGGCACGAGGATCACGCGGTCGGCGTCGAAGACGCGGTCGGTGATCTCGCGGACGGTCTTGATGGCGATGGGGGCCGTGACGTCGTTGGCGAGCACCAGGTCCAGATCGCATTCGATCAACTGCCCGGGCACCACCTCGTCGAGCCCCGCATGGGCGGCGAGAATCTTCTCCGCCATGGTCATGGGACGAGTCAAGGGAAGCTCCTTTACGCAACGCAAACCTTACTGAAAACCGCATCATTGTAGCACCGTGCGGCTGCGTACAGTTTTTTCTCCCTCGAAGTGGCGCGAAACGTCGGAATTGGTGCACATTCCGCCAGTCCGGGGGCGCCACCTGGAGTTTGGAGCATGAAAGGCCTGGGAACTGAAGGAGCATGCGGGCGCCGGGCTCCTCTCTCAGCACGATCGTGCACCGAAACCGAAACTTTGCGCCATATTTCCCCCGCTGCAGCTGCAGGATGCAGAACGGCCATTTTAGGGACAGCCCAGCGTCCAAAACGGACAATCAAACGTGTCTCTACCCCTGAAGCGCCGAGCAGAGGGCGTCGAGCAGGGTGATGGCGTAGTGCTGGGCGCTTCTCTCGGGACCGGCCTCCAGCCACACCTTGCCGGGAAGCAGCACCGACACGCGCGGCCACGACGCCTCGCGGGCCACATCCACCGCCGAGGTCAGGCGCAGGGCCAGCGAGTCCTCGTCCTCGTAGGACACAAGCGGCACACCCGCCTCGGCATCTTGGACCGAGAGCAGCACGTGCACGAGCATCATGGAGGCATCCGGGGGCACCGACAGGCTGTCGGCGCTGATGATCTTCGAGGCCGGGTTCGTGGCCACGGCCACGTTCGACATGCGCGAGGCCACCGAGCGCGAGAACTCGTCGGTGCCGAACAGGCACACGGCGTTGCGCTCGAGCACGTCGGCCGCGCGGGCGAAGCCGAGGTGGTGCACCTTGCCGTGGGCGGCCTCCTTGCCCACCCAGGAATGGGCGAGGTTGCGCAGGGCGGCGTAGGTGTAGGCGCCGGCGATGCCGTCAGAGGGCAGGCCCATGTTCAGCTGGAAACGGCGCAGGGCGTCTTCCGTATGGGCGCCGAAGATGGCGTCGTCGTCGCCGTAGAAGAACCCGAGCGCGCCGAGGGCATGCTGGAGTTCCAGCACGTCGTGGCCGTGGAAGTAGGGCATGCGCAGATACAGCGTGCGGTCTCCCAGGTTGAACGAGGCGTCCACAAGCGCCGACCACACCTTCTCGGTCACTTCCTCGGCGATGGGGAGAGCCGAGGCGGCGCAGAAGTCGGCCAGGGCGGTGGCCGTGGCGTCGTCGAAGGTGCCCGAGACGGCATCCTCCGACAGGTGGCCGATGCGGGCGAGGCGCTGCTGCACGTCCTCGACGGCGGCGCCGGAATCGTTGCGCTTGATAGGCTCCATATTACTTCAACCTGTTCACAAACCAGTCAGCCATGGACACGAGCAGGTCGCGGTAGGGCGACGGCGCGATGGCCGCCACGAGCCGCTCCTTCGCGTTCTGGCTGAGATCTTCGGCATAGGCGCGGGCGTACTCGATGGAGCCCGCCTCCTCCATGATGGCCACGGCCTCGGCCAGCACCTCGGGATCGCGCTCCTTCGCGGAGAGGATCTCGATCAGGCGCTCGCGGGCCGCAGGCGAGGCGTTCTGCAGGGCGTGCACCACCACGAGCGTGCGCTTGCCCTCGGTGATGTCGCTGCGGAAGTCCTTCTTCTTGGCCTCGTCGGTACCCACCAGGTTCAGCAAGTCGTCCTGAATCTGGAAGGCGAGGCCGGTATCGAGCCCGTAGCTGCGCAGGGCCTCCACCTGGTCCTCGGGAGCTCCCGCCACGATAGCGCCCACGGCGAGCGGAACCGCGCCGGAGTAGTGGGCCGTCTTGTGGATGGCCATGGTGAGGTAGTCCTCGGGGGTGATGTCGTAGCGCCCGTCGCGCGCCCAGCCCAAATCGAGGGCCTGGCCCTCGACCGTGCGGCAGGTCATGGCGATGAGCTCGCGGATGACGCGCACCTTCGTGGCGTCGTCGAGCAGCGGGTCGTTCACCACCGGCCCGTTCACCATGGAAAGCGCCAGGTCGCCCATGTTGATGGCCAGCCCGAGCCCCTCGGTGAGGTGCAGGCAGGGCTCGCCGCGGCGCAGCTCGGCCTCGTCGGCGATGTCGTCGTGGATGAGGGCCGCGGAATGGAAGTGCTCGATGGCCGCCGCCGAGGTGGTGGCGCGGTCCGGGTCGCCTCCCACCGCCAGGCACGCCGCATAGCAGATGAGCGGACGGTGGCGCTTGCCGGCGTTCTCGCTGTAGCGGTACAGAGGGCCGTACAGGTAGCGGTCCATGTCGCCATGGGCGCCGCGAGGGATATAGCTGTTGATGAGCTCCCCGACCGGATCGGCATAGCTCTTCAGATAGGATTCGAACGTGGTGGGCGTCTCTTCGACGCCGGCGAGAATTTCGGTGATGTTCTTCATAGCGCTTTCTTGCCGTTGGTCGGTCGCTTCAGCATCGAACCATAATACCACGGTCGCCCCACCCCCGCCGCGCCGATCAGCCCATCGACAAGAATGTAAGATTCTGCGGCGGCCCTTCAGGCCCAGCGCCCGTACCCTCATCCCGGACATGGCGCGCTCGCGTCCCACTGGTGCCCCGTCAGCGTCCCGCCGCCGTCCCGCCGGCGTCGCGGGAACATCACGCGCAAGTCGCGGAGGCGTCGTCAACCGACGACGCGGAAAGCTCCTCCTCCCGTCGAGAAGATGCAGGGCAATTCCCGGCTCGCCGGTCGACTCGCCACCTCGCAAGCCGGGCAACGGCGTATGCGCCGTACACCACACCGTAGTAGGCAAGCGAGCCAAGGGCTTCCGGCGAAGCCGCCTGCGCAGGCACAACCAGGTAGCCGATCAGGTGGACGAGAACAAGCACGAAGAACACATAGGCGAGTTGCTGCACCCGCTTCCAGGCGACCGCCCTCATGGAGCGCTTCACTCGCTTCACCGATGTAACGGCCAGCACGGCGAACAGCACGAGGATGACAGCCGCAAGTGCAAGCGAGACGACGATGCTCGGACGCAGGACGTGCAGCTTGCCCACCATGCCCCCATAAGTCAGCGCATAAGGTATCACGTGCGCGCCCATGAGAACGATCGAGACAAGCGAGAGCTCTCCCCGAATGGGCTGAAGGCGCTGGCGAACCCATCCGCGCTCGTCGAAGACCCCGATGAACATGACAATGGCCAGAAACGCAAAGCCGACATATCCCTTCTGAACGACGAACGCAAAGCCTCGCAGCAGGGGGTCGGGGGCGGGAGAGTAAGTCAGGCACATCGCCCCGCCCGCAACAGCGGCCGCAACAAGATAGAACGGCACAGGCCAGCTCTTAAGGGCACGGGCGAAGATCATAGTGAAGCCGAAGCAGAGCAGCAAAACCAGAAACTGGGTCATGGACAAGATCCTTCCTTCCCGATGCAAAGGGCCCCACCGCAGAGGGTAAAACTCGGTGGGGCCCGCAAGCGCTCAAAGCGATGAGGCTCGCTAGCGCATCAGATACACATGCGGATCAGTGCCCGCCTCGGGCCGAAGCTGCTCGAGATCGCCTTCCGCCACCAATTTGGCAATCTCGGACGACGGATCGTCCAGGTCGCCGAAAATGCGAGCACGACCAGGGCAGACCTCTACGCAGAAGGGCACCTCGCCGTCCTTCACGCGATGGTGGCAGAGCTGGCACTTGCCGACGGTGCCGGCGATATGCTTAAGAGTGCCCTGGGCGCCGAATCCGAAATCGGCGTAGAATACGGGCTCTTCCTCCAGCAAAACACGCACGTCGTAGGGGCACGCCTCGATGCACATGCCGCAGCCGATGCACTTATCCGTATCGTTCAGGACGATGCCGGTCTCCTCGTCCTTCCAGGTAGCTCCAGAGGGGCACACGTCAACGCAGGCCGCGTTTCCGCAATGCTGGCAGGACATCGTATACGAAGCCATGGCCAAGTCGCCCTTGGCGTAAGTTCCCGAGGGGGAATCGGGGTTCTCCCCTCCCTCGTTCACAACGCGGTTCCACCATACATTCTGAGGCAGATTGTTCTCGATCTTACAACCGGTAACGCATGTGCTGCAGGCAACGCAGCGCTTGACGTCAATGACCATTCCATAGCGCGCCATGGCTATTCAGCTCCTTCCCAAGCACGGATGCCCACCAAGCAGTCCATGAAACTCTGATTGCACAGCACCGCGTCCGTCTCGCAGGACAGCGGCTCCGACCAGCTGCCGGCCACATGCTGATCGGCCTGCCAGCTCTTGGGGTAGACCAGCGTGCCGGGGCGGATGGCTTCGTTGTAAACGAGCTTCGCGACCGCATGGCCATGGTCGTTGTAGCATTCCACGAGCGTACCGTCCTCCAACCCGGCAGCTTGCGCATCGGCGGGATTGATCTTCACCGTCGGCTCCGGATCGAGCTCGCGGAGAATGCGGTTGTAAGCCCACTGCCCATGCACGCGGAAGCGAGGGCGCTCGGACATGAGAACGAAGGGGTACTTCTCGGCCAAGGGATTCGTGGGCCACGCCTCGCGCGGCTCGAACCACGTGGGCAGATGCTCGCGCGAAAGATCGGGTGCCTTGCCGTTGAACCCATAAGGAGTAGGCGCCTCAACGTACAGCTCGGCACGACCCGACGGAGTGGCGAACGCGAGATCCTGCCACTGCATGAACTTGCCGCCCCAGGCATGAATGGCGCGCTTCTCGCACAACGAGTCGTAGTCAATACCCGCCGCTTGAGCCGCCTCGCTGTCGAGCAGCTCCCGCAGAAACGCCTCGTTGCTCTCGTGGATCAAGCCCGCATCCAGCCCCATAGCAGCAGCCAAGTCGCGCATGATGTCCATATCCTGCTTGGCCTCGCCCAACGGCTCGATGGCCTTTTCCGAGTGAATGAGGTGGAACGTGTTGCCGCATGTGATAACGTCCTCGAACTCAAACCAGTGCGCGCAGGGCAGCACGTAGTCCGAGTGCTTCGCCGTGTCGGTCATCATGTAGTCAATGGTGACGATGAGCTCGAAGTTGCCGAAGATCTTGTCGCGCAGCGTATTGGTGTCGCACCAGGTGCACATGGGATTACCCGAATGCACGAGCAGCATCTTCGGCGTGACAGGCGCCTCCAGGTACATGCCGGTCTCAAACACCGCCGGCATATTCCAATAGGCGATAGTAGGGGAGGCGGCCTCGGGTGCCACTACGTTAGCCGGAGTCGTAGCGGCCGGGTTCGCCCCGGTCCAGCTCATCCACACCGCCGAGCTGCAGTTGGCGCCGGGCTTGCCGAGTTGTCCCGCGAGGGCGGCCATGATGGCACACGACGAGGAGGGGGCGATGCCGTTGTCGTAGGCCTGGGAACCCCATCCGATGCGATGGGTCACCGGGCCGTCGCAGGCCAGGCGCGCCAACTCGCGAATCGTCTCCTCCGGCACATCGCAGAGCTTAGCCGCCTCAGAGGGCGGAAACTTGGCAATCTCGTCGAGCAACATCGAATACACGGTGCGAACCTTGCCGCCCGCAACCTCGAACTCCCCCTCGAGCACCGGATCAGCCACCGCCGAGAGCTCCGCCGCCGCGCCCGCCGCCGCATCCCATACGGCATAGGGATCGATCACCGTCGGCTCTCCCGTGGCGGGGTTCACATCCCCCTGGGTCGGCTCCACGCCCAGATCGCTCATGCGCACCAGTGTGCCGTCGCCCTCCTTCACCAAAAGCGGCGCAGAGGTATGGGCCTTCACGAACTCGGTGTCGACAAGCCCCTCCTCCACCATGACGTTCATCATGCCCATAATGAGCGGCATATCGGCGCCGGGGCGGACGGGAACCCACCGATGCGACTTGGCGGCCATCTGAGTGAAGATCGGATCGATGCAGATGACGTTCGTTCCGGCGTCAATGGCGTCGGCCACGAAGTGCCAGTCGTGAATCTGGGCATCCGTCAGGTTGTTCGACCACAGGAACAGATTCTTCGCATTAACGTAGTCGCGTTGATCGTTCCCGGGCCAAGGGGCTCCACCGTAGCCGAATACGCGCATGAGGCCGTACATATTGCCGGCGTCGAGCGGCCCGTTCATGGTGGATCCGTTGATGGCCGTCCACAGTTTTCCCGGCATCCCGCTGGTGGCATGATACACACTCGAGCCCGATGCACGGAACAGGGAGGCATCGCCAAACTCGTTACGGTAAGCGTTCATCTTCTCGGCAATGTCGGCAATGGCCTCTTCCCAGCTTACACGCTCCCAGTTGTCGCTCCCGCGCTCGCCAGTCTGCTTCATCGGATACAGCACACGCTCGGGATTGTAGATGTTCTCATTGCTGACCAGGCCGCGCAGGCAGACGCGGTTGAACTCAGGCGCGTCATCGAAGTTCGCCGGCGCCGTCTTGACGAGCTTGCCGTCGCGCACCGTGGCGTCCATCATGCAGGTGTTGAAGCAGTTCGGACGGCAGCAGACGTTGAAATGCTGCTCCTCAGCCCTCGGCTCCTCCCCCGTCGCCGCAAGATTCTCGTCATCGCTGGAGGCGGCAGGCGCGCAGCCGAGTGCCGCCCCCGCGAAGGCACCTCCGGCAACCATTGTGGATGCCTTTAGGAAGCTGCGGCGAGTAAGATGCGAGGTACGATGTGTCTGTGACATTTCTCCCCCATTCTGAAATTGCATGAGAGGCATCGCTCGGAGCGACCGGCGAGACCCCTCTCCCTCTTACCAGGTCCTTGCTAGCAGGATGGCCATCCCTACTTTTCCTATGAAAACACTTTTCATAGGAAAAGTAAAGGGGAGAGAGGGCGGGACTTTTATCCTATTTTCAGAATAGAGAGGGGCTAGGACGCCGGATGGCCGGAACCGCCTCCCACCGCAAACCCATCGCTCCAGGAGTTGGGCACCATCAACGTACCGCTGCCCTCCTTCATTCCCTCGTACAAGAGGAACATGCGGCGCAGCTCCAAAGGAGCTTGCTCTCCGTAGACCGAGGAAAGCCCCTCTATCATGGCGGAGATGTCCGACTCGGCCTCCATGAGGATAAGGCGCGCCTTCTTTCTCTGCTCAGCCTGGGCCTCAAGGGACATGACCTCCTGCAGAGCCTCGGGCATGAGGATATCGCGCACCTCCACTGACAGGACGGTAATGCCCCAAGCGGAGACCTTCTCCTCCAGAAGACGCTTCAATTCGCGATCGAGCTGGTCCCTCCGCGCCGTCACTTCCGCAGCCGTCGCACGGCCGATGGCATCGCGCAGGATGGTCTGGGCACTGAGAAGCAGTTGGTTCGCATAGTCGTCAACCGTCATGCACGCCTTAGACGCATCGTGAACCATCCAGAACACCACCGCGTCGACATCGAGGGGAACCAGATCGGTCGAAAGCGTCTCCTCGGCGCCGAACGCCGTCGTGCGAATGCGCATGTCCACCCGCAGCGAGCAATATTCGACGAAGGGCAGCGTGAAAAACAGGCCCGGGCCCTTCACCGCCTTGAACTTTCCAGCCCGCAGGATAATCATGCGCTCCCACTGTTGGGCCACATGAACCGACGACCCCGCCACTAAGGCCGCGAAAACCCCAAAGACCACGGCAAAGAGATCGATTCGGCCGCCCCATGCCGCGAAAGCCGCACAGCCGGCGAGGAACGTCGCGACGATGATCGTCGCCTGCAGAAAGTACACGCCGTTCCGTGAGGTGCTGTTCATAGGATCGCTCGAGCCTTGCGAAACAACCACCTTGTTCCGATCGGCCTCGCGGCGCTCTTTCCGTCGGATACCCATAGTGCTATCCCCTCTCCTGCTCCAGTTTCCGCAGATACATTTTCATGGAGCGCTCGATATCGTCGCGAGAGAGCCCCAGATCGCTCAGGGCCGCCACGCATTCGTCGAGCACTTCTCGAATGGCATCCGCCTGCTCGGCGCCGACATCCGGCTCCAAGGCGTTCACGAAGGCGCCAACCCCGCGCTTGGATGTGATATAGCCGTCATGGGCGAGGCTCGTGTATACCTTGTTCACCGTGTTATAGTTGATGCCCACGTCAACCGCCAGCTCGTGGGTCGTGGGAAGCTGATCGCCGGCATGGTAGTAGCCCGAACCGATGAGGTACACGATTCGATTGCGCAACTGAACCCAGAGGGGCACACCGCTCTCTTCATCTCTCTCAAAAGGGAACACGATTCCCCGGCCTTCCTCTCTGCGTCGTTCGATCGCCTTCTCCCACACGCCCCATGCGTTAAGCGACCCTCAGCATACACCATCGGAGGACGAAGCCGCCAACAAGCACGAGAGGAGCAGAGGACACCGAACGGAATCGGGTCCATCCGAGCCGACGGGCAGCTCCCATGGCCAAGGGGAGCACCAGACCGCACCCCACCACGCCGGTCCAGAAGAACAGCGCGCAATCTCCCGACAGCAGAGCTGATGCCGACGACGGGGCCACGGTCGCTGCGTCGGCAACAAACGCAGCCATCGCCACAGACTCCAGCAAGATGACTACCCCGTCCACAAGATCGATCGCCGCCAGCTCTTTGGCGAAGGCGCTCGCCGTACGGCTCACCTGCGCCCACAGCCCCACCAGCGCACATCCGCACGAAAGCGAGGATAGCACGAAGAGCGGAACCACCCATCCCGTGCGGAACAGGGGCGCCGCCGAAAAGGCCGTGAACAGCAATCCCGTGTAGGTCATGACAACTGCGCACAGGACAACACATCCGAGGAGAGCCGTCCTTATAGCGGCGCAGGGCCAGACGCGCCGCGAGAGATAGGTCGATCCGAGCAACAAAGAGACACCGACGGTAGCCGCTAAAGCATAGGCACCGACCGAAGACACCGTCAACGACGGATGAGCGAGCAACGTCAGGAGTGCTTCTGGGCGCTTCATATCCGCCATGAGGCAAAACGACCCAAGCGCGCAAATTCCGCACGATACAATGAATCCGAGCCCGATCAGACGCCGATGGGAAAGAGCCAAAGGCAGCGAGGTGCCAGAAGCAGTGCCCGGCGCGAACATCCGAAGCCCCCTCAGGGCAAGCACGGCAAGCACGAGAGCCATTCCGGCACCGGCACCGCCGAGAAACATGTACGCCGCTATGAGGCCATTGAACATCTTCCACCCCCTCCGTTGCCAGATTAGAAGATTATAAGGGACGGCCCCTTCAAGCTGCCCAAGACTTTCTAACCAACCTCCCGCCCCCGATATCAATAGGCCGCCATTGTTTTCATACCAAGCGCGCGTAGTCTTGGGATTGATGAAAGATATGGGCGACGACGACCGCATCGGCCTGCGCCTTGTAGATCATGACGTAACTGCCCACCGGGGCGCAGCGGTAGCCCCGTGCCGCAAGTTCCGGCATGCGGGAGAGGCCGTAGAGGCTGGGGCTCTCGCTCACCAGCGCAAGCTGCGCATCGAACTCGTCCATGAATCGCTGCGCCGCGTGGGGGCTCTGAAGTACGCCGACGAGATACCCGACAATATCGCGAAATTCCTGCTGAGCCTCCGCCAATATGACCTTTCTACAGGCCATATTCTTCCCTCACGGACGCAGCGAACGCGTCGAAGCCATCGCAAGCGCCCGCCTCGCATTCCCGCTCGGCCAGCATCATGCGGGACAGCAGCCGCGCTCTGGCCACCTCTTCTTGAAGAATGCGATACTGATCTCCGCTCAGGCAATGGAACACCTCGTAGCCGTTCTTGGTCACCGTCACATCCCGCTCCCGCTCGACCAAGTCGGAGAACGCCGCTGTGTTCTTCATATCCCGCACCGGAACACATGTCGTCATAAAGGCCTCCTTTGCGTTGTGGCCTAATTGTACCACATCAGCAAAGGGGAAGGGCGGCACCATCGCAACCGATGCCACGGCGGAACGATCTTGCGCTACGAACCTCACCTCCTCGAACTCTCGCTTCGCGATATCCGTTCAAGAAGAGAGCCTAGCATCCCGCCGCCGCACTTTTGTCGCGAGGAGTTCGCATTTCCGTCTCCCCGCGCACCGCGCTCGCGTCCCGCCCGAGACCCGCTCGCGTCCCGACGGCGTCGCGCACGGGTCTCGGGAACATCGCGCGCAGGGCGACCCCCGTCCCGCTCGCGTCTCGCCGCAAACCCGGCGGCGACCCGGGCGGGTCGTGGTATCATGGGCGGGCGCCGAGAGTCGTGCCGTGGGGGCGTGGCGGAATTGGCATACGCAGCGGACTTAAAATCCGCCTCTTCGGATTGTGGGTTCGAGTCCCACCGCCCCTACCATGCGCACCTCGCTGCCCGGGCGCCCGCCACAGCGGAAACTCGCGCCGCACCAGATCGCGGCTCTGCGGGCGACTCTACTCTTCGCGCGCCGCCTCCAGAATCATCCCGTGCAGGATATCCGACTCGCTGGCCGTGTAGGCCTCGGCCCCGGCAAGCGCGAGCACTTCCTCCAAGATGACGAGGCCCGCCACGATGACGCCGGCGCGCTTGGGGTCGAGCCCCACCGTGCGCTTGCGCTCCTCCAGCGTCTCGCCGGCCAGGTGGCGCTCGATGGCCCGCAGCTCGGCCGCCGTCACCTGCGCCCGGTGCACCCGGGACGAGTCGTAGACCTCCATGGCCTCGCGGATGGCCACCACACTCGTGGCGGTGCCGGCTACGGCCACCACGCGATCGGCCGCAAAGCTGCGCCCGGCCAGATCGGCGAAGTACGGCGCCATGGTCTCGCGCATCCACGCTCGCGCCTCGTCGATCTGCCCGGGCGTGGGCGGATCGTCGCGGAAGAAGCGCTCCGTCACGCGGCGGCACCCGATGTCGAAGGAGCGGGCGGCCACGGGCTCCTCCCCGAAACGGCCGGCCACGATCTCGGTAGAGCCGCCGCCGATGTCCACCACGAGCAGGTTCTCGCCGGGAAAATCGCTCGACGCGCCGATGAAGGTGAGCTGCGCCTCGCGCTCTCCGGGGATGACGCTCAGCGTCACGCCGTGCTCGGCGAGCTGGCGCACGAAATCGGGGCCGTTCTCCGCATCGCGCGACGCCGAGGTGGCCATGGCGATGAGCCCCTCCACGGGATGCGCGGGCCCGTCGTTGCGGGCGAGCACGCCCAGATAGCGATCCACCGTGGAAAGCACGCGGTCGATGGCCTCCTGCGACAGGCGCCCCGTCGCGTCCACCCCCACGCCCAAATCGGTGATGGCGTACTCCTTGGCCACCTCGCGAATGCGCCCCGCATCCACGTCGGCCACGAGCAGCCGGCAGGTCACCGTGCCGATGTCCAGAGCGGCGAAGCGCCCGTTGCGATAGGCCATGCTAGCTTCCTTTCACGAGATTGCCCGCCCGGCAGCGGGGCGCTCCTCCGAAGCGCCCCAAAGCATCCGCGCGGATGGGCCTCAGGACACTCCGAACAGGGGATCGAGCACCCCCGAGTACCACGTCTCGGGCAGCTCGACGTCCTCGGAGACGATGTTGCCGCGGAACTCCGGCTTCGCGCGCTCGGCGAGCCCCGCCACCGACACCGCATGCTCGCCCTCGCGCACCCAACCGAGCTGCGTGCGGGCCGCATCCTCGATGCCGGCCTCGGTCTGCAGGGCATCCACCTGCGCGCCGAGGGCCTCGTTGCGCTCGACCACGGCCTCGTACTCAGCCGTCAGGCGGTCCTTCTCGCGCAGATCCACGTAGAGCTGCTGGGCCGGCCCATAGAGGAAGGCGACGCCGAAGGCGATGCAGAGCGCCGTGGCGGCAAGCCCCATGAGCGACGGATGGCGGAAGAGGGAGGGGCTGTCGGAGGCGCCCCGGATACGGCCGCCGCGGCTTTGCGCGCCGGCCGACGCCTGCTGCTGCATGCGGGACGAGCGGCGGTGCGACGATCCCATCTCGCCCTTGTACACCGCGGCGCGCGGGCCGCCTTGGGCCCCGTCGGCGGGAGCGCCGGCCTCGTACTGGCGGAAGTACGCCCGATCGGCGCGGTCCTTCGTGCGCTCGCGGCGCTTGGCGCGCAGACGGTCGAGCGGCCCCCGCTCGCGCTCCTCCAGAGCGGCGAGCAGCCGCGCCTCGTACTCCTCGCCCGCCTCCTCGTCGGCGCGGGCCGCCGCGCCCGACAGGAACCCGTCGTCGGGGCGCACAGCCGCCGAGGCTCCCCCGTCGTACCAGCTCGGCGTCGGGCGCGGCACCGTGAAGGGTCGGCCGCGCCCCTCGTCGCCGTCGCGCACGATGGCCGATTGGTCGCCCCCGATGAGAACGCGCCCGGCCGGGCGCCGGGGCGCCGTGCCCGATGCCGCGTGCCGGGTCGCGGGCGCACGACCCCCCGCCGCGGCGCGGCGCGCTGCGTCGAAGGATACGATGTTCGCCTGGGGTGGCACGGGTGAGGGGCTTCCTTTCGCTGCCGTGGTTCGGTTCGGGTTCGGATAGTCAGTCGAAAGCGGTCAGGTACGGGCGCTCGCGCGCCGGGGCTAGAGGTTCAGGCTCTTGACGAAGGCCTCCCACTTCTCGAAGGAATCGTCGCTGATGGCATGCTCCATCTGGCAGGCCTCCTCCTCCGCCACCTCGGGCGAGATGCCCACGGCCTTGGTGAGGAAGTCGAAGAGCATGCGGTGCCGGCCGAGAACCGAGCTGCCGTAGGCGTAGCCCTCCTCGGTGAGCGTGATGTCGCCGTAGTGGGGCTGCACGACCAGCGCCTGCTCCTTCAGGGCGGAGATGGCCTTGTTCACCGAGGCCTTCGACACGCCCAGCTTGTTGGCCACGTCCACCGAGCGCACGGGCACCTCCGTCGTGCCTCCCAGCATGACGATGGCCTCGAGGTAGTCCTCATGGGACATGGATGTCTTCACCACAGCGCTCTCCTTATCATAGTTGTCCTCATGGTATCACGGCCCCTATGAAAAAACGAGGCTCGGACGCAGAGTTCCGAGCCTCGTTCACATTGTCTTCGCCAACGGTTTGCCGAGCGGTTACCTCGCCGGGCCCGGCGCCGCGCTCCCTCCCGAGTCGGCGCCGGGCGTCCCGAAGGGGCGCCGCGCAAGGGCTACTTGTCCTTCGCCGCCTTCTCCATGGCAGCGGCCATGGACTCTGCCGCCGAGCAGCCCTCGCAGCCGTGGCAGCCGCTCTCGCAGTGGTCGCCGCAGTCGCACAGCCCGCGATGGGTCATGCGCCGAATGGCGAGCACGGCCAGCGCCGCGATGACGACGAGAATGACGACGGTGGGGAAGTTCAGGCTGAGCTCTTGCATGGCGTTTCCTTTGCGAAGCGGGTGCGAGTCGTTAGGCGTTGTCGGCGGCCGCCTCCAGCTGGCCGGAGGGCTTCGCCTTGGCAGCCGGGCGGAACAGCAGGAACAGCATGCCGGCTGCAACCACGACGGCCAGGGCCGTGAAGGGGCCGAAAGCGACCTCACCGGTGGCCAGACCGACGAACTGGTAGACCATGAGGCCCACGCACCAGGCGAACACGGTCATGTAGCCGATGGCGGCCCAGGTCCACTTCGCGGACATCATCTGACGGCGAATGGTGCCGATGGCGGCGAAGCAGGGGGCGCACAACAGGTTGAAGGCGCAGAAGGCCATGATGGCGGCGCTGCTGCCACCGAGCATGACGGCGAAGGAGCTCCACAGGCTCGGATCGGTCTCGCCGATCTCGTCGCCCAGGCTCGTGATGACGCCCACCGTGGCCACGACGTTCTCCTTAGCCACCAGACCCGTGATGGAGGTAACGGTGGACTCCCAGTTGCCGAAACCGAGCGGCGCGAAGATCCAGGCCAGCAAGTTGCCGAGACCGGCCATGAGACTGTACTGGATGTAATCGTCCATGTCAGGATCGAGCAGGCCGAAGGAGCCCTCGTACATACCGAAGTTCAGCAGGAACCAGATGACCATCGAGGACAGGAAGATGATGGTACCGGCTTTCACCACGTAGCTGCGCACGCGCTCCCACATGGACAGCAACACGTTCTTCACCGTGGGCAGGTGGTACTGGGGCAGCTCCATGATGAAGGGGGCAACCTCGCCGGCGAAGGCGCGGAACTTCTTCAGGATGATGCAGGAGATGATGATGGCAGCCAGGCCCAGGAAGTAGAACAGCGGGGCAACCCACCAGGTGGCCTCGTAGTCGCCACCGGCCAGGGCGCCGAAGACGAGCGCGATGATGGGCAGCTTGGCACCGCAGGGGATCATCGTGGTGGTCATGATGGTCATGCGACGGTCTTTTTCGTTCTCGATGGTCTTGGTGGCCATGACCGCGGGCACGCCGCAGCCAGAGGCGATGAGCATCGGGATGAAGGACTTGCCGGACAGGCCGAAGCGACGGAAGATGCGGTCCATGATGAAGGCGACGCGGGCCATGTATCCGCAGCCCTCCAAGAAGCCGAGGAGGATGAACAGCACGATCAGCTGCGGGATGAAGCCGATAACAGCGCCCACGCCGGCGATGATGCCGTCGAGCACGAGCGACTGCACCCAGGGTGCGGCGCCGGCGGCCTCGAGCCAGCCCTCCACCACCACAGGCACGCCCACATGGTAGAAGCCGTAGTCGGCCGGATCGGGCTCTTCGGCCTCGAGGGCCTCAGCGAAAGCAGCGGAGTCAACAGACTCGATGGCGACCTCGCCGGTCTCCTCATCCTCGACCTCCATCTCGCCCACCACGTTGGCGCTCTCGGCGGCGTAGATGAAGTTCTCGATGACCTCTTCGTCCTCAGCCGTGGGATCCTCGGCCTCGAGCGCCTCGGAGAACGCCTCGACATCGAGGCCGTCTTCCTCAGCCGCCTCCAGATAGGCGTCGATCTCGGCCTGGTATCCCTCGTACTCCTCCACATCGGCCTCGTAGGCCTCGGTGTTGGTGTAGAGCCAGCCGTCGCCGAACAGACCGTCGTTGGCCCAGTCGGTCACAAGGGTGCCCACCGTGGACACGGAGATGTAGTACACGAAGAACATGATCACGATGAAGATCGGAATACCGAGAATACGGTTGGTGACCACGCGGTCGATCTTCTGGGTAGTGGTCATGGCCTTCGGCGACTTCTTCACGCACTCGGCGCACACGTCGGTGATGGCGTCGTAGCGCTCGTTGGTGATGAGGGACTCGGCGTCGTCGTCCTCAGCGTTCTCCAGCGCCTCGCGCACCGCGGCGATCTTAGACAGGTCGCCCGCGGGCAGATCGAGCTTGTCGATGGTGAGCTGCTCGCCCTCCAGAAGCTTGATGGCATACCAGCGAGCGTGGCGGCCGCTGATGCGCGCGCCGGCGATGTCGATCACCTTGGCGAGGGCCTCCTCGACCTTCTGGTCGAAGCCGAGCTCGGTCGTGGGGGCAACGCCCTTCTTCGCCTCGGCGATGGCGCGCTCCATGAGGGCGTCCATACCGCGGCCCTTGAGGGCGGAGGTCTCCACCACCGGGCAGCCCAGATGGCGGGAGAGCTCGGCCACGTTGATCACATCGCCGTTCTTTTCCACCAGATCCATCATGTTCAGGGCCAGAACCACCGGAATGCCCAGGTCGATGATCTGGGTGGTGAGGTACAGGTTGCGCTCCAGGTTGGTGGCGTCAACCAGGTTGATGACCACGTCGGGCTTGCCGCTCATGAGGTAGTCGCGCGTGACGATCTCCTCGGGAGTGTAGGGCGACAACGAGTACACACCCGGCAAGTCGGTGATGGTCACGTCCTTGTCGGCGCGGTACTTGCCTTCCTTCTTCTCAACGGTTACACCGGGCCAGTTTCCCACGTACTGGTTCGCCCCGGTCAGGTCGTTGAACATGGTTGTCTTGCCGCAATTGGGATTGCCGGCAAGGGCAATGTTGATAGCCATGATCAGCCTTTCCTTCTCCAAAAATCACCGCCATGCCGCCTCTTGCTTCCCCGACGCTCTCCCCAGCGTCTGCGACATGATCAAAGTTAGTTCGAGTTAACTAAAAGGGAGAAAAAATGCGCCTAAAGGCGCAGGTGAGAGCCGTGTTCGCTCTCTTAGGCAACGAGTACGTTCTCGGCCTCGTCCTTGCGCAGCGACAGCTCGAAGCCGCGCACGGTCACCTCGATGGGATCTCCCAAAGGCGCCACCTTGCGCACGAACACCTCGGTGCCCTTGGTGATGCCCATGTCCATGATGCGGCGCTTGACGGCGCCTTCGCCCACCAGGCGACGCACGGTGGCCGACTGCCCCACGGGCACATCGCGCAGGGTCTTATCCTCTGCCATAGTCCTTCCTTTCTGTGTTCCTCTGAACTGGTGACAGGAGACGCGACGAGACGGCGCGCCCCCGCTGCCGAGGGCGTGCCGGCAATAGCTGTCTTAAGCGACGATGATCTTCGATGCCACGCTGCGGTCGAGGGCCACACTTGCTCCCTTGACCTGCACGATGAAGTTCCCCGCCTGCTCGGAAATGACCGAGACGGACGCACCCTCGACGAACCCCAGGTTCTCGAGATGGTGGTGCACCTCGCCCTTTCCGCGCACACGGACGACTTTCGCCGTATCGCCGCCCCGCAGAAACGCGAGGGGCATCGGCTGGCACGTTACACCGGCGCTGTCGGCCTGGCAGCGGGCGCCTTCCACAACCATTGCTTGGCTCATAGCGACTCCCATCAATGTTAGATGCATGCAACTCCGTATTGTAGTCCAAAGTTAGCTTATGTAAACCCATGAAGTTAACTTTTTCGTACTTTTCCGCGAACGGCAGGCGGCGCGTGCTCCTCCCCCTGCCCTGCCGTGCATTCGCCCCCATCGGCGGCGGGAGCGGCGGCGGCCCGTGGTATCCTTGTCCGCAATCGTCATCCTTCAGGAAGGGAGCCCCATGTCCCAGCCCACCGATCGCGCCGAAGCCTTCGGCCAGAACCTCTACCTCGACACGCGCGGAGCGGGCGGCGAGCCGATCCCGTTCACGGAGGCCGTGGTGAACGGATTGGCCCCGGGCGGCGGCCTCTACGTTCCCGAGCAGCTGCCCTCCCTCACGCTAGACGAGATAGCGGGCCTCGCCGCGCTCCCTTATGCCGAGCGCGCCGCCGCCGTGTACAAGGCGTTCAACATCGACCTTCCCGACGACGTCATCGACATGCTCATGGGGCGCGCCTACGGCGACAACTTCGACGACGAGGCCGTCTGCCCCATCACCTCCCTCGACGAGGACACCCATATCCTGGAACTGTGGCACGGGCCCACGAGCGCCTTCAAGGACATGGCGCTGCAGTGCCTGCCGCACTTCTTCTCGGCCAGCGCCGCCCAGCTGCGCGACCGGGGCAAGCTCGACCACGAGTTCATGATCCTCGTGGCCACCTCCGGCGATACAGGCAAGGCGGCCCTCGAGGGGTTCAAGGGCGTCGACGGCGTGTCCATCGGCGTGCTGTTCCCCGACGGCGGCGTGAGCGACATCCAGCGCAAGCAGATGGTCACCACCACCGGCGACAACGTGCGCGTATGGGCCGTGCGCGGCAACTTCGACGACTGCCAGACCGGCGTGAAGCGCGCCTTTGCCGACGCCGCCTTCGCCGAGAAGCTCGCCGAGGAGTGCTCCGTCGCCCTCTCGAGCGCCAACTCCATCAACTGGGGCCGTCTGCTGCCCCAGGTGGTCTACTACATCTCCAGCTACGCCGAGCTTGTGGCCCAGGGCAAGATCGCAGTCGGCGACGAGATCGACGTCTGCGTGCCCACCGGCAACTTCGGTAACATCCTGGCAGCCTGGTACGCCAAGCAGATCGGCGTGCCCATCGGCATGCTCCTGTGCGCCAGCAACGACAACCGCGTGCTCACCGACTTCATCAACACCGGCACCTACGACATCTCCGACCGCGAGTTCATCCTCACCTCCTCGCCTTCGATGGACATCCTCGTGTCCTCCAACCTGGAGCGCCAGCTCTTCGAGCTCACCGGCCGCGATCCTAAGGCCATCAGCCAGTGGATGGCCGACCTGAACGAGAAGCGCTGCTTCCGCGTCGATCCCGAGACGTTCGCCCGCGTGCGCGAGAACTTCAGCGCCGACTCCATCGACAACGCCACGTGCCTTACCACCATCAAGGACGTCCACGACGAATACGGCTACCTGCTCGACCCCCATACGGCCGTGGCCTTCGCCGCCGCCCAGAACCTGCGCGGCGAGAACCCGGTGCTCATCGCCTCCACCGCCCACTGGGCCAAGTTCGGGGACAACGTGTACCGCGCCCTGCACGGCATGGCGCCCGGCGAGGCCCTTCCGGAAGAGGTGGCGAAGCTGACCGGCTGCCAGCTCAACGAACGTATCGCCGAGGAAACGAAGCGGCACGACATTCCCGCCGGACTTGCCAACCTCGATGCCGCCGCGGTACGATTCACCGATGTGATAGACAATGACGTCGAGGCTATCGAGGCGGCCGCAGAGGCCTTCTGCCGACGCTAGCCCCAAAGACGGGAGACGCCCATGAGCCAGCTGCAATCGCTCACCCCGGTCGTGCGCATAACCATCTCGAACCCCGAGGCCGAGGAGAAGTCCGCCTTCGGCCCGGGCATCGCCAAACTGTGCCTCGGCGTGCGCGAGCACGGCTCGCTCAACGCCGCGGCGAAGGCCATGCGCATGGCCTACAGCAAGGCGTGGCGCGTGATCAAGGACACCGAGAGCACGCTCGGCGTCCAGCTCCTCCTGCGCGACGGTGCCCACGGCTCCACCTTGACGGCCGAGGGGGAGACGCTCCTCGACGCCTATCTCGCCATTCAGGAGCGGCTCTCCGACGAGGCGGCCCAGCTGTTCGCCGAAATGACCCGCTGAGGCGATCTTCGGCGCATCCCGCCGCCTGTCACGGCACCACCCTCCGAGCCGGCCCGCTAGGCCGGCTCGATCGTTATGGTCACGAGGGGTTCCTCCGGACGCCCGCTCCCCGCGATCACGCGCAGCACCAGGCCGCCCGCCTCCATGGCATGGGCGGCAGACACCTTTGACGGGGGATGTCCCCCGCATCCGAGCCCCGCGGGCTCGGGGATGCCCCATGGGATAGACCCCTCGAGGGCCGCCCCCTCGTTCACGTCCTCGGGAGTCGGCGGCCACATGACCGCCTCGGCCTCGCGCTCTCTCTCAGGATCGCTCCCGAAGCGGTACATGCACCCGTAGCAGGTGTCCATATCGTCGAACAGCTTGCTCATGCAGGTCGGGCAGATCTTCATCTCCTCCTCCTTCCGGCGGCGCGCCGGCCGCCCTTGCGCCCGCTCTGGGGCATCTCGACCACATCTCCCCGCGCGAACCACGGCCCCGGCCGGGCGAAGCGCTCGACCACGGCGGAAGCACGGTCGTTGCGCAGGCGGGCGCCGGGCATCACGAGCCGGCGCACTTCCATCACCCTCCCCCGTCGATCGACGAAGGCGACGTCGAGGGGGTGGCGCATAGTGAGCGTGTGCACATCGCGGCAGCGGGGAAAGGCCATGACCGTGCGGTCGGGAGCGCGTCCCGCCAGGCCGCGCAGCCTCATCAGCGGGCGTGCCGCCACCACCCACACGCCATCGAAGGGCGCGCCCTCCCCGTCCCTCACGCGGCAGGCAGTTGGACGACGATACACGTTTCGTCGCCGACGGCCGTGCAGTTGAGCAGCAGCCATGAGCACCGGCCTCCTTTCTTGACCCCCGACAACGACGCCCCGGCTCCCGTTTCCACGAGGGCCCACCCGCGCCCCTCGAGTTCCGCGGCGACCTGCGCCTGCACCGTCTCCGCCTCCCCTGGCAACGTGAAGCCGATCAGGGACCAGTCGTCCAAGGCCCTGATCTCCGTCGCGCCGTCGAGGGAGAGCACCTCCTCGGAGACCCACGCCGGCACCTCCCGCGCCTCGCGGCCCACGGCGGCGTCGAGGGCCGCGAGCGAGTTTTCCGCGGTCGTCTCCTCCCCATCGACGAGGGACCGCGCGAACGCCTCCCCGGAGAAGGGCTGCGCGGCGGCCGCAGTCTCCCGTTGTTCGGCAGCAGCCGTCGCGCCCAGGACAACGAACGCGATTCCCAAAATCAACGCGGCGCGAAGCAGGCGCCTCGTTTGAACGGCCATACCAGCCTCCTTCCTCAAAAGAGCATTCCCGGGCGGTACACGTCCACCGCCATATCCACCTCGTGGGCCAGGGAGGGCAGCGCCACGCCGAGCACCTCGGTGCGCATGCCGAGCCCGAAGAGCGTCGGGTGGTACTCGATGCGCGCCGTGAACCGCACGAGCCCCGCCGGCGCGCCCTCCGCGCGCACCGCCACCGTCACGTTGGAGGCGGCGAAGGCCTCCTCGAGCCGCCCCTCCACGCGCGCGACCGTCGTCCCGACGTCTTCCCCGGCGCCCGGGGCGCTCGCCTCGGCGCACACCGTCTGACGCGCCACGCGGTCGAAGGCCGCGCACGTCCCGAAGAACGTCAGGGCGTTCACCACCACAACGGCCACGATGATGACGACGGGCAGCGCCACGGCGAGCTCCACGGTCGCCTGCCCCGCCTCCCCGCGCCCCGCCAGGCGGGCGCGGGCGGCCCTCACTCCCATGACGAGTCCAGTCCCGCCGCGCCGGCAGCGGCGCGTACCGCCTCCATCGCGCGATCGACGATTCCGCGGGCCCCCTCGGTGACCGACGGGGGCAGCGTCACCGTGATAGGCAGCTCCAGGTCGACTACCGGCAGCTCTACGCAGGCGATCTCTATCTCGAAGCCGTCCAGGCGATCGAAGGCCTCGCGCTCGATGCGGTCGGCGAGAGCGCCGAACACGTTGCCCGACGAGGGGGCCTCCGCGAGCATCTCCTCGCGCACCGCGAGATAGCGGACCGCGAAGTCGCCCCCATCGGCGCGGGCCACCGCACCCGTTCCGGCCAGAACCGGCTTAAGCGGCGCCAAGTTCGCCGGCTCGAGGCCGACGGCCGCCAGGCTATCGCGGAGGGCCCCGGCAGCCCATGCCCCCAATCCTGCGGCCCCGACAAGCGGCAGGGAGTCGAGCGCCGATCCGACCCCGTCGATCAGCGCCTCCTGCCCGGAGCCGTAGGCGCCAAGCAGGCCCGACCAGCAGTCGAGCACGATGCGGGCCGCGCCGACGGCGGCCGACCCGTCGGCATCCAGACCGTCGAGGAGATCCCCCACAACCGATGCCTCCTCGTCCCCGTCCTCGATGAGGGTGGCCGCCGCCACGGCCGCCCGCGTCCCCAAAGCGCTGCCGCCGCCCGCGAACGAATGGGAAAACGCCCCCGCGGAGTCTGCTCCCGACGCGGCCACGAGGGCGATGCACCCGGCCGAGCCCGGCGGCTGGGCATCGATGCGCATGGACGATGCCCCGCGCAGCGCCCCCATCACCGTGTCGAGCAGCCCTTGGGCCTCCTCGCGCACGGCCTCCGCCAGAGGCTCGGCCTCCCGCCGAGCGCGCTCGTAATCGTCGGCCGCCTGGGCTACGGCGTCGTAGTGGTACTCGAAGCCGTTGTCGATGGCCGTGGACGCCGAGGCCACGCTGCCGAGGGACGAGGCCGTGAAGCGGCAGGAGGGGCATTCCTCGAAGCCGCCGGCTTCGAGCGTGCGCACCGATCCGTAGGACTCGACGAGGCCCGCGTCGGGGCATCCCTCCCAGGCGTGCATCACGGCCACGCTCTCCTCGACGGTGATGGGAAAGGAGGGGTCGGTGTACAAGGAGGTGGCGCGCATCTGCTCGGTGTTCCGAGGCAGGCGGGGAAAGGACACGACACCGCTCGCCGCCGACCGCTCGCGCGCCTGGCGCAGCTCGGCCACCGCGTAGCGGTAGAACAGGCGGCGCAAGGCCGATCGAGCGCCTTCCTGCGCCGACGGGCCCTCCGGGGCCTCGATGCCCAGGCGGGCGCGGTAGTAGGACCACGCGCGGTCGAGCGCGACCGAGAACGACCAGGCCTCCGCCGACTCGTAGAGCGGGTTGTCCGCGCCCGAGAGCCCCGCCAGATGGCCCGCGCGCTCGTACATGCAGTAGCCCGGGGCATCCCCGCAGTCGCGCAAAAACCCGCGCTCCTTGGCCTCGTCGGCCGCCTGCACGGCATCCTCGGCCCGCTGCGCCGCATCGGCGAGCGCCTCCTCTCCGTTCCGGACCCCCTCCTCCATATCACGCTCGGCGGCATTGGCCCCCACCGCCACCGCCTCCCCCTCGGCGGGTAGCAGAAGGGCCATGGCGGCGTAGTCGCACCCGCGCGAGGCGCTGTTGGCATGGGCCACGGCGGCGGCGCTGGCGCAGGCCATGAAGGGGAGGGCCTTCTGCAGGGCGTTGAGCGACGCGGCGGCGCGCTCGGCCAGGGCGTCGCGCGCGTCGAGCACCTTTTGCCCCGTCGAGACGAGCTGGGCTCCCAGCTCGGCGGCCGGGGGCGCGCAGAGGGCCACCACGCCCAGCCCGTAGGAGGCCGCCCCGAGCAGCGTCATGGAGAGCACGGCCCCGTCGACCACCCTCACGGCCACCATGAACTCCGCCACCTGGTTCTCCGCAGCCAGGGCGGCCGCGTCCGCCACATCCTGCACCTCGGAGGCCAGCGTGTTCACCCGGTACACCTGGGCGGCCGAGAAAAGCAGCGCGAGTGACACGAGGAGGGCGACGGCCATGCCGGCCGTGGTGAAGCCCTCCTCGTCCCTTACCAGCCGATCAATTCCCATCGCACCACTCACCTGCTTTCTCGTTCGGGGTCGCCCCTTCGAGCGACCGCTGGGCCCATTCCGCCCTCGTGGGCGTCTCCACGGCGACTTCCACCTCCAGATTCCCCCGCTCGTTCACAAGGCCGAGCAGTGTCGCCCCCAAATCCAGCAGCGGCAGCGGCCTCACCTCCGTCCGCACGGTTACCCGCGAGAGCGCGTCTGCGCCACCGCCCTCGCACACCACCTCCCAGGTGCAACCCGAGCTGTGCACGTGGAAGTTGTCCTGCTGTGGGACGGCCCCGAGGTGCCGCTTGACCAGCGCGACGCATGTCGCGTCGTCTTCCCCTCCCGTCGCCAGCAGCCGGCATCCCTCGGCGGCAGCCGAGGCCATGACCATACGGTCGTAGAGCACGATGCCCGGCTGCACCAGCAGCAGTACGAGGAGGAACAGCACCGGCAGGGCGAAGGCCGCCTCCACCGTAGCCTGGCCGCCATCCCCTCTCGCATTCCGCCCGGTCTTCCCTCTCATCTCCGATCCTCCTCGCGTTGCCCCGCCGTCTTTCCTAGTAGCTGAAAATGTCGAAGGCCCATCCCAAGGCGCCTTGGAGGTGGTGGGAGGCCGACAGCAGGGCATGATCGACGAACATGCCCGACGACAGCCCCCTCCACAGCGCCCCGAGGGCGACGACCACGCAGAGCACCCCGGCCGTGACGATGGCGTACTCCACGGTGCCCTGCCCCCGGTCGTCCGCTAGAGGCCGTTGATGCCGTTGGCGATGGCGTCCCACAGCTCCTGTAGCTTCGGGCGAAACAGGGTGATGGCCAGAATGGCGATCACCACGAGCACGCCGACCAGGATGGCGTACTCGGTCGTCCCCTGCCCCCGCACCTCCCCCGTCTTCGCGTGCATCCTCGCGCAGAGCATCCGCGTGCGCGCGTCGATCTCCGCCGTTGCCCTGCCGGCCCACCGGCGCGCGGCTTTCATCTTCTCCATAACCAAGCTCCTTTCCAGAGTTCTTTCCTTGCATCCCGGCACCGCCCATCACAATCCCCCCGCCAGCTCCAGCAGCACCGGCCCCAGCACGAGCATGAGCATGGCGGGCAGGATGAGAACGCCTGTCGGCACCATCATCTTCACCGGCGCCTTCGCCACCTGCTCCTGCTTGCGAGCCTTGTAGCCGCTGCGGGCCTCCCGCGCCGCGTCCTCCAGGTTGTCGGCCAGCGTCGCGCCGAACCGCAGCGAGCGGATCACGTTCTCCACCACCCGCTCGAGAAGCGGGGACGCATAGGAGGCCGCCACGGCACGCAGCGCCTCGTCCCGGGAGGCGAGGCCGCACGTCCACTGCCGCTGGGCGCGCGCGAACGATTCCGCGAGCATCGTGCGGAAATAGCCCGTGTACAGCTCGAGGCTGCGGTCGAAGGACATGCCGCTCCTCATGCCGAGGGCCACCACGTCGAGCATCTCGGACAGATCCCGCTCCATCGCCTCGGCGCGCCGGCGCGTCCGCTGCGCGATCGCCCAGGGCAGCGCCCGCCATCCGAGGGCCGCGCCGAGGACGGCGAGGCAGCAGCCGAGCTCCGTCGAGAAGACCGCGCCGACGAGAAGGCCCGCGGCGCCCCCGCCTGCGGCGAGCCTCAGGCGGGCCTCCCAGAAGCCGCCGTCATCGAGGCGGCCCCCCAAGCCCGCCGTCGACGCCCTCGCCGCGACCCAGGGGCGCTTCGCCAGCCATGCCGGCGCCCACCGCCGCGCGAGGGAGCTGTGCAGCTTTCGGGACACGCCGACGCCGTAGGCGATCAGGCGCTCGTCCAGGGCGGAATGCCGCTCCGCGCCCGCGCCCGAGGACGTGGGTCCGTCGCGACCGCAGACGGCCCTGCGATGGCGCATCCGCCGTCTCCACGCGCCCGCGGCCCGCTGCGAGAGCCAGCCCGCCGCTCCGGCGAGGACCATCGCGGCGCCCACGAGGGCCATATTCAGCCATCCCATTTTCCTCACCTCCCGTCCACGTCGAGCAAACGACGCACCGCGACGATGCCGGCGACCTGCATGGCAAGCGCCATGGCCAGCAGGACCATGCCCGGGACGCTCTCCACGAACGGGGCTAAAAAGCCTGGGCTCATCAGCGAGAAGAGCGCCACAAGGATGAAGGGCATCGCCGTGACGATGCGGGCCGACAGCTTCGCCTGGGCCGTTTGCACCCTGAGGGAGCGCGCCAGCTCGATCTCCCCCTCCACCGACTCGCGCGCCGCATCGAGCACGGGCGCTATGCTGCCGCCGCAGGCATGCTGCACGTCGAGCGCCACCGCCACGAACGCAAGCTCGGGAACGTCGGCGCGGCGGCGGAACACCGCCAGTGACTCCCCCGCGGTTCCGCCTGTCTCGAGCACGCAAGCCGCCGAGAGGAACAGCTCGCCCAAGGGCCCCTTCATCTCCGTGCCCGTCTGCCGCAGGGTCTGCACGAGGGACAGCCCGGCGCGGAAGCACACGCCCAGCGAGCGCAACGCATCGGGCACCTCGTCCCTCAGGGCCGCACGGCACCTGTCCTCCTCGGCCCGCGACAGGCCGCCGACGGCGACGACGGCACAGCCAGCGAGCGCAGCGCCGAACACCGGGGAGCCCGTCAGAACCCACCCGCCGCCCACTGCCACGATGCCGAGAACCAGCGCGGCGGAGACCGCGGGGGCCGGCTGCGTCGCCAGACCGCGCGACCGGCACAGCCGGACGAGGCCGTCGGCCCACCGGGACACGGCCCGGTTCCGCAGGAGCGCCGACGCGAGCGGCAGCAGCGGCCCCGCGCCGCGGCTGGCCAGGCGCCGCAGCCACCGGGCGCCTCCGGGGCCGGCGCCCTCGATCGGCGCGGCCGCCCGCAGGCGCCGGTTCCGGCCGGCGAGCAGGCCGCGGCAGGCCAAGAACCCGGCGGCACCCGAGGCCGCTACGCCGACAGCCGCATATCCAACGAGCGGATCCATCCCTTCACCTCCTTCTTCTCGGCTATGCCCCTCCAAGCCAGCTCTTCCACCCACGGCGGGTAGCCGACCCAGCGGCCGCAGGCGCGCCCCGCATCGCGCCGGTACAGCGTCGTGAGCGCGCACCGCCGGCGGTCGAAGTCGAAGGTGACGGAGGCTATCTCGGAGACGCACCGCTCGCCGCCGGGGCAGCGGGCGGTCTGGACGACGAGATCGAACGCGTTCCCGATCTGGGCCTCGATGGCGTCGAGGGGCAGATCGACCCCGAAGCGCACCATGGTCACCAGCCGATCCACCGCCTCGCGCGGCGAGTTCGCGTGCAGGGTGGTGAGCGATCCGTCGTGGCCGGTGTTCATGGCCTGGAGCATGTCGATGGCCTCCTCGGCCCGGCACTCCCCCACGATGATGCGGTCGGGCCGCATGCGCAGGGCGTTCACCACCAGCTCCCGGATAGTGACCTCGCCGGTGCCCTCGGCGTTGGCAGCGCGGGCCTCGAGCCTCACCACATGGGGGTGCTCGTCGAACTTGAGCTCGGCGGCGTCCTCGATGGTGATGACGCGCTCCTCGTGGGAGATATGGCGGGACAGCGCGTTGAGCAGCGTCGTCTTGCCGCTGCCCGTGCCGCCGGACACCGCCATGGATCTGCGCGCCCGCACCGCCCATACGAGGAACCGCTCCACCGACTCGTCGAAGGAGCCGAGCCGCCGCAGCTGTGCCAACGACAGGGAGTGCCGCGCAAACGAGCGGATGGTCAGGCACGGGCCGTCGATGGCCAGCGGCGGCACCACCGCGTGCACGCGGTGGCCCTGGGGCAGCCGGGCGCTCACGAGGGGCGACGACTCGTCGATGCGGCGGCCCAAAGGACCGAGGATGCGGTCGATGAGCGCCCGCACCTGCTCGTCGCTCTCGAAGGCCACGTCGCTTCGCATCAGCCGCCCCTCCCGCTCGACGAAGACGCTGCTCGTGCCGTTGACCATGATCTCGGTCACCGACTCGTCGCGCACGAGGGCGTCGAGCGGCCCCAGGCCGAACACCGTGTCGATCAGCGTCTCCACGAGGCGCTGGAAGGAGCCGGCATCGAGCGAGCTCCACGGCTCCCGTACCGCGACTCGGCGGCATGCGGCCCGTATCTCGTTGCGGGCGCGCTCGGGGGAGTCGCCCACCAGGGCCGCCATGCGGTCGAGGGGGACCAGCTCGCCCACCGCCGCCCGGAGCGCCTCGACGCCCCGCTCCTGGCGCTCGTCGCGCGCGGCGCGGCGGCCCTCCTCCATCGTTTGAACCCGTTCCAGAAAAGCCATGGGAGCCTCCTATCGGAGCGCGGCGCCGGCGGCCGTCTCGCCCGCGCGCTCGCGCCGCCCCTTCGGCCGACGCTTGCGCGAGCGCCGGCCCTCCCGCTCTCGTGCGCCCGCCACGTCGAGCCGGGCGATGACGTCTTCCCGTCCCACTGGCTGAGCCGCGGCGTTTTCGGGGAGCAGCTCGTCGAGCACCCGGTCGAGGCTGCCGCACAACCCGTTTCCGGACTCGATGAGCAGATCGGTGCAGCCGGCGCCGAGCAACTCCTCCACCTCGCGCCCGCCATCGGCCAGCTCGACGACGCGGGCGCCGTCCAGCGCGGCCGACACGTCCGCGGAGCCAAAGGGCGCATGGCGCCCGCAGCGGTTCAGCGCCAGCAGGAACGAGCCAGTCGCGATGCCGCAGCGCAGGCACAGGTCGAGGGCATGGCGGCATGCGCGCACCGACGAGGCCCGCTGATCCATGAGCAGCACCGATGCCGCCCCCTGCTCGAGGAGCCGCGCATGGAGCTCGCCCCAGCTGCCCCCGGTATTCACCACCACGAGGTCGAACCGGGCCGTGAGGGCCGACACGACGCCGTCGAAAAAGCCCACGACGGCCTCGGCCCGCTCGAGATCGCGCGGGGCGGCGATCAGCACGAAGGGCCTGCCGTCCACCTCGTCCAAAGCCGCATCCGACGAGACGACCTGTTCCACCGAGATCCTCTCGCACGAGCCCGCGAGCTCGCCCAGATCTCCGAATTGGAGATCGCCGTCGAGCAGCGCCGTGCGCAGGCCGCGGCGCTCGGCCAGGCGGGCCAGCAGGGCGCTCACCGTGCTCTTGCCCGTCCCGCCCGAACCGCTTGCCACAGTGAGCAGAAAGCCCGCACGTCCCCGGGCGTCGGCCTCCCGGGCCGACGCCCGCTCCCCCGCAGGAGACGCCGCGACGGCCTCCTCCGACGCGAACCAGGCATCGGGCGCAGAGGGCCGCGCCGACGCGGGCGCGGGGCCGTCCCCGGCAACCGGCGACGGCAGGGGCTCTCCGAGGGAGGACGCCGCGAAGCGGGCGGCGAACTCCTCCGGCCCGAGCACCCCGTCGAGTCCGGCGGCGCTGGCGCGGGAGGGGTCGGGCGCGTCCTCATCCCCCACGAGGAAGACCTGCAGGGCGGGGTTGTCCCTCTTCAGCGCCGCCGCCAGGTTGATCGGCTGCACCTCATCGCTCGACGCCACCCATACCCCGGCCACATCGGCGCGGCCCGCCAGGGCCGACCGCGCCTCCACGGCGCTCGAGTACCGCTCGAGCCACGGCGCGTCCTCGAACGCCGCAGCGGGCAGGCCCCACCTCGCCGCATCGGCGAGGTCGGCCGCACGGGCGCACAGCGCCCACAAACCCCGCGCGCTCATCGGGCGCCCCCTTCCGCAGAAGACCCTTGGACGCCGCCGGGAGCCGCTGCGCCCTGCGCAGCGCCCAAGGCAGCGTCCGCATCCCCGCCGGCCGCCTCCGCCCCGGCGGCCTTCCCGGCCCTACCGGCAGCATCGGCTTTTTCGGCCCCATCGGCCGGCACAGCCCCGCCAGCCGCGTCAGGGGCCTCTGCCCCGTCAGCTGGAATCTCCTCTTCCGCCGGAAGGGCGAAGTACAGCTCCAGGTTCTGGGCAGCGGCCACGATCTCCTGCACGCGCTCCGGATCCACCGCGAGCGTCACCCATTCGGCCGTCCCCGAGGCTCCCTCGCCCGAGGCGCTCGTGGCCAGCACGAGCGCCCCCGCGACGAGCTTCGCCGTCGACACGGGCCCGGTCGCGTACACATCGACCAGCATGCCGGCCTCCACGGAGCCGCCCACCGCCTGCACCGCCCGCGCGGGCACGCTGATCGCCGCCTTGCCCGTCGGCACGTTCAGCGCCGATTCGGCGGCCTCCGTGCGCTGCTCGCACAGCACCTCGCCCTTGATCACGCTCGACCCGAGGCGGCGGCCGACGATCTGGGAGGCATCGGTTATGGCCCCGTCGGGCAGCAGGTCGGCCACCCACAGCTTGGTGGCGACGGCGCCCCCGTCCACTATCTCGCCGGCGGCCAGATCGCGCTGGGCCACGCAGACCTCGATCTGGTCTCCCCCGAAGCGCTCGAGGGCCTCGGCTCGCGCCTCCTCCACCTCGGCGCGCACACCCACCACGTACAACCCCACGCACAGCGCGCAGGCAAGACCGCACACAAGGCCGGCCACGGTCGTCTTACTTGCTCTCATGTCATCTCCCGTCCTTTGGAAACACCGGCAGTATGCGCTCCCAAAACCGTGGAAATGACTCCGCAAGTTCGCATTTAGCTCCCGCCCCGCACCCCGCCGGCGTCGCGCCCGGACACCGCTCACGACCCACCCGACTCCCGTTCCATTCCCGGGAACATGCCCGCGCCAGGCCCCTCGCCATCGCAGCGAACTCCCGCGAGCCCCGCCGGAGCAGGATCGAGGCTCGAGGGGAAGTGCGCGGGAATCATCGGGAAACGAAAGCAGGCCACCGCCTCAGAAATAGGCGATGACCTGCGAATACTTCTGGTGGTCGCGGAGGGATTTGAACCCCCGACCTTGTGCTTGTAAGGCACCTGCGCTCCCGCTGCGCCACGCGACCGGATATGTTGCGCGCCAGGCGCGCGAATGGGTATTGTGCCACAAGTTCCCGCTCAGGGCAAACGCCAAGGGCAGCGGGACGGCGTAAAGTTGATGGGGGCGGAGGCTCCCGCATCCTAGAAGGCCATGCCCGAGTCCAGGCCGGCCGCGAGCGGCACGACGGGCGCCATCTGCGCCACGCTGGCGCGATGGGGCGGCTCGTACCCGCTCCCGACGGATTGTACCACCTCCGAGGCCCTCGCCCCGCCGCGCTCCAGCGACCGCAGCTCGCAGGCCTCCCGGCGACCCCTGCGGCGGGGCGTCGCCGAGCGCTCGCGGGTCATGCGCGGGACGGCCCGGCCGCTCTCGCGGCGGCTCACGAGGCGCCCCATGTCGCAGGCGCCCGCCTCCGACCACCCGCACGGCACCGAGTCCATCCTCGCGCCGTACAGGTGCTGGTTGTCGGACTCCATCGTGCCGAGCGAGGGCCCCGCCGCGGCGACCGAGGCCAGGTTCCCCTCCAGGTACCCGATCGCCGCGGCGCCCGCCCGCTCCCGGGCCAGCCCCAGGTCGCGCGCGCCCTTGAGCAGCGCCACGGCCGCCTCCGCGCCGCCGTCGCGGACCAGCCCGATCAGCATCGCCGCCAGGCGCCTGTCCGGCAGCGCGGCGAGGATCGCGCGGTTCACGTGGAAGGGATCGAGGCGGAAGACGACCTCGGCCCGCGGGAGCCACGCGCCCAGCGCCGAGCACCACGGCTCGCCGTCGCCGCCCAGGTGCACCCGCTCCAGCCTGGACAGGTCCCAGCGCGAGCCCATGGCCGCCACGCCCTGCGACCACAGCTCGCCGGCGGTGCCGACGACGGCGTGGTGGAGGGGGGCGACCCGGCGCGCCTTGCGCCCCTCGGCCACCTTGCCCTCGTAGGCCGCCATCGCCTTGAGCTCGACGCGGCGGGGCGCCCCCTCGGCGGGGCGCTGCAGGCTGAAGAAGGTGCCGTCGGCCTCCACGAGCAGGCAGGCCCGCTCGCGCTCGGCGTCGGGGACGACGCCGTCGGAGTAGAGCGACTCGGCCGCGGCCTCGTCCTCCTCGGCGCACAGCGCGCCGGCCGACCGCAGGCAGCCCATCACCGCCGTCGCGCTCACGTGCGAGCCGCGGCGGGCCAGCAGCGAGGCGGTGCGGGCGTAGGAGGCCATGGTGCCGGCCGCGACCAGGAAGGCCGCCGCGCCCGGGGAGACGCGGGCGCCCCAGGGCAGGTCGAGGGCGTCGTCGAGGAGGTAGACGGCCCCTCCGGACCCGTCGCGGTAGCGGCGGCGCGAGAAGGAGACGTCGCCGACCTCGGTGGCCAGCGTGCGCTCCCTGAGGTCGCGCAGGCGCAGCCCCGCCGGCCTGCCGGCCGACAGCTCCGCGTCCCTGGCCTCGAGAGCCCGCCCCATGGCCTCGGCCATCATCGAGTGGCCGGCGGCCATGGCCGCGTCCTCGAAGGCCGCGAAGTCGGCAGCGCCCCTGGCGCTGGACAGGAACATCTCCGCCATCGAGGCCACTGCCGCCTCCCTCAAGCTGCTATCATTGTCCACGAGGTTCTCCTTTTCTCCGTTCTTGGTCGAACAAAAGGATAGGGGAACCTCTTTCTCATTGACAGGCCGGTCCTCGGAAGGGCCGCGCCCTCCCTCGTCCCCGGCGCGGCTCACGCCGCGCTGCGCCCCCCCAAAAACTTTACGCCGAGGGGCAGCGGGGACGGCGTAAAGTCGATGGGGGGGGCGCAGGCTCCCGCATCCCAGAAGGCCACGCCCGAGTCCAGGCCAACGCGCGAGCAGCCCGCACCGCCTCCCTAGCGCGGGGCCGCTGCGGCGGCGTTGCCGCCGGCCTCGCTCGTCTGGGCGCGCAGGCGGCCGGCCACGAGCGCCACGGCGAAGACGGCTGCGGCGAACAGCGCCATCACCCCGGCGCAGAGCAGCACCTCGCCGCCGGGGGCAGAGGCGGCCGCGGCGCCCAGCCCCGTGCAGAGCCAGTGCACCGGCGTGAACATGGCCGCGGTGCGCACCGCCTCGGGCATAAGGTCGGCGCTGACCCACACCCCGCCAAGAAACGACAGCACCATGCCGACGATGTTGCCCACGGTATTCGACACGTTCTCGCCGCAGCCCAGCTGCCCCAGCAGAAACGCGATGGCCAGCGGCACCAGCAGAAAGGCCAGCACGAGCCCCAACACGGCGGCCAGGGCACCGGGAGGAAGCGCCGCGGCCGCATCGCCGAAGACCGCCAGGCCGATACCGACGATGACCGCGCATACCCCCAGGGCCACCACGAGCCCCGCCAGGGCCTTCTGCAGGCCCAGGGACAGCCCCGATGCGGGCGACACGGTAACGCGCCGGCGCACATCGGTGCGGTTGAAGGCGCCCATGAGAATACCCACCGACACCACCACAGCCACCGTGAGGGGATACGCGCTCCACTTCAGGTAGAAGATGAAGGCCTCGCAACCGGTCGCCTCGCCGGGCGCGGGAACCTCCCGGATGGTCGCGGCCTTCTCGGATGCGGCCTCGGCCTGGGCCACAACCGCGCCCGCATCGGCCTCTGGCTGCAGGGCAGCGGCGGCCCGGATCAGCTGCAGGTACTGGTTCACCTGGGTGTCCACCAGCGTCGCCCCCATCGATTCGAAGCTGAACACCGTCTCAAGGCGCGGCGCGGCAGCGCGCTCGCGGGCCGCCTGCAGGAAGCTTTCCTGAAACCCCTCAGGCACGATGAGCAGGTAGCGCACCTCGCCCGTGGCCACGGCGTCCTGGCACGCCCGCAGCTCGTCGGGCACCTCCACCGAGGGCCCCTGCTCCGCCAGAAACGCCGCCACCGAGCACGAGAGTTCGGACTGGTCGCGGTCGATCACCGCGAAGGGAATCTCGGCCGGCTCGTACTCGTCCGACATCGCCGGCGGGTACAGACCGCTCGTCACGAACAGGCCCATGAGGCTCAAAAACCCCACGTATATGATGAGATAGATGGGATGCTTCGCCACGATCTCAAGCGCGTACCTACAGGCTCGCATAGCGCTGCCTCCTCATGAACAGGGCTCCCACGGCGAACAGCACCGCCGCAAAGACGCCGATCTCGGCCACGTTCGCCGCGAACACCTCCAACCCGTCGTAGTAGTACAGGCTGTAGAACATGTCGCAGATGGCCTTGGCGGGGTTCAGCGACGCCAGCACGGGGAACTCGCGCGCGACCAGATCGGCCAGTTCCATGCACGGCTCGCCGTAGAGCCCCGTGAACAGCGACAGCAGGCACACGAGGCCCGTGAGAATGCCCGTCTTCGACCCCAAATCGATCTTGGGAAGGGTCCCGAGCGCGGTGCCCAGCGCGCAGGCCAGAAGCGCAGCGGCGGCCAATCCCGCGACGCACCACCCCTCCCGGCCGGCGAAATCGACCCCCACCACCAACCGCGTGTACAGAAACGCGACGACCAGGCAGCCGAAGCTCACGAGCCAGCAGGCCCCAAGCGTCGCCGCCAGGGTGCGCGTGCGCCCGATGGCCCCCAGCGCCCGGCGCGCGCCCAGGGGCGACAGGTTCGGCTGGGTCCAGCAGATGGCGAACACGGCGATCTGGGCTCCGAACAGGGCGGCCATGGCGAAGAGCGCGTAGTAGAAGCGCACGGTCTGCGCCGGGGCGCTGCGGGTGAGCGACACCTCCTCGGTGGCATCTTCCCCGTCGAAGGCCGCGGCAACGCGGTCGGGGTCGGCGAGCAGGGCCGGGTCGGTCATCGCGAGGAACGCCATCAGGTCGGCATCGCGCACATAGGCCGTCGCCACCGACTCCAGGATGGTGCGGTCGACATCGTCGGCCGAGGTGCTGGCCCCTATCTGGAGCCCCGGAGACAGCGTCAGCTCCACATCGCCGCCATCCACGGCAAACACCCCCATCACCTCGCCGCCCGTCAGGGCGCGAAGGGCCTCCTGGGAATCGCCGAAGGCGCGCACCTCCAGCAGCTGGTCGTCGCCCGGCTCGGCCAGGGCCTCCACCACTTCCGAAAAGGGCGATGCGTCCCACGCCTCGTCGGCCACCACGGCCGTGGGCACCGGGTCGAACGCGGTGGCGTCCTCGATGCCCGCGAACATGAACATGAAGATGGTCGCCATCAGCATGGGGAAGGCGAGCGACCAGATGAACAGCCCCCTCTCACGCAGCAGCGCGCGCAGGGTGCTGACAAACAGCGTGCCCATGGCGCCTCCTAGTCCCTCAGCTCTTTGCCGGTGATTTCCAAGAACACGTCGTTCAAGGTGGGCGGCTCGGCGTACACGCGGCCCAGCGGCAGCCCCGCCGCCGCCAGCACCGCCAGCACATCACCCACATTGTGCGCGCCCTGCTCGCATTGCACGACCAGCTCCGGCTCCGCGTAGGTCACGCGCCGCACGTGGGGCAGCGCCTCCAGCTGGCCGCGGGCGCCGTCGGGAAGGGCCGCCACCTCCACGAGGATGCGCTCGCCGGCGCCGACCATGGCCTTCAGCTCGGCATTGGTGCCCACGGCCACCGAGCGGCCCCGGTCCATGATCATGATGCGCGAGCAGATCTCCTCCACCTCTTCCATATAGTGGCTCGTGTACACCACGGTGCAGCCGGCCTCGTTCATGGCGCGGATGCCCTCCAGAATGGCGTTGCGACTCTGGGGATCCACGGCCACCGTGGGCTCGTCGAAAAACGCAAGGCGGGGCTTGTGCGCGATGCCGCAGGCGATGTTCAGACGCCGCAGCAGGCCGCCCGACAGCTTCCGCGGGCGAAACGACGCGTAGTCTTGAAGCCCCACGAACGCGATGGCCTCATCCACCAGGCGCGCCCGCTCGCGGGCCTCGCCCACGTACAGCGCGCAGAAGAAGTCTATGTTCTCGCGCACGGTGAGCTCCTCGAACAGCGCCACGTTCTGGGGCACCACGCCGATCATGCGCTTCAGGTCGTAGCGGGTAGGGCCCATGGGCTGCCCGAACAGCGAGATGGAGCCCTTGTCGTAGGTGAGCAGCTGCAAAATGCAGTTGATGGCCGTGGTCTTGCCCGAGCCGTTGGGCCCGAGCAGCCCGAATATCTCGCCCCGGGCGATCGCCAGGTTGAAGTGGTCCAGGGCCACCACGTCGCCGTAGCGCTTCACCAGGTTCTCCACAGCCACGATATCGCCCGCGGCGCGCTCGGCGCCGAATGCCGTGCGTGCATCCACAGGCCCTCCTTCCCTCGTCAGGTTCGCTGATTGCATTATTCCAAGGGAGCGGCGGCGGCAGAAGTGCCAAATGTCACGGTTTTCGCCCGCCCGGGTGGCGCGCCCTTATAATGGCCCCATGGATCGCGCCATCGACAACACCGTTCTTCTGGCCCTGGGCATTCCCGTCGCGCTTCTGGCGCCGGCCGGGCCCGCAAGCGTGGCCTCGCTGCTCGCAGCTATATGCGCCGCCTGCACCGTCGAGCTCGCCAGGCGCAGGCCAACGCGCCTCATCGCAGCGGGCGGCCTGCTCGCGGCGGCGGCCGTGATGCCCCCGCTGGCCGCCTTCGCGGCGCTGGCGGCCTACGCGGCCTGGGCCTTCCGCCTCGGCGCCCTGCGCTGGGCGTGGCCGCTTCCGCTCGTCTGCAATGCGGTGGCGGGAAGCCTCGCGCTGGCCGCGGCCGCAGCGGCCTTGGGGCTGCTCGCCTGCCTCATGGGATGGCGCGCCCGGCGCAACGCCGAGGAGCGGGAGCGCCTGCGCTCGCTGCGCGACACGGTGCAGGAAGAGCGGCTCGCCCTCGCCGAGCGTGCCCGCGACCTGGCCGAGCGCCAAGATCTGGAAGTCAGCTGCGCGGTACTCGGCGAGCGGGCGCGCATCGCCCGGGAAATCCACGACAACGTGGGGCATTTGCTCACCCGCTCAGTGCTGCAAGTTCAGGCCGTAAGCGTAGCCCACGGTGCCGATACGCCCGTGGCCCGCGACCTGGACGCCGTGGCGGAAACCCTGCACGAGGCCCTGGACACCGTGCGCGCCTCGGTGCACGATTTGCACGACGCGGCCCTGGACGCGCGCACGGCCTTAGAGACGCTCGTCGCGGAGTTCCCGGGGCTCGACGGCAGCCTCTCGTTCCAAGCCGGCGCCCTGCCGCGGCCCGTAGGCCTCGCCGTGATCGCCATCGTGCGCGAGGCGCTCTCCAACGCCTCGAGCCACGGGCTGGCGCGCCATGCCACGGTGCTCGTCACGGAGTTTCCCAGCTTCTACCAGCTTATCGTGGAAGACGACGGCCGCGCGGGCTGCGCCGAGGCGGCTCCGGGCAGCGCGGGGGCGCGGGCGGCGGTCCCTCCGGCGACCGCGGGCCTCGGGCTCACCTCCATGGCCGAGCGGGCAGAGGCCCTCGGGGGCACCTTCTCCTTCGCCCCGCTCGCCGCCCCGCGCACGGGCAGCCGCGTGTTCGCCACCTTCCCTAAGCCCCAGGAGGACGCATGAGCGCCGACGCCAACAGCACCGGCAACGCCAACGCCATCATCGTGATCCTCGTCGACGACGATCCGCTCATCGTGCAGTCGCTGCGCACCATCCTGGAGGCCCGCGGCGCCGTGCGCGTGGCAGGCACGAGCACCGAGGGCGAGAAGGCCGCGGACTTGTACGCCGCCTGCCGCCCCGACATCGCGCTGCTGGACATCCGCATGCCGCGCACCTCGGGCCTCGCCGCAGCCGAGCGCATCCTGGCCGCCGACCCGAAGGCCCGCGTGGTGTTCCTCACCACCTTCGCCGACGACGACTACATCGTGCGCGCCCTGGCCCTGGGGGCCCGCGGATACCTCATCAAGCAGGAGGTCTCCACCCTGGAAGGCGCCCTGCGCGCGGTCATGGACGGGCAGATCGTCATGGGCGCCGAGGCGAGCGAGCGCATGGGGGCGCTCGCGGGCCGCAGCCTGGGCGGCGGCAGCGCCCTTGCCGGCAGCCTGACCGAGCGCGAACGCGAGGTGGCCGAGCTCATCGCCGAGGGGCTGGACAACCGGGAGATAGCCGCCGCGCTGTACCTGTCCGAGGGAACCGTGCGCAACCACATCTCGGCCATCCTCCAGAAATGCGGCCTGCGCAACCGCACTCAGATCGCCATCGCCTGGTGGCGCTAGCGGCCGAGGCCCTGCAATTTCGTGCAAGAAATCGTCGGCGGAACGCCTATCATGGTCACGTTATGGAAGCACCCCGCGCCCCACATACCGAATCAGTGCGCTGCGTCCTGGGCGGCACCGTCGAATTTCGCCGTTTCGCCGGCCTCGACCGGCCATTCGCGCCCCATGCCCACGATTACCCGGTTATCGGCCTTATGCGCGACGGGCGCCGGCTCCTCGAGTGCAGGCGGCGGCGCTACCGCCTCGATCCGGGATGCCTGCTGGCCCTGAACCCCGGCGATGTCCACGGCTGCACACAGGAGGGCGTAAGACCGCTCGTCTACGACAGCGTGGCCCTCGTGGGCGTTGCCGACTGCCCTCCCCTGCGCGGCCCCGTGGTGAAAGATCCCGCAGCCGCGGCCCGCATGGACGACATCGCCGCGCTCGTGGATGCGCCCGTCCCCGACGACGAGCGCCTCGAGGAGGCGATCTGCCTGCTCGTGGGACAGCTGGCGGTTTCGCGGGAAGCCGCGCCCTGCGACCACTCGGCTCAGACCATGGCCTCCTATCTGCGCGACCACGCGTCGCAAACCGTGCGCCTCGATGAGGTGGCAGCCGCCGCCGGCCTCGACAAGTACCGTGCCCTGCGAACCTTCAGCGCCGCCTTCGGCATCACGCCCATGCGCTACCTCGCCTCGCTGCGGGTGGAACGCGCCCGGGAGATCCTGGCCGCCGGAGCGAGCTGCGCCGAGGCCGCCTGCGCGGCCGGCTTCTCCGACCAGGCCCATCTGACGCGCGCCTTCAAAGAGCGGCTGGGCATGACCCCGGGCTTCTACCAGCGCGCCGTGGCGGCCGACGCCGCGAAGGAGACGCGCCCGTGAAAGCCCATCTGCTCGCCGCCTTCACCGTGTTCGTGTGGGGCATCACCTTCGTGTCCACCAAGGTGCTGCTCGCCGACTTCTCGCCGCTGTGGATCCTCTTCATCCGCTTCGCCCTGGGCACCGTCGCCCTCATCTGCCTGCGCCCCCGCATCCTGCGCCTGCGGAAGCGCCGCCACGAGCTCCTGTTCGCCCTGGCAGGGCTGACGGGCATCGCCTGCTACTTCCTCATGGAGAACGTGGCCCTCACGCTCACGAGCGCCACCGCCGTGGGCGTTATCGTGGCCACCTCGCCGCTGTTCTGCGCGCTCATCGCCGTGGCGCGCGGCAACCGCGGCGCGCTGTCGGGCCGCTTTATCGCCGGCTTCGTCCTGGCCATGGCGGGCATCGCGCTCGTCAGCTTCGCGAGCGGAGGAGCCCTCGGCGGCGACGTTGCGGACAACCTCGCCGGCTGCGGCCTGGCCCTGGCGGCGGCGCTCGTCTGGGCCGTCTACTCCACCACCGTGGCGCGCATCGCCGATGCCGGCTACGAGACCTTGGCCGCCACCAAGCGCATCTTTCTGTGGGGCCTCCTGTTCATGCTGCCCGCGCTGCCCTTCGCCGGCACCCTGCCCCCGGGCGTGGTCCTCGTCGATCCGGTGAACCTCGCGAACCTGGCGTTCCTCGGTCTGGGCGCCTCGGCCGCTTGCTTCGTCACCTGGGGTTTCGCTGTGAAGCATTTGGGCGCGGTGGTCACGAGCACCTATATCTATCTCGTGCCGGCCATTACCGCCACGGCCTCCGTCATCGTGCTCGCCGAGCCCTTCACCGCCCCCATCGCCACGGGCCTCGTTCTCACCATCGCGGGCCTCGCGCTCTCGAATCGCTAGAAACCGCGAGGGGCGCACCCGCGGCCGCCGTGCGCCGTAGTACAATGGCGGCACCCTTCCCCGCTGACGAAAGGATGCTCCCATGGCCGTGATCCCCGACTCCGTGCAGGTTGCCTTCGATCGCGCGGCGGCATCGCGGGCGCTCGTGGTACCCGCCGTCCCCGATAAGCTCGCGCCCCTCGCGGCCGCCGACCTTCTCGAGGGCCCGGGCGCGTCCCTCGAGGCCATCGATGCCCGCGACCTCACCATTACCGGGGAGAGCTTCTCCGAGCTGGAGGCGGCCCACGCCCGCTTCGCGAACTGCGCGCTGCCCGACTGCGACTTCTCCGGCGCGCTTTTCACCGACACGGTGTTCGAGGGCTGCGACTTCTCCAACGCCTCCTTCGACGGGGCCGGGTTCACCCGCTGCACCTTCAAGAACTGCAAGCTCACCGGCGCGTCGTTCATGGAGGCGAACCTCGAGCAGGTGTCCCTCGCCGACTGCACACTGGCCTACAGCGCCCAGAACCGCTGCCGCTGGTGGGGCGTTGAGGCCGCGCGCTGCGACTTCTCCGGCGCCGACATGGCCGAGATGGAGCTGCACTACGTGATGCTCGACGACGACCGCTTCATCGGCACGAGCTTCTTCCGCACGCCGCTGCTCGGCATCGACTTCACCACCTGCCAGCTGGAAGGGGTGGCGCTCTCAGACACCATGGCGGAAATCTACGGCACGAAGATGAACGTGTACCAGGCCGCCGCCCTCGCGCGACGCCTGGGCGTGATCGTCGCGGAATAGAAAAGGGCGCCGCCGTCCCGATCTGACGGCGGCGCCTCCATGGCAAAATCCGCAGCTGCGGCGATGCGGCGGCCGCCCTTAAGCGGCCATGCGGTCGTCGCGCACCCGGCGAACGAGCAGGCGCGGGCGCACCACCCGCCGCGGCAGGCGCGCGAGGGCCGGAGCCGTCTCGCGAGCCGGGGCGTCCGCGCGGCCGTCCACGTAGGTGGCAGCCACCACCGTGCCCACGATGAGCGCCGCACCGGCCAGGCCCATCGGCGAGAGGGTCTCGCCCAAAAACAAGTAGGCGAACAGCGCCGTGAACACCGGCTCGCCCGTCAGCAGTAGCGACACCGTGGTGGAGGAAAGCCGATCGAGCGCCAGGCTCTGCAGGAAAAACGCCAGGCAGGTGGAGAACAGGGCCAGAAACGCGATGATGCCCCAGGCCACCGGGCGCACCGCCGCCACATCCAGCGCCGGCTCCCACAGAAGCGCGCAGCCCAGGCACAACGCGAAGGCCACGGCGATCTGCGTGCCGGCCACGGTAACGGCGTCCAGCTCGGCCAAGGCCTGCTTGCCGAACACGAGCGCTCCGGCCAGCGCCACCGACGAAGCCAGCGCCATCAGCTCGCCCGGCCCGATGGCCAAGCTGCCGCCCTGGCTGCACAGCAGGTAGAGTCCCGCAGCCACCCCTACCTGGAAGGGGATAATCGCCTTCGGATAGCGCCCGCGCTCCGCAATCGTGGAGAGGATGGGCGCGAACACCACCGGCAGCGCCACGAGGAAGCCCACGTTGGTGGCGGTCGTCAGGTCGAGGGCCACGTTGCAGCACAGATACGACACCGCCATGCACAGCGCCTGGGGCAGCCACGTGCGCACGCGCACCCCGCGCAGGCGACGGGCCATGCGGCGGCCGAAGAAGAGGGCGAACACCACGGTGGCGAGCCCGAAACGCACGGCCAAACACCACAGGGGCGTGATGGACTCGTAGGCGAACTTCGTCACGGCGCTTCCCGATCCGAAGATGACCACTTCAATGAGCACGAAGACCACGAACGGCCACCGCGCTTGCTTCCACTGGCTCATGATGCCTCCTCTCGCTTCCCGTGGCGCGCCGCCGAACGCCGGCCGCGCACCCCCTTCAAAGCGCACAATACCAAGCCCCCGCGGGGGCGCCTTTTCTTTGAATTTGGAACGATTGACATACTAAGCCTCGCCTTAATGAAAGTAAAACGGGACTTCTTGTAAAACATTTGAAGAAAGTCTTATACTTGTGCGCATGCACGACGAAAGGGGGCCTTTCGTGTCCAACCAGAAATACGATGCGTTCCTCACCGTGGCGCGCCTGGGAAGCTTCAAGGCGGCGGCCGAGGAATTGGGCTATACCCAGGCCGGTATCAGCTATTTGGTGAATGCGCTGGAGAAGGAGCTAAGCCTCACGCTGTTCGTGCGCGAGTACGGCGGGGTGCACCTCACCACCGAGGGACGCGAGGTGCTCGGCCTTGTGCAGACGATCAACGCCGACGAGCACGCGCTCGCCACCCGCGTGCGCGAGCTGAACGACCGGGAGGGGGGCCTCGTGCGCGTCGGGTCGTTCACGAGCGTGGCCATCGAGTGGTTCCCCGGCATCGCCAAGGCGTTTCTCGCCCAGTACCCGAAGATCGACCTGAAGCTTCTGTGCATCGACGACGAGCAGGAGCTCGTGGAGGCGGCCTGGGAGGGCCGGGCCGACTGCGCGTTCTCCATCGCGCCCGAGCGGCGCGACCTGGACGCGGTGCCCCTGCACACCGACCCGCTCCTCGTGGTGCTGCCGCCCGACCATCCGCTGGCCCACGCCGAAATCTTCCCCACCGAGGCCCTGGCGAGCGAGCCCTACATCCAGCTCCAGGGCAACGCGCGCCCCTCGGAGATGGAGGCGCTCTTCGAGGCCAACGGCGTCGAGCCCAACGTGCGCTTCACCGTGGACTCCGACTACGCCGTCATGTCCATGGTGAGCGCGGGGCTCGGTTTCTCGGTGCTGCCGAGCCTCATCCTGTCGCGGCCCCTGTTCCCCTTGGCCGTGCTGCCCGCCGAACGCGAGTGCGCCCGCGAGATATCGCTGGCCGTGCGCTCCGAGGGCACCGCCTCGGCCGCCACCCGCGCCTTCGTGGAGGTAGCCCGCACCTGGGTGGCCGAGCGCTACGGCGCCTAAGGGAGCCGGCGGCCCGAGGCCCGGCGCGTCCAAGGAGGGCCGCCGGCAGCGACCCTCCTTCAAGGGGAGGACAAGAAGTTCTGCAGAATCCAGCCTTGGCGAACTGCTACGCCCAGGGTTCCTCGGCAGATGCATTCCTGCCCGCAATACGCCCGAAGGTGTAGCAGCTGGCCACCGATGCGCCGCTGCCGCAATAGCCCGTTCCGAGGATATCGCTCGCATTGCGACCCGCCGAGTACAACCCGGGAATGGGCGCGTCATCGAAGGCGGCGAGAACCTGAGAATCAGTATTGATCTTCAACCCCCCGTAGGTAAAGAGGCCGTTGAGGGTCGTCGCCGCCACCGCATAGAAGGGCGGCTGGGAAATCGGTCGCGTATACTCGGGGCGCTTCATCCACAGCGGGTCTTCACCCTGCTGGGCATACTCGTTGTAATAGGCGATGGTGTTCTCGAGAACCCCCACGGGCATCTCGAGAGCCGCAGCAAGGGCATCCACCGTGTCCGCCTGAGCGACGACGACGTCTCCCACTTCCTTGATCTCGGCCATCTGGTCGTAAGTCTGCTGATCGAAAACCATATAGCAGGTCTCGTAGTCCCGGTAGTAATAGGGATTGCGGACCATCTGCGCATAATACGAACCAGCGTAGTGATCCTCGGCAATGAAGCGCACACCTCGCTTGTTCACAAGCGCACTGAAGAGGAGTGGACCGCCGACGACGCTGTCTCGCGCTATCCAAGCGCCGTGAGAGAGCTGGCCATAGGCGAAGTTCATGTGCCGCGTGTCGGCCCCCACGCCCTGACCCATACGAATCCCGTCACCGGTGTCTCCCTCTGTGCCGATGATGAAACTTCCCACGGCGTAAGGCACGTACTGTTGCACCATAGCATCGTTGTAGGCGAATCCGCCGGAGCACAAGATAACCCCCTTGTTGGCCTTGACGGTATAGGGGCTCCCGTCCTTTTCGGCCTGAACACCAACCACACGGCCCGTTTCCGGATGCACGATCAGACGTTTGGCGGGTGTTTTGTAGAGAATCTCGGGATCAAAATCCTCGACTGCCTTCTGAAGGGGCGCAAAGAAGCCCGATCCGTTCTTTGCGCCCGTCAACGTTCCCTCCAGATCGTCGGTCAGGCCATCGACCCAATGACTGTGCGGCACGGCCTCGCAGTACCCCACGTAGTCGAGATTGAGCTCGTCGCCCGTACATGCTAGACCAGCGCTGTAGTTCTCCTCCTCAGGCCACGGAGGATTGTAGCCGGGCTGGAACACAACCCCCAGAGTGTCCACGAGCCAGTGATACAAATCGAGGGATTCATCTGCCATTACCCGACAGTGATCCTCGCTGACACCGGGACCCGTTGCCGTGACAAGATATTGGTAGTAGTTGTCGGGCGTCTCGTCGAACCCAGCCGCCACCTGAGTGGGCGTCCCACCGCCCATATAAATGAGACCGCCACATATGTTGGTCGAGCCGCCGGCCTTTGACTGCTTCTCCAGAATCGTCACTGAGGAGCCTGCATTCAGGGCCTCCCACGCCGCAGCGGCTCCGGCGCCGCCAAATCCTACGACCACCACATCCGTCTCGGCATCCCAGGCGTCAGGCAGCCCGACGGGACTAAGAGGCTCAGCCCCTTCCGTCGACTGCTGAGGAGCGCACGCGCTCACTGCGCCCGCAGCCAGTATGGCACCCCCGACGGCAACGCCCCCTCTGAAGAAAGAGCGACGGCTCAGCGAGACCGGCCTCTTCCCGCACTCATCATAACGCACTGTCATTGCATCTCCCTTCCTCGGTTAAAAGTCGCGCCGGCGCAACACCGGCGCAATCCCCATCCTAGGAGACGAAGAGTTTGTTGTGACCATATCGAATTCTCTGTTTGTCCCCATTTTCCCGTAAGAAACATATGGGTTTAGCTCGTGCGCCAGACGGATATAATGTTGTCAGTGGACACGCTTACCGACAACTACTCCTTTTCCGGGGAAAGCCGCACCGCCCTACTGCGTGCGGCCCGCATCGTGGGCTTCGCGTGTCTCCTTGCGTGGTTTAGCGCGAGTGGGTTCCTCTCGTCATCTCCGTCAGCCAACCGCTCGGACACCCTCACCTTGGCGGCGTTCACCCTGCTGCTATTCGGCACCGCCGTCGCCGCGCGGGGTCGAATAGCGCGATGCAATCATCCGCTGGCATACCCCCTCCTCGGCGCAGCCGCGGGCCTGGGAACCGTCATCCCCTCTTTTGTCGACGACCTCGTCGTAACAAGCGCAATATGTCCCCTCATCACGGCCGTCGGTCTCAGCGTCTTCACGCTCGGATGGGGCAGCCTTTTCAGCGGACAGGATATGGAGAAGGTCATCCCGGAAACCATCATGGCGCAAATGCTCATGTCGGTCATACACTTCACCTCCTATTTCCTGCCTCCGCTTCCGGAAACTGTCGTCAGAGGCGCGCTTCTCGTCGGGTCGGGCCTTATGCTCGCCATCGCGCAGAAGACCTGCCACCCGCGGCAGGTCGCTCGCGAGCGCCTGTCTCGCAGCATCCCGACAAGCTCAGCGGGACGGCGCATCCTCGTCCGATTCATCGTTGCCATCAACCTCTGGTCCATCGCCATCAACTTGCTCTACAACATATACCGCTATTGCGCGCCTCTCGATTTCGCCGGCCTTTCCGCACCCGCCGCCCTCATCGAAGTGCTCTTCCTAGGGCTACTCCTCATCGTCACCAGTGTTTGCGCAATGAGGGACGCCCAGCTCTACACCATCATCTTCGCCACCGTTCTTCTCGCTTTTCTCCTCGTGCCCGTTCTCGGGATCGAGAGCTCGGTACCGTTTTACGCGCTGTTCCTCGGGTTCGCCGCGCTGTCCGTGCTCACATGGATCCTCTCCGCGCAAATTTGCCGGGAGCACTCCCTCGGTCCCGGCATGGTATACGGTTGCTCCATCGGCTCTTTTCTGGGGCTACAAATCGTTCTGGCCCGCGTCGCAGCCCAAGACGTCTTCAGCGAGATCGCCTCCTCGCCCGTCGAGCTCAACGCTCTTTGTCTTGTGGGGGCATTCATTTCCTTTGTCGCCTACCAGATGGTATTCAATCGGCGCTCCGCCCTGTGGTCGAAGCAAGCTGCCGGATCGAACGAAACCCCGATTGTCGTTCCCGACGAAAACGATACTGACCCGCGGCCGCATAGTGCCGACCCTTTCGACCACTGGGATGTCTTCGCCGAAACCTATCGCCTCACTCCCCGCGAAAGCGAGGTGCTCCTCCTCTTTGCACGGGGGCGCAGCTACGAGCGCATCCAAGAGGCGCTGATGATCTCGCGGGGAACCGTCAACTACCACATGGCAAATGCCTACCGGAAGCTTGGCGTCTCAAGTCGCCAAGACCTCCTCGACCGTCTCGACGAAACCGTTCGGGCAATTAAGAGATAGGCGCAGCTGGCGCTTCCAGGCGGTCTGCGAGACCGCGTGCCGGACGCGCCGAAAAGACGCGCAGATTTCCCTTGACGGGTGTGTATAGGTGTGTATATACTGTGCTTGTAGGGTATATACACTATTCACGCTTCTGAGGCATCCGGGACGCTGGGGCCGCGGAAGCCGACCGAGGGGCCGGCTGCGCATCGAGCGCCGCGCGCCCCGCGAAAGAGGCACATTGGACATCATCATAGCGAATGGAAGCAGCAAGCCCATCTACGAGCAGATCGCCGACGCCGTGAAAGCGACCATCCTCACCGGGCAGCTGGCCGAGGGCGAGGCCCTTCCCTCCATCCGTGCACTTGCGAACGATCTGCGCGTCAGCGTCATCACCACCAAGCGCGCCTACGCGGAGCTGGAGGAAGCCGGCTTCATCGATACTGTGCAGGGCAAAGGATCGTTTGTGGCCGGCGGCAACGGCGAGCTCCTCCATGAGGAGAGCCTGCGCCGCGTGGAGAGTCACCTGGCCCGTGCCGTCGCCGAGGCGGCGGCCTCCGGCATCGGAGCCGACGAGGTGCGCGAAATGCTGGACGTGCTGCTGAGCGAGCAATAGCGAGAGGAACCACCCGTCATGACCAACCTCATCGACATAGAGAACCTGGGGAAGCGCTACGACGACTTCACCCTCAGCGGCGTGAACCTGGCCGTGGAGCCGGGCTGCGTCGTGGGATTCATCGGCTCCAACGGCGCCGGCAAGACCACCACTTTAAAGGCGACCCTCGGCATCATCGGCGCCGACGAGGGCACGGTGCGCCTGTTCGGCCAGGCCGTCACGCCCGGCTCGGCGGCCCTCGACGAGCTGAAGAGCCGTATCGGTGTGGTGCTGGACACCTGCGCCTTCCCGAGCACCTACCGCGTGCGCGACGCGGGCCTCCTCGGGCGCGCGGCCTACGCCACGTGGGACGCGGCCCTCTTCGACCGGCTCCTGAATACCTTCGGGCTGGCCCCCAAGAAGAAGGTGAGCGAGCTGTCGCGCGGCATGGGCATGAAGCTGACGCTGGCCTTCGCCCTGGCGCACCACCCCGAGCTGCTCGTTCTGGACGAGGCCACGGCGGGGCTCGACCCCATGGCCCGCGACGAGGTGCTCGACATCCTGCGCGACTTCATGGCCGACGGCGAGCGCGGCATCCTCATGTCCACCCACATCACCTCCGATTTGGAGAAGATCGCCGACACCGTGGCCTGCATCGACGGCGGCCGCATGGTGTTCACGAAGCCCAAGGACGTCATCACCGACGAGGCCGGCGTGGCCCGCTGCCGCGCCGCCGAGGTAGAGACGCTCCTCTCATCTGGCCTGTTCGCCCCGGACGCCCTGCGCCTGCTGCGCCACGACTACGGCGTGGACGTGCTCGTGCCCGACCGCTTCGCCGCCGCCCGTGCCTTCCCCGACCTGGTCGTGGACAAGGCCACCATCGAAGACTACATGACGCTGATGCTGAAGGGGGAATCCCGATGAAGACCATGATCGTATCCGACTTCGCCACCATGCGCAGCGCCCTGCTGCAACTTGTCGGCATCTGCCTCATCATCGCGGTCTTCATGGGCGTCATCGCCGACACGGTGGTGGGGGCCGTGGCTGCCATCACCGCCATGCTGCCCTTCATGTTCTTGTTCTCGCTGGCCGCCACTGACGAGCAGAACGGGTGGGAGCGCTTCCGACTCACCATGCCCATCACCCGGCGCCAGGTGGTATTCGGCCGCTACGCGAGCCTCGCGCTGCTCATGGCCGTCACCGCCCTCTTCGGGCTGCTGCTCGCCGCCGCCCTCATCGGGGTGGCAACCGCACTGCCCGCGGGCACAGCGCCGGCGGGGCTTACGGCCGAGGCGAATCCGCCGACCCTGATCATCGGGGCGGTGGTGGGTATTGTGGTCGTCATCGGCGTGGGCGCATCGGTGGCGCTGCCCCTCATCACGCGCTTCGGCATGACCCGCGGCGCGCGCATCGTGCCGCTCGTGGTGGTGCTGGTCATGTCGGCCGCCATCGGCTTCATCGGCGACGGCGCGGCCATCGACAGCGCGCTTACCGGCCTTGCGCAGTGGCTCGATACCGGCAACAACTACCTGTTCCTCGCCGCGGCCATGCTGCTCGCCGTCTCCGCTATCTACATCGCGAGCGCCTTCATCTCCGCCAAGCTCTACGAGGGCCGGGAGTTCTAAGCCCCTTCTGAAAACCTTGTGAATCTCTTGCTTTGGTCTGATTTCGGACTATACTAGCGAACTCGTTAGTCCGAAATCAGACCATTTTTGTTTCGAGGAACCTATGACCGCCGCACCAAAGACCAGCACCGCAGCCACCCCCGAGCGCACCGCGGAGACCATCCGCGCCATCGACGACTTCTACCGCCGCGCCGACGAGCTGTACCGCCAGACCGCCTGGCGCATGGGGCTGGCCGACTGCGCCTTCGACATCTTGTACGCCCTCATGGAAGAGGATGGCCTCACCCAGAAGCAGCTGTGCGAGCGCGGGTTCTCCTCGAAGCAGACCGTGCACTCCTCGGTGAAGCGCCTGCAGGCCAAAGGGCTCATCGCCCTGCGCGGCGACAGCCCCCGCACCATGCGCGCCTTCCTCACCGAGCGCGGCCGCAGCGAGTACGAAGGGCCCATCCGCGCGGTGCTGGCCGCCGAGCGCGACGCCGTGGCCATCTTCAGCGACGAGGAGCAGCGCTGGCTCACGGGGGCCATGGAGCGCTACATAGACGCGCTCGATGCACGGCTGTCGGCCCTCTCCTTCCGTTAGCCAGCATCGATCTGGGTCGCCGGCCGCGGGCCCCGGCCAAACGCCCCGAGCCCGGCGCCCCCGCGCCTCCTCGGCGTCCGCCCCTTCCGCACTTCCGTACCACCGCACCACCCCGAAAGGTTTTCCCATGCCCGTCGATATGTCCAAGCATTTCTCCACCAGCGCGCTCATCAAGTTCACGCTGCCCACCATCGCCATGATGATCTTCACCTCGTGCTACACCATTGTGGACGGGTTCTTCGTGTCCAACTTCGCGGGCAAGACGGCCCTTGCCGCCGTGAACCTGATCTTCCCCGCCGTGATGATCTTGGCCTCCGTGGGCATGATGGTCGGCACCGGCGGCAGCGCGCTTGTGGCCAAGACCTTGGGCGAGGGCGACCGTCCCCGGGCCCGGCGCCATTTCTCGCTGCTCGTTATCTTCGCCTTCGCCGTGGGCTCGGTGCTCGCCGTCGGCGGTTGGTTCTTCATGGAGCCCACGTCGCACCTCCTTGGCGCCACCGGGCCGATGGCCGCCCAGGCCACGCTCTACGGGCGCATGATGATGATCTCCATGCCGTTTTTCATCCTGCAGTACGCCTTCCAGAGCTTCTTCGTCACGGCGGGCAAGCCCAACTACGGCTTCTACGTCATCGTGGCGGCCGGCGTGGCGAACATCCTGCTCGACCTGCTGTTCGTCGGCGTGTTCGGCTGGGGGCTCGTCGGCGCGGCGCTGGCCACCAACATCGGCGAGCTCATCGGCGGCGGCGTGCCGCTCGTGTATTTCGCCCGCAAGCGCTCCACGCACCTGTACTTCGTGCGACCGCACCTGCGCTGGCCCGTTATCGGGAAGGCCTGCCTGAACGGGTCGTCGGAGATGGTCACCAACATCGCCATGAGCCTCGTGGGCATCCTGTTCAACTGGCAGCTTCTGCGCTTCATCGGCGAGGACGGCGTGGCGGCCTACGGCGTCATCATGTACACGGCTATGATCTTCTCCGCCGTGTTCATGGGCTACTCGATCGGATCGTCGCCCCTCATGAGCTTCCAGTTCGGCGCGCAAAACCACACCGAGATGCGCTCGCTTCTGTGGAAGAGCCTGGGGCTTATCGCCGTGGCCAGCGTCGTCATGTTCCTGCTGGGCCAGTGGCTCGCCGGCCCCCTGGCGGCCATCTTCGTCAGCTACGATGCCGCCTTGCTGGAGCTGACCACGACGGCCTATAAGCTCTACGCGCTCTGCTACCTGTTCATGGGATTCGCCATCTACGCCTCGGCGTTCTTCACCGCGCTTAACAACGGGCTCGTCTCGGCGACCATCTCGTTTCTGCGCACGCTGGTGTTCCAGGTGGCAGCCGTCATCGCGCTGCCCCTGGTCTTCGGCATCGACGGCATCTGGCTCGCCGTCACCGTGGGCGACGCGCTCACATGCCTGGTGGCCGCCCTCTTCATGATCGCGCTCTCCGGCCGCTACGGCTACCGCAAGCGGGGAAAGAAGCCCGCAGCGGCATAGAGGCAGCTGCGGGCTCGGGTGCGCGGAGCGGCGGAAGCGCAGGCCCTACAGCCCGAAAGCCTTCCGCAGCTGTCGGGCCTTCTGGGCGAAGGTGGGGGCGAACAGCTTGATCTCGCGTTCGGGGCAGCCGTTTTTGCGGGCGACGTCCTTCCAGAGCATGGTGGAAGCCAGCACGCGGCCGACCACCTCGCGGGCGGCATCCTCGCTCAAGCCAGCGTAGGCCGCCAGATCCCGCAGCCCGCGCTCCTCCCGATCGCCGCGCTCGCCCGCGATGGAGGTCACCCTGAACGCGCCCTCCTCGGGATTCGAATTCACATCGAAGAGGGGCGCCATATCCCAGCCCTTCTGTTGCCGTAAGAACCCCCAGTTGCGCAGGTGGTCGTCGGTATTGGCAATGGCCACCGAGAAAGTCACCCGGGCGAACAGATCCTGCAGCTGCACAGCCGGCTCGGAAGCCAACTCGGCCACAACTTCAGCAAGCTCGGCGTAGTCCCGCGCGTCGCCGTCGGCACTCCCCAGGGCGGTCATGCCGCTCATGAAGGGAATGCGCGCGCCTCGGACAAGCGAGCCTGCGCGGTCGAACCGCTCGAGGAGCAGCACCCACTCGTCCCCGATGCAGATAAGCTGCGCAGCTGGAACCGCGATGCCCGCAGCGGCCGCCATATCGAGCGCCGTCTTCTCCCACGCCATCACGTTCCACTCATCGGAAGGATGGGAGAACTTCGCCAGCAAAAGACGGTCCCCATCGCAGACGGAGGCCTTGGGCCGCGCACCGCCGAGCGAGCCGGAGCCCGCGTTCAGCAGCGCTTTCACCTCGGCGCGCCCCGCCTCGCCGAGGGCCACCTCGCGGCTTGCGTGCAGCAGCCTCGGCAACTCCACCAACGGCGGGATGGCTGCGCGTTCTGCCAGATAGGACCCTCCCGGCTCACGAAACCTCAGCGATCCCTCGCGGGTCATGTCGAAGACGCCGATCAGGTAGTCGACCTCGTCCAGCTGGCGCGGCGCGCGGTTGTCGGCCGCGGCCGCCGCACGATGGTCGCGCTCCACCAAATGCCTGCCCCACCGATCCGGCGCCGAGTCGCGAAACGCCCCCGGCAGCCCCTCGCAATGCTGGGGGCCGGAACGCAGGGGCAGGGCCGGATCGATGGCGTAGGAAGCAGCATCTTCCAGGTAGGAGTCGGCATAGGAGAACGTCGTGGAAACCATGCCGCGGCGCAGGCTGAAGCGCGCCGTTCCCACCATGCGCTCGGCCCCCGCCGAGCCGTCGACCACCTCAAAAAGCGGGACCATCGCTACCGCCTCACTCTCTGGGGGAGCTCTTGATCGGCGCGCAGGCGACCGTAGTCCGTCTCATAGGGGTCGAAGGCGTCTACGACGCGGTCCATGATGCCAACCATGGTCGCCACGTTCAGCACCGTCTCGAACGAGACCGACGGGTCGCCGTTCTCCAGACGGGAGATGGTGCCGCGACTCACGTTGGCCTTCTCCGCCAACTGCTGCACCGTGAGCCCGCGCAGCTTGCGCCACGTGCACACGCCCTCGCCGACGCGCTTGGCCGCCAGCTTCGTCTTCATGGGAGTGGGCCGCTTCATGAGTCTTCCTTAATGTCGTAAATATAGATCTTTAAACCAGTTTATGACCGTTGTTTACGACATTATAGCACAATGGATGGCGACATCCCCGCCTTCGCGGAAGTTGCCAATAAGCGCGAAGGCGGCACGCTTGTTGCATGCCGCCTTCGCTTTCGCAGACTGCTCTTACACGGCGTCGGCGCGGAGGGCCTCCACGACGCTGTCGGCGCGGCAGCGGTGCATGCCGTAGGCCACGGAGATGCCCATGGCCGCCGCCGTAAGGGCCACCGACAACGCCACGTAGCCCCAGGGCAGCGCGAAGCCGAGACCGCGCATCGACTGGGCCACCATCACCCACAGAAGCCACGCGACCCCCGCTGAGATAATAAGGCCTGGCACCAGCCCCGCGATGCCGAAGTGCGCGCACTCGTCGGCGATAAGGCGGCGGAACTGCCCGTCGGAAAGGCCCACCGACTTCATGACGGCGAACTCGCGGCGGCGCAGGATGAGGCTGTTGGTAACCGTGTTGAACACGTTCGCCATGGCGATGAGCGCCAAGATGACGGTGAACAGGAGGCAGAACACGTTCACGATAGTGGCGAGCATGCGGGCGGAGTCCTGCTGCTCCAGGTAGTCGTTGTAGGAGTAGAACGCCAGCTCGTAGGGGCTCTGGTCGTGGAAGAACTCGGATCCGCGGGTGGCAAGCTCCTCGGAGAGCGCTCCGTGGTCGCCGTCGGCGGCATCGAAGTAGGCGTAGAACACCGGATCCACGCTACCGAGACTCGAGAAGGAGGCGGCCGACATGGGCAGGAAGAGCTGGAGTCCCTCGCCCGGGCCGCCCGCGAGCGCCGGGGCCTCGTCGGTTATAGCAGCGATTTCCACCGGTACCCGGGCCACCTCCACATCGTCCAAGGACAGCTCGTCGATACCGCGCGCCGCGTCGCTGTCGTCGAGCATGAAGGGCATGAACCGGTAGGTAGGGGCACCGCCCTCGGCTGTCATGTCGTAAGTCAGGCTGAAACCGTCGACGGGCTCGCCCTGATAAGTGGCCGCTGTGAGCACCTCGATGGTGCCTGGCGCGCGCAGCACGTCGATGAGCTGATAGACCGAGCCGTCGTTGCCGTAGCCCTTTGCGAGCGCGATGGCCCGCACCTGGGACGGATCGCGGTAGTCGGCCGGGTTCTGACCGAGGCTTTCCGCATAGGCGTCGAAAGCGGCATCATCCAGGTAGATCACCGAGCCCACCGTGCCGTAGCTTCCGTCGGCGAGAGGGCCTCCGTTCAGGGAACCGTCCTCGCGGAAGGCCTCGCCCACCATGGACTCGGGCAGCACCGCATCCACCCCGCCGGAGAGCTTCCAACCCACGGGCCGGGCATTCGGCGTAGCGCTCAGGTAGTCGAAGGCTCGGGTGTACAGGTCGGCCTCCTCGGCCAGCAGCGCGTCATCGGCCGCCATGAGCGATTCGGGAGTCGCAGGCTCGGAGGGCTTCGCATCTGCTGCGGGCGCTTCGGACGAGTTCGTGCCATCGGGTGCGGCCTCACCGGTCGTGTCTTCTGCCTCTTCCGTGGTCGCAAACGAGAACTGGGCCATAACTCCCACCTCGCCGGGCAATTCCCCGCCGCCGGCCACATCCACCAGCGTGCCGAGGAACACGTTGAGCGACCCGGCCGTCATGAGCAGCACGATAGCCAGCGCCAGCGACACCGAGGCCGCGCGTCCCTTCCCCGTGCCGCGCTGGCGGTTCACGCGGGCCAGCACGCCGCCCACGCCGAACAGGCGGTCCATCACGCCGCGGGCCTTCCACAAACGGCTCGTCTCCGTGCACTTCGCCGCCCGGTCCGCCCCGCGCCGGGTCACGCGCACCGAGCTTGCGCTGCGCAGCGCATCGATGACGTTCGTGCGGCTCGCGCGCTTCGCCGGTATCCACACCGACACGAGCACGGTAACCAACGTGAGCGCCGCCGCCGCGCCGAGAGCCGCCCCGTTCACCACGACGCGGAAGGCAACACCCACATCTCCCATCACCTGGGCGATGGAAGGCCCGAGCGCCGCGAAGGTGGCCGCGCAGCCGGCAAGGCCCACCACGAGCCCGAGCGGAATGCCCGCGCAGGCCACGAGCGCCCCTTCCAGCACCACCGCACGGCGCAGCTGGCGGCGCGAGGCGCCCACCGACGAGAGGAGCCCGAACTGCTTCACGCGCTCGGCCACCGAGATGTTGAAGGCGTTGAAGATGAGCGACACGCAGGCGATGACGATGACCGCGGCCAGCACGAGCACGATGCCGTAGAACGTCGACCAGATGGCCGAGTCGTCGGAGATGCCCATGTAACGCAGCATGGCCGTATGCAGCACGATATGGTCGTCGGGGAAGAGCGCCTCGGCGCGTTCGCTCACCTGCTGCACGTCGGCCACGCCGCTGAAGGCCAGGTAGATGTCGGTATAGGCGGCCGAAGTGTCCGCGTCAGCCGACCCGGACACGGCTCCGCCAGACCCGTTAGCCCCATCGGCCACGGTAAGGCCCGCCATGCCCACCGACGATGACAGCGCGTAGCCCGATCGGTTGTAGAAGCCCACCACGGTGTAGGTGCGCGGCTCCGCGTTCACGAGCTCCTCGTTGAAGGGCGCCCCATCGGGCGTTGCCTGCAGGTAGCCCATGGACGAGTTGAGCGGCGTGCCGTCCTCGATGGTGTGGGGCGCGGTCTCCTCTCCGGCAAAGCCCCAGCCGGCTTCCATCTCGGCCGTTTCCGCATCCGCATCGGGAGCGGCTACGGCCACGCGCTGGCCCACGTTGAAGGTGACCTCGTCGCCGACGTGCAGGCCCCCGTAAGTCTGCCAGGTGGCAAACAGCATGATCTCGCCAGCGCGTTCGGGCAGGCGCCCCTCGCTCGGCTGGATAGCGCAGAGGTTTCCGATGTCGCCCGCGAAGGAGCGGATGGGCACGTAGAGGCCCTGTCTCTCCTGCTGCACGGCGGTCAGCTCCGCGAAGCCCACATCGGTAAGCGCGGCTACGCCGGTCACCCCGGGCTCTTCGGCGATCGTGTCCACCTCGGTGGCGGCAGCGTCTCCTTCGGCCTCCACCCGGGCCATCCACGTGCCCGCGAGCGCCTCCTCGGAGCGGTACAGGTAGTCGTTCAATGAGGCGTAGGTGGTGAGCACCGCCGTGAGCAGCGCCGCGGCCAGGGCCACGCCGGCCACCGTCACCAGCGTGCGCACCTTGTTGGCCCGCAGCGACTTCAGCGTGAAGTTCGTCATGGCGTTCATCGGCGGATCCTCTCGTCACGCACGATGCGGCCGTCCTCCACGGCGATGATGCGATCGGCCGCGAGCGCGATCTCCTCGTCGTGGGTGATGACGATCATGGTCTGGCCGAACTCGCGGTTGGAATCGCGCAGAAGCTGCATGATCTCGCAGCTGTTGCGCGTGTCCAGATTGCCCGTGGGCTCGTCGGCGAGCACCACCGACGGCGCGTTCATGAGCGCGCGCCCAATGGCCACGCGCTGCTGCTGACCGCCCGAAAGCTGGCTCGGCAGATGCCCCTCGCGGCCCTCAAGGCCGAGGCGCGCCACCAGGTCGGCCAGGCGCGCGCCGTTCACCGCGCGGCCGTCGAGGGCCACGGGCAGCGTCATGTTCTCCACCACGTTCAGCACCGGCACCAGGTTGTAGAACTGGTACACGAGTCCCACCTCGCGGCGGCGGAACACCGCCAGCTCCTCGTCGCTTCGCGCGTACACGTCGGCGCCGTTTAGGAGCACGTGGCCCGAGGTGGGGCGGTCCACGCCGCCGATGAGGTGCAGAAGCGTCGACTTGCCCGAGCCCGACGAGCCCACGATGGCCACGAACTCGCCCTCGGCCACGGTAAACGACACATCGTCCAGCGCGCGGGTGGCCGCCTCCCCTTCCCCGTAGACCTTCGTCAGATGGCTGACGGTCAGAATATCCATGGAAGTGCCTTTCTTCTCCTGGTTTCCCAATCTACGGAACAAGTATGGGCAAGCGTTCTTGCCGCCCCATAACGCGCCCATTACGGAAGTGTAAGCGAAAAGCACAGAGAATCGAGACCCCCTGAGCAGCCTGCCCGCAAAAGAGCGTGGACGAGAGTCCTCTTACACCACGAGTTTGGGGAAGGCTATCTCGAAGCGGGCGCCGCCTTCGGGGTTGTTCGCGGCGCGCAGGGTGCCGCCCTGGGCCGAGACGAGGGCCTGAGCGAGCGAGAGCCCGATGCCGAAGCCGGCGGGCTGACGCACGTCTTCCGCATCGGCACCTTCCCCGCGCCGCTCCCCCGCCGAGGCTGCCGGCACCTCGACGCGACCGCGGTAGAAGCGCTCGAAGATGTGCGTCAGATCCTCAGGCGCGATGCCCGGGCCGGTGTCGCTCACTACAATCGTGCAGGCCAGAGCATCCTCGCGGGCCGTCACGGTGACGGTGCCGCCGGCGGGCGTGTGCTCCATGCAGTTCTTCGCCACGTTCTCCACCGCCTCGGCGGTCCACGGCGCGTCGCCCTGGAAGACGGCGGACTCGTCCAGGTCGAGCACGAGGTTCACATCGCGCAGGTCCATGGCCGTGGCCAGGGGCGCCATGGCGCGGCGCACCACCTCGGCCGCGCGCACCTCGCGCCTGTCCACCCGCATGGCGCCGGCGTCCACCTTCGCGATCTTCAGCAGCGTGGTCACGAGCCACGACACCTGCTCGAGCATCGCCTCCAGCTCGCGCACCGCCCGGCGGCGCTCGCGGGAGTCGTCGGCCCGCTCGATGAGGGGCAGCATGAGCCCGGCCGCCGTGAGCGGGGTGCGAATCTGATGGGACACGTCGGCGAGCGAGTCCGAGAGGGCGTTGCGCTCGGCGGCAAGTTGCTCCCCGGTGCGGGACAGGCGCGCCACCACCTTGGAAAGCTCGTTGGCGAGCACCGCCACGTCCCCTTCGCGGCAATTCGAGAAATCCACGGTCCGACCGGAATGCAGCACCTCGTCGATCTCGGCCGTCAGGCGCGCGATCTGACGATGGCGCCACAGGGAAATGCCGACGAACAGGGCGATGAGCACCGCGCCGGCCCCGATGACCCACAGCTTCGCCTCAGTCGGCGCCGCCCACGCCAAGACGGCCACGGCGAGCACCATGACCGCGCACTGGCGAAGCAACGTCGAGAAGGAGCCCATGAACTACTCCCCCACCTTGTAGCCGAGCCCGCGCACCGTGACGATGAGGCGCGGGTCGGACGCATCGTCCTCCACCTTCTCGCGCAGGCGCTTGATGTACACGTTCAGGGCGTTGTCCGACACGTACTCGCCGGCGCTGTCCCAGATGGCGTCGCGCAGCATCTCACGGGTGACGAGCTTGCCCTTGTGCTGGAGGAAATACAGCAGCAGCCGGTACTCGAGCGCCGAGAGGAACACCTCCGCGCCGGCCTTGGTCACCGCGCCCGAGGTCACGTCGAGCCGCACGTCGCCGGCGGCGAGCACGCTATCGACCGCCCCCGTGCGCCGGAGCGCCCCGCGCATGCGGCTCACGAGCTCGCGGGCGCGGAAGGGCTTGGCGATGTAGTCGACCGCCCCCATGTCGAGGCCGGCCACCGTGGAGTACTCGTCGTCGGAGGCCGTGAGGAAGATGACGGGCATGTCGGGAGCTGCCTCGCGGGCCGCGGCGCACACGGCGAACCCGTTGCCCTCAGCCAGGGTCACGTCCAGAAGCGCGATGTCGAAGCGCTCGGCGGCCAGGCGCTCCTGGGCGCCGTGCTGGGTGGCCTCGGCCGTTACCTGGAAGCCCTCGTCGGCAAGCAGCTCCGAGAGCGTGCGCACGATAGCGCCGTCGTCCTCCACTAGCAGTACGCGCATGATGCCCCTTTCTCGTTCGGGCACCATCATAGCGAAAGCGCCCCGGCTGCGGAGCGCTTTCGCGAAAAACCTGGGCTTGCTTACGGAAGCGTAATGGCTAGGCCAGATGCGCTGCCACCACCTCCACGAGGCGCTCGGCCACGGCGCGCTTGCTCATGAGCGGCAGAAGCACGTCGTCGCCCTCGGTGACGAGCCACACCTCGTCGTCATCGGTGCCGAAGGCGAGCCCGTCGCCCACCTGGTTGGCCACGATCATGTCGGCGTTCTTCTTCTGCAGCTTGGCATGGGCGTTCATGAGCACGTCGTCGGTCTCGGCGGCAAACCCCACCACGTACTGGCCCGGCCGCTTGCCCGCTGCGAGCGTGGCCAGGATGTCGGGGTTCTCCGTGAGGGGCACGGTGGAAAGCGCCGCGTCGTCGCGACCCTTCTTCAGCTTGCGGTCGGCGGGGTTCGCCGGGCGCAGGTCGGCCACGGCCGCCGCGAAAATGGCGGCGTCGGCGGCGGGGAACACCTCGGAGGCGGCGGCGAGCATGTCGCGGGCCGTCTTCACGGGCACCACTTCCACCCCCGCCGGGGCGTCAAGCGCCACGGGGCCCGACACGAGCACCACGCGCGCCCCGGCGGCCGCCGCGGCCTCGGCGATGGCGTAACCCATCTTGCCCGAGGAGTAGTTGGAGATGTAGCGCACCGAGTCGATGGGCTCCACGGTGGGGCCGGCCGTCACGAGCACCGTGCGCCCGGCCAGGGCACGGGCGGGCATGGTGGCGGCCCCGTCGGCGACGGCGCCGGGCAAGGGCGCGTCCTCGGGGGCCGGGATCGCGGCAACCCGAGCCGCGGCAGCAGCCGAGGCGTCCCCGGCTTCCGCACGCGCCCCCTCCCCTTCTGCACGCGTCACTGCTTCGCAAGCGGCGTGCACCTGCTCGAGCACCGCCGTGAAGGGAATCTCGCCGTGCTGCTCGCAGGCCGCACGCAGGGCGTCCAGCCCCACGCGCTCGGCCAGGAGCGCCAGGGTCTCGCGCACCACGACAGCCGGGTCGGCCAAGCGCCCGCGGCCCACATCGCCGCAGGCCAGATAACCCGCATCGCCCTCGATGAAGCGCACACCGCGGCGGCGCAGCGTCGCCATGTTCTCCTGGGTGGGCGCCGCCTCGTACATGTGCACGTTGGCCGCTGGCGCGATGGCCAGCGTGGCTGTGGTGGCCAGCGCCGTGGTGGACAGCAAGTCGTCGGCAATGCCGCAGGCCACCTTCGCCATCACGTTGACGGTGCACGGCGCGATGAGAAACACGTCGCATTCCTGAGCGAGCGAGATATGGTGGATGGGGTCGCTCGGGTCGTCGAACAGACCCACGGCCACTTTCTCGTGGGTGAGCGCCCGGAAGGTCACCGGATCCACGAAGTGCGTGCCGTGCTCGGTCATGACCACCTTCACGCGCACGCCGGCCTTCTGCAGCCCGCGCACGATCTCGCAGGCCTTGTAGGCCGCAATGCACCCGGTCACGCCCACTAAAACACAGGGCCGCTCAACGCTCATAACTCGCTCCTTCCGAAAGCCTTTCCGCCCATTATACGCGACCGTAACTCGCGAGAAAGAGCAGGCGGAAGTCTGCTCCTGCGAATGCGCCACGCCGAACTCTTGACGCCCGCGCGGCCGCTGCTTAAACTTACTATTAACATTTACTAATAGCAAGTTTGGAGGCCCGCATGGAGGATTTCCGATTCTCGGAGGACATAGAACTGGTGAAGGAACTCCTCAATATGAGCTACCGCGACCTCGCGGAGCGTATCGGAGTCGATCCTGTGACGATAAGCCGCTGGAAGGGCGGTGATTACGCCCCCTCCTCCGCGAGTCAAATGGCCTTCTACGATTTTGCCTTCCGCGAAGGGGTGCGTCTGAACGACATCAAGGCGCAACTCCACAAGGAGCAACTCGGCGCCGCAGGCCTCATTCCGCTTTTCCACGGAGCCAAGCGAGAGATTGCCGGCCCCCTCTCGCTCGCCCATTCCCGTCCGGCCAACGACTTCGGTTGCGGCTTTTACTGTGGCGAGAGCCTGGAGCAGTCCGCCATGTTCGTTTCCGGCTACCCCGCTTCATCAGTCTACATCTTCAGCTTTAACCCCGCCGGACTCTCCAGCCGCACCTATCGCGTCGACCGGGACTGGATGCTCTCCATCGGATGGTTCCGCGGAAAATTGAACGCCTATGCCGAGCACGAGAAGATTGCAGCCCTGCGCCGGCAGCTCGAAGGCATCGACTATCTGGTTGCCCCCATTGCCGACAACCGCATGTTCGAGATTCTCAATCAGTTCATGGACGGAGAGATCACCGATGTGCAATGTCAGCACTGCCTCTCGGCCACCAACCTGGGCAATCAATACGTCCTCCTGACCGAGAGGGCCCTCGCCCAAACATCCTGCGTCGAGCGGTGCTTCCTATCCGACGAGGAGAAGTCGGCCTACGTTCGCGAGCGCCAACGAGGAGCCTCCGTCGGCGCCGACAAGGTTCGCGTCGCTCGCCGGCAGTTCCGCGGCCAGGGCCTCTATATCGACGAGGTGCTCTCATGAGGGCCATGGACGAACTCGACCGAAAACTCTGCTCGGCCCAAGCCGCGCTGTTTGAGCATTCCCTTACCGCCAGCCCCGGCAGCTCGGCATCCTTCGTGAGAAGGTTCATGCGCTCCCCTCTGGCTCAGCGCATCGACAACGGCAGCTTCCCCTTCGAATCCGACGAGACGCACGCCTTGATCGAGGAGGTGGACGACCATTACGCGACGGCGCCTTACGGAAGCGAAAAGTACACAGCGAACGAAATGCACTGGATGGGGTATCTGTACCGTTGCCTTTGCCAGATAACGGGCAAGCCAAGCAAGGAGGTGTACCGCCTCATCGGAGCCCGGGAACTGCGCAGCCTGTACTACCCGTACCATTCCCTCGACCCGGAGCAAGCCGTCGAGCGCATCCTCGAAGCCAAGGGCCTCCTCGGAGAATCCCAAATCGAACGGGGAGTTCAAATCCTGAAGGCCATTCGGGGAATTGCCTGAGGTCGTTCCCGACAAGAAGGAGGCGACCAGCCAGTCGCCCCCTTGGGATAACAAAAGTCCTTCGGCCCTTATACGCGAAGCGGGCGGCGCGGGTTCTCCCCGCACCGCCCGCTGTTGCAAGGCAGGATGCTGCTACTTACATATTCACGCAATGGATCTTCTCGCCGCGCTCAAGGTAGGCCATAAGCTCCTCCACGGCCATCTTGGCGCAGTTATCCTCGGCCTCGGCAGTGGAGGCGCCCAGATGCGGAATGACGATGGCGCGCTCCATCTTCACCACGGCCGGGTTCGCGAAGTCGGTCACGTAGGCGGCCACCTTGCCGGAATCCAGCGCCTCGGCCATGGCCGCGTCGTCCACGAGCACGTCGCGGGAGAAGTTCAAAAACACCACACCGTCCTTCATCTGGGACAGGGCCTCGGCGTTGATCATCATCTTCGTAGCAGGCAGCGCCGGCACGTGGATGGTAATGAAGTCGCACACCGGGTACAGCTTGGACAAGTCGTCGGCGAACTCCACGTCAGGCGAGATGCGCTCGTGCACCGTGATGCCGTCGAGGGCCGGGTCGTAGCCCACCACCTTCATGCCGAGGGCCTCGGCGGCCTGGGCCACCTTCGCGCCGATGGCCCCCAGGCCGATGACGCCCAGGGTCTTGCCCATGATCTCGCCGCCGGCGAACTGCTTCTTGGCCTTCTCGGCGCTCTTGCCCACGTTCTCGTCGTCGGCGTTGGCGCGCACCCACTCCACGCCCCCGATGATGTCGCGGCTCGCCAGCAGCATGCCCGCGAGCACGAGCTCCTTCACGGCGTTGGCGTTGGCCCCCGGCGTGTTGAACACGGCGATGCCGGCCTCGGCGAACTTGTCAAGCGGGATGTTGTTCACCCCGGCGCCGGCGCGGGCCACGGCCTTCAAGTTGGCGGGGATGGGCATGTCGTGCATGTCGGCGGAGCGCACCAGGATGGCGTCGGCCTCTTCCACGTTATCGGTCAGCTCGTAGCTATCGGTGAGCAGGGCGAGGCCCTCGGGCGAGATGTTGTTCAGGCAGTGGATCTTGTACATGGGGCGCTCCTTCTCGAAAGCCCGGGCATCCCGGGGTCGCTTACCGCCCCAGCATACCGCGATTTCGCCGCACGCCCGTGCGCCCTGCGCCCGTGCGGGTCAAATGCGCGCGTATGCGGCGCGCTCAGGACGCCGCCGGCGCGTTCGCGTGGTGCACGAAGTCGCGGATGCGGGCCACGAAGCGATGCCGCGAGCGCTCAAGATCGCCTCCCTCGGCCTCGCCCTCGGCGATGTAGTAGAGCGTGGTGGTGAGAACCATGCCCACGAGCGCCACCGCCTCGAAGGCCGGGTCGAGCTCGGCGCGCACGGTGCCCTCGCGCTGCCCGCGCGCCAGCTGCGCCTCGAGCAGGGCCAAGAGCCGTTGCTCGTGGTCGCGCATCGCCTCCGACCAGGCACGGCCCGGGCGCCACAGCTCGGCTACGAAGAACCGGCCGAAGGCCGCGTTGTCGAAGATGACCTCGGCGAACAGCTCCACCATGGCGATGAGGGCTTCGGTGGCCGAGGGAGCCTGGCCGGCGACGCCCTCGAACGAGGCGATCAGCTCCCCGATGCCTTCCACGAGGATGCTCTCGGCGATGGCGGCCTTGCTGGGGAAATAGTAGTAGGCCACGCCCTTGGAGACCCCCGCCTCCTCCACGATGCGGTCCACCGTCGCCTCGGCGTAGCCGTGCTCGGCAATGACGGCGAGGGCGGCGTCCAGAAGCTGGCGCCGGGTGGCATCCGCCTTGGTCGTCCTCGTCTTCCGCTGGGCCACGCTCGTCCTTTCCGGGCATTTCGTCGTCATGCGGAAGATTATACCGCGCCCGCCCGGGCCGTCATCGCGAAGCGCCCTGCTCATCAATTCCCCAATTACCTGACCTATTGACTCATTATTAACAACCGATAATCCCCTGATAACCACCGCATTTTAACGCTATTTCAACCATTGCGAGCCAAGACGGGAAAAGACTTGCTACAATGCGCCCGAGCCATTGTCGACCACGGGGAAAGGCACAGGCATGGCAGCGAAGATCATCAAGTTTCCGGTCGATCCGCGCACGGGGGCGCACGGGACGGCCCGCACCGTCGAGGGGGGCGCGCCGCTCGACCTCGCCATCGAGCTCATGGACACCGAGCCGGCCCATGTGCGCCGCGCCTGCGTGCACCCGGGCGACTCGCTCGCCGACCTGCACCGCGCCATCACCGAGCTGTTCGGCTGGGACGACTCCCACAACTACTTCTTCAGCCACGGCAGCAACCGCTACGAGGATCCCGAGCTGTTCCGCGCCAACGACCGCCTCTCGGCCCGCTGCCGCAAGATATACCCGGCCGCCGAGGTGCCAGTGGGCAACGTGCTCGCCGATCGGCAGGCGCCGCTGTTCTACACCTACAACCTGGGCAACTGCTGGGAACTGCGCATCTCGCTGTGCGACGAGGTGCCCCTCGAGCAGTTCGGCTAGGCTGCCGTGCCGTCCGAGCCGTCCGGGGCGCCCAGCGGAATCGAGGGTCCCTGGCGGCGGAAGGCGCAGCGGCCAGCCAGCGCCGGCGAGGCCTTCCGCACGCCGATCTTGCGGATGCTCAGGCCCAAGCGCCAGGCACGGGTGCGGATGGCGTCTCCGAAGGCATCGATGATGCGCTGCACGCCCTCGACGTCGTCCACGTACAACGTGAGCCAGTAGCTCTTCTCGCCACTGCGGAGCGTGTCGTCGCGGCGCGATCCGTTCTGCCGCGGCTCGCGCAGGAGCACCTCGTCGAGGGACGCGCCCCGCACCTTCTCCAGCAGCGCCCATGCCTGATCGACGTCCTCGAACACCAGGCACACGGCGCATTTCACGATGTCGAGCCCGCGGGAGGCGTCGCGGCGGCGCCTCCCGTCGCCCGACGGTGCCGCAGCCTCGACCCTGCCCGGGGCGTCGTCGCCCCCTGCGGCTATCTCGGGGAAGAGCTTGCGGGCGCGCATGTCCCATTTAGCGGGGAAAAACCGCAGCTCGTCGACGGAGAGCCCCTCGTCGCGCAGGGCCTCCAAGAGGATCGACTGCCAGGCGTCCACCTCGGTGCGCACGACCGCGTCGTCCAGGTAGATGCCGAAAACCCACCAGTCGCGGTCCTTGTCGGGCCCCTTGCGGGGGCGGTCGTCCTTGGCGATGTAGATGCCGTTGGTGTGGGCAAGCACGAGGCGGCCGACCTCGGGGCGGCGGCGCCAGGTGCGCTCCACGGCGGCGCGGTAGCGCTCCTTGTTGCGGGCGCGCTTCAGAGCCGCCGCAGCCTCGGGGGGCAGGCTCGCCGTGAGCTGGCTCAACTCGGAGAAGAGGCTCGGCATAGGGATTCTCCTAGGTCAGATCGCCGGAATCGTGCAGCGAGACGGTCTCGCCGCGGGTGTCCACGGGCAGACGCAGCAGCGCCGCGTAGAAGTCCTTCGTCCGCGCCATGATCTCGCGCACGCTGTAGGTCTGCTGGTTGTCGTAGGCGCCCTTGTCGCAGGCCACGCCCCAGGCTTGCATGCCCAGGCAGTCGGCGGCGAACATGGCGCGGTAGAGATGGTAGGCCTGGGTGGCCACCACAATGCGCTCGGCGCCGAAGACGTGGCGGGCCCGGTACATCGACTCGTAGGTGTTCACGCCGCCGTGGTCCACGTACACGTCCTCGCTCGGCACCCCGGCCTCCACGCAGAAGGCCTTCATGGCGTCCGACTCGTTGTAGTGGGACGAGCGGTTGTCGCCGCTCACGATAATGGCGCGCGCCGCGCCCTCGAGGTACAGGTCCACGGCCACTTCCAGGCGGTCGGCCAAGATGTCGCTCGGGGTGCCGTCGGCATGCACGCTCGCGCCGAGCACCACCACGGCGTCGGCGGGGTCGTCTTCCAAAAGCTCGGCGGTTTGCGCCACCGTGTGCACATCTCCCCGCGTCGCCCCCACGGTGACGACGTTCGCCACGGCCACCGCGAGCACGGCGAGCGCGGCCACGGCGAGCAGCACCCACAGCAGGCGGACGATGGGCGCAAGGCGATGGGCGCTATCGCGGGGCACGGGACACCTCCTAGGCGGAAAACGGGATGGAAGGCGTTCACTATAGCAAATTTGGGCCAGCGGGGAGCTGTCGTTGAAATGCCCAGATAAAGTTGGCATTAAACTTGGTATACTACAGTGATCGAAAACGTTGCCGTGTCGTAACGCTTCCGTAAACTACCCGGTATCCCCTGGAGGACGCGCGTCATGTACCACTGCCCGGTTAACATCTGCCTCATCGACGTTGCCGACGACTTTGCCCAGCTCGTGGAGGCCACGCCGCCCCGCGAGCTGTTCTCCCACTCCGTCGTGCGGGTGGAAGGCCCTAAGGACGGCGCCGTGGGCGAGGCCGACGCGCTCTTCATAGACGTAACCGGCCGCGATGCGCTTGCCTGGGTGCGGAGCGCCATCGAGGCGAAGAAGCCGCGGGCCTGCGTCATCGTCATCGCCTCGCGCGACCAGATCGAGGAGCTGGCGCCCCTGCTCGACCGCATCCACGACATCTGGGTGGCGCCGCTCTCCGCCCGCGAGGCCGCCTACCGCCTCGGACGCTGGCTCGACCGCTGCAAGCGCGATGCCGACGCCTGGCGCGACAACCAGTATCTCGAGGCCACCATCAACTCCATCCCGTCGCTGGTGTGGTACAAGTCGAAGGACGGCATCCACCACAAGGTGAACGACGCCTTCTGCGCCACGGTGAACAAGGCCAAAGACGACGTGCAGGGCCGCGGCCACGCCTACATCTGGGACGTGGAGGCCGACGATCCGGCCTGCATCGAGTCGGAGCGCCAGGTGATGGAGAGCGAGTCCACCATCGTCTCGGAGGAGACGGTGCAGACCAACGACGGCATCCGCCTGCTCACCACCTACAAGTCGCCTTTGTACAACATCGACGGCGCCGTCATGGGCACGGTGGGCGTGGGCATCGACATCACTCAGGAGCGCGCCTTCGAGACGGAGATCGTCGAGAAGAACCGCACGCTCGAGACCATCTTCACCACGATGGAGTGCGGCGTCATCACCCACTCCTTCGACGGCAGCCGCGTGCTCGGCGTGAACCAGGCGGCCCTGCGCATCCTCGGCTACGAGTCCGAGGAGAGCCTCATGGAGCACGGCTTCGACATGGTGGCCCCCTCGGTGCTGCCCGAGGACGCCCAGCGGCTGCGCGACAGCATCGCCACGCTGAAGAACGTCGGCGACTCGGTGAGCACCGAGTACCGCGTGCGCCACCGCAACGGCGACATCCTGCACGTGCTCGGTAACGTGAAGCTCATCGAGAGCGACGGCGAGCTCTTGTTCCAGCGCTTCCTTTTAGACTACACCGACAAGAAGCTCGAGGAGGTGCAGAAGGAGCGCTACCAGAAGGAGCTCATCCACGCGCTCTCGGAGGACTACCTCATCGTGTGCTCGTTCAACCTGGATACCGGCGAGGGCATATCGCTGCGCGTGAGCGGCGACAAGATGCGCCACCTCGACGAGCTGTTCACCGGCCCCTTGCAGCTGGAGACCTGCATCGGGGCCTACCTGGAGAGCGCCGTCCACGAGGACGACCGCGCCACCCTGGGCAGCGCCCTGGCAGCCGAGAACCTCTTGGAGGAACTGGGCGGCACCACACGCACCCACGTGAACTACCGCATCTGCCGCGGGGACGAGGTGGAGTACTGCCAGGCCACCGCCGTGCGCACCGGCAACTGGGAGGAGGGCCACGACATCGTCCTCGGCTTCCGCAGCGTCGACGCGCAGACGCGCGAGGAGGTGAAAAAGCGAGCCCTTCTCGAGGAGGCGCTGCAGGCGGCGAACAAGGCCAACGCGGCGAAGAGCGCCTTCCTCTCGAACATGTCCCACGACATCCGCACACCGATGAACGCCATCGTGGGCTTCACGACGCTCGCCAGCAGCCGCATCGACCAACCCGAACGGGTGCGCGAGTACCTGGACAAGATCCAGTCGTCGTCCACCCACCTGCTCAGCCTCATCAACGATATCCTGGACATGAGCCGCATCGAGAGCGGCAAGGTGGCCCTCGACGAGCAGCCGTGCAGCCTGATCGACCTTCTGGAGGATCTGAACAGCATCATCCAGGCCGAGGCGAGCGCGCGCCAGCTGTACCTGTCCATCAGCACCGACGGGGTGACCCACACCGACGTGCGCTGCGACAAGCTGCGCATCAACCAGATCCTGCTGAACCTTTTGGGGAACTCCTTGAAGTTCACGAACCCGGGCGGCTTCATCCGGGTGCGCGTGGACGAGCTGGACGGCGCGCCGGCCGGCTACGGCCGCTTCCGCTTCACGGTGGCGGACACGGGCATCGGCATGGCGGAGGACTTCGTCGAGCACATCTTCGACCCCTTCGAGCGCGAGCGCACGAGCACCATCAGCGGCATCCAGGGCACGGGACTGGGCATGTCCATCACCAAGAACCTCGTCGACATGATGCACGGCTCCATCGGAGTGCAGAGCAAGAAGGGCGAGGGCACCACCTTCACCATCGAGCTTGTGCTGGCGCTGGATGAGGGCGGCGCGGCGGCCGCGCGCCTGCAGGCCGAGAAGACGTCGCACACCCACACGCACCACCGCATGCACGGTAGCCACATCCTGCTCGTGGACGACAACGACCTGAACCGCGAGATCGCCATCACGCTTCTGGAGGACGAGGGCTTCACGGTGGAGTACGCCGTGAACGGCCAGGAGGCCGTGGACAAGCTGAAGTCGTCGGGGGCCGACCACTTCCAGCTGGTGCTCATGGACGTGCAGATGCCGGTGATGAACGGCTACGAGGCCACACGCGCCATCCGCCACCTCGACGACGAGCGGCTGGCGGGCATACCCATCCTGGCCATGACCGCCGACGCCTTCGAGGAAGATCGCCAGAAGGCTCTGCGCTGCGGCATGGACGGGCATCTGACCAAGCCCATCGAGATGGAGAAGCTCTTCGCGGCCCTCGACCTCATGCTGAACTGATCTGGCTGATGCCGCGCCGATCCCGGAGCTCTCGCTCGGCAAAAAGCCACTGCGCAAGAAGGCGCCCGCGTGCTGTGCATCGCGGGCGCCTTCCCCTGGGCTGCTCGAACGGTAGCGGCGCCTAAACCGCCACGATGTTCACCAGGCGGCCGGGCACGTAGACTTCCTTCTTCACCTGCTTGCCCTCGATGGCGGCGGCCACGGCCTCGCGGGCGGCGGCGAGCACGTCGGCCTCGGGAGCGTCGGCGGCCACCATAATGCGGGCCTTCACCTTGCCGCAGATCTGCACGGCCAGCTCCACCTCGTCGGCCTTTGCCTGCTCGGGGTCGAACGCAGGCCAGCTCTCGTCGTAGACGAAACCCTCGCGCCCGAGCGCCTGCTGCCACAGCTCGTCGGCCATGTGCGGCGTGAAGGGGGCGAGCAGCTTCACGAGCACCTCGGCCACCTCGGCATCGAGCGCGCGATGGTCCTCGCAAGCCGCGCGGTCGGCGGGGCTGAAGGCGCGCAGGTACTCGCCGGTGGCATTCGACAGCTCCATGATGGCGGCGAGCGCGGTGTTGAAGTTGTTGCGCTCGATGTCGGCGCTCACCTTCTGCACCACGCGATGACGCTCGCGCACGAGCTTCTTCGCCGCGGCCACGGCCGCCTCGTCGGCCGGCTTCTGCTGGAAGAGCGTCTCGTCATCGGCCTTCCCCACCAAGTCGTGCACCTGGCGCCACACGCGGTTCAGGAACTTGTACATGCCCGGCAGGCCGTCGTCGTTCCACAGCTTCTCCTTCTCGGGCGGCCCCAAGAACAGGATGTAGGCGCGCACGGCGTCGGCCCCGTACTCGGCGATGACCGCCTCGGGCGAGACCACGTTGCCCTTCGACTTGCTCATCACATCGCCATGGGCGTCGAGCACCATGCCCTGGCACAGCAGGTTCGTGAAGGGCTCGTCGAAATCGAGCATGCCCATGTCGCGCAGCACCTTCGTGAAGAAGCGGCTGTACAGCAGATGCAAGATGGCGTGCTCGATGCCGCCGATGTACTGATCCACGGGCATCCAGCTGTTGGCCTTCGCGGGGTCGAAGGGGCCGTGCTCGTTGTGCGGGTCGGTGTAGCGCATGTAGTACCAGCTGGAGCACGTGAAGGTGTCCATGGTATCGGTCTCGCGACGGGCTGGCACGCCGCACACCGGGCAGGTGCACTCGGCGAAGCCCGCGTGAGTGGCGAGCGTCTCGCCGGCGGCCAGGTCGATGTCCTCAGGCAGGCGCACGGGCAGATCCTCCTCGGGCACCGGCACCACGCCGCATTTCTCACAGTGGATGGCGGGAATGGGGTTGCCCCAGTAGCGCTGGCGGGAGATGAGCCAGTCGCGCAGGCGGAACTCCACGGTGCGCCGGCCGCGGCCCATCTCCTCGAGCGCGGCCACCACGGCGCCCTCGCCCTCGGAGTGCTTGCCGCCGGTCATGCCGGTGTAGGGGCCGCTCTGCACGAGCATGCCCTCGGCGTTGTAGGCCTCGGGCCAGTCCACCTCGGTCACCACGCGGTTCTGCTCGTCCTTCAGCTGCGGGAACAGCGGGTCGTCTTCGGAAAGGATAATGGGGATGATGGGCAGGTCGTACTTGCGCGCGAATTCGAAGTCGCGTTGGTCGCCGCAGGGCACGGCCATCACAGCGCCGGTGCCATAGTCGGCCACGATGTAGTCGCCCACCCACACGGGCACCTTCTCGCCGTTGATGGGGTTCACCACGTAGCGGCCCGTGAACGCGCCGTGCTTCTCGCGCTCGCCCTGGGCGCGCTCCACAGCGCTCACCTTCTTGGCAGCCTCCACGAGCTCCATAACGGGCTGCTCGTATTCCGTGCCGGCCACCAGCTGGGGCACCAGCTTGCTCTCGGGCGCCAGCAAGAAGAAGCTGCAGCCGAAGAGCGTGTCGGCGCGGGTGGTGAACACGGTGATGATGTCGTCTTCAGTCGGCTCGGCCGGCGCGTTACCCGCCTCGTCGCACAGGATGAAGTCCACATTGGCGCCGTCGGAACGGCCGATCCAGTTGGCCTGCTGCTGCTTCACGCGTTCGGGCCAGCCGGTGAGCTGATCCAGGTCGTCCAGCAGCTCCTGGGCGTAGTCGGTGATCTTGTAGTACCACTGGGTCAGATCGCGCTTCTCCACCTCGGAGTCGCACCGCCAGCACTTCCCCTCGATGACCTGCTCGTTGGCGAGCACCGTCGCACAGCTCGGGCACCAGTTCACCGGGCTGTTGCGACGCTCCACCAGGCCGCGCTCCCAGAACTTCAGGAAGATCCACTGGCCCCAGCGGTAGTACTCGGGGTCGCACGCCACCACCTTGCGGTCCCAGTCGTAGGAGAAGCCCATGCGCGTGAAGCTCTTGCGCTGGGTCTCGATGTTCTCGTAGGTCCACAGAGCCGGATGGCTGTGGTGCTTCACCGCAGCGTTCTCGGCGGGCAGCCCGAAGGCGTCCCAGCCCATGGGATGCAGCACGTCGAAGCCCTGCATCTTCGCGTAGCGGGCGGCCACATCGCCGTAGGTGTAATTGCTGGCATGGCCCATGTGCATGTCGCCCGAGGGGTACGGGAACATCTCCAGCACGTACTTCTTCGGCGCGTCGGAGTTCTCCGGCACGCAAAACAGGCCCGCTTCCTCCCAGGCAAGCTGGAGGCGCGGCTCGATCTCATGGGGATTGTAGGCTTTCATGGCACTCCCTCGAATGCTCGCGGCTTGCTCGGCCGGACCCGCAGACGCCCGCAACGGCCCGTGCCCCCGCACCGACCGCGCCCGTCGCCCGCTCCCGACCGCGAATTGATTGCCCCATTATAGCCGTGATTTCCCCCAAAGGAAGGCGCGCGCCCGCCACCGTGCACCCCGCACGGGGAGCAGAGGCCCACAGCCTGTCAGTACCCCGTATTTCTCGGAGCGCGTCGAGCTCCTTGCCTCCCGTGCGCTCCTCGCCGCCCTCTGGCGCTCCTCGTCAGCGACCCCCACGCGCTTCGCCGCCTGCCGCTACTCCTCGCCCCGCCGTTTGCCGCCGTGCCCCAGCACTCCTCGTCGAGCACCCGGCGTTCCTCGTCGAGCACCCGGCGTTCCTCGCCAGCGCTCGAAAGGCCGGGAACTTTTTTTCCTCTCTTTTGGCTTGGAAATCACGGTTTTGTTACCAGGGGGGCGATTCCTTCACGCGTTTGGTAATACGTCATCAGGCAAAACGTCCTCCCCGGTAATACATCCGGCGCTTTTCGGGCCGTTTCCGGCGTTTTCCGGTAACAAAACCGTGATTTCCAAGCCAATTCGCGCGTTTTTTTGATCTGCGAGCATCCCCGCCCGCAAAAGCAGCCCCGCCGCAGCAGCGCCCCGAGAAAGCACCTCTTCCGCACCGCAGTAGCACTGCGGAAAGCAGACCCTACACCGCAGTAGCACTGCGGAAAGCGCAGTCGCCTGCAAGACCGCTCGACCCCGTCGTTCCGAAAGGGCGAACCGGGGCTCTCGCAATCCCGAACGAGATGCGTCTGAAGCCGCCGAGTGCGGGCGATATACTGGCAGCGGGCGACGATGCCGCCTCTTTGCCGGCCGTGGCCAACCCCTTCAGCCGCCGGCTTTCCGCCAGGGCGAGACATCGGCGGCTGCAGGTCGTCAGCGCGGCACCCGAGCCCGCACGTAAGCGTTCGCCAATCGGAGAGGAGCCGGCTATGCACGAGATGGCCTTGGTGCACCAGGTGGTTAACCTGGTGCTCGACCAGGTGAAGGGAACCGATGTGACCGAGGTGACCGCCGTGCACCTCACTATCGGCGAAGGACGCGACGTCATCGAGGACTACATGGGAGGCCTGTTCTCATTTGTGGCCCGCGGCACCGTGGCCGAGCACGCGAAGCTCGTGATCCACCGCATCCCCTACACGGTGCGCTGCAACCAGTGCGGCGAAGTGTTCCCCATCAACGTGCGCGACGATGCCACCTGGGTCTGCCCCCAGTGCGGTGCTGCGAAAGACTACCGGCTTTTCTCGGGCATGGAGTTCATGGTCGACAACATCCTCGTGAGCCGCCAAGCTGCTCCGCTCTCGGCCTAGCCCCTCCGCAATGCTTTGGCCCATCCCCTCGTCGAACTTCCCATTTGCAGGTCGGCGCCATTGCTGCTTTAATGTGATTGCAACCGCAGGGGAAAGGGGATCCTCGCCATGAGAATGTCGTACCTGAAGGAGTTCGTGGGGCTGGCCAGCTACACGAAACTCACCACCGCTGCCCGGGCCCTGCACATGTCTCCTTCCACCTTGAGCCAGCATTTGGCGGCCCTGGAAAAGGAGGTGGGCTGCGAGCTGTTCTCGCGCGAGGGCGGCTTCACTCTGACCCGCGAGGGCGAAACGGCCCTCGATCATGCGCAGAAGATCCTCTTCGAATACGGCGAGATGCTGCGCGACTGCGCCTCCAGCACCGAGAAGGCCCTGCGCCTGAGCTTCCCGGAATTCGACGTGTGCCAACCGCCCCTGGCGGCCGCCGAGCCCCTGTTCGCTGAGCGCCACCCGGGCATGAAGATCATTCTGAGCCCCAACAGCTACGACGCCGCCGACCCCGTGGAGGTGCTGACCGAGGGCCTCAGCGACGCCTCGGCCATCTTCCTCGTGCGGGGCGGCGGCCTTACCATCGAGGAAGCTGTGCCACCGGAGGTATCGTGGATCCCCGTCGGCCCCTACCGCTGCGTCTTCGCCTGCACCCCCGACCACCCCAACGCGGCGAAGTCCGCGCTCACGCGAGCCGACCTGCATCGGGCGACGGTCATATCGGGGCTCAATCCCGTCGCGTCCATCGTCGCCGAGGGCGTCGCGCAGGTCCTCGAGAAATACGGCGCGCCGGTTCGCGTGCTGTACAAGCGCATCCTGCGCAACGACGAGGCCTTCCTCGACGGGGTGCGGGACGAGTACGTCCAATGGATCGTGCCCATCGACGGCGCACCGGGTGATTTCCGCCTGCCGGGCTACCCTTTCATGCCCTTCGAGGAGGACATCGTCGCCGACGGCTACATCCTGTACCACCCGGGCTCCCTCAGCCCCCTTCAGCTCGAGTATCTCGAACTCGCCCGCACCCTGCAGGAAAGCACTCATAAGGCCTGATCATCACCTTGTTCCATTTCCCCGAACCCGCTGATTCCGTTTCCCGAACGCAGGTCCTCCCTTTTGTGAATCGGCGGTGCCGATAATGCCAACGAGACCCCTCTTCCGCACGGTTTTCCCGATCCTACAATAGCTGTGTCAGCCAATCATATTTCGTTTGGCACCTAACAGCAGCCGATGTAACGGCGGAAGGGACGGAGGAGCATTATGATGGGAAACATTTCGCGCAGGCATTTCCTGAGCGCCGCGGGCCTGATGGGCGCTGCCGGGGCCATGGGGGCTATGGCCGGATGCGCGCCGCGCATGGCCGGCGCCGAGGAGAACCCCCTGCCCAATACCACGCTGCCCGAGGGCGAGGAGGTCGTCCTGTCCGACGGCACCGTGTGGAAGGGCACGCCGCCCGAGATCGCCGCACTGGGCGCCTCCACCATGCCCCTTGAGGAGCTGAACCGCCGTCGCAAGGCCTACGTGGATTCCCAGACCGAGTTCGTCGCCGACGACGGCACGGTCGTGCCCGCCCCCTACGTGAAGATGCGCGCGCTCATCCACACCCACGGCTTCGGCTGCGGCGAGGGGCTGAACAAGGAGATGTTCGTCCGCATGATGGACACCTTCACCGAAGAGCAGGCGGAAGCCTACCTCGAGATGCCCTGGGGCAAGGACTTCACCGTAAACGAGTACTACCACAAGTGCCAGCAGGAGGGCATCGAGCGCACCTATGAGGAGTGCAAGGAGCTTTGCGAGTTCTTCAGCGCGAACACCTACCTGCCCTTCCGCACCACCAACGAGGGCCGCGCCTACAACATCCCCGGCTTCGCCGAGGGCGTGAACACCTACACCTACTGCGATGAGTACTACGCCGATCCGGAGAGCTTCGTGTGGCCGCTCCTCGGCAGCGCTGGCTTGGCCGAGGACCATGCCCTTTCCGGCACGCCGGTGTTCATGTCGGTGCCGCTGAACAAAGAGGTGGTGTCGGAGGAGAGCGAGATGCTGGCCTACGACGACTTCGACCAGGTTATCCGCGACCATGAGTACATCGCCGTGCAGCCCTGCTCCTGCCGCTACGAGGCCTACGTGTTCCAGTGCCACGAGAACGGCGAGTCCTTCCCCACCTTCAAGGACTTCTGCTCGGGCGAGTTCAGCGACTACCGCGACAACAACGGCGACCGCATCGAGACCTGCCTGGCTTTGGGCGACGACGCCGAGTACCTGGTGTCGCTCGGCCTCGGGCGCCGCATCACGCAGGAGGAAGCCCTGGAAATCGTGCAGAAGTCACGCGACGAGGGCTGCATCCTGCACTGCCTCTACGGCAAGGAGCATGCCTGGGCCTGCATGTGCAACCCGAAGGTCTGCGGCATCACGGCCCAGTGGGAAGCCGGAGCGACCGTACTCGGCGGCTGGGAGGAGCTGCAGGAGCAGTCCATCGCCTTCAACCACCGCTCGCACTACGAGCTGGAAGTGGATTTCACCAAGTGCATCACCTGCGGCACCTGCGCCGGCCGCTGCCCCATGCAGGCTATCACCATGGACGGCATGGGCGGCTCGCCCCAGGTGACCGACCACCTCTGCCGGCGCTGCGGCCAGTGCGCCTACGTGTGTCCGCAGAAGGCCCGCAAGCTGGTGAAGCGTCCCGACGACGAGATCGCGCCGCTGCCGCATCTGCTAGAGGACGACTACAACTTGAAGGCCGCTTGGCGCTTCGAGCACAACCTCATCGGCCGCGATAACGCCGCCACGAGCGAGTCGCACTTCTAGGACACCGCGCGGGCGCGGGCGCTGCAACCGCTTCGCGCCGGAGCGCCACAAGCCTCACCCTCCCCTGGAGCGCCTCAGCTGAGGCGCTCTTTCTTCTTGCGGGAAGGACTCGGGCGAAGCACCTTCGCGTTGCGCGGGCACCTACCGCACGCGGCGCAGCGACGCGCCGCAGTTCCAGCAGGTTTCGCGGGCGCCGTCGTTGTCGGCGGCGCAGACGGCGCAGGTCTTGCGCGCGCGGGGAGCGTCCACCTCGTCGGTGGGCAGCGGCACCTCCGCTTCCTCGTCGGCCAGGCGCGCCATAGCCGCGCGAATGCCCTGCACGCCCGTGATGCGCGCCACTTCCAGCTTGTCGCTGCGTCCCTTTTCCGTCATTTCCTTGCCCCCAACCTTGTTTGCGTTGCCCTTCGGCTACCATGAATAGGGCCATTCTCCGCCTTATTGGCTGTAAAATGGCTTGAAAACGACGGTTTTGTTACCCGGAGGCCCAATTTTCAGCGTCAAGCGTATTATCGGCAGGGCATTTCCCCTGATCGTGTATTACCGCAACCGATTTTGCGCGCTTTTCGGTCACAAAACCGTCGTTTTCAAGCCAAAATACGAGTTATCAGGCGAAGAGGTCGCAAAACCGTTGTTTTCAAGCCACGCGCCCATGCACAGCGACGCGCACCACTGGCCGTCCGCACGCAATGGCGCACCACCGATCGTCTGCACGCAGCGGTGCGCCATTGGTCATCGGTGCGCATGCAGTGCACCACCGGCCACCGCATACGCCCGTGCGCCACGATCTGCGTCCGCCCATGGGCGCATGCCGCCGTCCCGTCCCCAAAGGAGCGCCCATGAACTTCCATAACGCATCGTTTAAGGCAGCCTACGGTACCTCGGCGCAGCTGCCCGCCTCTACCGGCCCCGAGGTGTCCTTCGCGGGGCGCTCGAACGTGGGCAAGTCGTCGCTGCTGAACAAGCTCATGTACCGCAAGGGCCTCGCGAAGGTGTCCTCCACGCCCGGCAAGACGGCCACCATCAACTTTTACGACGTAGATGGCCGCGACCTGGTGGACTTGCCCGGCTACGGCTTCGCGAAGGTGTCGAAATCGGAGAAGGGCCGCTGGTCGGAGCTCATCGAGGGCTACTACAACCAGGACCGCGACTTCGCGCTCGTGGTGTCGCTCATCGACATCCGCCACGATCCCTCGGCCCTCGACCGCAACATGGTGCGCTTCCTGCAGGACGCCGAGCTGCCCTTCGCCATCGCGCTCACCAAGGCCGACAAGCTCTCGAAGCAGCAGCAGCAAAAGCAGCGCGCCGCCATCAAAAAGGCGCTCGATCTGCCGAAGGGCGTGCCCATGGTGGTCACCTCCTCCGAAAGGGGCGACGGCATCGACGAGCTCCGCGCCCTCATCGCCCGCGCCATGGAAGGATAGGGCACTACTCGCTGCTCCGCGAGAACGCTAGCGCCTAGCCCGACCGCCACTCCCATAGCCCCGCAAGCCCCTGTTCGCAGGGGCTCTTCTTGTGCCCGCGCTACCGAGGGACGGGATTCGCCCCGAAAAAGGGAACGCCCCGGGAGGAGCCGGGGCGTTCGGGGAGAGAGGAGAAGCCATCGGGCCGGTGGCGACTAGGGCCGCTGCGCCCGAGGCAAGGAGTATCGGAGTTACTCGGCCGTCTCGGCGGTGAGCACGACGGGGGCCTCCACGGCCGGGGCCGCAACGACCGCGCCCTTCGGCGTGCCGAAGAAGAACTTCATGTAGTGCACGAAGACGTAGGTGACCATCACGGCGGCGAACACGGTCTCCAGGGCGATGAGCGCCTCGACCACAGGCAGCGCGGGGATGGCGACATCGGCGGCGTAGAGTGCCTGCACGCCCTTGCCGAGCGCCGTGGCGGAGATGACGAAGGGGAAGGTCATGGCCGCGTAGCTCGGGTAGAACTTCAGAGCGACGAACTTCGGCAGCTGGGTGATCACGCCGATGAGCATGACCTGGCCAAGGCCCATAAGCACGCCCACGAACAGCGGGTTCGGGTCGGGCATGACCGCCAGGTAGCCCACAAGCGACAGCCCCAGGGGAGCCGCGAAGATGCAGAACAGCGGACGGGCGGGCTCGGGAATCTCATGCTTGAGGTAGCGAGCGGTCACCACGGCCAGCAGCACAGCGAAGCAGGCGAAGCCGAACCAGAAGATGCCCTGGCCGAAGGCCTCCATGCCGAAGACCGGGGATGTGGCGGCGGCCACGATGATGCCCACATAGCAAATGAAGTAGGTGGGGAACACCTCGCTCAGCTTGAAATGGCGGATGTAATGGGCCGTGAACCACGCCATCAACGTGAAGTGGCCCACGATGGCCGCGCACCACAACCCGAAGGCGGGCACAATGGCCACGGGCGCCAAATAACCGGCCAGCTGCATGAGGGTCATGAAGAACGTGGCGGACACGCTGGCCAGGATGGAGTTCTGCAAATCATCGCGAATCATGGACGGGAACAGAACTACCTTGGCGATGAGCATGCTCACCATGAACAGGGAGAGGCCGCCGCAGAGCACATGGGCGATCTCGGTGTAAGGCTGGAGCAGATTGCCCAGCGCCGCCAGGCCGAGGGCCACGCCGGCGGTGGGAATCGGTACTTTCTTGATAATGTCGCGCATGGGCTGCCTTTCATTCGGGGCTCATTGATCGATGAAGGGTTTTCGACCACGGACCGCCGGGAGAAGCCGCAGCGAGCCGCAGGAAATTCAGTGCCGTTATTATGCGGGGTTTCTTACCAAAAGAAAACTTATATATATTTATGTTGGCATAAACTGATGTTATGGTTAGACTATCCGGCATCAACAGGCCGGATATCTTCGCCGTCGCGGCCACGCAGCTCGAGAAGGGAAACCCCGTGCAAGACTTCCGCGTGAAGACCTTCCTCACCGTCTGCAAGACGCTCAACTACACCCGGGCCGCCGAGGAGCTGGCCCTCACGCAGCCGGCCGTGTCACAGCACATCACCTATTTAGAACGGGAATACGGCGCGAAGCTGTTCACCTACCATAAGAAGAAGCTGGAGCTCACCCGCGCGGGCCGCGTGCTGCGCGACGCTCTTGCCACCATGGCCCACGACGACGCCCTGCTCCACGAGCGCATCGCCGAAGTGGCCCACGGCGCGGCCGTCCAGTTGCGCATCGGCATGACCCTCACCGCTGGCGAGTACCTAGTGGCCGCCCCCCTCGTGCGCTATCTCGCCGCCCATCCCGAGATCCGGGCCACCGTGCGCTCGGGGGGCACCCAGCAGCTTCTGTCCCTGCTCGCCCAGGGCGCCATCGACTGCGCCTTCGTGGAGGGGCTCTTCGACAAGAGCGCCTTTGCGGGCGATACGTTCCGCACTGAGCAGCTCGTGTGCATCTGCGCTGCCGACCACGTCTTCGCGAGCGAGCCCACATCGGTGCAGGACCTGCTCGGCGAGCGGCTCATCCTGCGCGAAGAGGGCAGCGGCAGCCGCGACGTGCTCGCCCACGCGCTCGCCAAGCACAACCTCTCCCCCGCCGCCTTCGCCGACACCTGCGTCGTGGAGAGCCTCGACATCATCAAGATCTTCGTGGCAGGCGATCTGGGCATCTCGTTTGTCTACGAGTCGGCCGTGCAGCGCGAGGTGCAGGAGGGAAGCCTGCGCGTCATCCCGCTTTCCGGCGAGCCCATCACCCATGACATCGCCTTCGTGCGCCTGCCCCACAGCATCTTCGAGGACGACCTGCGCGCCTTGTTCGAGGGCCTGCAGGCGGCATAGGCACGAAAAAGGCGCCCTCCGCGGGGAGGGCGCCTTAATGGGATCGCCCAGACTCGGGCGGCCTACAGGTCGGCGGCCAGGGTCAGCAGCAGCAGCGCGTCGTGGGAGATGGCGTCGTTCACGATCTCGCGGGTGAGCACCGTGTCCTTCTTCACCGTGAAGGAGCCGTCCTCGCTCGCCACGTCGTCGACGAGGGTGGCGCCCACGAGCAGCTCGACGAGCTGCGCATCCTCGGCGGAAAGCTCCGGGCCGTCCTCGGCGGCCTCCTCGGCGGCTTCCTCAGCAGCGTCCTCGGCATCCTCGGCGATCCCCTCGGCCTCTTCCTCGGCTGTCTCCTCGGCGTCCTCAGCCTCGGCGTCGTCGGCCACTTCCTCGATCACCGTCTCCTCAACCTCGGCCTCGAGCTCGCCGGCACGCAGCTCGGCGGCCGTCTTGGAGCCGTTGTCGACGAAGACGAACTCGGGGGCGAAGAACACGAAGCTGTCGGCGGCGAACACGGTGCCGTCGTCCAGCACCACGCTCGTCACGGTACCGTAGACCGGATCGAACTCGTAGGTGGCCACGGTGCCCAGCTTGTCACCGGTGCGGCTGAACACCTCGACGCCGGCCAGCTTGAAACCGCCCGAGATGAGCGCCTGCGCGTCGGCATCGGAGGCCGGCAGGAAGTTCTCGCGCGACTGCACGGTGACGAAGGTGTCGCCGATGGCCAGCGCGCGGTCGAAGGGAAGCACCAGCGGCGCGGTGGTGGTGGCGCTCGCCACGATGTAGTGGCTTACGGCGAGGGTGTCGCAATCGACGCGCAGCTCGCGCATCTTGCCGATGACCCGGCGGTCGTCCAGGCCCACGACGTTGCGAACGAGAATGGACTCATTAGTCTCCATCTTCAGCTCTTTCTCGAGGGGAGCAGGCCACCTGCGGCAGCCGTGACGCTCATTCTTGCAAGTAGGCCCCATTATAGGCGAAACCTTCGCCCACGTCAGCGAGAACTGACCGCAGATTGACAGGTATGCAGGGAAAATTCAAGGACTGGGGCCCGCAGTCCCCCGAAGGAGCCCGGCGGGAGAGCCGGATGCTGCCCCGAAGGCGCCCGAACCCTATTTGTTGGGATCGACGCTGCCCTCCGAGGTGGTCACCGGCGTGGTCTCGTCCACCTGATAGATGTCGCTGGAAAGCAGGTCGCGCGTGGTGCGCTCGCCGTCCTGGTAGTAGACGCGGAACGCCTCGGACACGTAGTACTGGCGCGAGGTGCCCGCCGCGTCATCGCGCTCGTAGCGGCTGACGATCTGCGAGGTGGCATCCACGGTAAGGCCCTCGGGCAGCGGCGCGCCCTCGATGGACACGTCCACCGTCTGGCCGACCGCCTTGGCGTGGATGACCATGGGCGCATCCGAGTTGTTCTTCAGGCGCAGGTCGAACGACCCGTAGACGATGGTGGCGTCCAGGCCGATGGGCGCGTAATCGGAGGGCACCGAATGGGGATGGCGCTCCACGATTTCCATATCGGCCTTCACCGCGGCGATGTAGAGCGCCGTGGAAACCTGGCACACGCCGCCGCCATCGCCTTGGGCCACCTGCCCGTCGTTGATGACCGCGGCCTCCTGGTAGCCGCGCTCGGCCGAGGTGTCGCCCACCACGTCGTTAAACGAGAAGGTGCCGCCCGGCTCGATGACCGTGCCGTCGATGGCCTCGGTGGCGAGGCGGATGTTCTCGCGGCGGCCGGGATCGTCGCTTTGGGAAATGGCCTGGTAGCTGCTGATGACCTCCTGGCCCTCCTGCTCGGGGGCCTCCTGCTCGCCCCCCTGCTCTGGCGCGGCGGCGGGAGCCGGCTGGTCGCTCACGGTCTCCGGGTCGGAGAACTGGGCGGCCGGGCTCCACAGAACGGGATTGCCGAAGGCCATGCACGCGGAGAGCGCCACGGCGCACACTGCCACGAAGGGCGCCACGTAGGGCGACGCGACGGGCATCCGCGGCCGACGGCCGAAAGCCGGGCGGTCGGCGGGAACGCGCGGCTCGGCCGGACGCTCCACCGAGGGGCGCGCCGGCACGGGACGGCTGTCGCTCTGACGCAGGGTCGGACGGTTCGACGGGGCCATGGGTCTACCCCATCCTCTCGACGGCGTCGAGCTTGATGCGCTCCACGCGGGTCAGCACGCTGGCGCGGCGCAGCTCGGCGGCGAGCGCGCGGGCCTTGTCGCCCTGGCCGGCCTTCACATAGCAGGCCATCTCCTCGAAGCGGGCGCGACGCGCGTCGGCCGAGGAGGAGGCTGCGGCAGCGGCCTCGCCGTACAGGCGCGCGGCAACGGGGAACAGTCCCTTGTCGCGCAGGCCCTGGGCCTTGCCGAGGAACTCCTCGTAGCAGGCATCGCGCGTCGTGGCCGGGCCAGGAGCCGGAACAGCTGTGGGCGTCGGCTCGGGGGTGGGAGCCAGCGCCGGGGCCACGGGCTCGGGTGTCGCGGCAGGAGCGGAGGCGGCCGCCGGAGCGGGAACCACGGGCTCGGCGGGAGCCGGAGCGGGGACCGGGGCGACGACAGGCGTCGGGGCGGCCTGGAAGGGCGCGGGCGTCGGCGCGGGCGAAGCGGGCCGCACGGGAGCGGGGGCCGAAGCGGCGCCCCGGTGCTCGGAAGCCGGCGCAGCGGAAGCCGCCGCGGCAGGCATCGGAGCGGAGGCGGCGGGCGCGGCCGAGACGGCCTCGGGAGCCGGAGCCGCAACGGGCGCCGAAGCGGAAGCGGGCTGCTGGGAGCGGGCGCTCGACTCCGCCATCTTGCGGCGAGCCGTGGCGAAGATGGAGCGAGCCGGGGCCTCGGCCGGCTCGGCGGCCTTCGGCTCCGCAGGACGATCGGCCGCGGGTGCCGGAGGCTCGACCGGCGCGGGCGCCATCGCGGGAGCCGCCTGGGCAACGACGGGAGCGGAAACCGGAGCCGAAGCCGGCGCAGGCGCAGGAGCCGGGGCCGGGGCGGAAGCCCTCTCGGGCTTCGGGGCCGCAGGCTCGTCGGCTGGGATGACCGGGCTGGCCGGAGCCGGGGCCGGGGCGCCGTGCTTCGCGAAGGGCTGGAAGGCGGGCTTGAACGGGCTCTCGGGACGCGGCGTGAAGTCGAGCTCGAGCTGGGGCGCGGCGGCCGGCGCGGCGGCCGGGGGCTCCTTGCGGTAGAGCGCCGCGAAATCGACACTCGCCGGCGGCTCTCCCAAAGCAGGCTCCTCCAGCTCCACCGGCTCCTCCACTTGGGGCATCGGGGACGCCGGGCGCGCATCGACGCGGCCCTTCGCGGCGGGGGCGGCCTCCTGGCGCGACGCCTTCTCCGACGCCGCCTCAACCGGCTTGGCGTGCACGCCGCGGCGCGGGGTGCCGAGCGGCACCAGATGCGAGGACGTGGAGCGCTTGTAGGCCATGATGGGATTGGGCACCGAGGTGGTGTCGGACACCACCAGGTACTGCTCGTCCCCTTCGGCGAAGGGAACCGTCAGCACCATGGTGGACGTCGTGTGGTTCTCGCTCTTGCGGGGATGCAGGGAGGGGGCGGCCTCGGGCTCGAACATGCCGTCCTCGCCCTCGTTCTCGTCGACAAGGTACTCCTCGATGAACGCCTCGGCGCGCTGCGGCGCGCCCTCGTCCTCGGGAGCCGCGCCAGGTGCCTCGGCCGATGCGCCCTCGGAGGCAGCCGCGTCGGCGTGCTCTGCGGCAGCATCGGACTCGGCGGCCTCGGCCTCGACCTCGGCGGCCTCGTCGGCCGTATCGGCCTTGGGGGCCTCCGACGTCGCCACGAGCTCTTCCTCGGCGGCCTCGTCGGCCCCCTCGTCAGAGGCGGTGTGCAGATCGAGGAACTCGTTCACGGGATGGTTGGGCGCCACGGGCATGACGGCCGCCTCAAGAGCCGGGCTCGCCTTCGCCGCACGCCCGCGCGTGTCCTCGCGGCGCTTCGGCTCGGGGCGCGCCCCCTTCGACGCCTTCATAATGCCCGTGTAGGCGGCCACCGGCACCACGATGCAGGCAATGGCGAAGAACGGCGCCGTCCACACCTGGGCAGCGCCCATGGCCACACCCCAGAACAGGCCGGCCACCACCGCCATGAGAACGAAGGCGACGGCAACCGCGCGGCGCTGGGGCGACGTCGAGCTCAAGCGCAGCCCGATAATGAGGCCGGCGATAATGATCAGCACAAAGAGCGCGATGCCGATCGTCATACTGCCCACGTCGCTTCCTTCCCTCGCAAAAAGACGGTCTTATCCATTAAAGGGGAAGTATAGCATCCGTCAAGAAACTAAACCACCTGATGACGCTTTATTGAAATTATAGACACAACCAGCGGGTTTTTGGTAAGCAAACCGCTCAGTGAAAGCAGCGGGGCGGCCCCGCAGGACCGCCCCGATTCCGTCTGCTGGATACTCCCTAGCGCGTGTTGCTCGCGTAGGGGGCCTTGTCCTTCAGCAGCACGTCGTGGGCGCCGCCCTCCACGATGGAGGTAGCGCTCACCAGCGTGAGCTTCGCCTTGTCCTGGAACTCGGGGATGGTGAGCGCGCCGCAGTTGCACATGGTGCTCTTCAGCTTCAGCAGCGTGATGGCCATGTTGTCCTTCAGACTGCCGGCGTAGGGCACATAGGAATCCACGCCCTCCTCGAAGGAGAGGTTCTTCTTCTTGCCGCCCAAGTCGTAGCGCTGCCAGTTGCGGGCGCGGGCGGAACCCTCGCCCCAGTATTCCTTCATGTAGGTGCCGTTCACCATCACCTTGGCCGACGGGCTCTCGTCGAAGCGGGCGAAGTAACGGCCCAGCATGACGAAGTCGGCGCCCATGGCCAGCGCGAGCGAGATGTGGTGGTCGTACACGATGCCGCCGTCGGAGCAGATGGGAATGTACACACCGGTCTCGCGGAAATACTCGTCGCGCGCCTTCGCCACCTCGATGGTGGCCGTGGCCTGGCCGCGGCCGATGCCCTTGGTCTCGCGGGTGATGCAGATGGAGCCGCCGCCGATGCCGATCTTGATGAAGTCGGCGCCCGCGTCGGCGAGGAAGCGGAAGCCCTCGGCGTCCACCACGTTGCCCGCGCCGATCTTCACCGAGTCGCCGTAGTGCTCGCGCACCCACTCGATGGTGAACTTCTGCCAGTCGGAGTAGCCTTCCGACGAGTCGATGCACAGCACGTCGGCGCCGGCCTCCACGAGGGCCGGGATGCGCTCGGCGTAGTCGCGGGAGTTGATGCCCGCGCCCACCATGTAGCGCTTGTGGGCGTCCAAAAGCTCGTCGGGGTTGGACTTGTGGGAGTCGTAGTCCTTGCGGAACACGAGCGCCACCAGGTGGTCGTCGGCGTCCACGATAGGCAGCGAGTTCAGCTTGTGGTCCCAGATGATGTCGTTGGCCTCTTTGAGCGAGGTGTCGGCCGGGGCCACCACGAGCTTCTCGCGCGGGGTCATGAAGTCGGCCACCTTCTCGGTCAGTTCCATGCGGGAGAGGCGGTAGTCGCGCTCGGTGACGATGCCGAGCAGCTTGCCGTGGGCCGAGCCGTCCTCGGTGACGGGCATGGTGGAATGGCCGAACTGCTCCTTCAGGTCCACCACCTCGGCGAGCGTCATGTCGGGCGAGAGGTTCGCGTCCGAGGTGACGAAGCCGGCCTTGTAGTCCTTCACGCGGGCGACCATGGCGGCCTCGTCCTCGATGGACTGGTTGCCGTAGATGAACGACAGGCCGCCCTCGGTGGCCAGGGCCACGGCCATCTTATCGTCGGACACGGCGGCCATGATGGCCGATACCATGGGCACGGAAAGCTCGAGGGGGCACTCCTCCTCGCCCTTGCGGTACTTCACCAAGGGCGTCTTCAGGCTGACCGCCGCGGGCACGCAATCAGCAGGCGTATGGCCCGGCACCAGCAAGTACTCGTTGAATGTACGGGACGGTTCCTCGAAGTAGTAGGCCATAGTTGTGCGCTCCTTTGCCGCTCGATGCCCTGGACGGTAATTGATTCATTATAGGCCGAGAGCATAAACCTGTGCCAGAGTCCCTCCGAGCCGCTCCATATTTTCGGCAGCGGCACGAGAGACCGAGACGGACAAGCGGCCAGACGGGGCTGGCGGGGCGGCCGAAGCCGCCCCCCCTACAGAGTTTGATGGGCGAGGCGAACCGCGACGGAAAGGGCTACAGCTTCCAGTCGGCAGCGGAGCCTTGGAGGCTCACCATACGGGCGAACAGGCCGCCGGCCGCCAGAAGCTCGGCAGGCGTTCCCTCCTCGGCCACGCGGCCTTCGGCGAGCACCACGATGTGGTCAGCGCCGAGCACGGTGCGCATGCGGTGGGCGATGACGAGCACCGTCTTGCCCACGAGCAGCCGGGAGAGCGCCTCCTGCACGAGCGACTCGCTCTCCACGTCGAGGGAGGCGGTGGCCTCGTCGAGCAGGACGATGGGCGCGTCCTTCAAGATAGCGCGGGCGATGGAGATGCGCTGACGCTCTCCTCCCGACAGGAGCGCTCCGTTCTCGCCGATGGGAGTGTCGTAGCCCTGGGCCATCTTGCGCACGAACTCGTCGCAGTTGGCGGCGCGGGCCGCGGCGAGCACCTCCTCGTCGGTGGCCTCGCGCCTGCCCAGCCGGATGTTCTCCATCACCGTGCCGTTGAACAGCACCACATCCTGGAACACCTCGGTGTAGTCGGTCAAAAGCGTCTCCGGGTCCACGCCGGCCACGTCCACACCGCCCACGGTGATGTGCCCCGCGTCCACGTCCCAGAAGCGGGCCGCCAGCTTCGCGGCCGTGGACTTGCCCGATCCCGAGGGCCCCACGAGCGCGGTCACCTCGCCCTCGCGGGCCGTGAAGCTCACGTCGGCGAGCACCGGCTCGCCGTTCTCGTAGGAAAACGACACCCCGTCGAAGACGATGTCGTGACCCCGGGGCGCGAAGTCCACAGAGCCCACCTGGGCCGGCTCCTGCTCGATGGCCCGCATGCGGGCAAGCGACTCCCGCATGTCGATGAGCTCGGCGGTGGACTGCAGGATGAGGTTGATAGGGTCGTAGAGCCGCGTGACCACGAGCATGAAGCAGAAGAACACAAGCAGGTCGCACTGGCCCGCGGCCACGAGCGCCGTGCCGGCGAGAATGGTCGTGACCGTGCCCAAGCGCAGTAGCGTCTGGGTGGAGCTCACGGCCGTGCCCGTGGTCAGCTCCGAGGCGAGCTTCGCCCGCTCGAAGGCATCCACGTTCCCGTTCAGGCGCGCAAGGAAGTCGTCAGTGCGGTTCAGGGCGCGAACCTCGCGATTCGACTCCAGGTACTCCTGAATGCCGTCGGCGAGCACGAGGGCCGCCGCGTTCTTTTTCCGCGTGGCCGCCGTCTGCAGGCGCGTCGTGGCCAGAAGCACGATCACGGCCACCGGCACCGGCCACAGGGATGCCAAGGCGAGCCGCCAGTCGAAGACGAGCAGCATCACGGCCACGATGGCCGTGGACGCGCCCGTGCCGAACAGCTGGGGCATCGTGTGGCTGAACAGGCGCTCCTGGTCGGCGGTGTCCTTCATGACCACGCTCGTCAGATCGGCCAGGTCGCGCTTCCCGAAGAAGGAGAGGGGCAGAACCCGCAGCCGCTCGGCCAAGCCGATGCGCTTGCGCGCGCTTTCCTGGTACACGACGCTGTAGGTGGCGTGGTACTGCCAATACTGAGTGGCGAACACCACGGCGAGCGCCGCGACGATGAGCGCCAGGTAGGGCGCCAGCAGCGGCAGGGGCGTCGCCGGATCCTCCAGATGGGCGAGGAACTCCCCCGTCACCAGATAGAACACGCCCACGGGCAGCATGAGCACCACATTCGCCAGGGCGCACACGGCCGCACCCCGGCGCAGCGATTTCACACCTTGCTCGGTGAGGGCCAGCGCATCACGCAGCATGGGCGCCACCTCCTTCGATCTTCCACTGGGTTGCCTGCTGATAGTTAGCCCACAGCCGCGCGTACAGGCCGCCGGCCGCTAAGAGCTCGTCATGGGTGCCGCGCTCCACGATGGTGCCGCCATCCACCACGGCGATGAGGTCGGCATCCACCACCGTGGAGAGCCGGTGCGCGATCATGAGCACCGTCTTGCCCGCGGCCAGACGTCCCAGCGCCTGCTGGATGAGCGCCTCGTTTTCCGGATCGGCGAAGGCCGTGGCCTCGTCGAGCACCACCACGGGCGCGTCCTTCAGGATGGCCCGGGCCAACGCGATGCGCTGGCACTCGCCGCCCGACAGGTACACCCCGGCCGACCCCACCACCGTGGAGAGCCCCTCGGGGAACTTGGCGATGATGTCGGCGCACTGGGCGGCCTCGGCAGCCGCGCGCGCCTCCTCGTCGCTCGCATCGGGGCGCCCCATGCGAATGTTGTCAGCAAGCGTGCCCTTGAACAGGCGGTCGTTCTGGAACACGAAGGCCACGGTATCCATCAGCTCGGCGGTCGGCACGGCGCGCACATCGGCGCCTCCCACCGCGACCGTGCCCTCCTGCGGGTCCCAGAAGCGCGGGATGAGGCTCGCGAGTGTGCTCTTCCCGCCGCCAGAGGGCCCCACGAGCGCCACCGTAGCCCCGGCGGGTACCTCCAACGTCACGTCGCGCACAGCCGGCACCGCGGCGCCCGGATAGGAGAACGTCACGCCGCGCAGGGCCACAGACGCATCGGATACGTGCTCCGCCGCCTCCGAACGCACCTCCTCCATGGGCTCCACCGCCAGAATCTCGTTCACCCGGCGCACGGAGTCCTCGGCCATCATGAGGGCCTCGGATGCGTACATGATCTTGCTCATCACCGTGGTGGTAAAGGCCGAGAACACGACGTAGAAGAGGAAGTCGGTGAGGAACCGCGCGAAATCGCCGGCGCTTGCGGCCAGCAGGATAGCCGCCGGCACGAGCACTGCGAAGGTGCCGTTGATGGCCACGAGCTGCACCACCTGGGGCAAGCGGCAGAAGTTCACATACTGGGTGGCCATATCGCGGTAGTCGATGATGGCCGCGTGGAAGGCCTTGAACGAGTGCACCGTCTGCTGGAACACCTTCACCACGGGAATGCCGCGCACATACTCGGTGGCTGCCGTGGACATGCGGTTCAGGGCCTCCTGGTAGCGCTGCATGAAGAAGCGGCCGCCTTCGGGCACATCGCGCCCCATCATCCACCACATGGCGAACAGCGACACCGCCACAGGAATGAGGCAGACAAGCCCCATGACCCAATCGAACAGGAACATGGCCACGAGGAACGCCACGGGCGCCGTGCACGAGGCGATGAAGTCGGGCATCTTGTGGGCGATGACGTCCTCGGTCTGCCCGGCGCAGCCGTCGATGATGCGGCGCAGGCGCCCCGAGGCGTTCGCGTCGAAATACCCCAGCGGCACCTTCGCCACATGGGCCAGGCACGCCTTGCGCATGTTGGCGGCCACGCGGAAGGCGGCCGTGTGGGTGAGCATGAGGCCGGCGAAGTAGCACAGCGCGCCGGCGACGGCCACGGCGAAGGCGAGCCACGCCCACAGCGTGGCGTCGGCTGCCAGTTCATAGCGAGGCGCCACGGCCACGAAGTCGCGCAGCACGAACCACACGAGCACGAGCGGCACGATGGTGAGCACGCCGTTGAGCGCCGCGAGCGCTGAGCCCGCATAGGCCAAGCAGCGCCGCGGTCCCGCGAATTTCAGCAGCTGCGCGATGGCGTTGTCCGAGCGCGCCTCTGCTTTCTCCGATGATGTCACTGCTCCCCCTTAGGCCGCGATCTTCGCGAAGTGCTTCTGGAAGATGCGCATGCCCAGCCAGCTGCCGAGCAGCGCGCAGGCTGCCGTCACGCAGCCGCATACAGGGAAGACGGGGCTGTGGACCCAGTCGATGAGGCCCTGGCCGTACTCCGCGGTCATGCCCATGTCGATGACCATCTGCACGTAGCTCTCGCTCGCGAACAGAATGAGGGAGATCTGGCCGAACCACCAGCACACCACGAGCACGGCGAAGCCCACGGCGACCGACCACTTCGCCCGCTTGCCCGCGATCATGATCAGCTCGCAGAGCACTGCTCCGACGAGCATGCCCACCGGCCCCGTCCAGGCCATGCCCATGACGAAGCCGAGCAGCGCCATGATGGCACCGGCGATAAGAGCGGAGCCGCGCTTGGGCACCCGCGCCATGAGATAGGCCCACACAATACCGGCGGGGATGGAGCCGATGGCATGGGTCCACCAAGCCATATCGGTGCTGAAGCTGCATACCATGGCCACGATCATCATCACGAAGAAGGTGACCACGCCGAACACCGCCAAAAGCACGATGTCCTTTGCGGTGAGCCGGGCGGAAGGACCCGCTGCCGTCGTTGTCGTTGTCGTTGCTGCCATAGATTCAATCCTTTCCGTTGGGATGGGTACCTAAGAGATTCAGAAACCGAAGCGCGTGCGCACACGGGCGGCGTGGGCGGGATCGAGGTCGTAGCGCGCGCTCACACGGCCACCGTCCACTTCCGCCACCTCGTCGCATACCGCGCAGAGGAACTCGTAATCATGGGTGACGAGCGCCACAGGCGCTCCCGCGGCGGCCACTCGGCGCAGCGCCGCGGCAACGCGCTCCATATTGGCGCGATCGAGCCCGCTCGTGGGCTCGTCGAGCACGAGGGCCCGGGCACCCTGGGCGATGCCGGCGGCAATGGCCAGGCGCTGGCGCTCGCCGCCGGAAAGCGACAGGGGGTGGCGCTCGGCGCAGGCGGCCAGGCCGAAAGCGGCAAGCAGCTCGTCGGCCTCAGCGTCGGGCAGCCGCAGCTCGGCGCGGGCGCTGTCGGCGAACAGCTGGTAGCCGGGCTCCTGCATGACGAGGTGCACCGTGCCCGGTCGCTCACGTGCGGCGAGAGCGCGCCCATCGAGCGCCACCGATCCGGCTCGCTCCCGCGTGAGCCCCGACAGGCAGCGCAACAGCGTGGTCTTGCCAGCGCCGTTGCGGCCCACGATGCCGAGCACGCGCCCCGGCGCCACCGCAAGGGAGAGCCCCTCGAGCACGGGCGGCTTGCGCCGAAAGGCCACGGTCAGTCCTTCCGCTGCCAGGCCCTCCGCGGTGCCGGCCCCCGTAGCTGGCGCAGGACTGCCCTCTGCGGAGGCGGCCGTCGCGACTTCCACGCGGGCGGCCATCTCCTCCTCCATCTCGGCCACCGTCCAGGCGCGCATACCGAGGGCGGCACGCTCGGCGCGGGGAAGTGCCCCATAGGAGGCGGCATCCCAGTCGCCGGCCACGGTGCCCTCTTCCATGAGCACCACACGGTCGGCTACTCCGTGCAGCCACCAAAGCCGATGCTCCGAGACGATCACGGTCTTTCCCTGGGCCTTCAGCGCTGCCACCACCTCGGCCAGGCGCATCATGGAGGCGGTGTCCAGCGAGGCGGTGGGCTCATCGAGCACGAACACCGCAGGCCGCATGGCCAAAGCCGATGCCAAGATGACCGCCTGCTTCTGGCCGCCCGAGAGCTCCTCGATGCTGCGGTCGAGCAGCGGGCGTATGCCGAGCGCCGCAGCCGCCTCCTCCACGCGCTCGACGATCTCTGCGCGCGGCAGCCCCAGATTCTCGCAGCCGAAGGCGATCTCGGAGGCCACGTCCAGGTTCACGAACTGGCTGCGCGGGTTCTGGAACACCGATCCCACGCGCACGCCCAGCTCGTCGGAGGTCCATGCCGCCACCTCGGTGCCGCCCACGAGCACGCGCCCCGTCACCTCGCCGGCATACACATGGGGCACCAGGCCGTTCACCAGGCGCGAGAGCGTCGTCTTCCCGCAACCGGAGGGCCCGGTGACCACGACGCACTGGCCGGCCGGCACCTCCAGGCTCACCGAGCGCAGCGTCGGCTCTGCCGCGCCCGGATAGGTATAGGACACACCCTCAAGCTGAACGGCCGCCCCGGCCATCTCGGCCAAAGCCTTGTCGCCCCTCATGAGAGCACCTTTCCCGCCACTGCGGCACCAGTCAGCAGCACCGCAACGGCAACGACCACCCCGTCGAGCGGCGTTACCCGCAGCTCGTGGTAGCTCGTGCGCGGCCGCGACGTCTCCACGCCGCGGGCCATCACCGCATCGCCGAGCTCGTCGGCCACGAGCGAGATGCGATGGATATAGGGCACCATGAAGTTCTCCAGAAGCCCCGCCGGGTTCGTCACGATGGCCGCCGGGGTAAGGCGGATGCCGCGGGTGAGCATGGCCTCGCGCACCGCCCGCGCCTCCCGCGCGATGGTAGGGAAGAAGCGCAGTCCCACGCACACGGCCACCGTCATGCGACCCGTGAGGCCGAAGGACTGCAACGCGAACGCGAGCTCGCCCAGATACGTGGTGGAGATGAGCGCCGCGGCGAACATGGCCGTGGGGAACAGGCGCGCGAGCATGAGCAAGCAGGCGCCTACCGGCATGAAGAAGGGACCGCCGAGGATGCAGGCGAGGGAAATAAGCGAGATCGCCGCATAGGCCGCCACCCACGCGCAGGCGAGACGCCCGCGATGGCACCACACCATAAGCAGGGCATCGGCCGCCACCGCGACCAGTTCCACGGCTTTCGCGCCCGACACGAATACGGCCACATTGAGCAATACGAGCGTCACAAGGGCCACCCGCGGGTCCACGCGGCGGCGGCTCTTCTCGCCGCCTGCGAACAGCAGGGCGCCTCCGCGCGCCGAGGCCGAGGGCGATGCGCCCTCCCGTTCGTCTATCCCTCTCACACAGGGCGCCCCCTCACCCCGATCCAGTGTACCTTCCACGTTCCGACTTCCCTTTCGCCGCGTGCATCGACGTTCGCAGGCACTCCCCCGCCGCACCGCCGTGCTCTTCTTGAAAGTTTCAGTCGGCTAATTTATCATGCGATCTGATATGAATGTTATTGATGGTTAACTTTTGGACGAATGCGAAAGAACTTCGGACGGAATGGAAACGACGGGAAGGATCATGAAGGCCCCAGCACTCGCGAACATCGACGAGAACCTGCACCATCTTTTCGTGTCGCAGCTCGAGACGCTGCAGATGGAACCGCAGGCACGACGGTGCGGGGTGGTGTCGCAGCTTGATCCCGCACGGGGCTCCGGCAGCGCCTGGATGACCGGCCTGGGTCGCGATTGCCTGGTCACTGTACTCGATCTGACGGTGAGTGACGGATCGAGCCTCACCAGCTGCGGACCGGGCTATTTCTGCCTCGGCTCCATGTCGCCGAGCAGCCTGGAGACGATGCCCTACCCCACCTTCCCTACCGACGCGTCGGATCTGGTCATGTACCGTCAGGGGGCCGGCTCCTATTCCTACCAGCTGAAACCTGGCTGCGCCTACGCCTCGCGCTCGCTCTGCTTCACCCCGCGCTTCATCGAGCAGGTGGCCCGCGATCAGGGAACCGGCGCCGACGAGCTGCTCGAGCGTCTCACCGAGTCGTCGCTGCCCTTGAGAGCACCCCACGTGAGCGCCATGCTCAATCGGCTGGATGCGCGCTCGGCCAATGCGCCGGCCACCGGCTTTCGCCTTGCGGCGCTCATGGCCGAGGCAGTCGCTTGCCTGATAGAGACGGCGGAGGGCGCCGCGTGGGCCGCTCGCGCCGAGGGGACGCGCACGGCGGCGCAGCTCATCCACGAGGCCCATGCCATCATGGAGCAGCATCTTGACGCTCCCCTGACTCTGGATTCCATCGCCCGCGAGCTGTGCGTGAGCCGCACGCGCCTCGCCGCCGTCTACAAGGCGGAAACGGGGCGCGGAGTGGCCGAGGATCTGCGACAGCTGCGCATGAGTCGCGCATCCGATTTGCTTGCTGGCACCGATATGCCCCTCGCCGAGATCGGGCGCGCGGTGGGCTATCCGCGGCCGAGCAGCTTCACCACCGCCTTCACCCGCGAACAGGGCTGCTCGCCGGCTACCTGGCGCAAGCGCTTCCGCTGCTAGGACGCCCGAGGGCCGCCGCGCGCCGCCCCTACGTTGGGTTGAAGGACATCGGGCAAACCCGGGAAAGCCGGCGACCGCTTTTCGCTCGCAATTCAAGCGGCTACCTATTTGCGCTCTGCACGTTCTCGACAAGCTGGATGAGCTCTTCACGAGACCCTACTCCCAGTTTGCGGTATATGTTCCGCAGGTGGGTGCGCACCGTATGTTCGGAGATGCAGAGCATATCGGCCACGTAGGCAGGGCGGTGCCCGCGAGCTATATAGGGCAAAATCTCCCTCTCGCGTGCCGATAGGTTCCGCTCCTCGGCCAAAGCGGCGCATAGAACGTCACTGTGAGGTTGCGACAGACCGTCCCTTTCGCGCACCTCTTCCCCTTCCTCTCCCTCCCGAAGCAGACGATGGTAGTCGACCAAGGGCGAGGCGAGCACATAAACGAAATAAGCCATCGCACACACGAGGAGGATGGCGCCGAGAGCATCGTCGTCGGGAACAACCTGCGCCACGTTGGTGCCGAGCAACACTGCGAGGCTTGTCGCCACGCACAATATGGAACCCACGAACACTGAGGAGAATTCTCCAGCCCGCGCCACCGCGCACAACGACGCCAGGGCAAGCAGGGCGATGACAGCCATGAGAATATGAGACACGAGGAACCCCGCGCCAAACGAGACACTGCCAACGGGAAAGCTGCTCAGCACGATGAAAAATGCGGCCGCACTGGGCAGAAGCGTCCGGTAAACGGTGCCGAGCGAAAAACGCGGCCAAAACCGCACGAGAACGACGGCAATTCCCGCGGCGCCTATGACCGAGATTGCCCCAATGTGCTCATATTCCATGAACACGAATTCCCGCGCGCTCATGACAAAGAGAAACAGGAACAGGCCCAGGCACGGATTGAGCACCATAGTGCGCATAGACTCCCACAGGTGATCTGCTACCGTGTCGTCAACGGCAGGGATTTCCCCAACTCCCTTGCAGGCGCTCCAAACCGGACCGGCGACACCGAGCCACAGAAGTACGGCGAATGCCCCTTCGCACGCTGGCAGAAGACCGGCTTCGAAGCCAAGCTCGGCGAATGTCGCCATCGCGCATGCGATGCTCATGCCCAGAAGTGAGCGTTTCAGCCCAAACGGACAGAGAACGCGACACCAACCAGGCACGAGCATCGCTAATCCAAAACCCATAGCGACGCTGATAACGCAGATGCCAGCCGGGCCGACCGGCAGGGCAAGCGTCTGCACGAGCGCATAGGCCGACCCTCCCAAGGCATAGGCCACTCCTCCCAGCACCGTCGCAGCGGGCATCATGCGCACGGAATCTCGGGCCATCGACCACAGCCCCGCGCCTATCGCCAGCACGGCACTTGTTGCCGTCAGTCCGTTAATCGCAAGGACCTCCACCGCGCGATCGATAGAGATCTGGGCGAAAAGCGCAGCATCCCACAGAGTCAGCGGACACGTCATGAAAAAGGCAGCGAATGACAAAAACAAAGCCGCCGCCCGAGCAGCTTCTTGTCGGCGAATCACGAAATCCCTCCCCATCATTAGCAACGTCACTCTATCTTCATCCTACCTGATTAACCTGAAATAACGAGGTCATACGAGAAAAATACCTGGTTCTCGTTAGGAGTTTACCTTGTTTCGAGTATAGGCAGAACGCCCCCGTGCACCGATGATGGAAAGCGAGGCCGCCGATTCGGGCACCTCGTCTACCACCAATCCAAGGAGGGAACCATGGAAGACACCCAGAAATGCACGCGTCGTAATTTTTTGAAAGGTGCGGGCATCGGAGCTGCGGGGCTCGCCGCCGCCGGCATGTTCGGCTGCGCACCGTCCGCCCCCGCCACCAGCGGCTCGTCTGATAACGCCACGGGCACGGCGGGATCATCGGCGGCCGCGAGCAGCTGGCGCACAGCTCCCGAGCCTATCGCAGAGGACGCCATCGCCGAGACGGCTGACTGCGACGTGCTCGTTATCGGCCTCAGCTTTAGCGGATGCGCAGCTTTCCGCGCGGCCGCCGAGGCGGGCGCGAAGGTCATCGCCATGGAAGCGCATCCTGAAGACAATCACACGTGCCTGGGTATGGGGCATTTCGGCCATATCAACTCCGAATTCTTGCGCGAGCGCGGCGTGAGCGGGGTTGACCCCATTGAGTTCCTCAACAATTGGCAGCTTCGCGCGGCAAACCGATCCAACGCCGCCCTGGCCCGCAAATTCACCAACACGTGCGGCGAGGCCTTCGACTGGTACATCGACTGCCTTACCCAGGAGGAGCGCGACGCTCTGGAGATCCAGTTCTACCCCACCGATGAGTCTTACACGACCTTCAAGAACGGCTTGGGCACCTATATCGGCACCGCTTCCACCATGCCTGTCCAGGAGAAGATTCTCGGCAACTTACTGCAGGTAGGCCTGGACGCGGGCGCGCAGATCTATTGGGGCTGCCCCGCGCAGCAGCTGACCACCGATGCCGACGGAGCCGTTACCGGCGCTATCGGCCAGAAGGAGGACGGCTCCTACGTTAAGGTGGCGGCCTCCAAGGGCGTCATCGTAGCCGCCGGCGACTACTCTGGCAACCAGGAAATGGCCAAAGAACTGCTGTGCCAGATCACCAACATGATCGGCGACGACGGCGAGATCATCAGCTCCGGTTATCAGGGCGACGGCCTGAAACTGTGCTACTGGGCCGGCGGGCAGCTGGATCCGTACCAGTCTTCCATGGGCGGCGATTACTACTACCCCTGCGACAGCCCCACGGATCCGTTGGGGTCGGCCGCCTCGCTCTGGATCAACGCCGACGGCAAGCGGTACTGCAACGAGGGATTCGGCTTTATGGAATGGGCGGCCTATGCAGGCGCGCTCCAACCCCAGGGACCGGTCGCCAATGTGTTCGATAGCAACTACGAGGCGCTGATCAAGGCCCAACCGGCATGCCACATGGGCATCGACTATCCCAATGGCGGCATGGACGGGCTTCCGGCCCTGCTGGAGGCGGCCGTTGCTGGTGGCGCCGAGGGCTCGGGCGCCGACACTAATCCTGTCGTCTACGCTGCCGACGACTATGCAACACTCGGCGGCTATCTAGGCTACGAGGGAGAGACGTTGGACAATTTCGTTGCCTCCATCGAACGCTACAACGAACTGTGCGCCACGGGTCTCGATGAGGATTTCGGCAAGGAGAAGTCGCTCATGTTCGCCGTGAACCAGCCGCCCTACTACGCCTACAAGGGCGAAAAATCCCTGGGCGGCATGCTCTGCAACACATCGGGCGTGGCCATCGACGAGAACGGCCAGGTGCTCGCGCGCGAGACCTTCCGCCCCATTCCCGGTCTGTTCGCCGCCGGAAACACCGCGGGCAGCCGTTTCGGTATTCAGTACACCACGGCACTGTGCGGCGTTTCCATCGCCTTCGCCGTCACCCAGGGTAAGTTCACCGCCGAATACGTGGCGAGCCTCGCCTAACGATTCGCGATACAGCGGCGCGCGCCTCCCTCCCCGTCGCGCCGCATAATCGAGCAGGGTCCCGCAGGCAATATGCTTGCGGGACCCTTGGTTTTGGATGACGCAAGGCGATGCCGTGCAGGCTGAAGGGCGGGACGGCTGAAGCCATCCCCTACGTTGGATATGCGCGCGCTGCGGTAAGCAGCACCCTATCGTGCCACGGCGGCGTCCATGGCGTCGGCGTAGATGGGCGTGGCCAGGCCGAAGCCGCCGGCCACCTCGATGAGCTGGCCGGTGGTGGCAGCGCTCTCGTCGCCGAGGAAGTACACCACGGCCGCGGCGATGTGGGCCGGGTCGGCCATGCGCCCGAGCGGAATGTGGCGCAGGAAGAACTGCTTGAACTCCTCGGAGAGGTTGTCGGCCACGGCATCGGTGGCGGTCATGCCGGGCGCCACGGCGTTCACGCGGATGTTCGACTTGGCCAGCTGCACCGCCATGGACTTCGTCATGTGGTTGATGGCCGCCTTGGAGGTGCCATAGGCGATTTGGCTGATGTCGGGCACGCTGCCGGCGATGGAGCTGATATTCACGATGGAGCCGCCGCCGGTCTTCGCCATCTCGCGCGCGGCCGCCTGGCAGCCGAGGAACACACTGCCCACGTTCGCGTCCACCCCGGCGAGGAAGTGCTCGTAGGAGGTGCTCAGCAGGTCCTTGTCCTCGGCGGGGTTCGTGCCGCCGAAGTTGTTCACAAGCCCGTCGATGCGCCCCTCGGCAGCCACCACCGTGTCGATCATCGACTGGTAGCTGTCGGGCTTGGACGCGTCGTTGTACACGCATTTCACTGCAAGGCCGGCCGCCGTCATCTCGTCGGCCTCGGCCTGGGCGCGCTCCGTGTTGCGGGCGCCGATGTAGACGGTCGCCCCCTCCTGGGCGCACGCCTTCACAATGGCCGCTCCGATACCGCGCGTGGCCGCCGTCACAACTATCACTTTATCCTGCAGTCTCATGGGGAAGTCCTTTCACGCATCCGGGCCCTCTGCCCGGCGAATAGGCAACTTCCCCATCATACGAGGCCGCTCCCCTGAAAGCGGCCGTCCCTCGGCACCTGTTTCCCTCCTGAACTAAATTTCGCGTATTTTGGCTTGGAATCGACGCTTTTGTTACTGCGCGGGCGCAAAATCGCGTCCGGCGTAATACGCCACCTGGGGAAACGGCCGCATCTGTATTACCCAGCGCCCTCTCCGCGTGGCTTTTGGTAACAAAACCGTGATTTCTAAGCCAAAAGAAGCTCCCGCAACTCGTTTCGCGCCTGTTGCCGTCGTGCGCTAGCTTCCGAGCAGGGGCGCCACCATGGTCGCGGCGCACAGTGCAAGCGAGGCGGCCATCGCCCCGTCCACGCGGCGGCGATGCCGCTCGTAGAACGACCGCAGAAGCTCGCCCGCGTATATCCAAGCCAGATTGCAGCCGACGCCGATGAGGGGCAGCACCAGCCCCGCAGCCGCCAGCGCCAGCGGGTGGTCGCTCAGGGGAAGCACGTAGGAGCACAGCGCCGTCAGGCACAGCACCAGTATCTTCACGTTGGTGATCTGCAAGAGGAAGCCCGAGGCCGCCGTGGGCTTCGCCTCGTATAGCGCGTGCCCCTCCCGGCGGGGCGCCACCATGGTCCAGGCGAGCCAGAGCACGTAGACCGCGCCCGCCACGGTGAGCCACCCCATCAGGCCCGACGCCACCTGGCCTACGGTCCACACGACCAGCACCGAGGCGAACGACACCGCGTAGAAGCCGGCGATGAGCCCGTACCACTGGCGCAGCGCAAGCGTCCGACCGTAGCGCAGCGTCGTCGCCAGCGAGCAGAGGTTCGCCGGCCCCGGGGTGATGCCCTGCACAAAGCAGTAGAACGCCAGCCCCGCCAGGGTGGCCGCTATCGTCATTTCCGCTGCCTCCATGGGCGCTCTCCTTCCGTTGTTTCCGTTGGCTCTAGCATAGGACGCCATGAAGCATTTGTATAACGAATGATTGAGAAGAATATGTTTGACTAAATCGATCAATGTTGCGTATGCTGGAGCCTGCGCGCGGTGGGGCCGACCCCCCCGCAAAGCGCGCCGAAAAGGAGAACCATCGTGGATATCAAATGCCTGCGCACCTTCCAGGCCGTCGTGGCCTGCGGCACCTACGCCAAGGCTGCCGACCGGCTCGGCTACACCCAATCGACGGTGACGGTGCACATCAAGCAACTAGAACGCGACTTGGGATTGCCGCTGTTCGAGCGCATCGGGCGCCGCATGGTGCTCACGCAGAAAGGAGCCGAGGCGCTTGCCCAGGCCGCCGAGATCATCGCCGCCGCCGACCGCCTGGCCGCCCTCGGCACAGAGGAGACGGCGCTGCAGGGCACGCTGCGGGTCGATATGGCCGAGACGCTTCTGTGCTATGCGCTCGACGAGGTGATCGCCGCGTTTCGCGAGCGCGCCCCAGGCGTGGCGCTGCGTCTGCGCGACCGCACCTGCGCCCGGGTGTCCGAGAACCTGCGCGACGGCTCCTGCGATCTGGGGCTCACCTACGCCTTCGACTGGCAGCCCGAGGATTTCTCCATCGAAGAGGTGGGGCAGATCCGCACGGCCCTCGTGGCCGCGCCGGGCGTACCCCTCCCCGATTTCCAGTCCGCGGGGCAGCGGGCGGAGCTTCCCTTCATCATCGACGAGCCCGACAACGTGTTCCGCATCGCCCTCGAGCGAACCTTGGACGCGCGCGGCGTGATGCTCGCCGAGACGATGGAGCTCTGGAGCTCCCAGGCCATCAAGCGCCTCGTCTCCATGGGCATGGGCTTTTCCGTCTTCCCCCGTTTCGCCGTCGCCGACGAGCTGGCGCGCGGCACCTTCGTCGAGATTCCCGACCCCTTCGGCAAGCGCATCTTCCCCGTCTACCTCGGCCACCGCAAGACCCACTGGCTCACCCCGGCCGCCCGCCTATTCTGCGACCTCGTACGCGAGCAGCTGGCGACGGAGAACGAAAAAGCGGCCGCCTCGGGGTGAGGCGGCCGCTTTGGTGGCGTGGTATTTCCGCTGCGGAATTAGAACTTGCGGAACTTGTCGGCCGGGGTGAAGCAGATGGGGCACTTCTCGAAGTCGTCACCCTTGTGGATGTAGCCGCAGATGGGGCACAGGTAGTAGGCCTCGTCGGTGGGGGCGTCGATGTTGTTGTAGGCGTCCATGTACAGCTCGGCATGCACGGCCTCGGCGAGCTTGGCGCGGGTGAACACGAACTCGGCCTTCTTGTTGCCCTCCTCCTGAGCGACCTTGATGAAGCTCGGGTACATGTCGGAGGTCTCGTAGATCTCGCCCAGGGCGCCGGCAATGAGGTTCAGGTCGGTGGCGATGCCCTCGGCATCGGGAGCGGCAGGACGCTCATAGCCCGGCTCGATCTCCTCGATCACGCCGGCCTCCAGGCCGATGTGGATCTGCTCGGCGGCGCTGGTGGCCTCGAACAGGCGGGCGATCTGGTCGTAGCCCTGCTCCTTGGCGGCCTTGGCGAAGGCGGCGTACTTTGCGGAGGCGCCGGTCTCGCCACCGATGGCGGCCTTCAGGTTGTCGAGCGTGGTGC
>NZ_CAUASN010000004.1 GCF_958431955.1 uncultured Adlercreutzia sp. | reverse complement strand
CGCGCCGCCCCCGCCGCCCGCGCAACCCCGTGACGGAGGCGCCCTTCGCCCCCGACACCGCCGCGGCCTAAGGCTCGCTGGCGGGTGACCGCCGCGACTTTCGGTGGCAGCCCCTCGGCATGTTCTGAGTTGGCGCCCGGGGGCTTGGCCGGCCGGCACGCTGCGCACGATCTGTTCTTAAGAAGGTGGAGCCCCGTCAGATTATTGACGAGTCGGGGCGCCACCTTCTTCGTGTTTGCGGCATGATATACAATGCGGCACGCAGACGAGAAAGGATTCCCATGGTCGCACCGGCGCTCATATATTATGTGGAAGACGACGAGCACATCCGCGATCTGACGAGCTACGCGCTGCGTCAGGCCGGTTTCGAGGTGCGGGCCTTTCCCGATGGCACGGGCTTCGTGGAAGCGTGTCGCGCCGAGCCGCCGGCGGCGGCGTTACTGGACATCATGCTGCCGGGGGAGAGCGGCCTGGACCTCGTGGGGCAGCTGCGCGCGAATGCGGCTACTGAGAACATCCCCGTCATGATGCTCACGGCCAAGGGCACCGAGTTCGACAAGGTGACGGGGCTCGATGCCGGAGCCGACGATTACCTGGCGAAGCCCTTCGGCATGATGGAGCTCGTCTCACGGGTGAACGCGCTTCTGCGCCGTGCCGCGCGGCCGGCCCAGGGAACGCGGCAGGCACCGGCCGAGGCCGCCGGCCAACTTGTTTGCGGCCCCATCGCCCTGTCTCCCGAGGCCCGCACGGCGAGCGCGGCGGGGGTGGAGCTGCCCCTCACCCGCAAGGAGTTCGACCTGCTGCGCGTCCTGCTGGAGAACAAAGGCCGCGTGCTCACCCGCGAGCAGCTTCTCGAGCGCGTGTGGGGCGTAAGCTTCGTCGGCGAGACGCGCACGGTGGACATGCACGTGAAGACTCTCCGCAAGAAACTCGCCGCCGCATCGCCCGGGGCTGAGGAGTCCATCGGCACCGTCCGCGGCGTCGGGTACCGGCTGAGGGAGGTTTCCCTATGAGCGCCCCTGTTGCCCCGAGCCTGTCCGGGCGCATTCTGCGCAGCGTGCTCGCCCTCACCATCGGGGGCATTGTGCTGCTCACGCTCATGTTCGCGGGCATCTTCTATGCCACGATGATGCAAGTGCCCAACTCCGCGGCCGTCATGGCCGACTTCTTCGGCGGCGATCTGACCGTGTGCGTGGTGGCGACGCTCATCGTGGGCGTGGCGCTTGCCTTCGCCGTGTCCCGCGCGCTGACCGCCAGCATTATGCGGCCGCTCGACGAGGTGGATCCGGCCGACCCGTGGAAGGTGCCGGTGTACGCCGAGATGCGCCCGCTGCTCGCCCGCATCGACTCCCAGCAGCGCACCTTGCGCGCCCAGAACGAGGAGCTCGCCCGGGCCGAGAGCATGCGCCGCGACTTCTCGGCCAACGTGTCCCACGAGATGAAAACGCCGCTCCAGGTGATCTCCGGCTACGCCGAGCTCATGGAGAACGGCCTGGTGCCCCCTGAGGATGTGCCGCGGTTCGCCGGGCTCATCCATCAGGAATCCCAGGCCATGCGCGCGCTCATCGACGATGTGCTCACGCTCTCCCGGCTCGATGAGCTGCCGCCCGATGCGGCCACCGCCACGCCGGTGGAGGTGCTCGGCGTGGCCCAACGCGCCGCCGAGCGCCTGGCGAAGCTCGCCGATGAGCGCGACGTGAGCGTGCAGGTGGAAGGCGCGCCGGCCACGGTGATGGGCAACGAGGGGCTTATGGAGCAGATGCTCTACAACCTCATCGAGAACGCCATCCGCTACAACGATCAGGGCGGCCACGTGTGGGTAGAGGTGGGCAGCAGCCCCGATGCCGCCACCGTGCGCGTGGCCGACGACGGCCCCGGTATTCCCGAGGCGAAACGCGAGAAGGTGTTCGAGCGCTTCTACCGCCTGGAGAAGAGCCGCTCGAAGGAAACGGGCGGCACCGGGCTGGGCCTCGCCATCGTGAAGCACGGCGTGCAGCGCCACGGCGGCACCATCGACGTTGGCGGCGAGGAGGGCGAGGGAGCCACCTTCACGCTCCGTTTCCCAGCGGCTTCCGATTAGCGGGGCGTCGGCAAGTTTTTCGCGACTGTCCTTCCCGCTGTGAGACTCCCTGTTACTCTGATAGTGAAATTCCCCCTGCGCTACGTTTCACTCTTTTGAGAAAGTGGCGTGTCCCCTGCCTCGGAGTAGCCTCGCGCTACCAGTTTGAGGGCTTCTCCAGGGTGAAGCCGGCGGGTTGCCAGAGGGTGATGGCGCCGGTGCGGCGGGTGGCGGGCACGTCGATGAGGCGCTGGTTGGAAGACCCGCACCACTTCAGCTCCAGCGACTTGCGGGCCTCCACGAAGGGGCCGTCCACGAGCACGTCGATGGCGTCCAGCAAATCTCCCACGGCCAGATCATCGGCGATGCCCTCGGTCAGCACTTCGCCGGCAACGCCGGCCTCCTCGCGTCGCGCGCGCTCGGCGCGGGCGGCCTCGGCCCGGCGCAGCAGATCCTCGTACAGGTAGCCGGTAAACGACCACACGCCGTAGCCGCGCTCCTTCAGCGCGCGGGCCAGGGCGGCGCAGGCGACCGGCTGCTCAAAGGGCTCGCCGCCCGAGAGGGTCACGTCGTGCACGAGGCCGTTCGCCTCGATGTCGGCCAGCAGGTCGGCCAGCGCGGTTTCCGTGCCGCCCTCGGCCGGCTGGCTCTCGGGGTTGTGGCATCCCGGGCAGCCATGAGAGCAGCCCTGCACGAACACGGCGTAGCGCAGCCCCGGCCCGTCCACAATGGAGTCGGGCACGGTGCCGAACAGGGATATGGTCAGGTCGTTCACGTCGCTCATAGGATCCTCGCTCATCGCGCGGGCCTTGCGGCCCGGCATCTTCGTCTCGCGTGCGGGGCATCATTATAGCCGCTCCCCTGTGACGATTGCGTAAGGTTGGCGGCTTGTTGACCAAGCGACGAAGGGTTTATGGCAAAATGTACCGATGTGCATTTAGTCGCAGCTTAAACATGGTAGACACAAGGAGAAGCACATGGGACTCCTCTCAAGGTTCGAGGGCAGAATGGAAGACACCGTGGAAGGTGCCGCCGACCGCATGGGCGCGGCCCCGCTGTCTCCCGTCCAGATTGCCAAGAAGGCCGAGAAGCAGATGCGCCGCGAGAAGATGGTCGGCGCAGGCAAGCAGTATGCCCCCACGCTCTACACCGTGCTCGTGAACGCCGACGACGATCGGCGCCTTCTGGGCTATTACCCCACGCTCGCCGGCGAGACCGAGACCTATCTGTCCGCCAAGGCCGCCGAGTCGGGCCTCGTCATGGACGGCCAGCCCCTCGTGCGCTTCATCGTGGACGATGATTTGCGTCACGGCAAGTTCGACGTCATCGCCGAGATGGTGGCCTCCCCGCTCGTCGAGCAGCTGCGTCAGGAGGAATACGCCCGCTACGGCATCCTGAACCAGGGCGGCCCGGCCCGCGCCGCCGCTCCCGCCGCCGGCTACGGCTACCAGGCGCCCGCCCCGGCGCCGGCCCCCGCGGCCGCCGCGCCCCAGACCATGAACTTCAACGCGGTCCCGGCCGACGACTACGGCTACGAGGACTACCTCGCCGACGAGGCGCCGCGCCAGGCCTACATCTACGACATCACCAATGACCGCGCCTTCACCCTGCCAGGCGACGCCGAGACCATCGGCCGCGAGTCGAAGAACGACATCGTCATCCCCGACATCAACGTGTCGCGCGTGCATGCGGAAATCCGCCAGGACGAGTCGGGCGCGTGGATCCTCACCGATTTAGGCTCCACCAACGGCACCTTCGTGAACGGGCGCCAGATCAAGTCCACGGCGCTCTCCGATGCCGACCGCATCATCGTGGGCACCACCAACCTCGAATTCCAGCTCATCTAGCCGCGCGCCCGCGGCCATACGAGCTAAGGAGGATTTCCGGTGATCGATCTCGTACTGCTTATCGCGCGCCTGTTGTTCGTGGCGCTGCTGTATCTGTTCCTATTCGCCATCATGCGCACGGGCATCGGCATGGTGAAGGGCTCCCGCAAGAAGGAGCGCACCTGGACGGTGTCGGTGGAGCACGGCCCCAAGGAGCTGCGCGGCGTGTGCATCGCCGTGCACGGCCCCGTTATCGTAGGCCGCTCGCCGGGGGCCGATATCGTCATCGGCGCCGGCTACGTGTCGGGTCGCCACGCCCGCTTCCAGCTGATGGGGCAGAACCTGTTCGTTGAGGACCTGGGGTCGAAGAACGGCACGGCGGTCAACGGCCGGCCCGTCCACGACCCGGTGGCCCTGCGCGACAAGGACATGGTCACCATCGGCGACGTCGACATTCGCGTGAGGCACCAGTAATGGCGCGCGCGAAGGGCCGCAAGAAGGCCAACTCCACGTTCGGCAGCCGCACCGACGTCGGCTGCGTGCGCGACCACAACGAGGATTCCCTTGTCGTCGCCCCGCCGCTGTACGTGGTGTGCGACGGCATGGGAGGGCACGCCGCCGGCGAGGTGGCCTCCGAGATAGCCGTCGACGTGGTGGCCGCCCGCGCTCCCGAGCATGCCGACGCCGCCGCCCTCGGCCAGGCCGTGGAAGAGGCGAACCTGGCCGTCATCAAGGCCGCCCGCGAGGGCGTGGGACGGGCGGGTATGGGCTGCACCTGCACCGCCGCCATTCTGGAGAAGGAGCGCCTCGTGCTCGCCCAGGTGGGCGACTCGCGGGCCTACCTGCTGCACCACGGCAAGCTGCAGCAGCTCACCCGCGACCACTCGCTCGTGGCCGACTTGGTGGAGGCTGGGCAGATCACCGAGGCCGAGGCCCGCGTGCATCCGCAGCGCTCGGTCATCACCCGCGCCCTGGGCAGCGATCCGCGCACCCAGCCCGACCTGTTCGAGATCAACGTGGAGACGGGTGACCGGCTGCTGCTGTGCTCCGACGGCCTGTCCACCATGTTGGAGGACGATCAGATAGAGAAGACGCTCGCCGACGTCTCCGACCCGCAGCGCTGCGCGGCGCAGCTGGTGAACGAAGCGAACGGCCTGGGCGGCTACGACAACGTGACCGTCATCGTGGTGGACGTGACGGGCCTGGCCGAGCAGCGCCGTCGGAAGATGACGCGCCGCTCGCGCGTGACGGCCGTGATGCTCATCGTGCTGCTGCTGGCCATTCTGGCCGGCTGCGCCTACGGCTTCAACTACCTGGCGACCAACTCCGCCTACCTGGTGGAGGAGAACGGAAAGGTGGCCATCTACCAGGGAGTTCCCGGGGAAGTGTTCGGCTTTTCCGCCCACAAGCTCGTGCGCGTGACCGACGTGGCCACCGACGAGCTGCAGCCGGGCGTGGCAAACCGCCTGCGCGAGGAGACCATCAAGGTGGGAAGCGTGGAAGACGCCGAGCACCTCGTGGCCGAGTACGAGGCGGAGATCGCCGCCGCCCGCGAGCCCGCTGCAGCTGCTGGCTCCGCCGGCGGCGCGAGCCCTGCCGCAGGCGGCGACTCCGCCGGGGCTGCGGGCTCTGCGGGCCCGGATGCCGACGCCTCCGCTGGCGGCTCCGCGGGCGGCGCCTCCAACGACGAGCCCGCCACCGCGACGAGGTGATCGCCCCATGACGCGCCGCAACATAGAGCTGCTGCTCTTGGTCATCGCCTCGCCCATCGTCATCGTGCTGTTCGCGATGATGGTGGTCACGGGCGGCCAGGAGCTTTCCGTGAACACCCTGGGGGTGCCGCTCGGCATCTTCGCGGCGTTCGTGGTGGCCCACATCGCCGTGCGCTGGCTGGCCCCGGCCGCCGACCCGGCCATCCTCCCCATCTCCTTCGCGCTGTCGGGCATCGGCATCGCCTTCGTGACGCGCATCGTGCCCGATCTGGCGGTGCGCCAGGTCATCTGGTTGTTCGCCGCCGTGGCGGTGATGGTGGTGGTGCTCGCGGTGGTGCGCAATCTCGATAAGCTCGCGAACTACAAGTACACCCTCATGGTGCTCGGCATTCTGCTGCTGCTCTCGCCCATGCTCCCCGTCATCGGCGAGGAGTCGGGCGGCGGCCAGCTGTGGCTGCGCCTCGGGCCCTTCTCGTTCCAGCCGGGAGAGATCGCGAAGATACTCATCGTGTTCTTCATCGCGGCCTATCTGGCGGCCAACCGCGAGATGCTGTCGGTGTTCACCCAGAAGGTGGGGCCCTTCAACCTGCCGAGCTTGCCGACGCTCCTGCCGCTCATCGTGATGTGGGCGCTCGCCTTCATCGTGGTGGTGCTGGAGAAGGACCTCGGTCTCGCGCTCGTGCTGTTCAGCGTGTTCGTCATCATGCTGTACGTGGCCACGGGCAAGAAGCTCTACCTCGTGGCGTCCATCGGCCTGGCCGCCGTGGCCGCCGTGGCGCTGTACTTCATGATGGGGCATGTGCAGACCCGCGTGAGCATCTGGCTCGACCCCTTCGCGGCGGCCCAGGGCGGCGGCTTCCAGCTCGTGCAGTCGCTGTTCTCCATGGCCGACGGCGACCTGTTCGGCACGGGCATCGGCCGCGGCATGGGCGGCGAGCCGGTCGCCTCGGGCGGCATCCCCGTCGCCGAGAGCGACTTCATCTTCCCCGTCATCGCCGAGGAGACGGGCCTTATGGGCGCGGCGGGACTGCTGCTTCTGTACCTGTGCTTCGCCATCCGCGGCATCGTGACGGCGGCCCGGGCGAAATCCGACGTCAGCTCGTTTATGGCCGTGGGTCTCACCTCGATCATCGTGCTGCAGGCCTTCATCATCGTCGGCGGCGTGACGCGGCTCATCCCCCTGACGGGCATCACGCTGCCCTTCGTCAGCCAGGGCGGCTCGTCGCTCATCGCCAGCTTCATGATCGTGGCCTTCCTGCTGCGCTGCGGCGACGAGGGCACGGGCGTGGGCGAGGAGATGCGCCAGACCGGCGCCATCGGCACCCACGGAGCCGACGCCGTGCTCGGGCGCGTGGCCCTCGGCAAGCGCCTGACGGGCACCATGATGATCTTCTCGCTGTTGTTCGCCGTGCTGGTGGCGAACCTCACGTACCTCATGATCATCAAGGCGCCGGAGTACCAGAACATGGCGAGCAACAACCACACCATCGCCCGCGAGGCCAAGATGGAGCGCGGAACCATCTCCACGGTGGACGGCGTGGTGCTCGCGACCTCGGTACTGCAGGAGGACGGCAGCTACGTGCGCGAGTATCCGGCTGGCACGCTGGCGGCGCACGTGGTGGGCTACACCTCCCAGCGCTTCGGCACCGCCGGTATCGAGGCGGCCTACAACGACGCGCTGCGCGGCGAGCAGAACTACGCCAGCTTCACCGACGTGGTGAACTCGCTTGCGGGCATCCAGACCAAGGGCAACGACGTGACCCTCACCATCGACTCGCGCATCCAGCAGGCGGCCCAGGACGCCCTGGAGGGCCAGGTGGGCGCCATCGTGGCCATGAATCCGGAGACGGGCGCCGTGTACGCGCTGGCCTCCTCTCCCACCTACGACGCCGCGAACTACGAGGAGCTGCTCACGAACGCGGCCGAGAACGCCAGCGACTCCTCCGAGCTGTACAACCGCGCCACCCAGGCGCTCTACGCCCCGGGCTCCACCTTCAAGATGGTCACCTTGGCCGCGGCGCTGCAGGACGGCATCGCCACGGAGGACACCGAGTACGACTCGCCCGGCGAGATCGAGCTCGGCAACGCGCCGGTGACCAACGTGAAGAAGCGCAGCTACGGCAAGATCACCCTGGCCCAGGCCATGTGGTACTCGTCGAATACCGTGTTCGGCCAGGTGGGCGTGCAGCTGGGCGCCGATCTGCTCGTGAACATGGCGTGCAGCTTCGGCTTCAACCAGGACATCGACTTCGACCTGCCCCTGGCCACCTCCCTCATGCCCGACCCGGCCGAGATGACCGAGTGGGAGACGGCGTGGGCCGCGTGCGGCGAGCCGGTGGGCGAGCACGAGAGCCCGGCCGGTCCCCAGGCCACGGTTATGGAGATGTGCCTGGTGGGCTGCGCTATCGCCAACGAGGGCGCCATCATGCAACCCTATTTGGTGGACGGTATCTACAACGCCAACGGGGAGCGCGGCTTCACACCCCTTCCCGTGAAGCTGAAGCAGGCCATCGACGCCGCCACGGCCGCCGACGAAATCGAGGTCATGCGCGGCGTGGTGCTCGAGGGCACCGGCGGGAAGGCCGCCATCGACGGGGTGGACGTGGCCGGCAAGACGGGCACCCACGAGCGCGGCGACGGCGACGACGACAGCTGGTTCGTGGGGCTCGCTCCGGCCGACGACCCGAAGGTCGTAGTGGCCGTGGCCATCGAGCGCGGCGAATCGGGCGCCGGTGCCGCCGCTGCCCATGACGTTATGGAGACGGCTCTCGAAGTCGTGGGGGCGCTATAGTACAATGAAAAGACTCATGCGAGTCCGCACGAAAACGCACAAGCAAACGCACCAGTACGTGGAACGTTAAGGAGTATCGATAGTGACCGGACAGGGAACAATGACGGGCAAGGTTTTCAGTGGCCGTTATGAAATAAAGGATCGCATCGGCATCGGCGGCATGGCCGAGGTCTACCGGGCCCAGGACAGCACCTTGGGCCGCGTGGTGGCTGTGAAGGTGATGCTGCCCCAGTTCGCCGCCGACCCTTCCTTCACCCAGCGTTTCCGCCAGGAGGCCGCCGCCGCCGCGAACCTGCAGAGCCCCTATATCGTGAACGTGTACGACTGGGGCCAGGACGACGGCACCTACTACATCGTCATGGAGTTCGTGCGCGGATCCGACCTGAAGACGGCCATCCAGCAGCGCGGCGCCATCAACCAGCGCAAGGCCGCCGAGATCGGCTCCCAGGTGTGCCAGGCCCTCACCGTGGCCCACAACCAGGATATCATCCACCGCGACATCAAGCCGCAGAACATCATGGTGCAGCCCGACGGCAACGTGAAGGTGATGGACTTCGGCATCGCCCGGGCGAAGAACTCCGTGAACGACAAGACCTCCGCCGTGCTCGGCACCGCGCACTACATCTCGCCGGAGCAGGCCCAGGGCAAGGATCTCACCGCCGCAAGCGATATCTACTCGCTCGGCATTGTGCTGTACGAGGCCGCCACCGGGCGCCTTCCCTTCGACGGACCCGACGCCGTGTCGGTGGCCATGCAGCAGGTGAAGGACGAGCCGGCGCCGCCGTCGTCCATCAACCCGGACATCGACCCTGATCTCGAGGACATCATCATGGTGGCCCTCGCGAAGAACCCGGCCGACCGCTTCGCCACGGCCAACGACATGCGCATGGCCCTGAACGACTACCTGGCCGGCCGCCCCGTCACGCTGCCGGGCGGCGCCGGCTTCACGAGCGCCCGCACTCAGATGATGGGCGCGCCCGTGGGCGTGAACACCGCCGCGGCCACCGCTATCATGGGCGGCATCGAGGGCACCCAGGCCATGCCCGGCATCGCCGGGGCTGGCATGGGCGGCATGGTGTCGCCGGCCTCCACCGGCGGCTTCCCGGCTCAGAGCTATCATGCGGCCCCGCCGAAGAAGAGCAGCAAGAAGCCCATCATCGTGGCGCTTCTGGCGGTGCTCGCCGTGGCGCTGGTGGCCGGGCTCGCCTTCGCGTTCGCCACGGGCGGCGGCGCTCCGGCCGACGAGCCGGTTGATGTGCCGAACGTGGTGGGCAAGACCCAGGACGAGGCCGAGTTCGCCCTCAAGGAGGCCGGTTTCACCGTGGCGGTTGATCCGCAGGTGAATGAGGACGCCGACGAGGGCACGGTGCTCTCGCAGGATCCCTCGGGCGGCCAGGCCCCCAAGGGCTCGGAGGTGAAGATCGTCGTGGCCGTCGGTCCGGACGAGGTGGAGGTGCCCAGCTTGGAGGGCCTCACCGAGGATCAGGCCAAGGCGAAGGCCAAGGAGGCCGGCTTTACGGCCGTGCTGCGCGAGAGCGCCTATTCCGAGGATGTTCCCGAAGGCGAGATCATCTCCCAGAGCCCGAACGCCGGCGAGATGGAGAAGCCCGGCACCCAGATCGAGTACGTGCTCTCCAAGGGCAGCGAGCTGACGAGCGTGCCGAACGTCATCGGCCTTTCCGAGGAGGACGCCATCGAGAAGCTCCAGAGCGAGGGCTTCGGTGCCGACGTGAAGGCCCGCGAGTACAGCGACACCAAGAAGGAGGGCACGGTCATGCGCCAAGACCCCCTCAACGACAAGGTGGCGCCCGGCTCCACGGTGTCCATCACCATCTCGCTCGGCCCCGAGCCGGAGCCCGAGCCGGAGCCCGAGCCCAGCAAGCCGGACAACAACAATAACAACAACGGCAACAGCGGTAACAGCGGCAACAACAACGGCGACAACAACACGAGCAACCCCGGCACGACGACCGATCCCGACAACCCGGATCAGTCCGGCAACGCCGGTGGCGAAGGCGACGGCAACCAGGGCGGCTCGGAAGGAAATCCGACGCCCACCGCCGAGTAGTATCGCCAGCCGGAGCTTTCGACGAGCCGCGCCCGTCGGCCCCGCCTACATCTGGGCAGAAGAAGCAGCCCGCCTCCCATCTGGGGCGGGCTGCTCGTCTCTTGGGGCCCGTTTCTGGGTGGCGTTCGGGGCCCCGGAGGCGCGCGGGGAAAGCTTCGGGGCCCCAGGGGCGCGCGGGGAAACCTTCGGGGCTTGAGGGGCGAGGGGCCATTCCGCCGATCTTCCATGCAAAATAGCGGCGCTAAATTTCGGAAAGTCGCCTTTCGGGAGCTTCTGGTGGAAAAATAGGCCACTCGATTGCGGAAAGTCGCCCCGCTGAGCTCCGAATGCTCTAAGCGGGATCGCTGGGCGATATCCTGACCTGCGCTTTTCCGAGGGCCACTGCGGTAAGGGCCGGGCGAGACCCGGCAACTTGCCTCCTCGAGGCGACTTTCCGCAATCGAGTGGCTCATTTTCGCCCGCGCAGCTTCTGCAACGATACGATGAAGACGGGCGCCTCTCTTCCTGCGGAAAGGGGGCCGCTCCTATAATGGGGGTATGGAAGAGCTGCTAGGCATATTCGACAAGTTCGTGCACGAGGACTGGTTCACCACGCTCCTCGGCGTGGTTATCATCTGCGCGATCACGTTTTTGGTGTGCCGCATCACCGTGGCGTTCATGCGGCGCATTCTGAACAAGACCTCCCTTCTGCCCTCGAGCTCCATCTTCATCAACCTGGTGCGCGCGGCGGTGTGGATCATCGGAGCGGCAGTGGTGCTGTCGGTGTGCTTCAACGTGAACGTGAGCGCCATGATTACCGGCCTCGGCGTGGTGGGCATCGCCATCTCCCTGGGCTTCCAGGATACGCTCTCGAACCTCATCGGCGGTTTGCAGGTGAGCGTGTCGCGCAGTGTGGAGCCGGGCGACAACATCCGCATGGGCTCCTCGGGTGTGAGCGGCGTGGTGCAGGATGTGGCGTGGCGCTACACCACCATCGTCGACGGCTCGGGCAACGAGGTGAACATCCCCAACTCGGTGATGACCTCCACTGCCGTGGTGAAGCTCTCGCCGCCGAACGCGGTGTCTATCGATCTGGTAGTGACCACCGACAGCGAGCGCTTGACGGCCGCCGCCCACCGCATCGAGGATGCCGCCGAGAAGGCCGTCTCGCGGGTGAGCAAGATCAAGAAGGCTCCGAAGGTGAGCTTCAGCGCTATTACCGACCGCGGCTTCAAGGGCAGCCTCAGCTTCACCATCGCCGATGCCGACAGGGCGTCTCATGCCACTGATGCGGCCATTCGAGCCATTGCGCCCTACGTGCACAACCACCTCATGGAAGAGGAGATGGACGTGTTCGCGCCGCGCGACGGAAAGGTGCCCGAGACGTCCAGGCCTTCTGAATCCGCCGATCCTGTAAAACCAGCTGAAGAGGCAGGCGGGGAGGGCTCTTCGGGCCAGGAATAGTTGGCGGAGTCGAGAATGCCTTGGTAACAGTTTTTGTCAAGACTTTCACTTCCCGCTCGATGTCGTATACTAAGCCCAAGTCCTGTTCCCGCCATACACTGCGATGGACCGACGTATTTTAACGAGGGAGCTTTAGAAGCTGGTGGAATGGAGATTCGTGTCTGTTGATACGAAAGCCAGGAGCCCAGATGCGAGCACCCACCTTTTGAGGTGGGTTCATCCTCTGGCGGGGGCGGGGCATTTTTGTGCCCGGAGACGGGGGCTGGCTGCGCTCCCCTGGTTTTCTCGGGGCAGTTTTTCTGGGCGGCAACGGCTTGGCTCCAAGTCAATAGTTCACCGGCAAGGTCCACTTTCCGCACGATAGTATGAACGAGCGGAAAGGAGGCGCCCGTGGCCACGTTCGAAGAGTTCATGAAGGTCGCCGAGATCACCTTGAAGGACAAGACCTCGCACAAGCGCATGAACGAAATCGTGCGCATCATGCGCGAGTACCGCGTGCTGCACGGGCTGACGCCCGAGCGCGCCGTGGAGGTGCTGCAGGCCCTCGGCCCCACCTACGTGAAGATCGGCCAGCTGGCGTCGAACCGCTCCGACCTGCTGCCGAAGGCCTACTGCGATGCTTTCGAGAAGCTGCGCGACGACGCGAACCCCATGCCCTTCGACCAGGTGATCGAGCAGATCGACCGGGCCTATGGGAAATCGTGGCACGAGGTGTTCTCCTCCATCGATCCGGTGCCCCTGGGTGCGGCTTCCATTGCGCAGGTGCACAAGGCGCAGCTTCTGGACGGCACCACCGTGGCCGTGAAGGTGCGTCGCCCCGGAGTGGCCGAGTCCATGGCCGAGGACATCATGCTCATGAAGCACCTGCTGGCGCTGGGCGAGTTCGCCTCCAACTCCCATCGCGACATTCTGCTATCGCTCGAGGGGTTCGTGGAGGAAATTGAGCGTACCACGGCTAACGAGGTGGACTTCACCTCCGAGTTGCACAACCTCGTGAGGTTCCACCGCGAGCTGGCCGACGAGCAGGGGGTGACCTCGCCGGTGGCCTATCCGGCCTATTCCACCGAGTCGGTGCTCGTGATGGAGTTCGTTCAGGGCACCGAGATTTCCGATACGACCGCCCTGCGCGCCGAGGGCATCAACGTGGATGCACTCGCGCGGCGGGTGTGCCAGAGCTACGTGACCCAGGTGCTCGACAACGGGTTCTTCCACGCCGACCCGCATCCGGGCAACATTCTCGTGCGCGACGGGGATGTGGTGTGGATCGATCTGGGCATGGTGGGCTCGCTTACCTCCTCGGAGCGGATGCTCGTGAGCAAGGCGTTCACGGCGGTGGCCACCAACAGCGCCTACCTGCTGAAAGAGGCGGTGATGGGGCTCGTGCACGTGATCGGGCCGGTGGACCACGGCGCGCTGTTGGAGGCGCTGTCGCGGCTTCTGGCCGAGTACAGCACGGCCGAGATGAAGGATATCAACGTCGGCACCGTGATGACCGAGGTGATCGAGATCTTGCGCGGGCAGAACATGGTGATGACCTCGTCAGTGACCATGCTCGCCCGCGGGTTTGTGACCATCGAGGGGGTGATCGCGCAGATCTCGCCGAGCACGAGCGTGATCGAGATCGTCTCCAAGCACGTGATCGCCCAGCAGGGCGACCCGAAGTTCATCGCCACCCGCGCCATCGACCTGTTGGTTGCCAGCGCCGAGTCGGCCGAGTCGCTGGCGAAGCTGCCCACTCAGCTGTCGAACACGCTGGAGATGGTCGACCGCGGGCAGATCAAGATCAACGGCGATATCGAGGTGTCGCCGCGCATTCTGGCCACGGCCTACGCCTCGGTAGGGCGTCTGTCGTTGGCGCTGCTGTCGGCGGGGCTGTTTCTGGGCTCGTCCATCCTGTGCACTACGAGCATGCAACCGCAGCTGCTCGGCGTGCCCCTCCTCGGCGTACTCGGTTACCTGGGCGCCTTCGTGCTGGGGGCTTACACCGTGTTCCGCATCATGGTGTCCCGCCACCGCCTGCTCAACGACGAGGAGCCGCGGTAGGGGCGTACCCGCGTGCTAGCGCGCCCGCGCGTCGGCGCTCTCGGTGTGCTGCAGGGAAGCGCTAGCGGCCTCGGCGCGCCGGCAACGCGAGAGAAGCGGACGCTCCCCGCGTGCTGGCAACGTGAGAGGTGCGGGCGCTCCCGGTGCGTCGGCGGTTCGATTCCCCTCCGTTCCACGGGAGGTAACGCGGCGTCTACAGGTTTCCGTGCATTCGGGCGGCGGGACGGCGCGTGATAAAATGACCTTGCGACTTAGTTATTGTGAGTTGACGGGTAAACGTTGCGCGGTGCGTCGCCAAGGGGCGCGGCATCACGGCACGGCACGGCACCGGTGCTTCTCTTGGCGTCGGCTGCCGGGCTCGCAAGGGAATCGCGTTGCTTCCCGTTCTCGGGAGGAGCGACGTTGGCGCAGCGTCCGTGCACCTAGGGTAAGGAGGCCCTCATGTACCAGAAGATTCTCGTTCCCTACGATAAGTCCGAACCGGCCCAGCATGCCCTGACTGCCGCGCTCGAGTTGGCGGCGGGCGTGCCCGATGCCCAGATCACCGTGCTGTCGGTCGTGGACTGGCACGACTTCAACGCCGAGACCTTCAAGATTGCCTCGCGTATGTCGGGTGTCATGGGCGACGCTATGGACATGAACGTGATGGCCGAGGTGGAGAGCGAGGCCATCAAGGCCGACACCGATGCCATTGCTGAGAGCATCGCGCCTTTGGTGGGCGACGCCGCCGGTGTGGGCATTGCCGTGGTGAACGGCTCGCCCCACGACTCCATCACCGCTTATGCCGACGAGGGCGCCTACGACTGCATCGTCATGGGCCACCGTGGCCTGGGTGCGGTGCGCGGCATGCTCGGCAGCGTGTGCTACTCGGTGCTGCACAAGACGAACGTGCCCGTGCTCATCGTGAAATAACTTTCGCGCGAAATGGCTTGGAAAACACGGTTTTGTGACGGGATCGACCCTGAAAAGGCGACTTGGTAATACGCCACCTGGGGAAATGCGCTCGCGATAATACGCCGCGTGCCCGAAACCCACGGTGTCGGTAACAAAACCGTCGATTCCAAGCCAAAATCGCGCCTTTAAGGAAAGGACTCGGCATGGGCAGATCGGGCGGAGGCGGCGGCTTCTCGGGAGGAGGCGGCTTCGGCGGCGGATTCGGAAGCGGCGGCGGAGGCTTCGGGGGAGGGTTCTCCGGAGGTTCGGGCCGCGGTGGACGGTCGGGCGGCGGTTTCGGCGGCCCGAGCTTCGGAGGCGGCTTCGGGGGATACCCCGGCGGCTACTACGGTGGGGGCGGCGGCTTCTGGGGCGGCCTTCTCGGCGGTCTCATCGGCTCCAGCCGTAGCGGCGGCGGTGGCTCCATGCCTCCACAAATGCCCCAGTCGAACGGCCCGCAGCAACCTGGTTCGGGTGGTCCGAATGTGCCCCCGACTGGCTCCGGCGGTTCCGGCGGCCCGAACACACCTCAGGGAAAGTCCCCCAACAGCGGCTGCGGCACGGTGTTCGTCGTGCTGGCGGCTATCGCGCTCGTGCTGCTGCTCGTGGTGGCGCTCGGCGGCGGCAGTTGCTCGGGTGCCGATGCGGCCGTGCCGGCGTCTACGGTCGAGCGCACGGCGCTGCCGGCGGGGTCGGCTACCGAGACCGGCTATTTCACCGACGAGGATGGCGACTGGATCCATAACCCCTCCGAGCTTGAACGCGGCCTGCGTCACTTCTACGAGGAAACGGGCATTCAGCCCTATGTGTACATCCTGCCGAACGGCTCGGTGCACTCGTATGAGGAGCTGCAAGCCATCGCCGAGGAGAAGTACAACGAGCTGTTCACCGATCAGGCCCACTTCGTGCTGGTGTTCTGCGATGACGGCAACGGGCGCTTCAATGCCGCGTACTGGGCCGGCGCGCTGACCGGCTCGGTGCTCGACGACGAGGCCATCCAGATTTTCAAGAGCTATCTCAGCCAGAACTACGACGACATGAGCCTGACCGAGGAGGAGATATTCTCGGAGGCCTTCAGCGACACGGCCGATCGTATCATGACGGTGACGCCCTCGCCGCTGCCGATTGTCGCGATATGCGCGGCGGTGATAATAGTGGCCGTCGTGATATTCCTCATTGCGCGGAGCCGTCGTGCGGCCCAGCAGCGCGAGGCCGAGCGCATGGAGCAGATCCTGAACACGCCGTTGGAATCGTTTGCCGACTCCGAATTGGCCGATCTGGAGAAGAAGTACGCCTCCCCGAGCGAGGAATCCGACGCGCCGCCGGTGCAGCCGACGCGCCCGCAATAGCATTCCGCGCCCGAGGGCGCTGACGCAAGCGGCCTCTCCAGCGAGGCCAACCGACCAGGGCCGCAAGGCCGTCCCGCCCCGAGCGAGGGGCGGCAACTCGGCCCGAGGGCCAGATAGGAGACCGACATGGGTATTCTCGATCGCTTCACCTCCATTGTGAAGGCGAACATCAACGAGCTGTTGGACAAGGCGGAGGACCCGCAGAAGATGGTGGACCAGTACCTGCGCGAGATGACCGAGTCGCTGGCCGAGGTGCGCGAGGCCGCCGCCGGCGTGATGGCCGAGGAAAAGCGCTGCAAGAAGCTGGTGGACGAGAACAACGCCGAAATGGAGAAGTACGAGGAACTGGCCCGCAAAGCGCTGGCCGCTGGCAACGAGGCCGACGCGCGCGTGTTCTTGGCGAAGAAGCAGGAACTGGCCGGCCGCACCGAGGGGCTCGTGGTGGCTTACGAAGGCGCGAAGGCCAACGCCGACAAGATGCGCCAGATGCACGACAAGCTGGTTTCCGACATCGAGGAGCTGAATGCCCGCAAGGCCGCCATCAAGGCCAAGGCCGCGGTGGCGAAGACCCAGTCCAAGGTGAATGAGATGACCTCGGCGGGTGATCGCGCCGAGGGGGCTCGCAGCGCCTTCGACCGCATGGAGGCCAAGGCCGACGAGATGCTCGACCGCGCCAACGCCGTGGCCGAGCTGTCCGAGAGGCCTGCCGATCCCACCGAGGATTTGGCCAAGAAGTACGCCGAGGCCGGCGCTACCGCTGCGGTGGACGACGACCTCGCCCGCCTCAAGCGCGAGATGGGCCTGGAGTAGTCTCGGGCCTTCTGGCTTCTCGTAAGTGCTGAACTCTCAGGGCGGCTTGGAAAGCCGCCCTTTTTAAGTCTCCGGCCAAGGTGGACCAGGATGCCGCCGAAATCAAGCCGTCGATGACTGTCTTTGGCGCCTGTTCCGATTACGGCGCCACCGCTGTTCCCGGCGCTCCAGATCTGGTGCAGCAGTTGTAGGTACTGGCCTGGAGATCAGCCTGTAGGCTGTAACAGATTCCAGTAATGTGTCACGCGATCGTGAACAGCCCCGGTTGCGCTGTGCTTCGAATGCCCTTCTGTGGCCCGTATGGTGTACCCATAGGTTGGAACATCGAGCCAAGGAGGAAAGATGGTCGAGGGAAAGCTGGGGCCCTATAGCCGAAGCGTCTCCATCGTGGGCGTGGGGGCTACCCCTTTCATGAACACCAACGAAGATCCTGATCTGCTGGGACTGACCGAAGGCGACTGCTTCGGCTATGCGGCTTTGGCGGCCATGGAGGATGCCGGCGTTGAGCCGCGCGATGTGCAGTATTTCTACCATGGTTCAGCGAATCCGAAGTTCTTCAACGACGCCGTTACCCCTAACATGCAGGTAGCGGAATGGTTTGGCATGCGTGGCCGCGGGTCGACCCACCACAGCGAAGCTTGCTGCACGGGTTATGTGGCGCTCGAGCAGGCGGTCATGGCCGTAGCATCGGGAGCTTACGATATCGTGCTGACAGGTGGCGTCGATATGGGAACGGGCTTGCCCGACGGAAAGAAGCCCGCATGCTTCCGCCGCCAGATCACCACCGAGGATATTTGGCCCGATCTCGACTCGATCATCGATCGCTCTTACACGCGAGCGCTCGGTGGCGGAAACATCGGCCAAGACGATTGGATCGATCTGTATCGCAAGGAGTTCGGCCTGACCGAGCGGGAAGTCGATGATGTGCTCAACATGATGTCCTATCAAGGGCGTCGCGCTGCCGCGCTGAATCCGCTGGCTTTGGAGCGCACGCCGTTCGAAGAGATCGCACAGCGCTTCGGTTTCGACGATCCCATGGAGTACCTGCGCTCTCCGCTCAATCCTAAGACTACCCAGTATCTGCGCGTGACGGGCAATGCTCCGGCCGCAGACGGCGCGGTGTGCATGATTGTGTGCGCCACCGACATCGCCGACCGTTTCAAGCAGAAGCCTATCGAGGTGCTGGGCATTGGCGCCTCCTGCTTGGAGTCTATGGTTCCCCATCTGGAGAAGAAGGCCACCGCCGAGGCGGCGCGCCAGGTATACGATATGACCGGCGTCTCGCCTGAGGAAATCGATCTGCTGATGGTGAACGACTTCATCCTGTCCTCCCAGTTGCTTGCGGCGGAGGAGGTTGGCTATCTGCCGCGAGGCGAGGGCTGGAAGTACGTGATGGAGGGCCGGACGGCCTTCGATGGCGATCGCCCCATCAATACAAACGGCGGCCGGACGTCCTACGGTCACGCATTCGGCGCTTCGGGAGCGGCCGACGTGTACGAGGCGGTGAAGCAGATGCGCGGCCAGGCCGGCGACCATCAGGTGAAGAAGCTTCCCAAGACGGCCATGTTGCGCGGCTTCGGCGGCGGTCAGAACGTGCGCGTATCCATTCTTCGTACCGTTGACTAAGGAGGTATTCCCATGACTTTGAAACTCGAGCGCAATGTGAAGCGCTTCTACGACGGCCTTGAGGAGGGGATTATCTACGCGCGCAAGTGCACCGAATGTGGCGCCATCGAGTATCCGCCCCACTATGCTTGCAACACCTGCGGTTACCACGAGACAGAGTGGACCACCATTTCCGGTCGCGGCGTGCTTAAGAGCGCCATCCTTCCCGTGTCCCTCAATGCGAATGGCCGTCTCGCCGAGATTGGCCCCTACTGCTTCGGCGAGGTAGCGCTGGAGGACGACCCCAACTGCTCGTTCAACTCCACCATTTTCGGTGTGGACGCTGACAACGTTGAAAAGATTCGCGCCAATCTGCCCGTTGCCGTGCATGCAAAGATCATTCAGCTAGATGGATATAAGACAGTGATGTTCGAAGTAGATGAGGATGCTCTCGCGTAGTTGTCCGCGCCTCGACGATGTGGGGCGCTCTTAACGTAACCTTTCGTTCAACCCTTTAGAGAAAGAAGGACCACCATGGCTACCCAGGAACTGACTGACAAGCTTATCGCCGCCGCTGCTCGCGTGTTCAACAAGGATGCGGCCGCCATTACCGCCGACACGAACATCGCCGAGGAACTTGGCAGCAAGTCGCTCGACCGCATGGGCATGTGCGCAGTCATTGAGAACGAGTTCGATGTTGTCATCCCCTTCGCCGAGTTCGGCATGTACAAGACCATCGGCGAACTCGCCGACTTCATCGCCTCGGAAGCAGAGTAATCGCAGCTTGAGTGAAAGGGGTCCTTCCCATGAAGGCTCAGTATATTAAGGACGGCATTGGCATTTATGCTGCCACTGCCACCATCATGAGCATCATCATTCCCGTGCCGGTTTTGGCCAGCATCGCTCAGGCCTTCCCCGACGTTCCCATCACCTCGGTGCAGCTGATCGTCGCCATTCCGTCGTTGCTTGCCATCGTCGCCAATTTCATTACGGCGAAGTTGGCGACACGCTACACGCCGCGCGTACGTACCATTGCGGCTTCGCTCTTCTACGTGCTCGCAGGACTGGTGGGGTATTTCATGCACGATAGTTTCCCCATGCTCATCGTGGCCTCGTGCTTGGCGGGCCTTGGTATGGGAGGCGTTCAGAACTCCATCGCATCGCTGATCACGAACAGCTTCGATGGTGATGCGCGAGGAGCAGCTTTCGGTCTGTGCTCGGTGTTTGTCGGCTTGGGTGGCTTTGTGTATGTCAGCCTCGCCTCTATGCTTGGCGCCGAGGTGTGGTACAACGCCTACCTGGGGTATTTCGTTGTGCTTCTGCTCGTCGTGCTGCAGCTGATCTTCCTGCCTAAGGGCGTGCTTGAGGAGAAGACCGCCAAGGGCGAACGTGTGAAGATACCGCGCGAGGTGATTATCCTGTGCATTTTCGGCTTCGCCTATTTCGGCGCCACGCAGCTGTTCAATAACAACATCTCCATGTTCATCTCCGATACGGGCTTGGGTGGCACTATCGAGGCGGGCAACGCCTCCCAGGTATACACGCTGGCTGGCATGGTGGGCGGCTTCATCGTGTTCCCCGTGAAGCGGTTGTTCAAGAATCAGACGCTCGCGTTCAATGCGCTTATGAGCGTGATCGGGTGCGTGCTGATCGTGGCCGGCGGGTCTCTGCTCACCGTTTGCATCGGGGCGGCGTTTGTGGCTCTGGGATTTGCCATCTACAATCCTATCGAGTCGCAGCTGGTCTCCGAAGCATCTCCGGCTAAGGGCTTGGCTTTCAATTTGGCCCTTATGGCGGCTACGCAGTCTATCGGCCAGGCGACTTCCCCGTACTGGATCGGCGCGGCGGCGACTCCCATGGGCGGCGGCGTGACGAGTATGTTCTACGTCGGCATCATCATTTTCGCCGTACTGGTCATCGCTCAGTTCCTCTACTTCAGCAGCCTGAAGAAGAAGGCGGCAGGGGAAAGCTCTGCGGCCTAACGAGACAGCGAGACGTTACACTTGCAGGGCCGGGCAACAGCGTGTCCGGCCCACCCCTATTGAGTGAGAGGTGTGTCATGGCATTAAAGGGGAAAGGCACGACCCACTATCTCCGCGCATGGCCGCTGTTGTTCTATGCGCTCCTGTGTTACTTTCTAACGGGAACTGTTTCGGGCATTATGAATGTCGCCCCCGATGTTTTGCATGGGGCGTTCGGTTGGGACAGCACCGTTCTCATATCCAGTATGAGCGTGGCGGCGCTGCTCAACGTGGTGGGCGGCTTCGTGGCCGGTCGTGTGAGCGCTCACCGGTCGCCGCGCCCGCTTTGCTTTCTCTGGGGCGGCATTTACATGATCGGCCTTTTGGCCATGGGGGTCGCGCCCTCCATGAGCATGTTCATCGTGTCGATGGTGCTCGTGAGCGCAGCCTCGTCGGCGTGGGGCTACAACACCGTTCCCATTCTCATCACGAATTGGTTTCCCGAGAAAAAAGGTCGCGTTCAGGGTTTTGTGTCCACGGGACTGCTGTTGGGATCCGTGAATCCGATGATATACCATTGGGCCTGCGAACACTGGGGCGTGCATTTGGCCACGGTGCCGTTCGCTCTTTTGGGTGGAGTGGCGCTTTTATTTTTGGGATTTGGCATCTCCGATCGACCGGAGGAGAGGGGGCTTGCGCCCGATACCATGGAGCGGCTGGATGCGTGCGAGGTGATGGGGTGCGCTCCTGTGACGGTGGAAGAAGAGAAAACTGCCGAGGGTATTTCCCAAAGCGAAATGGCACGTCTTCTTCTGCGTAACCCGCGCTTTCTTCTCTGCTCTCTCGTAATGGGCGTGCAGCTCATTTTCGCCGGTGGCCTTATGGTTCAGATGGTGCCGCGTCTGCTCGACCTCGGCTTTGCCATGGACGAGGCGCTCTTGGTCATGCTCGTCGCTTCGCTGTTCGGCTGCCTGGGCAGTGTGGTCTTCGGCATTCTCGGAGATCGGCTTGGTGCCGATACCGGCGTGGTGCTCACCTACATTGCCGGTATTGCCGCCGTGCTTTTGAATGTGAGCGGCAGCAGGCCTCTGGTGTACCTGAGCGTCGTCCTGATCGGATGCGTGGTGGGAACGGCCGACAATTGGCCTGTCAGCGTGTGCGCCGAGCAGTTCGGGCGGGAGCGATTTGCGGCATCTTTCGGGGTGATGTTCCCCGTTATTCAATTAGTAGGCGCGGCGGGGCCGGCCTTTTTTGCCCTGATTGCTGGCGCGTCGAGCTATACGGTGTCCTACGGTGCCGGCGGGGTGCTCATGGCCGTGGCCCTTGCAGTGTACGTGTTCTTAGCGAAAACAAAGAACCGACCGGAAAACAGCATCGACTTTGACGAGGTGAGGTGAAGCCGGTGGGAGCCGAAAATGCCATCGAGGTCGAAGTGCTCGTGGTGCGCCGCGAGGAGTTTCCGGGAGAGAATAAGGAGATGCGGGCGCTGGAAAGCTTGGCAGCGCGGAGAGGAGATACCTCGTCGTGTCCTGGCGGATTCGGGCGCCGGGCCTCGTTGCTCCTGAAGCTGCTCGTTTCGCAGAAATGCGGTGGCGGGAAGGTGCAGCGCTCCGAATTCGGAAAGCCCTTCATAAGCGGTCAGCCGTTCTGCTGGAATTTGTCCCATGACGACGAGTTGGCCTGTGTTGCCTTCGCGCCGGCTCCTGTAGGTGTTGATGTGGAGGCTATTCGCGCGGCAGATGAGGTGAGGATGGCTGCATTGGGTCGCGCGGCGCCAGAGGCATTATGCCAATGGGTACGGGAGGGATCGACAGAAGCGGAGCGCGCCTTTCGCTTTACTCTGGCCTGGACGGCAACGGAGGCTGCACTCAAAGCTGAGGGGCGGGGGTTTGCCAAGGCGCAGGGTGCTACCATGGGCGATCTTGCCCGTTGGCATTACCGTGCAAGAGCGATAGAGGGATGTCTGGTGACGTGCGCATGCGCGATGCCTCTGAGCTTGGAGCTGCGTTTTGTGAATCGGGAGGAAATCTCGCGTGCGGTAAGTGCCGTGCGATAGTACGATGACACGAGGGGAAATAGCTTCTGTTTAGACAAGAGAAGGGGCACGATATGGACAAGTCGTCGGCAAAAACGCTCATCCGCACGACGGTTGTTGAGCTTATGGAAACAACTGACGTCCCTGAAATCACCGTGACGGCAGTATGCAAGAGATCGAATCTTTCCCGGACCACGTTTTATCGGTACTACACCTCCGTTGATGCCGTTGTGAAGGAGATGGGAGATGACCTTCTCGCTTCTATTCGACGGACTCAAGAGGTCGATCGTCGGACGCAGCCCTTGGGCGGCATGCGTGCGCCGGGGGCAAGCGATCTAATTCGGGCTCAGATTCTCTACGAATACGGCCCCTTTATCCGAGTGGTCACCGGGATACACGGCGACCCGTCGTTTGCCCATAAGGCAGTTGCGGTCATTCGCGAGAGGCTTCAGGAGGAGGTGGTCTCCCTGGGGCTGGGCAAGCGCGACGAGGAAGTTCTTATCGAGTTTATGCTCGCAGGGCTCTTTCGCTGCATCAATTATTGGCTGGCCGAGCATCCGGAAATCACGCCTGAAGAGGCCTATGAATGCCAGATGGCGGTTACGCAGGCGCTTGGAAAGTTAATGGCCGCATCGCGTTAGTCGCAGTCGGGCGTAACATTTTCGCGAGAAGTGTTACGGCCCTTGCGACAAGCCGTAGCCTCTTGCTCTCGGCCAAGAGGGTGGCGAGGCCTATGCTCGAAACAGCACGAGTAGTGTGCTGCTTTTTCGAGAGAAAGGCTTTGCTTATGTCGAGTTTTATGGAATGCATGATTCGGAGGGCGACCGAGACTCCTCGGCGCATCGCGTTGCCCGAGGCAACGAGTGGGGCGGTGCTGAAACTTGCCGAGGCCATGGTTTCCCGAGGCGTGGCCACGCCGGTGCTTGTGGGGCCGAAAGAGGGGGTGCTGCAGGAGATAGCAGGCGCTGGAATTAATGATGAGGGGTTTGATTATTTCGATACGGCTGACGAGTCCTGCACGGCGGCGTTCGCCGAGCAATACCTTGCTCGCTACAGCGATCTGAGCCCCAAGGCGCTCGCTCGGCGCATAGCCGATCCGCTGCTCTGCGCAATGCTGCTGGTGAAGGCCGGCGTAGTCGATGGGGTAGCGGCAGGAAAGGAGCTTTCAACAGGGGAAGTTGTGGCCGCGGCAATGCAGATCGTTGGCCTGGCCCCTGGCGTTGAGAGCCCGTCGAGCTTGGGCATCGCGGATATTCCGGGGTTTGACGGGCCCGAGGGATCGATGCTCGCCCTGGCCGATTGCGCCATCACGGCCCAGCCTGACGCGGAGGAGCTTGCCGGGATCGCTATCGCCTCGGCCGATACGGCGAGCACGCTTCTGGGTTGGGAGCCGCGTGTGGCAATGCTGGCGTTTTCCACGTGTGGAAGCGCCGAGCACGAGAGCATCGATGTGGTGCGCGAGGCGGTGCAGCTCGTTCACGAGAGGCGTCCGGACATCGCCTGCGACGGGGAGTTTCAGTTGGATGCGGCCATTCTGCCGCAGGCGGCCGAGCGTAAGGTTCCGCGCGAGAGCGCTGTCGCCGGCCGTGCTAACGTGCTGGTGTTCCCCAATCTGCATGCGGGCAACATCGGCGTGAAGCTCGTGCAGATCTTCGGCCGCGCAAATGCCTACGGTCCTGTGCTCCAAGGTTTCGCGGCGCCGGTATGCGATTTCTCGCGAAGCGCGCCTTTGGAAGAGATGCTCGGAAACGTGGCCATGCTCGTTGTCCGCGCAGCCAGCGCCGGGGAGGGGAAGTAGCATGAAGGTTCTTGCCATCAATCCCGGTTCGACGTCGACCAAGATCGCGCTTTTCGAAGACGACGCATGCTTGCTGTCGCGCAATGTGGCGCACGATGCTGCCCAGCTTGCCGCGTTCGACACCATTTCCGCGCAGCTTCCCTATCGCAAGCAGACCATCGAAGCCCTCTTGGCTGAGGAGAACGCCGACCTGAGTGGTCTTGATGCCGTCGTCGGTCGCGGGGGCGGCCTCATTGCCATGGAGGGCGGCACGTATGAGATTGACGCCAAGCTTCTCGAAGATGCGCGAACGGGTGCCAACGGGGTGGCCCATCCGGCTCAGTTGGGCAGCCTTCTTGCGGACGAGTTCGCTCGTGAGGTCGTCGCCCGCGCCTTCGTCGTGAATCCGCCCGATGTGGACGAGTTGCAGGAAGTTGCCCGGATAACGGGGATACGCGGGGTGTACCGGACAGTGCATCTGCACGCGCTGAACCTGAAGGAGACGGCCATTCGTCATGCGGCAACCCTGGGAAAGAGCTATGAGGACTGTCGGTTCGTCGTATGCCACATCGGAGGTGGCGTGTCGGTTTCGGCCCATCGCGAGGGCAAGATGATCGACGGCTTCGATATCGTCGGGGGAGAGGGGCCTATGGCGCCAACGCGCTGCGGGTCGGTGCCCGTGGCCGACGTCGTTCGTTATGCCGAAGGCCGAGATCTGGGCGAGGTGCTGTCGCTCTGCCACAAGACGGGAGGGTTCGTCAGCCTGACAGGCACTTCGGATGCCATCGAGCTTACCGAGCGGGCGGCAGCTGGTGACGAGGCGTGCCGCCTCGCTTGGGATGCCATGATCTATCAGATCGGAAAAGCTATCGGCTCCATGGCTGTCGTGCTCGAGGGGCAGGTGGACGGGATCTTGCTCGGCGGCGGCATGGCCCACTCCGAGGACTTGGTGCAGCGCCTGCGCGATACCTGCGCATGGATCGCCCCGGTAACCGCTTATCCCGGCGAGTTCGAGATGGAGGCGATGGCGGCCGGCGCACAGCGTGTGCTGTCGGGGGCCGAGGAGCCCAAGCGCTATACGGGTGACCCGGTCTGGAATCCGCCGACGTGCTGGATCGACTAGGGTCGAGACAAGACGGGGAAAAGCAGGGCAGGGCGGCCCTTTCCGGAGGCCGCCCTTTCGTGAGAGGATTGGTTTCGATGGCGGAAATGCAAGGGGTGTTGGCGATTCCTCGACTGGCGGAATCGAGAAGGGCCCACTCGTTAGATCGCGTTCGCTGGATAGTGCTCGTGGCCTCGTGCCTGGTCAATCTGTGCATTGGATCGCTGTACGCATGGAGCGTGTTCGCGTCGCCCATGGCGGCGCACTTGAACGCCTTAAATGGGTTTGATGTGGGAAGCCTTGCGGTCGTGTTCTCCGTGGCGAATGCCGTGGGGCCCGTCACTATGATTTCCGGTGGCGTGGTAAACGATCGGCTGGGGCCGCGCTGGGTTATCCTCGTCGGAGGCGTGCTTTTCGGCGCGGGTATGATCGGCGCGGGGTTCTCCAGCAGTGTTGGAATGCTCGTGGTCACCTACGGACTGGGCTGCGGCCTGGGGATGGGGCTTGTCTACGGCGCGGTGGTATCAAATGCGGTGAAGTTCTTTCCCGACAAGAAGGGGCTGGTGGGAGGCATCGTTACGGCAGCTTATGGTATCAGCTCGGTGCTGGTACCGCTTGTGGCGAATGCCCTCATCGCTTCCTTCGATGTCGTTGCTGCTTTCCAGCTGCTCGGCGGGGCGATGCTCCTGATCATCACGGTGTCTTCGTTGGCGATCAAGCGGTGCCCGGAGGGCTATGCTCCCCGCGGTTGGGTCGCGCCCGTTGTTGCGGGGCCAGCTGGTAATTGCTCTTCGATGGGGCCGAGGGACTTCGATTGGCGTGGAATGCTGGTAAGTCCGGCCTTCTACGTAATGATGGCCATGCTCTGCTGCGGGGCGTTTTCCGGCTTGATGGTAACCTCGCAGGCCTCGGGGTTGGCTCAAGCGATAGGCGGCATGGACGCCGGGGCTGCCGCTCTGGCGGTGTCTCTGTTGGCTTTGGCAAACACGGCGGGACGTATTGTCGCCGGGTTCGTGTCTGATCGCTTGGGATCCGTGCGCACCTTGCGTCTCGTGTTTGCGCTGTTGGCGCTGGCTATGGCTGCCGTGGGGCTTTCGGATCCGACGACCCCGGGCTTGTTCCTGGCGGGACTGCTCGTTGTCGGATTCTGCTTCGGATCGGTTATGGGCATCTACCCTGGTTTCACAGCGCAGCAGTTCGGCGCGAAAAACAACAGCGTGAACTACGGCATTATGTTCATCGGGTTTGCCCTGGCGGGTGTTTTGGGTCCCATGGTTATGGCTGGGCTCCATGGAGCCTTTGGCTCGTATGTCCCCGCATTCGCTTTTGCCGCCGCTCTTGCTGTTGCCGGCGTCGCGCTGACGGGCCTCTTCCAGAGGCTTGATTGACGGGCCTGGAGTAGCCTCGGGCGCAGGTGTGCGGGGCCCCGAATTCTCGGAAAGCTCCGAGCGCGAGTTTCCGAGAAGGTTCCGAACGCGGGCTCTATCCTTCTAGATATTCCCAGAATGCAAGGGCGGCCGGCGAGAGCGGGTCGCCCTTGCGCTTCACGGCGTAGGTGCCGAAATGGGCGTCGTCTCGCAAGGTGACGGGAACGAGGGGGTAGTCGGGAATGGGCTCGATGTTCTCGTTCGGAGGCAGGCCGAACATGAGCGCTTCGTTCTGGGCGGCACTGCTGGTGAGCACGTCGATATTCGACGAGGTCATGACGATATTGGGCACGATGCCGTGGACAGCGCAAGCGTCCATGAAGTAGCGGTGCAGGTGGTCGCGCTTGCCGAAGGTGACGAAGGGCTGTCCGTCGAGGTCGGCCACGGTGAGGTGCGCACGCTGCGCGAGCGGGTTTTCGAGAGGCACATGCACGTAGGTGCCCGTTTCCACGAGGAGCAAGATGTCGAACTCGCCGAGATATTCCGGGGCCGACCCTACGATGCCGATATCCGATTCCCCGGATTTCACCATGCTGAGGGCCACGTCGGTCGGAGAGCTCTCAACGGAGAGCAGCAGGTCGGGATGACTCTCGGCGAAACGGTCGATGATGTCTTTCGGAAGGGTGAGCGCCGCGCCGGGTACAAGCGATACGGCAAGCGAAGGCGCCCGCTCGGCACGGCCGTACTCGCCGAGATAGCGCCGCTCCAGGGCTCGATACGCTTCCACGACGGGCTGCGCGTCGGCCATGAGAGCGCGGCCGGCTTCGGTGGCCTCCAGGGCCCCATCGCGGTTGGCGATGAGCGCCTCGCCCAGCTCCTGCTCCAAATTATGAACGGCCTTACTGAGCGCCTGGCGCGTGATGAACAGCGCATCAGCCGCCTTGGTGTAACTGCGCAGGCGCGCAACGGCAATGAAATAGTCCAACTGGCGAATGTCCACGGCTTCCCTCCCCTGTGGCTGTGGCATCGGGCCGACGATGTTCCGGCCTCCTTTCTTATTACCGCAACCGCGCGGCTCAAGGCAAGCAAAAAACGGTTGCGGGAAGGCAATCGGAAGGTGCTTTGTCAGGAAGCGGCCCATGGCTAAGATCGGCATTGTTCGTTTCGGCGTCGCTATGCGAGAAGCCGGACGAGCGGAAAGGGCCGCCGAGGGGGCGGCTGAATCCACGGTTCTCGGATGCGGGGCTGCGACTGTCGGAGCTGCCGTGCGAGGCCAGAGTCATTGGAGGGAACTATGACCCAGAGCAATTTCTCCCGTCGCGACTTCTTCAAGCTGGGCGCTGTCGGCGCCGCCGGCGCTGCCGCGGCCGGGCTTGCCGGTTGCGCGCCTGCGGGCGACAAGGCCGCCGGTGCTGATGCCGCCTCGGGCGCTGCGGCTGGCGGCGAAGGTGCCGTCAGCACCAACGATGTGGTGCTGAAGCTCGGTGACGAGCTGCCGAAGTGGTCGTTCATGGTGGCGCCCGATCCCATTCCCGAGGATCAGATCACCGAGGTGAAGGAGAACGATATCATCGTCGTAGGCGCCGGTATGTCGGGCCTCACCACGGCGGTGGCCGCCGCCGAGAAGGGCGGGAAGGTGACGCTGTTCTCCGCGTCCAGCGGCCCTATCAGCCGCGGCGGTTCCAACTACGCCCGCAATTCCAAGGTGATGGAGGAGCTGAAGGTGGAGCCCTTCAACCCGTCTCCGTTCTACTACCACGAGATGCGTGCGGCTTCCTACGCCATCGATCAGGCCAAGTGGATGCGCGGCTACAACGAGTCGGAAGAGGCCATGAACTGGATGATCGACATTGCCAGCGAGGCGGGTCTGCAGGTCATCTTGGAGCGCGACAACAATTTCGACCTCGGGCCCCACTACGCGCACGCCTTCTCCACCTTGGGAGACGCGGCCATGGTGTCCACCGGTCAGCAGGGTGCTGTTGAGGCGCTCGAGAAGAAGGCCCAGGAATACGGGGTGGAGCTGGTCTACGACATGAAGGCCGAGCAGCTTATCCGCGAGGACGGCGGTCGTGTGACCGGCGTGGTGGCCAGCAAGATCAACGGCTCGGGCGAGGGCTACGTGCAGTTCAACGGCAAGTACATCGTACTGGCTACGGGCGACTATTCGCTCGATAAGGAGATGCTCGCCTGCTACTGCCCCGAGGCGCTGGAGTATGTGGGCTACGATCAGGTGGAAACCGACTACAACACCTCGTTCCAGATGGGCGGCATCTACGGCGGCGACGGCCAGAAGATGGGCCTGTGGATCGGTGCGGCCTGGCAGCATGCACCGGCGGCCCCCATGTACCAGGGCGGCTGGGGCGGCGGCCATGAGCCGCTCGGCTTCCACTGGGGCCTGAACGTGAACACGCGCACCGAGCGCTACCAGCGCGAGGACATTTCCGCGCCCTATTCCGCCCGCTATCTGCTGTCCCAGCCGGACAACATCGCCTACGGCATTTGGACGAAGAACTACCCGCAGGCCATCATCGACCGCGGCCAGGAGTGGTTCCTGTTCGGTTCCGACTACACCCTGCCGCCGAAGACCGCCGAGGAAATGATCGCCATTTGGGACGCCGGCGCGGAAGACGGCTCCTACTACAAGGCCGACACGCTGGACGATCTGGCCGCGCAGCTGGATTTGGACGCCGCGAAGCTGAAGGAAGTCGTGGCGCACTACAACGAGCTGGTGGCCGCCGGGGAGGACACCGACTTCTACAAGGATCCCACCTATCTCATCGAGATCGAGGAGACGGGCCCCTACTACGCCGCGAAGAACACCTGCACGTTCATGACCATCATGGGCGGCCTGCGCACGAGCGTCGACATGGAGGTGTGCGACGAGAACGATGAGCCCATCCCGGGTCTGTTCAATGTCGGCTGCATGGTGGGCGACATGTACGCTAACCAGTACAACTTCGCCATCCCCGGCAACAGCTACGGCATCAACTGCCTCACCTTCGGCTACACGCTGGGCCACCGCCTGGCCGCCGGCGACTTCGAGTAGCAGCGGCCGAGCGCTGAGGGGGTAGCCGAGCGCGGGTGCGTCGACCGGTACAAGCAATTGCCGATCGTCTGGCCGTCGACCCGCACGAGCGCGAAACCACACCCTCCCTTAACGCAGGCGTCCCTCGGGGCGCCTGCGTTTTGCAGGGGAAAGTCGAGAGGATGGCGCCTCCCCGTTTAAGCATCTATGACCCGCAACGCGCTTCTTTCGTTGACCGCGTAATGGGGCAAGGGGCAAGAAACGCGAAAGGCCGCCTCCGGAAGGAGGCGGCCTTGCTAAGGGAGGGCTGCGAATCGGGGAGGGAAGATTCGCAGGAAGATGCAGATCGGAGCCGCCTTTGCGTTTGGACGCAGGCGCTGCTTAGGCTACGGCCTCGGCGGCGTACATGCCGGCCATGCGGCCGCCGCTGTAGGCGCACATGAGGGAGAAGCCCTCGTAGTCGCAATAGGGAGCGCTCATGAGCGTGCCGTTATCGGCGCCGGCCACGTACAGGCCCGGGATGGCGAGACCCGTCGCGTCGATGGCCTGCAGGCGGTCGTTCGTGCGGATGCCGCCAATGGTCACCCAGGCGCTCGGCTCGTACTGCATGGCGTAGAAGGGACCCGTCTCCACCGGCTGCAGGAAGCAGGCCGGCTTGTAGAACTGCTCGTCTACGCCGGCGGCGCAGTAGCTGTTGTACTCATCGAGGGTAGCCACCAGATCGGGAGCGCCAATGGCCTCGGCCAGCGCCTGCACCGTATCGGCCTTGAAGATCCAACCCGCATCCACGCCGGCGTCGATGTTCGCCTGCACGTCCTCAAGGGGCTTGTCCTTCAGGGTCATCATGCCGGTGCGCCAGTTCACCTCGTCGGCGCCGCACAGCGTCCACGGGTCGGTACCGCCGGCCAGGCCGTCAACGTAAGCCTGGTCGACCACGGCGTAGTACTGGCCGCCGACCAGCGAGATGGCCCCGCCCAAGGCCAAGGGCAGGTTCGCGAACTTGCCCTCGTTGCTGAAGCGGCGCCCCTGGTTGTTCACGAGCAGGGTGCCGTAGATGCCGATGGAGAAGGCGGCGTTGCCCTTGCCCCACAGGCCGTCGGCGTTCTGGTTCGAGCCGGAGAACTCGTTGCCGGCGATGCCCCACTGGGTGGACACCTGGCCGCCGACTTCCTGCACCATCTCAATACCCTCGCCCACCGACAAGATGCTGCCGAGAGGGTTCACGAAGGTGCCGAAGCGCTCGGTCATCATATCCACGTTGCCGAGAAAGCCGCCCGTAGCCACGATAACGGCCTTTGCCTTCACGTCGATGACGCCGTCGCCTTCGCACTGGATACCCACGCAGGCGCCGTCTTCCATGATGAGACGCTTTCCAGCGGTGTTGAAGATGAATTCGCCGCCGTTGGCCTCAACGAAGCTCTGCAAGGGCCCCATGCGGTCGACACCCTTGGCTTGGGTCTTGGAGTCCTTCGGATCGGACTGGAAGTTGCAGCGCACCGAGTCGTACCCGGCGCCGTAGTTGTCGGGGCGCAGACCGGTGGCAACGCCAAAATCGTCCGTGAACTGGTCGACGGTGCTGCCCGACAGCTCCACGGCGCGCTTCACGGCCGCGGCGTTCGTGGACCAGTGGGAATATTCCATGATGTGGTTGAAGGCTTCCTCCACGGTGAAGGTGATGCCGGCCTCCTGCTGCAGCTTGGAGCCGACCATGAAGGGGCCGCCGGCGATGGAGCCGTTGGAGACGCCTACATCGACGCCCTTCTCGATGACGACGACCGACTTGCCGGCGCGTACGGCCTCCACGGCCGCCCACATGCCCGCTCCGCCGGCACCGACGATGGCGATATCGCACTCTTTCGTCTCATCGGCGGCCTGCATGGCCGAGCCAGCGGGCTCTTCGCCCGTCTCGGCGAGGTCGGCGGCAGGGGTCTTCGGCGCGCAGCCGGCCAGGGCGGCGGCGCTGCCGAGGGCGGCGATGCCGCCGAGGGTCAGAAAGCTGCGACGGGAAAACGTAGTGGTGCTCATGGTGATCTCTCCCTCCAAGAGTTGAACGGGTCGCCGCCTTCGGGCGGCTGAGCCCATCATGGACGCCGCCGCGGAACTTGTCGCGGGTGAAGTTGCCCGTATCTCTGGGTGATTGTCTGCTCACCCCTCGCCTCACCCCTGGGTTTCACCTGGTACAATGAGCGCAAACGAAGGGAGGGCGCAATGGGAGAGGGAAATGCCTTGCAATCGCTTGTGCCGAGGCAGGCTGAGGAAAGTGATGGCTTCGTGCCGCTCGTGCCCCTGCGCTTTCTCGGCATGGGCCTTTTCATCGCATGGCTGTGCTGCACCCATATCGTGGCGGTCTTTCCGGGGGCGGGTTACGAGATGGAGCCCCGCAACGCCTACGATACGGCTATGCGCGTCTTCGACATCGCCTCGTTCCTCGTCTTGGCCCTGGTGGCGCCGCGTTTGGGGAGCCTCGTGCGGCGCCCGGTGCTCGGCTCGGTGGCGGTGGCGTTCAGTGCGGCGGCAACGCTTATCGTAGGGTGGGTGCTGCTCCCTTTGGCCGCAGCACCGGCGTGGCTGTGGGCCGTGGCCGTTCTGGCTGCTCCGGGCGGTGCAGTGCTGTTCTGCCTGTGGGCCGAGGTGTATGCGCAGCTCGGGCCGACGCGCACCGTTGTGTACGGGGCCTGCTCCTGCGTTGTTGCCGCTCTATTCGCCTTCCTCGTATGCACCATGAAGCCGCCCTATGCAGTGGCGGCCACGAGCTTGTTGCCGCTTCTGTCGCTCGGATGTGTCCTGGCGAGTGCACAGCTGGCGCCCCGCGAGCCTCGGCGTGCTTCCGGCACCCGCTATCCGGTGCCGGGTAAGCTCATTCTCATTATGGCCATCGCCGGTTTCTTATCGGGCGTGTCTGCCCTGGCGATGGAGAACGTCGAAGGTGTGGGGGCGATGTTCCGCGTGCTGGCCACGGCACTTGCCGGAGCGGTCATATTGGTCATGTCCATCGTGCGGCGCGATCGCATGGATGTGCGCTTTCTCGCGAAGGTTGCGCTGCCGCTCGCGGTGCTGGCGCTGCTGCTTATTCCGCTTGGAGGAGTGGGGCTGGGGTATGCAGCCGCGTTTCTGCTGAAGCTCGCCTACGTGTGGTTCACGTTCTTCGTGCTTATTCTGCTTGCGAGCATCTGCTACCGGTTCGAGGTTCCCACCTTGCGTATATTCGCGCTCGCCCGTGCCGCGAGCGAGTTCGGTATATTGGCGGGAGTTGCCTTGCGTCGGTTTCTCCACCTGAGCGATTATTTGGCGAATCCGGCGTTTCCAGTGGTGTTTTCCCTGGTGGGCATCGTGCTCGTGCTCTGCTGCGTGCTAGTGTGGAAGAGCGAGAAATCCGTCAACGGCGACTGGGGCGCTGCTGGTGTGGCGGTGGAGACGAACCAGCAGGTAGTCAGCTCTCGCGAAAGGTTCATGGAACGTTGCGACCGCATGGCGGCCGAACACGATCTGACGGCGCGGGAGGCTGAGGTCATGGCGCTTATAGCCCAGGGCAAGACGCGTCGCGAGATAGAGCAGGAGTTGTTCCTGTCCGAGAACACGGTGAAGACCCACGCGCGCCATCTGTACGCGAAGCTCGGCGTGGCCACCAAGGCTGACGTTATCGCCCTGTTTCAGGACTAATTCGGAGAATTGTAGCGAATTATATTAAGTATAATGTAATTAGCGACAGCAATTTTTGTATCTTTCGCGAAGAGGTCTTTCCCTACCAGCTCCATTCCAGCAGGCGGCTGAGGAAGCGTTGCAACTCGGGGGTTTCGGGGTGCTCGAAGACGCGCTCGCTCGGGCCGTATTCCGCGAGGCGGCCGTTGCAGAGGAAGGCCACGTGGTCGCAGGCACGGCGGGCGAAGCCCATCTCGTGGGTGACGATGATGAAGCGCGTGCCTTCCTCGGCCAGATCGCGCACCACGTCGAGCACCTCGGTGGTGAACTCGGGATCGAGCGCGCTCGTAGGCTCGTCCAGCAGAAGCAGGCGGGGTCGCGCAGCCAGGGCTCGGGCGATGGCGACGCGCTGCTTCTGGCCACCTGACAGCTGCGCGGGCCGCCTGCCGCCGGCCTCGGCGAGTCCCAGGCGCTCGAGCAGCTCGCGGGCGCGTTCCTCGGCCGACGCCGGGGCCTCCTCGTGCACCACGCGCAGGGGCAGCGCCACGTTCTCCAGCGCGCTCATGTGGTGAAACAGCCCGCTGTCCTGGAAGACGAATCCCAAGGTGGCGCGGTAGGAGCGCAGGCTCTTCTCGTCGGTGCCGATGGGCCGGCCGTCCACAGAGACGGTGCCGCAGGTGGGCGCCTCCAAGCCGCCGATGATGCGCAGCAAGGTGGACTTGCCGCCGCCCGACGGCCCGATGATGGCCAGCGCCCGCACGTCCTCGTCGAAGCTGATATCGTGCAGCACCTCGGTGCCGTCGAAGGACTTGCCCAGGTTCGCCAGCGTCAGCCGCAGGGGCGCCGCCGCCTCGTCGTGCTCTCCGACGCCGCGACCGTCCGCGGCCCTTCCCCGCTCGGTTTCTGGTCTAGTGCTCATAGTCGAGCCTCTTCTCGAAGTGGCGGCTCACGGCCATGATGGGCAGCGTGAGCACCAGGTACAGCGCTCCCAGCAGCAGAAAGCCCCCGAAGAAGTTGTAGTTCGTGGCCGTGATCTCGCGGATGGTCTGGGTCAGCTCGATGACGGCGATGACCGACAGAAGCGACGAGTCCTTGATGATGGATGCCACCTGGCCCGTCAGCGCCGGCAGCGTGCGCGCCACCAGCTGGGGCGCCACCACGTAGCGCAGGGTCTGTGCGCGGGTGAAGCCCACGGCGCGGGCCGCTTCCAGCTGGCCGGCATCGAGCGACAGCAGGCTGCCGCGCAGGATTTCCGCGATATAGGCGCCCGAGAACAGCGACAGGATGATGATGCCCGCCAGCACGCGATTGTCCACGCCCCAGGCCGTGCCGATGATGTAGTAGAAGAAGTACACCTGCACGATGAGCGGCGTGCCCCGGATGATCTTCACGTACAGGTCGCACAGGTAGCGCACGGGCAGCACGCCCGCGCCTTGCCCGGCGGCCACCGCAATCCCGATGACGAGGCTTATGACCAGCGACGCCGCCGAGATGCCCACGGTCATGCAGAAGCCGTCCCAAATACGCACACGGTACTGGGCGATGAAGTCGAAGTTCAGCGCAATGCCCGCCGCCGCGAGTGAGGCCCACACCACGGCCACCACGACCACGCACACGGCCAGGTAGTTCAGCGCGGCCTTCGCCGGACGCACGGGCGCGCCGGCGCGGGCGGTGAAGGGACGGAAGATGGCGGGCATGCGGTTCATGGGGCTAGCTTACTCGAAGTCGAAGAACCACTTGAAGCCGTACTCGTCGAAGGCCTTCTTCTCGTCGGCGAGGTACTTCTCGGTCAGACGGTCGAACTCGCCGTCGGCCTTCGACTGGGCGATGAAGGCGTTCAGCTGGTCGAGCAGCGCGGTGTTGCCCTTCTTCACGGCGATGCCCCACTCCTCGGCATCCTGGAAGGGGATGAACACCGCCTCGGTGGTGTCGGGGTTCGCCTGGTGGTTGCGGTAGATGGTCAGCTGGTCGTACAGGAAGCCGTCGGCCTTGCCCTGCACCACTTCGGTCACGCACGCGCTCTCGTCGGCCAGCCGCACGATCTCGGCGTTCGTGAGGTTCTTCGTGGCGTACACGTCGCCGGTCGACCCGGTCTTCACGGCCACCTTCTTGCCCGGCTGGTTCAAATCCTCGATGGAGGCCACGCCGGAGTTCACGTTCGCCAGAATGGCCAGCTGGGCCATGGCGTAGGCGTCCGAGAAGTCCACCGACTGCTTGCGCTCGTCGGTGATGGTCATGGAGCTGATGACCAGGTCGGCCTTGTCCGTTTGCAGCGCGGGAATGAGGCCGTCCCATGCGGTGTTCCCGATCTGCACGTCGTAGCCGTAGGCCGCGCCGAAGTCGCGGATGAAGTCGACGGCGAGGCCCTCGGGGTTGCCCGCGTCGTCTTTCGTCTCGAAAGGCGGGTAGGCCAGCTCCATGGCCACGCGCAGGGTGGAGCCCTGGTCGGCTGAGGCGCCGTCGGCTGCCGGGGCGCTGCTGCCGTCGGCGTCCGTGCTACCCGACGAGCAACCGGCCAGCACGCAGGAAAGCGCCAGAAGGGCGGCGGCCGCTACGGCCACGAAGGCGCGGCAGGCGCGCGAGCCGCGGGTTGCGGAAGCAGTACGAGTGAGAGAAATGGTGCGGGTCATAGGTGCTCCTTACGGGTTGATGCGGGCGCTCACGTTCGCCTGCATGGCTTTCATGGTACGGCAGGTGACGGCCAGGTCCTCATCGCTGAGGCCATCCGTCAACGTTGCGATAAGTTCGCGGGACACAGTTGCCATGGCGCCCTCCAGCGCGCGGCCGGCGGCGGTCAGGCGCACTTCCTGCACGCGGCCGTCGTGGGTGCTGCGGGCCTTTTCCACATAGCCGGCGCTGGCAAGCTTGCGTACCAGGGCCGTGACGGTGGAGGGGTCCTTCCCGATGGCCTCGGCCAAGGCGGCCATGGGCATGGCGTCGTGGGCGAAGAGCTGCATGAGGATATCGCCGTGGGATGGGACGACGCCGACGAGTCCCTCGCGGGCCAGAAGCTCAACCAGATAGCGGTTGGCCGCGCCCAGGGTGCGGGACATGAGGCTCACGATGGCGCTGTGCGCGTGCGGTGCAATGGGGCAGGTGAGGGTCTGTTCCACGGCGTCCTCCTAAGCGACAGCCGGCCCTTTGCCGACCACGGCGTCGGCGGGGCAGACATGGTAGCAGTTGCCGCACTCATCGCAGCGCTCGCCGAGGATGCGGTAGGGAGTGCCGGGCATGATGGCCTTGTGGGTGCACGCATCGGCGCAGGCACCGCACTCGATGCACGCTCCGGTGATGGAGAGCCCCGGCGCCTCGAAGGTCGCGCCTCCCCATGCGAAGCGCTCGCGCAGGATTTTGTGATCGCGATGCACCATGTTGAAGTCGTAGTCGTACAGCTCGCCCCATGCGGAGCGCAGCACGAGCACGCGCGTCTCGGGATACTTGTTGATGTCGTACACCGCGACGGCGAACTGGGGATTCTCCGCCGCCTTCTCGTCAACCTCTTCTTGGCTGAGCAGGCGCACATCGCCCGCCACGCGCACCATGAAACCAGGTTGGAAGTGGGGCATGTTGTCATCGTCCCAGGTGCAGGGTGCGGCCGTCTTCTCGCCGCAGACGGAGAGCTTGCCGCCTTCCACAAGCTGGCGATAGAAGGGCTTCACGTCCATGGTGCGCAGGTAGAGGCCCTCATCGTCGTAGGCGAAGAAGTGGGCGATGCGGGAATCGACGCCGCCGCGTCCGTCCAGTGTGGCGAAGCTGCAGCAGCCGATTTGGTCGAAGAGGTCGTAGACCTCGGGGAGGGTGAGCATGGGGCTCCTTTCTCGGGTGGGATGCTAGTGTGTGGAGGCCTGCAGGGCGCGGTAACGTTCGGCAAGGGCCCGGGCGTAGGCGGCCATGAGATCGAAGTCGAACAGCTCGGTGCAGTCTTCCGAGACGTTCGATACGCTGTTGGCGTCGATGATGAAGCTACCCTCGGAAGCCTCGATGACGTCGAAGCTGCCGAACTGGATGTCCAGTGCCTTGGCTGCGGCGAGTACGGTGTCGGTGACGGCGGCGGGGCAGTCGGGATAGAGCTCGTAGGTGGAGCCCTTGTGGTAGGAGGACAGCCCGTTGGCGGCCACCGATCGCTTCACCGCGAGCGCAATGCGGCCGTCTACCACCTCGATGCGCGTGAGGAAGCCGGCCGCTGCCTCGATAAAGGGTTCCACGATGAAGACGAGATCGGGCGCCTCGGCCAGGAACGCCTCGGCATCGGCAGCGCTGCGCAGGATGGCCGTGTGCGTGGTGCGGCCTCCGCAGTTCGGCTTCACAATGCAGGGATAGGGCCACGCGCTCACCGTGCTGGCCAGTGCGGCAGGGCCGCCCCATGCAATGATGTCGGGCACGACGATGCCGGCTTCCCGCAGAGTCTCGGCGGCGAGGCGCTTGTCCACCTCGAAGAAGTGGGCGCGCGGCGGATTCACCAAGGGGATGCCCGCGCTTTCAGCTGCGGCGATGATGTCCTCCATGGCCGCGTGAGCCCGAAGATGCCCGCGAAAAGGGGCGCTCGCGAATACGCGGCTGACGAGCATTCGGCAGGCGAGGGCCTTCTCGACGCAATGCTCTTCTTCCACGTTGATCACGAGCACGGGCGAACGCGGCGCTTCTTGCGCGACGGTTTCCCCGGTCGCGCCTCCGTAGACCTCGCTGTCGGCGGCGTCCGTCGTCTGCCTCGCGGGCTCCTTGCGAAGGATCTGGCCCAGCTCGCGGGCCAGCTTCCAATCGGACCACTCGTCTGATTCGTATAGAATCCCGATCACCGGATGCCTCCCTTCCGTGGCTCCTTTTCCTCTCAAGCACATCGGCTGACCGGCAGAATACTTTGATATCAAAGTATTGTCAAGCGGTGGTGCGCTATGGCAGCGGTCGGTGGTGGGGAGGGGGCCGGCGTTTCGACGCACACGACGGAATGATGTTTCGATGAGAGGCGCGGCTTATACGGTTATCGATTCCCGTTATAATGGCCGTAGGTGCCCCGTCACGCCTGGGCGGCTTCGAGAAAGGAGCTACCCATGGACACACAAACGGTAACTGCCTTGTGCGACCTCATGCTTGTGGTGATCGGAATCATCGGGCTTGTTCTGATGAGGAAGGAGTGACGGACGGTGTTTGGCCAAAGAAGAAGCCGGGCCACCTGTCGAAAGTAAACCCGGCTTAATCAAACAACCGACGCCGCCCGGCAGAACGGGGCACCGTCTGTCCGCATTATAGCATGGAGGTTGCGGCGGCACAGCCCCTGTTTTGGTTCGGAAGGAAAGCGTCATGGGCAGCAAGAAGCGCTCGGCATGGCAGAAGCAGAAGGCACAATTCGCCGCATCGCTCGGCGGGGGCGACTTGTTCGCGGAACTCGGCCTCGGGGACGATGCCGACCGCGACCCCTTCGCTCGGGAGTCGGCCGCGCGGGCCGCGCGCGACGAGGCCCACGAGGCGACCCTGCGCCGCAAGGCCTGCGAGCGCAAGAACCGCTACGCCAGCCGCTACGAGGCCGAGCTCACCGCCGCCGAATGCGCCGAGCACGGCGCCCCGCCGCTGCACGTGTACAAGTGCCCCTACTGCAACGGCTGGCACCTCACCTCTAAGCCCGAGCACTAGGAGGCGGGTTGAGCGATCGCCCCATCCTCGTATTGCCATGCGAATTCCAAGGTGATATCATCGATATCACCTAATGAATCGAGGTACAGCATGACAGATATTCTCATTCGCGATCTTGACGATGCCACGAAGCGGAGGTTGAAAGAGCAGGCATCGCGGCACGGTCGCTCGCAGCAAGGCGAGGCCCGGGCTATTCTCCAGGCATCGCTTCAGGATTCAGGATCTACGGGTTGGGTGGGGCGCCTGCGGAATGCCGCCCAAGCGGCGGGTGGCATCGATCTGGAAGAGCCGATACGCCATCCCGCGCGGGAAATCGACGTGCGGGGGTGGCTGTGAACTTCATCGCCGACACCAACGTCGTATCCGAGCTCATGCGGCCCCAGCCGAACGATAACGTGATCGATTGGTTCTACGACCATGAAGGCTGCGTATATCTGACGTCGATTACCGTGAAGGAACTGTACTTCGGCATGTTGCGCCTGCCGGAGGGAAAGCGGAAAGACCGTCTGCGGCAGGCGATTACGGGCATTGTGATGGACTGTTCCGACAAGACGTATTCGTTCGATGCCTTTAGCGGATATTTGTGCGCCGAGCTGCACGAGAAGGCACTGTCCCAGGGGCGCACACCTACCATCGAGGACTTGATGATCGCCGCTATCTGCAAGCGCAACGACTGCGTGCTCGCGACACGCAACGTGAAGGACTTCGACTACCTGGACATCGACCTGGTCAATCCCTTCGAAGGGTAGCGAGGAAGAACGGCTGGCACCTCACCTCCAAGCCCGAGCGTTAGGCTGCCGTCTACTCCGCGGGGAACGAGTACACGTGGCCGCCGCCGTAGAACTTGCCGAGCAGGTACAGGTTGCTCGCCGATTCGCTGGTCAGGTATATCTCGCCGTCCACCTCGTCGATGCCCTCGGCCATGGGAGGCACCGTCAGCGTCTGCACGAGGGTCGCGTCGTCCAGGAAGTACAGCGGGCAGCGATGGCCGTCCACCAGGTAGCTTCCGCCCCGATGTGCGCGAGCCGGGTCGTAGATGCGCACCTCGGCATCGCCGAAGCCCCAGGACAGGCTGAGCGCGATGTTGCCGTCGGGCGTCACGCATAGCCCCTGCACGTTGCCGGGAATGGAGTACACCGCCGCCGGATGCTCGCCGAATCCGAAGGGCCCGTGGGCATGCGGCGCGTAGGCGTACACGAGCGCCGGGTTTACCTCGCCGGAAGGGCAGGTGAGCCAATGGCTTTTCGGGGTGGGGTAGAACAGCCGGTGCTGGAACTCGCCGATGTAGAGCATGCCCTTCTGCACGTTCATGAACGCGGGCTTAAGGGGAATGGCGCGTCGGCCGATGGCCTCAAGGGTATCCCCGTCGGCCGCTGTGGCCAAAGCGGCGCGGTCGAGCACGACGAAGCCGTCGCACACGGTAAGGAAGACGTAGGGGCCGGAAGCTGTGATGGCGGCGCCGTGTCCGCGGTAGAGCGACCCGTCGGGCAGCCGCACCTCGTGGCGCCGCACCTCGCCGTCTTCGCCCACTTGGAAGATGGGCGACGGCTTGCGGTTGGCCGTGTATCCGCTGAACAACCATGTCTTCTCATCGTCAAGATAGAAGAGGTCCTGGGGCACGAAGCCGTGGTTGATGCCGGGAATCTTGAATCGGCGCGTGGCCTCGCTGTAGAAGGGCTTGCAGGTAGCGCGCACGCGATGGCGCTTGGCAAGCACGGCAGCGAAGGCGACCGCGGCGCCTGCAGCCACAGCGCCAGCGCCAACGGCAATCTTCGCGGCTGCGGGCATGGTGGAGTGCTTCATGGCAACGCACCTCCTGGGAGTAGATGGCAAGAACGTCGGGGGAGGGAGATTCTCCGACGCTCCCATTGTCCCCCTTCCTATATGAAGGGAGCGGGCCGCCTGAATGCTCGTTACGGGAGGGAAATCAAACTGACGTTCATTTGCGCCCATTGCCTCATTCTGCTCGCTACCAAACACAGCGTTCTGTATTTGTTGATGTCCATTGAATAGCTATCGATGAGCGTTACAATGGTAGCAGGTGCTCCGTCACGCCCGGGCAGCTTCATGAAAGGAGTTGCCTATGGATACGCAAACAGTCATTGCCCTGTGCGATCTCATGCTTGTCGTTATCGGAATCATCGGCCTTACGCTGGTGAGGAAGGAGTGACGGACAGCGTTGGCAAAGAAGAAGCCGGGCCCCCACCAAGGTAAACCCGGCTTAATCTAACAACCGATGCTGCCCGGTTCGGCGGGGCACCGATTGCCTGCATTATAGCACGAATCGACTACGTTGTGGGTGGTCTTCCGTGCCCGTATGTTGTCAAAGGGATTCCCGGGCTATTGCTTGATCGGCTGATCATTTGCGCCTTATTTGCGCCTGGGGGACGGAGAAACAAATCAGGCCAGCTCGTTTTATCAAGCTGGCCTAGTGCTTTAAAGTGGTGCGGGCGAGAGGACTTGAACCTCCATGGGGTTGCCCCCATACGGACCTGAACCGTACGCGTCTGCCAATTCCGCCACGCCCGCAGGTGCTGTTTCGGCTTCGCCAAAAGAGCGTAGTTGATAATACCCGACTTACCGCGCGGGTGCAAGAAGTTTTTTCGGGAATCGCCTATTCCCCGCGCAGGATGGTGTCGGCGGTTTCCGCGAGGGCGGCATCGGTCTCGTCCTGCTGGCGGCGCTCGGCGCGCTCCTCGTGGGCGATCTCGTGACCGATGTAGTCGTGAATGGCGTGGTCTTCGCGGTGCTCGCGCTCCTTCTCGGCGTGCTTCTCCGCACGTTCATGGTCGGCGATATGCTTTTCCTGCTGTTCTAGGTGCTGCTTCAGCGTCTCTTCGCTCATGGCGGTTCCTTTCGCTTGCATGCGGGCGGCACGGTGCGTCCCGCGTGACCCCACGTATCTTTTGCACCTTACGCCTTCAGGTGGGCGAGCCGCCCCGTCGCGGCCATTCGTAGGCGTTTTGCAACGGGACGGTTCTATAATGGAGGGCATTGTTTCCGGCCGCTGCGGGAAGTCCGAGCGGCCCTGTGGGGAAAGGACGCGAATATGGCAGAAGCGACGCCGGTGGTCGGCATCATCATGGGATCGGAATCGGATATGCCGGCCATGGAGCCGTGCATGGCCCAGCTGGACGCCATGGGCGTGCCCTACGAGGTGAAGGTGGCAAGCGCCCATCGCAAGCCGGCCGTGGTGCACGAGTGGGCCGAGAGTGCGGCCGATCGCGGCATCAAGGTGATCGTGGCCGCGGCAGGCAAGGCCGCGCACCTGGGCGGTGTGGTGGCCGCGTTCACGCCGCTGCCGGTTATCGCCGTGCCCATGAAGACAAGCGACTTGGGCGGCCTGGACTCGCTGCTGTCCATGGTGCAGATGCCCTCGGGCGTGCCGGTGGCCTGCGTGGCCATCAACGGCGCGAAGAACGCCGCCATCCTGGCCGTGCAGATGATGGGCACGAACGACCTGGCCATGCGCCAGAAGGTGGCCGATCTGAAAGCGGAGATGGCGCAGTAGCCCATTCGGGCTGAGGCGAGCGTGGGGAAGAAGAGAGCGGTTATGGCGAAGAAGCTTCTGATGGGAAACGAGGCGTTCGCCCATGCGGCCCTGGAGGCCGGGGTGAACGTGGTGGCGGGGTATCCCGGCACGCCCTCGTCCGAGCTGGTGGAAACGGTGGCGAATCTGCATGCGGCCGGGGCGGCCCGCGGCGTGCACGTGGAGTGGTCCACCAACGAGAAGGCGGCGCTAGAGCTGCTTGCCGGCGCGTCCTACTGCGGCGCGCGGGTGCTGTTCACCTGCAAGCAGGTGGGGCTCAACGTGGCGTCGGACGCGCTCATGTCGCTGAACTACGTGGGCACAGGCGGCGGCTGCGTGCTGTTCGTGGCCGACGACCCGGGCCCCATTTCGTCCCAGACCGAGCAGGACACGCGGCGCTTCGCGGCCTTCGCGAAGGTGCCGGTGCTCGACCCGTCCACGCCCGACGAGGGATTTGCCATGATGAAGGCCGCTTTCGAGCTGTCCGAGCGCTACCACACGCCCGTCATCGTGCGGCCCACCACGCGCATCAACCACGCCTCCACGTTCTTCGACGTGGCCGAGCAAACCGAGGCGCGCCCCGTGCCCGAGGAGGGTTTCCAGAAGGATCCGAAGTGGGTCATCTTCCCGAAGCGCGCCTATGAGGGCCACGGCGAGATCAACCGCCGCCTGGCCCAGATTTCCTGGGATTTCGACCGCGACCCCGCCTTCGCGCAGTTCAACGAGGTGTTCGAAGGGGGCGGGGAAGGTGCGAGCCGGACGGCCGCTCCTGGCGATGAGGGTGCCGCGCCCCGCGTGGGCATCGTGGCCGGCGGCGTGTCGGCCGCCTACGCCCGCGAGGCGCTGGCGCTCATCGAGGCCGAGGCGACCCGCGCGGGCCTTGCCGTGCCCCGCTACCGCTTCATGGCCGTGGGCACACCGTACCCTTTCCCCGCCGAGACGGCAGCCGCCTTCGCCGAGGGGCTTTCCGACGTCATCGTCTTCGAAGAGCTGGATAGCGTGCTGGAAGAGGAGATGCTGAAGCTCGCCGGTGCGCGGCATCTGCCTCTGCGCGTGCACGGCAAGCTGACCGGCGCTGCCAACGATCGCGGTGAGAACACCACCGAGAACATCGCCGGCCGCCTGGGAAGGTTCTTCGATCGCACTTCCGAAGCAAAGGCGGGGCAGTGCGAGGGGGCGGCCCAAGAGAGGCGCCGGCCCTTGCAGGAAGAACATGTGCTCCCTCCGTGTGAGGGGAAGGCCGCATCCACGTGCTCAGGCAAGTCCTCGCTCGGCGGAACAGCCCACCGGGCTGTTCCGTTCGCTGCGGAATCTGCGCGCGAGGACACGGCCTTCCCCTCGCACTACTCGTCTCTTGCCGCTCTCGTTGCCCGCACTATCGGCGCGAACCATCTCAGCTACGACGGCGTGCTGCCGGTACGGCCGCCAGTGCTGTGCGCGGGCTGCCCCCATCGCGGCGGCTTCTACGCCATCAAGCAGGCACTTAAGGGACGCGAGGCGGTGCTCTGCGGCGACATCGGCTGCTACACCCTCGGCAACGCCGCCCCGCTCGATGCCGTGGACACCTGCCTGTGCATGGGCGCGGGCATCACCATGGCCCAGGGCTTTGCAGTGGCCGAGCCGCAGAAGAAGCAGGTGGCCTTCGTGGGCGACTCCACGTTCTTCGCCAGCGCCATGACCGGCATCGCGAACGCGGTGTACAACGGCCACGACGTTACCTTCGCCATTCTGGACAACGCCACCACGGCTATGACCGGCAGTCAGCCGCATCCGGGCACGGGCGTTACCCTCATGGGCGAGAAGCGCCGCCCCATCGTGATCGAAGAGGTACTGCACGGGCTGGGGGTGGAGCACATCGGCTTCGCCAATCCCCACAGCTTGGAAGGATCCATGGCAGCGGCCCGGGCGGCCATCGACTTCGAAGGCCCCTCGGCCATCATCTTCCGCGCCCCGTGCATTCAGCTGAAGAAGCCCGCCGCGCCGGTGGTCATCGACGCCGAAGCGTGCACGGGCTGCAAGAAGTGCATCACCTCCATCGGCTGCCCCGGCATCGGGTTCGACGAGGCTCGCCGCGGGCCGAAGTCCCGCGAGCGCGGCCAGGCCTTCGTGGATGAGAGCCTGTGCGACGGCTGCGGCCTGTGCACCCAGGTCTGCCCCTTCGGCGCCATTCAGGGCGCGGTGGGGTTCGGCGGTGCGGCACCGATTGAGCCGGCGATCTACACCCCCACCCCTGAGCCGTTCCAGACCGGCTCGTTTGCGCCGGTACTGGCCGACGAGGTGAACGATATCCAGGAAACGGAACTGCGGGGCGAGTCCGATAAGACGCCCGGCGAGGCGCTGGCGGCGGAAGAAGGGGGCTGTGATGATTAACGTTCTTCTGGCGGGCGTGGGCGGCCAGGGCACGGTGCTGGCTGCGAAGGTGCTGGCCCTGGCAGCTGAGAGCCAAGGCTGGCAGGTGCGCACGGCCGAGACCATCGGCATGGCTCAGCGCGGCGGCAACGTGACGAGCCATGTGCGCATGGGTTCGGAAGGCGAGGAAGTGTTCTCGTCGCTCATCACGCCCGGCACGGCCGACATGGTCATTGCGCTGGAGCCCGGCGAGGCAGCCCGCGCGCTGCCCTATCTGGCGCCCGGTGGCGTGCTCGTGACGGCTACGACGGCCATTCAGCCCGTAACGGCGGCCCTGGCGAGCGTGCCCTACCGCGCCGGCGATGTGGTGGCGGCGCTGGCGAACTCGCTTCAGGCAGAGGCGGTGCGCGAGCAGGCGGCTGCTGCTGCCGAAGTGGCTGAAGAGGCCGCTGCGAGCCTCAGCGCCGCCGATGGGGCAATCACCGCGAAGGACGCTCAGGCTCCCGGCGTGGGCGGCTATCCGGTACCCCTGTTCGTTCCCGTGGATGACGAGGCGCTGGTGGCGCACCTCGGCCCCGGCTCCCGCAAGTCGCTCAACATGATGCTTTTGGCGGTGGCCGTGGCCCAAGGCCGCGTCCCCCTTACCGTTACCGAGCTGAAGGCGGCCGTACAAGCCTGCGTAAAGCCGCAGTTCGTCGCCATGAACCTCGAAGCCATCGACCACGCCGCCGCTGCTTACGGGTAGGCTCTTCCAGGATGTCGGTCTTCGCGGCTGCTGTCGGCTGGCTTCCTCCCTTGGCTGCCCTCATCGCGCTTTTTGATGAGGCTTCGCGGTGCTCCGTCCCTAAAATAATACCTTTCGGATGAGCCTATTTCTCCAGATCGTCGCCTTTGTGGGACAGACGCCGCGATGCTTGTCACCTAGCATGTTCCTTGTGCGCGGCGGCATGGGGCCGCCCGCTGAAATAAGGAGGAATTCATGGGAGAGAACAAGGGAATGGATCGCCGCGGCTTTCTGAAGACCGCTGCGTTTTCGAGCTTGGCCCTGGGTGGCGCGGCCGCTCTGGCCGGTTGCGCCCCGGCGGCGGGGCAGGATGCGTCCCTGAGCAACACCGGCGCCGATGTGGCGTGGGATAAGGAAGTAGACGTGCTCGTGCTCGGTTCCGGTACCGGCACCTTTGCGGCCCTCGTCGCGGCGGCCAAGGGCGCGGGCTCGGTGTGCCTCGTGGAGAAGGGCACCATGTGGGGCGGCACGGCGGCCACCTCGGGCGGCGGCCTGGCGGTGCCCCTGACCTACGCGGCCGAGGCTGCGGGCATCTCCGACACCAAGGAAGAGGTGGTGAAGTACTTCACCAACGCCTCGAACCAGCGTGTTGACCAGGCAGTGCTCAGCTCGTTCATCGACAACGGCAACGACTTCCTCACCTGGCTTTCCGAGGAAATGGGCTGGACGTTCAACGCGTCGCCCCTGTTCGGTGACTACTATGAGCCCATGGAGGGCTGGATTCCCATGGGCCGCGGCAGCCTGGGCGCCGCCAACGAAGAGGGCCCGCTCGTGGCCGCCCAGATGTGGGAGCAGATGAAGGCGAAGCTCGAGGGCTATGGCGTGGAGATCCTCATGGACACCGAGGCCACCGAGCTCATCCCCGACGGGGCTGGCGGCGTAGCCGGCGCGGTGTGCGGCGGCCAGAACATCAAGGCCGGTGCCGTCGTCGTCGCCACCGGCGGCTTCGACCACAACGACGAGATGCGCGCGAAGTACCATCCCTTCAAGATCATGGCCACCAACGCCGTGCCCACCAACACCGGCGACGGCCAGCTCATGGGCATGGCCATCGGCGCCAGCGTGTCCTACATGGATCGCTGCTGGGGCGCGCCGGCCATCCTCACCACGGGCGACGACCCGGCCACGCTCATCGCCGAGGGCACCATCGCCCAGGAGATCGCCGGCACCGACTGGGCCATGTACCGCGGCCTTCCCGGCGCGGTGGTCGTGAATAAGAAGGGCCGTCGCATCGGCAACGAGGCCGGCCCCTACGACCTGTTCAACCAGGCGTTCGCCTACTACGACACCGGCGAGCCGGGCCACGTGAACATCCCCGCCTATTTCATCTGCGACGCCGCCTGTTGGGCTACCTACTCGCTGCCCGGCCACACCGTGGGCGCCGTGGGCGACGGTGACGGCAGCTACTTCGACGAGACCTACGGCGGCGAGGCGACCGATCCCAACGAGGTGCCCGCGCATTTCGTGAAGGCCGACACCCTGGAGGAACTCGCCGAGAAGCTGGGCATCGACGCGGCCGGCCTTGCGGCCGAGATCGCGGCGTTCAACGAGAACGCCGTCCAGGGTGCCGATCCGGTGTTCCATCGCGGCGAGAAGCACCTCGACATCAATACCACCGGCGTCATGGGCGGCAGCCGCACCGATCTGGCGAACCCGGTGCTCGCGCCGCTGGCCACCGGCCCCTTCTACGGAGCCATCTACGTGCCTGGCACCTGCGGCACGGCGGGCGGCCTGACCATCAACGAGAACGCCCAGGTCGTGAGCACCTCCGGCGAGCCCATCGAGCACCTGTACGCCGTGGGCAACTGCTCCTCGGGTGTCTCCGGCGGCACCTACGTGCACGGCGGCATCAGCCTCGGCTCGGGCGGCGTGATGAGCTGGGTGGCCGTGAACCACGCGATGGGCGCCACCGCCTAAGCCCCGCGCGCTGAATTAACCCTCCCTCCCTGACGGCCCCGCTTTGGCGGGGCCGTCGTCGTTGCCCCCTAAGGGTGACCAGCGTGCTCCTTGAAGTAGTCGATGAGCTCCTGCTTGGAGTGGATGCCCAGCTTCGCGTAGATGCGCTTGGTGTGGGTGCGGGCCGTGCCCTCGGAAATGAACAGCTCCTCCTGCACGATGCGCAGGCTGCGGCCCTCCAACAGAAGCAACGCCACCTCCGTTTCCCGCGGGGTGAGCCCGGCCTCGCGGGCGATGTCCTCGAGCGGCGCCTTGCTGCTTAAGGCGGCAGTGCGTCCGAGGCTCGAGGTCCACACGCCCGAGAAGGCGAGGAAGAGCACGATGGTCATGAGGCAGATAAACGAGGAAATGTCGCTCAGAAGGCCGCTGTGGGCCGCGCTGATGCCTTCGTGCAGGAAGTTGCCTGCCACCGTTCCCAGGCCCCAGCACAAGTTAGCCACGGCGAAGTACTCGGCCTTGCGCAGATCGAGCCCGAAGACGGTGATGATGCACAGCAGGAGGAACAGCAGCTGGGCGATGAGAAACAGCGGCGAGGGGTGGGTGAACACCTGGCTGGGCGCGGTGGCCATGAACACCGTGCCCAGCGCCACGACGAAGCCGGCCGCCGCCCCCACGAGGCAGGGCATGGAAAGCGGGAGCGAGTAGCGGATGCGGCGCGGCAGCGGGCCGACGCGCTGGGAGGGGGCGGCCGCGCGGTCGGCGTCGAGGGCGAGCACGAGGGGCGCGGCTACGACGCAGGCTGTGTACACCTCGGACGGCAGCCAGAGGAGTATGAGGCTGAACAGGTAGAACAGCATAAGCGAGCCGGAGAGCGCCACCGAGAGCGTGGCGAAGTCGTCGCATTTCGCCAGGGTCTCCAGGCGCAGGATGGCGCCGAGGGTGCACCCCACGCCCAGGACGATCGTGGAGCACGCGTACAGCACTTCCCCGGCCTCGCCGCCGGGCGGCATGCCCGTCATGCCCACGAGCGCGCCGGTGGTGGCCAAGGCCGTGCCGATACGCACGGCGCGGGGCACGCGGTCCCACTGGGCCCGCACGATGCCGATGGCGAGCGCGATGCTGATCAGCGACGAGGGCAACGCGAGCGCCCGCTCCGCCAGATACGAGGTCGTAAAGGCGCTGTTGTACGTGATTTGGTGGAACCAGAGCCAGATAATGGCGTCCAACGCGGCGACACGCGCCGCCTGCCGTCCGTTGACGGCATGGGCCTTCAGGTTGATGCGCACGGCTTCCCCTCCCTTGGAATCGGCAAATCATACCTTTTGGGCGAGGGAAAACAGTCTAATTGCCCTCTTTCGTGAGACAGACATCTCCCGCCCCGCTGGATACGATGACAGCGGGCTCGGCTTTGGGTCTCGGCAAAATGTTCGTGGAAGAAGGTTTTGCGTGAGGAGATGCTCAAGGCCGAGCCTATCCGTTGGAGGTTTCTTTGTCAAGAAAGGGGAAAGACATGAGACAAAGTGAGCTCACGCTCTCGCGCCGGTCGTTCATGGCGGCCGGGGCCTGCGCGGGCATTGCGTCGCTGGGGCTGCTGGCCGGCTGCGCGGCGACCGCCGATGTGCCTGCCGCCCAAGAGGGGCCGGAGGAACCCGCCGAGGAGCCGGCGGCCGACCCCGAGCCCGCGCCGACGGCCGACCTGGCCGAGACGGGGGACGAGAACGTCATCTACATCGTCGACCGGCTGGTGACCAAGCCCGGCGAGGGGAAGGCCGTCTACGACGACTTTATGGCCACTATGAAGCCCCTCATCGAGGGCGCTGGCTGGAAGTTCAAGCGCGCCACCGTGGCGCCGGCGATGTGGCTCGACACCGATTCCAACGTCATCGAGATCGAGTGGACCATGGCCGACATCGTGCAGGAGGCATGGGCCTACTCGTCGGGTACGCGTTACAACCCCGACTACGTGCAGTGGTGGACCGACATCCGCGACCGCCTGGTGTCCAACGACCGCGTCTACTCGGCGCCCGAGAGCTACATGGAGGTGCTCAACAATGTTTAGCGCGCTATTTGCCGTCACCTTCGCCGAGGGCGTCGATGATGCCGCGAAGGACCAGTTCGTCGCCGAAGCCCGCCAAGCCGCCGAGGCTGTGAGCTCGGTCTACCTGGCCGACAAGGTGCTCGAACCGCCGATGCCCGGCGGCGACTTCGTCTGCGAGGTGGGCTTCGCCGACCAGGCCGCCTACGAGCAGGCGAAGGGGCAGGCCTCCTGGGAGGCGCTCGACGCTCTCATGCACGATGGCGGGAAGGTCGCCAACTGCGAGTTCATCGCCTACGGCGAGGGCACGCTCACCCTGCAGGAGACGGAGGAGTCCGCCTGCCACCGCGTGCTGTTCTTCAGCCTGCGCGACGGGGCCGACCCGGCCATGGTGGAGAAGATGGAATCGGTTATGAACGACATGACTGCCCATGTGCCCGGCCTGCGCAACTGCAAGTTCGCTCCCGTGGTGGAAAGCTCCGGTACCGACGAGTGGGCCTACGCCTACGAGTGCGACTTCGACGATCCCATGACCTTCCTCGGCAAGTACATGTCCACGCCGTTCCACTTCCTCTACATCGACAAGTTCTTCGAGCCGGCCTGCGGCGAGTGGGTGGTGAACACCAACCTGTGCACACCCTACCTGGCCCAGGAGACCCCGTTCCTCGCGAACTTCGCCTAAGGCGTTTTTGCGGAAAGCCTGCCGTGCCGACGTCCCCTCCCCGTCGGCGCGCACAGGCTCCTTTTCCGGCGACCCTTCCGGCAGGGAGGGTCGCTTTGCTTTAACCCCAACCGTCAAGGTCAGCTTTCCGCTTGCGACCTTGCGTTTTTCCCTTGCGGGAATGTTGCGAATCACGCGCGCGACTTGTTACGAATTTGTTAGAATGGAGCACACTCGAAAAACTGTGCCCTAAGGAGAGACGCGCACCCATGGAGATGACCGAAGAGCAGTTGGCGCTCATTACCCACGAGCTGGCCACCATCAAGGAACGCTCGCCGTTCTACGCGAAGAAGTTCGAAGGCATCGACGTGGCCGACGTGCGCACCCAGGCCGACTTCGAGCGTCTGCCCTTCTCCGAGAAGGACGACCTGCGCGCGGTGTACCCGCTCGGGCTGCAGGCCGTGCCCGACGAGGAAGTGGTGCGCATCCATTCCAGCTCGGGCACCACGGGCACGCCGGTCATCATCCCCTACACCCAGCAGGACGTCATCGACTGGGCCACCCAGTTCGCGCGCTGCTACGAGATGGCGGGCATCACGCCCCTCGACCGCATCCAGATCACCCCGGGCTACGGCCTGTGGACGGCCGGCATCGGCTTCCAGCTGGGCGCCGAGCGCCTGGGCGCCATGGCCATTCCCATGGGGCCGGGCAACACGGAAAAGCAGCTGAAGATGATGCAGGATCTGAAGTCCACGGTCATCTGCGCCACCAGCTCCTACGCGCTGCTGCTGGCCGAGGAAATCACCAAGCGCGGCCTGCGCGATGCAATTCACCTGAAGAAGGGCGTTATCGGGTCCGAGCGCTGGGGCGAGAAGATGCGCAACCGCATCCAGGACGAGCTGGGCATCGAGATCTACGACATCTACGGCCTCACCGAGGTGTACGGCCCGGGCATCGGCATCTCCTGCGATGCGCACGACGGCATGCACATCTGGGACGACTTCGTCTACATCGAGATCGTGGACCCGGAAACCGGCGAGGTGCTGCCCGACGGCGAGGAGGGCGAGCTGGTGCTCACCACGCTGCGCAAGCAGGGCGCCCCGCTCATCCGCTACCGCACCCACGACCTCACCCGCATCATCCCGGGCACCTGCTCGTGCGGCTGCCGCCATCCGCGCATTGCCACGCTGACGGGCCGCACCGACGACATGTTCAAGGTGAAGGGCTGCAACATGTTCCCCGCTCAGGTGGAGGAGGTCATCAAGGCCACTGACGGCACCAGCTCCGAGTACCAGGTGATGATCGAGGCGGTGGACGGCCACGACGTGCTCACCGTGCTGTTCGAGACGCCGCTCGAGGGCGAGGCGCTTGCCCGCTGCGAGGAGGAGCTCGCGCTCATCTTCAAGGCGAAGCTCGGCTGCACGCCCGAGGCCAAGGGCGTGCCGCTCGGCGAACTGCCGCGTTCCGAGAAGAAGACCAAGCGCATCTTCGACAGCCGCTACTAACGACACGGGGGAGTTCCAGGGGAAAGCCCGCGATGGAAGGAGAGAGCCATCATTACGAGCTTGAATGAGAAGCAGACGATCCTCATCGTCGATGACTCGATGCTGAATCGGGCGCTTCTGGCCGACATGATCGGCGACGCCTACCGCATTCTGGAGGCCGAGGACGGCAAGCAGGCGGTGGCGACGCTGCAGAAGGAGGGCACGGGCATCTCGCTCGTGCTGCTCGACTACGTCATGCCGCAGATGGACGGCTTCGATGTGCTCGAGGTGATGAACAAGAACGGCTGGATCAAGGACATCCCCGTCATCATGGTGTCCGCCGAGTCGGACGCGGCCTACGTGGAACGCGCCTACGAGCTGGGCGTGACCGACTTCATCAATCGCCCCTACGATGTGAACATCGTGCGCCGCCGCGTGGTGAACACCCTCATGCTGTACCAGAAGCAGCGCACGCTCATGGGCATGGTGGCCGATCAGATCTACGAGCGCGAGAAGTCGAACAACCTCATGGTGTACATCCTGTCGCACATCGTGGAGTTCCGCAACGGCGAGAGCGGCATGCACGTGCTGAACGTGCAGGCCATGACCGAGATGATCCTCACCCAGCTTATGTCCATGACCGACCAGTACCCGCTGACGGCCGAGGACATCTCGCTCATCACCATGGCCTCAAGCCTGCACGACATCGGCAAGATCGCCATCCCTGAGGAGATCCTCAACAAGCCGGGCCGCTTCACCGACGAAGAGTTCGCTATCATGAAGACCCACTCGGCGGTGGGCAGCGACATGCTGGACGATCTGGAGCTGTACAAGGACGAGAAGCTCGTGCGCGTGGCCCGCGACATCTGCCGCTGGCACCACGAGCGCTGGGACGGGCGGGGCTACCCCGACGGCCTGGTCGGCGAGGAGATTCCCATATCCGCCCAGGTGGTTGCTTTGGCCGACGTGTACGACGCCCTCACGAGCCCGCGCGTGTACAAGCCGCCCTTCAGCCACGAAGAGGCCCTGCGCATGATCCGCGAGGGGGAGTGCGGCGCCTTCAACCCGCTCATCTTGGAGTGCCTCACCGCCGTGGCCGACGACTTGGAGAATCGCCTGAACCGCGGGGTGACGGGCCGCGAGATTTCCGCCGACGTCCTGCGCCCGCTCGGGGCCGACGTGGACGAGGGCTCGGCCACCGCCTCCAGCCGCACCCTGGAGCTTCTGGACTACGAGCGCATGAAGTACCACTTCTTCGCCTCCATGAGCAACGAGGTGCAGTTCGAGTTCACCGAAGAGCCGCCCATGATCGTGCTGTCCGACTGGGGCGACCGCAAGCTCGGTCTGCCCGAGATCGTCATGGATCCGTACAACGACGAGGCGTTCTGCAGCGTGTTCGGCCGCGAGAACCTGGAGAAGCTCAACCGCCTGCTGCGCGCCACCACGCCGGAGGATCCGGTCATCGATATGGAAATGGAAGTGACTGTGGATGGCGAGACCCGCTGGCTGCATGCGCTCGTGCGCGCCCTGTGGTCGGAGGACGCCGAGCCGGCCTACCTGGGCTCCATCGGCAAGTTCATCGACATCGACGACCGCCAGGCCGAGCTGCGCGACCTGCAGTTCAAGGCCTACCACGACCCGCTGACCGAGGTGGTGAACGGCGCGTTCGCCCGCAAGGTCATCACCGAGCGTCTGGGCGATGGCGATGAGTGCGATCGCGATACCGACCAGCATGTGCTTCTGCTGTGCGACCTGGACTTCTTCAAGCAGGCCAACGACACCTGGGGCCATCAGTTCGGCGACAAGGTGCTCCAGCACTTCGCCGGGCGCCTGCAGGACAGCGTGCGCGGCCACGACGTGGTGGCCCGCGTGGGCGGTGACGAGTTCCTCGTGTGCATGGAATGCCCCGTGGACCCGCGCCCGCTCATCGAGCGCATCCACGGCTCGCTCGAGGGCGAGTTCGAGGGCTTCCCGCTGTCGGTGTCCATGGGCGTGGCCACCACCGATGATGGCGTGCGCGACTACGACGAGCTGTTCCGCCGGGCCGACGTGGCGCTGTACCAGAAGAAGCGCGGCGGCCGCAGCGGGTATGTGTTCTACGACGATCTGACCGAAGAGGAGCGCGGCTTGCTGTCGGAGGATGCCTGCACGGCCCTCTCGGGCATCGATGCCGACGAAGAGGGGGACGACGAGGCCCCCGCCGACCGATAAAGGAGCGAGACTATGTCACTGGAAATTGCCTATGCCGCCATGGGGGGCGACCTGGAAACGGTGCGCGGCCGCCTGATGACCGATGAGCGCATCGAGAAGTTCGCGAAGATCTTTTTGCAGGACACCTCCATGCAGACGCTGGAGACCGCCCTCGAGGCGGGCGACTTCTCCGAGGCCTACCGCGGCGCCCACACGCTGAAGGGCGTGAGCCGCGACTTGGGTTTCACCCCCCTGTTCGAGGCCGCCTGCGCCCTGTCCGACGCCCTGCGCCTGGACGATGCCGGCGCGCCGGCGAACCTGGCGGCGGTGCCCGAGCTTCTGCCCGCCGTGCGCGACGCCTACACCCTGGTGGTCGACTCCATCGCCATCATCTAGGCGACGCGAGAGGCGGGCAGGCGGGCGCACCCGCGCGGCGATGCCCGAGCCCGACGACCCGATGACCTGAAGCCGCACGATGACTTCGACAAAGGAACGAACGCATGATGGAAACAGATAACAAGACGAGACGCGGACGCATTCTCATATCCCTGGTCGCCCTGGCCTTGGTGATCATCGCGTTCTTCCTGTTCATCACTATGAACAACGAGCGTATCTCCGAGCAGAACGCCAAGTACCTCCAAGGCTCCACCGAGCAGTCGTCCCGCCGCATCAGCGAGTGGATGGCCGACTCCCAGACCGAGGTGAAGCTGCTGGCCTCCATGTACGAGAGCACCCTTGCGAGCGTTGACGAGATCGATGCCGACAGCATCAAGCAGCTGGCCGACTACACGAAGTTCGACTACACCACCATCTCCCTGGCCGACGGCACCACCTTCGACAACACGGGGAAGGAAGACGACGCCGCCGACCGCGAGTACTACCTGCGCGGCATGGAGGGCGAGTCGGGCGTGTGCGCCACCGATCACTCGCTGTTCTACGACGATCTGTCCGTGATCTTCTACACCCCCCTGTACTTCCAGGGCGAGGTGGTCGGCGTCATCACCGGTGCCTACCGCGAGGGCTCTATGGAGGAGTTTTTGCGCACCTACATCTTCGACGAGCAGACCAACACCTACCTCGTCGAGCGCGACGGCGCGGTGGTGGCCCATTCCTCCACCACCTACAGCAGCAACGTGCGCAACGCCGCCGACCTGTACCTGGAAGAGGAGGGCTCGGGCAACATCTCGCGCACCGAGCTGGAAGAGGCCTTCCGCAACGGCACCTCGGTCACCTTCACCTACCGGGGCGACTCTGGTTCGGGCACGGCCTATGTGATGCAGGTGGCCAACTACGACTGGATGATCATGCGCACCTTCCCCGCCTCCATCACCGACGCCATGCAGGCGCGCGCCAGCCTGGCCGGCCTGGTGCTGGTGGGCCTCGTGGGCGGCGCGTTGGCCCTGGTGGCGGGCTTCTTGCTCGTGCAGACCATGCGCCAGCGCTCGAAGCTCATCAGCGAGAGCGAGCACGTGACGAGCATCGTGAACTCGTCGCTGGCGCTCTTCCAGCGCTTCGCCGTGATCGATCTGGAGAAGAACACCTACGAGTACCTGAAGGACGAGGGCATCAAGGACGATCTGCCCCGCAACGGCGAGTACCACATGTTCCGCTACTACTGGGAGACGCGCTTCTGCGACGACGACGAGCGCGAGCGCATGAAGGCGGAGCTCATGCCTAAGTTCATCCGCGAGCACCTGACGCCCGAGGTGCCCTACCTGCACCTGGAGTACCGCCTGCGCGACCAGGAGACCGACGAGGTGAAGTGGAACCAGGCCTCCATGATCCCGCTGCAGCGCGACGCCAACGGCGTGGTGACGAGCGTGCTTCTGTCGGTGCAGGACGTGACCGACGTGAAGGAGCGCGAGATCGCCCAGCACAACGCCTTGCAGGACGCCTTCAACGAGGCCGAGCGGGCGAGCCGCGCCAAGACCGACTTCTTGAACTCCATGAGCCACGACATCCGCACGCCCATGAACTCCATCATGGGGCTGACGGCCATCGCCTCCATGTACGTGGACGACCCGGAGCGCGTGAAGGACTGCCTCACGAAGATCACCACCTCGAGCCGGCATCTGCTCGGCCTCATCAACGAGGTGCTCGACATGGCGAAGATCGAGAGCGGGAACTTGGGCCTGTCGGAGGAGGACTTCGACCTGCCCGAGACGGTGGAGAGCCTCCTTTCCATCATGACGCCCCAGATCAACGACAAGAAGCTGAACCTGAAGGTGGAGATCGCCGACATTCAGCACGAGCACGTGGTGGGCGACCCGATGCGCCTGCAGCAGGTGTTCGTGAACATCATGGGCAACTCGGTGAAGTTCACGCCCGAGGGCGGCACGGTGAGCCTGCGCATCAAGGAGCTGCCGAGCCGCGTGAAGGGCTCGGGCTGCTACGAGTTCACCTTCTCCGACACCGGCTGCGGCATGTCGGAGGACTTCGTGAAGACGGTGTTCGAGCCGTTCACCCGCGCCAACGACTCCCGCGTGACCAAGGTGGAGGGCACCGGGCTCGGCATGTCCATCGTGCGCAGCGTGGTGAACCTCATGAACGGCACCATCGACGTGAAGAGCAAGCTCGGCGAGGGCACCACCTTCACGGTGACGGTGTACATGAAGCTGCGCGAAGGCGACGAGCACGACCTGACGCCGTTAGAGGGCCTGCACGTGCTGGTGGCCGACGACGAGCCGGAGGCCTGCGAGAGCGCCTGCGAGGTGCTGCGCTCCATCGGCATGGAGCCCGACTACGTGATGTCGGGCGACGACGCCGTGGCCGCCGTGCGCGACTCCGAGAAGAACGGCCGCAGCTACGTGGCCATCATCCTCGATTGGAAGATGCCCGGCAAAAGCGGCATCGAGGCGGCCCGCGAGATTCGCGAGATCGTCTCCGACGACATGCCCATCATCATCCTGTCGGCCTACGACTGGACGGCCGTGGAGCAGGAGGCGCGCTCGGTGGGCGTGGACGCCTTCATCTCCAAGCCGCTGTTCCGCAGCCGCCTCGTGCACGTGATGAAGGGCCTCATCGCCAGCAACGAGCCCGAGCCGGCCAGCGAGTACGAGGTGCTCCAGCAGAGCGACTTCAGCGGGCACCGCATCCTGCTCACCGAGGACAACTCCATCGCCGCGGCCATCGCGCTCGACATCATGGGCATGACCGGGCTTGAGGTGGACCACGCCGAGAACGGGCGCGTGGCCGTGGACATGCTGCTGAACGCGGAGCCGGGCCACTATGAGCTCGTGTTCATGGACATCCAGATGCCGGTGATGAACGGGTATGAGGCCGCGAGCGCCATCCGTGCGGCCGCCGAGGGGAAAGGCCCCGATGGTGAGGCCATCGATCCGCGCCCCGATCTGGGCACCATCCCGGTGGTGGCCCTCACCGCCGACGCCTTCGCCGACGACGTGGCCCACGCCCGCGCGGTGGGCATGAACGCCCATATGTCCAAGCCCATGGAGATCGAGCTTTTGGTGAAGACGCTGAAGGAGTGGCTGTAGGCCCCCGATGACACGCTCCCGCCGACATACCGCCCCCCTCCGTCTCGCCGCTGCGGCGCTGCTCGTCGGCGCGCTCGCGCTCGTCGGTTGCGGCGGCTCGGGGGGAGACGCCCCCTCGGGCGGCGGCGCGGCGGCCGCATCGCCGGATGCGCAAGGCGCCTCGGAGGTCGATGCCGGCTCCACGTCGGGCCCGGCCTTCACGCCCCCCGGCTCGGTGGCCCTCTCGGCCTTCCATCCCGATTTCGCCGAGGAGGGCAACGGGTGCGCCATCGACACCTCCGCCGCCTCCGAGGGCTATGTGGGCGCATCGGCCCAAAGCGACAGCCGCCTGAAGTTCCAGGTGAGCAAGGGCGAGATGAGCTACAACTACGATCTGCCCGGCGACGGCACCCCCATTGTGGTGCCGGTGAACATGGGCGATGGCTCCTACACCTTCCGCGTCATGCAGAACACCTCGGGCAACAACTACGTCGAGCTGTTCGCCACGACGGCGGATGTGGTCCTTGCCAGCGAGCAGGCGCCCTTCCTCGTGCCCAACATGTTCGTGGACTACGACGAGTCCTCCTCGGTGGTGGCCAAGGCCCGCGAGCTGGCCCAGGGCGCCGCCAACCAGGGCGATGTGGTGCGCAACATCTACCAGTGGGTGGTGGCCAACATCTCCTACGACCACGATAAGGCCGCCGAGCTCGCCTCGGTGACCGGATACGTTCCCGACCCCGACGCCACGCTGGCCGCGGGCACGGGCATCTGCTTCGACTACGCTTCGCTGGGCGCCGCCATGCTGCGCTCGCTCGGCATACCCTGCCAGGTCATCACCGGCTACGTTTCTCCCGATGACGTGTACCATGCGTGGAACATGGTATATATTGATGGGGAATGGGTGAGCGTGGAGATCAGCATAGAACCGAACAGTTGGACCCGGGTGGACCTGACCTTCGCCGCGAGCGGGGCGGCGTCCACCATCGGCGACGGCACCAGTTACACCGACCGATACACGTACTAGGGAGAGGCGAGAGGATATGGCCAAACCGAAACTCGACAGCGCAGGCATCAGCCTTTTCTGCGAGAGCGTCGCCATGATGCTGGCGGCGGGCATCCAGACCGACGAGGCGGTGGGGATGCTCTCGGAGGATATCGGAGACGCGGGGCTGCAGGCCACCTGCACCGCGGTGTACCGCAGCCTGAACGCGGGCGATGCCCTCGCCGACGCCATGCAGGCCTCGGGCGCCTTCCCCCGATACGCGGTGGACATGGTGCGGGTAGGCGAGAACGCCGGCCGCACCGAGGAAGTGCTCCGCGCGCTCGGCGTGTACTACGACGAGGAGGACCGCCTGTTCGCGAAGATCCGCTCGTCGGTGGGCTACCCGGCGGCGCTTCTGTGCATCATGTCCATCATCCTGGCCTTCACGGTCATCATCATCCTGCCCGTGTTCGAGGACGTGTACGTGTCCATCGCCGGCTCGCTGACCAACGGCTCGTCGGGCGCGGTGGGGCTGTCGGTGGCCATCGGCTGGGTGGCCCTCGGGGTCACGCTCGTGTGCACGGTGGTGGCCCTCGGCGGCGTCATCGCCTGCCGGTCGGAGGCCGGCCGCATGGCGGTGATGCGCCTGTTCGAGAAGTTCCCCGCCACGCGCGGCGCCATGGAGCAGCTGGCCGTGTCGCGCTTCGCCTCGGCCCTGGCCGCCTACACCGCCTCGGGCGTGAACACCGATACGGCCATGAAGGAGGCCATGGAAGTGGTGGAGCACGCCGGCCTGAAGAAGAAGGCCGCGAGCGCCTACGCGCTCATGATAGACGCCGCCGCGCCGCGCTCGCTCGCCCAGGCCATCAGCGAGGCCGAGGTGTTCGAGCAGATTCACGCGCGCATGCTCACCATCGGCACGCGCTCCGGCTCCCTCGACGCGGCCCTCGACCGCCTGTCGGCCAACTTCTTCGACGACGCCATCCTGCAGATCGACGGGGCCATCGACAACATCGAGCCCGCCCTGGCCGCCTTCTTGACCATCGCCGTGGGCGCCACGCTCATCTCGGTCATGATGCCGCTCATCGGCATCATGGGATCGATCGGATAGCATCATGATTCACGGTAAGACAGCCCAGATGAAGCGGAGGCGCGCCTGGCGGGTGGCGGGTGCCATCGCGGCCTGCGTGCTGGCCGTGGTGCTGTGGTTCACCTGGGATACGGCGAGCGACCAGACCGAGGCCCAAGGCGCCTTGTCGGTGCGCCATGCCGTGCTGGACGCGGCCATGCAGTGCGCCGCCGTGGAGGGGGCCTATCCCTCTACGCTCGAGTACTTGGAAGAGCATTACGGGCTCATCGTGAACCGCAGCGACTACGTGGTCACCTACGAGGCCTTCGCCTCGAACGTGCCCCCCTCGGTGGAGGTGAGGCCGCGATGAGCAACCCTCGCCGCCGCGAGCGCGATTTCGGCCGCGTGTTCACGGGAATCCTGTTCGCGCTGTTCGTGGTCACGCTGCTCATGGCCATCCTCGTGGGCACGGGGGTGTACCGCGCGCTGCACCAGGAGGGCGCGGCTGCCGACGAGCAGCGATTGTCGCTGACGCTTCTGGCCAACGACGTGCGCGCCAACGACCAGATAGACGCCGTGGCCCGCGCGTGGGTCACCGAGGACGCCGTGCAGGTGGAGGTGGCCGAGGGCGCCGACGGCCTGGCCGCGGCCGCCGATGCCGCAGGTGAGGCGCGCAGCCTGTTCTCGGGCCCGGCGCTCGTGCTGCGCGAGACGCTGCCCAGCGGCGTGTACGAGACGCGCCTGTACTGCTACGACGGCACCATTATGGAAGAGTACGCCTTGGCCGATGCCCCCTACGACCCGGAGAAGGCCACGGCCATCGTGGCCTCCGATGTGTTCGACTTCGCCTACGAGGGCGGCCTTCTGACCATCACCACCGATGCGGGCAGCGTGTCGGTGGCCCTGCGCAGCGCGGGAGGTGATCGATAATGGCCGGAGGAAGCACCCGTCGCCGCTCCATGGCCGACTACTCCGTGGCGGCCCATGCGCGCGGCGTGAACGCGGGCGATGCGCGCATGGAGCGCTACCACGAGTATGTGGGGCGCCACCGCGTGGAGCGCCGCGTGTGGCCCGGCGCTGCCTTCATCGTGGAGGCGCTGCTGCTGCTCGTGTTCCTGGCCGGCTCGCTCGCGGTGCTCATGAACCTGAACGCCACGGCCGATGCCGCCGGCGAGCAGAGCGCCGACCTCATGGGCGCCATGGCCCTGGCCTCGAACGTCGCCGAGGAGTTCGCCGCCGACCCGGTGGCCCTGGAGGAGGCCTACGGCGCCGACGCCATGGCCGACCGGTGGCTCTCGGAGCCGGTGGGCGAGATCGTCAGCGGCGAGAGCGCGCTTCTGGCCGACTGCCGGTTCTCCACCGAGACCACGGCGGGCGGCTCGCTGCACTACCTGACCATCGAGGTGCTGAAGGTGCGCGTGCTTACCGATCCGAGCCAGATGCTCGACGAGGGCATCGTGGCCGGCGGGTCGGACGGCGTGTGCTTCCAGCACTGGGACGACGAGCCGGTGTACACCCTGGAAACGGCCCGCTACGTGCCGGCTTCGGATGCGCGCGCGGCGGCCGACGGCGCGACGGCGGCCACGGCACCCGGCGTCGCCGCGACCGATAGCCCCTCGCAGGCGGAAGGGGAGGTGTCCCATGGCTAAGCCCCACGGCTCGGTGCGCATCGGCCCCATCAGCTTGTTCACTCTCATCATCATCTTGTGCCTGGCCGTGCTGGCCACGCTCTCGGTCACGACGGCCCGCGCCGAGCTGTCCATCACCGAGCGCCAGGCCGCGACGACGACGGAGACCTACCAGCTGGAAACCATGGCCCAGACCTTCGTGGCCGATGTGGACACGGCGCTCGCCCAGGGCGACGCCGCGGCCCTCTCCGCGGTGCTCGCGGCCTACGGCGTGACCGAGACGGCTCCTGCGGCCGACGCTCCGTCGACGCCTTCGGCCTCAGAGGGCGCCGAGGTCGCCTCTGCCGCCGAGGCGGGGGAGGCCATTGCCGACGAGACGCCCGCCGGCGAGGCCATTGCCGACGAGTCGCTCTCGGGGACGGTCGGGGATGAGGCGACCGTCGCGGTCATCGAATGTCCCGCCGCTGACCCCGTCACCGCCTCGGGCACCTTCGACGGTACGCTCATCAGCGTCACGTTCTCGCTGGAGAGCGGCCGCACGCTGGAGGCCGTGCTGCGCGTGAACGACGACGCCACCTATCGCATAGAGCAATGGAAGACGACGACCCAATGGACCGACGACGGCACAGGCGCGAACCTGTGGCTCGGCTAAAGTGAGGAGAAAGCAAGCCCATGGAACTGAAGACACTGCTGCAGGAAATGATCGACAAGAAGGCCTCGGACGTGTTCATCGTGGCCGGTCTTCCGCTCACCTACACCGCCGACGGCCGCCAGGTGCGCATGGACATGGCCCCGCTCATGCCCGCGGACACCAAGGCGCTCGTCGAGGCCATCTACGACCTGTCGGGCCGGAGCATGGCCGTGTTCGTCGACGGCCACAACCACGATGACGACTTCTCCTTCGCCGTGGCCGGCATGGGCCGCTTCCGCGTGAACGTGTTCCGCCAGCGCGGCAGCCTGGGCGCGGTCATCCGCGTCATCCCCTTCACGCTGCCCAACCCCGCCGACTACCACATTCCCGACGACGTCATGGCCTGCGCCGACTTCCAGAAGGGCCTCGTGCTGGTGACGGGCCCGGCCGGCGCCGGCAAGTCCACCACGCTCGCCTGCATCATCGACAAGCTGAACAAGGCGCGCTGCGGGCACATCATCACTATGGAGGACCCCATCGAGTACGTGCACCGCCACGAGGGTTGCATCGTCACCCAGCGCGAGATCCCCTCGGACGTGGCCACCTACGCCGAAGCGCTGCGCAGTGCCATGCGCGAGAGCCCCGATGTGATCCTGCTCGGCGAGATGCGCGACTCCGAGACCATCGGCACCGCCATGACCGCCGCCGAGATGGCGCAGCTTCTGTTCTCCACCCTGCACACCACGGGTGCGGCGAGCACCATCGACCGCATCATCGACGCGTTCCCGGCCAACCAGCAGCGCCAGATTCGCATGCAGCTGTCCATGGTGCTGCAGGCTGTGGTGTCCCAGCAGCTCGTGCCCACGGTGGACGGCGGCATTGTGCCCGTGTTCGAGATCATGACGGCCACGCCGGCTATCCGCAATCTCATCCGCGAGGAGAAGACCCACCAGATCGACTCGGTCATCGCCAGCTCGGCCGGGGCCGGCATGCGCACCATGGATCAGAGCCTGCACCGCCTCGTGCGCGAGGGCACGGTGTCCAAGGAAGTGGCCCTGCAGCACGCCATCCACCAGGAGGCCCTGAAGAAGCGCTTCGAGTCTGAGGGCATGTAGCGCCTCACGCTCGGCCGGAACATCGTCTCTGCGACCCCAGGGCGCCCTCGCGGGCGCCCTTTCTCAAAATCACCTCGGGTTTTGCCTGTGCGGGCGCACTTTCTGCGTTATTATGGCAGGTTAGAGAAACGCGCCTCTTTTCGGGCGCTCCAAGGGAAGGACGGGAATGTGAGCACCTACGATTGGAAGGTCGGCAAGGAGTACCGCGAGATTCGCTACGAGCTGTGCGACGGCGTGGCGAAGATCTCCATCAACCGGCCCGAGCGGCGCAACGCCTTCACGCCGCTGACGGTCATGGAGATGTACGACGCCTTCTCCGAGGCCCGCGACGATGCGAGCGTGGGCGTTATCCTGCTCACCGGCGTGAACCATGGGGGCGCCCACGAGGACGAGGCGTTCTGCTCCGGCGGCGACCAGAAGATCCGCGGCAACGGCGGATACGTGGGCGAGGACTCCATCCCGCGCCTGAACGTGCTCGACCTGCAGCGGCTCATCCGCGTGGTGCCCAAGCCCGTCATCGCCATGGTGAACGGCTACGCCATCGGCGGGGGGCACGTGCTCTCCATTCTGTGCGACCTCACCATCGCGGCCGACACGGCGAAGTTCGGCCAGACCGGTCCGAAGGTGGGCTCCTTCGACGCCGGCTACGGCGCGGGGTACCTGGCCGCCATCGTGGGCCAGAAGAAGGCCCGCGAGATCTGGTACCTCTGCCGCCAGTACACCGCCGCCGAGGCGCTGGAGATGGGGCTTGTGAACAAGGTCGTGCCCTTCGACGATTTGGAGCGGGAGTGCATGGACTGGGCCGCCGAGATGATGCAGTTCAGCCCCACAGCCCTGCGCTTCATGAAGGCCTCGTTCAACGCCGCCACCGACGGGCTCGCGGGCATTCAGCAGCTGGCCGGCGATGCCACGCTTCTGTACTACACCACCGACGAGGCCAAGGAGGGCCGCGACGCCTTCAAGGAGAAGCGCGCCCCCGACTTCACCCAGTTCCCGAAGTTCCCGTAGGATCTGCTCCGGCCGCCTGCCGCCCGGCCGCCCGGCCCCGCGTCGTTAGCGGGTTGCCGGTCCGTCCCCGCCGTTTTCCGCCAGTTCGTTTCTGAAGGAACCTTGTGAAGCTCCATGATCGACATATTTGAAAGCACCGCACAGGCGCGTCCTGACACCGTGTTCTTCTCCTATGTCGACCAGGCGGGGCAGGAGATGACATTCACCTACCGCCAAACGCGGCTCCTGGCCGCCCAGCTCGCGCGCCGCCTGCGCGACAAGGGGGTGTTCCCTGGCGACATGGTGGCGGTCGATCTGCCGAACTGCCCGCTGTACGTGATGCTCGTCCTGGCGGCGGCCTACGGCGGCTTCGGCCTGGTGGTGCTGAACCACCGGCTGACCGATGCCGAGAAGCTCACGCGCACGCTCGAGCTGGAGCGCTGCGGGATTCGCATCGCCTATCGGGTGAACGCGGGCAACGAGCCGCGGCTGTTCGAGCAGGTGTGCAACTCGCTTCTGCGCGGCGAGTCCCCCTCGGGGCGGGTGGACGACTCGCTGGGCGGGGTGGTGGAGGACGCCATCCATTTCGCCGAGCGCGCGGCCCACACCTTCGACGCCGGTCATCGGGCGCTCATCATGTTCACATCGGGCACCACCGGCAAGCCGAAGGGTGCCGAGCTGACGTGGCGCAACCTGGTGGAGGCGGCCGAGGCCTCCAACCGCGTGCTCTCGCCGCGCACGCTCACGCGGGGGCTGTGGCAGGCGGTGCTGCCCTTCTTCCACGTGGGGGGTTTCCAGGTGCTCGTGCGCAGCGTGTGCAGCCGCTGGCCGCTGCGCGTGTACGAGCGCTTCGACGCCGGGCGCATCCTGCACGACGCCGTCGAGCTGCACGCCACGCACATCTCGGTCGTGGACAAGATGCTCCAGGATATGTTGAACGCGCGGCCGGACGCGCTTTCCGGCTACCACTGCCTGCTGCTCGGCGGCGGCCCGCTGAACGCGAACACGGTGAGCCGCGCGCTGGAGGCACGGGCTCGGGTGTATGCCAGCTACGGCATGACCGAAACGTCGAGCCAGGTGGCGAACACCCTCATCACCCCGCAGTTCACCGGCGGCCTCAGGCTTCTGCCGGGCTACTCGGCGCGCATCGTCGAGCCCGACGCCGAGGGGTTCGGGCGGCTCGCCCTGCGGGGCCCGGGCGTGTTCTCGGGCTACGCGAACGGGCGGGCGGCCTTCACCGTGGACGGCTTCTTCCTCACCGGCGACACCGCGGCGCTGCACGAGGGCTGCCTCTACATCCGCGAGCGCACGGCCGACATGTTCGTGTCGGGCGGCGAGAACGTGTACCCCGCTGAGATCGTGGACGCCCTCGTGCGCATTCCCGGCATCGCCGACGCCTACGTGTTCGGCGTGCCCGACGCCCGCTGGGGACGCCGCCCGGCGGCCGTGGTGGAGCTCGCGCCCGGCGCGCCCCCGCTCTCGGCGGCCATCATCAAGGACGCGCTGGCCCGACGGCTGTCGCGCCTCTACATTCCCGAGCAGATCTGCATCGTGGACGAGATGCCCCGCTCGGGCATCGGCAAGATCGACCGCGCGGCCTGCGAGGGGCTCTTCCGCCAGCATATCGACGTGAAGCGCGTGATCCTGCACCGGGTGCGGCTGCCCTTCACCAAGCCCTTCAAGACGCCCAAGGAGACGCTGACCTACCGCGAGCTCGTTATCGTGGAGGTGGTGGACAAGAAGGGCCGGGTGGGCCTGGGGGAGTGCACCTCGTTCGACACCGACTGGTATCTGCCCGAGACGCTGGACGATGATGTGCGCATGATACGCGAGGTACTGGCTCCGCGGGTGATCGCCGGCACGTACCTGCATCCGCGGGAGGTGGCCGCCGATCTGGCGTCCGCCGAGGGGGCCGAGCGCTTCCCCATGGCCATGAGCGCGCTGGAGATGGCCTGCTGGGACTTGTACGGGAAGGTGTGCGAGCAGCCGCTGTGGGCGCTGCTCGGCGAGGAGTTCGACCGGCTTACGCGCCTGGCGGCCTTCTGTGAGGAGGAGCCGCCCGCTGTGGGCCAGGCCGCCCTTCCCGCCCGGCGCACCCGCCCGCGCCAGGTGTACAGCGGCGCGGTGGTGGGCATGGCCACGCCGGCCCAGACGGTGGCCGACGTGCGCGCCTGCGTGCGGGAGGGCTACCAGCGCGTGAAGCTGAAGGTGGCCCCCGGCAAGGGGCTGCCCGCCGTGCGCGCGGTGCGCCGGGCCTTCCCCGGGCTGCTCGTCACCCTGGACGCGAACCAGAGCTTCAGCCTGCACCACATGGCCGAGCTGCGCGCCTACGACGAGCTCGACATCGGCTGGATCGAAGAGCCGCTGAACCTGGACGCGGCCGGCGTGAGCAGCCACGAGAACGCCTTCTCGCGCCTGGCGTCGTTTCAGCATACGCTGGCCATGCCCCTGTGCGTGGACGAGTCGTTCGTCAACGCCGAGGAGGCCGACCGCATCTTCGACTTCCCCGAGCTGCGCTGCGCCATGGTGAAGATCGGGAAGTTCGGCGGCATCCAGCGCTCGCTCGAGTTCGTGCACAAGGCGCTCTCGCGCGGGCGCGAGGTGTGCATGAGCGGCATGTACGACACGGGTATCTCGCGCTTCGCCCACGCCGCCTTCCAAACGCTGCCCGGTGTGGTCATCCCCGGCGATTTGGGCGCCACGGCCCGCTACTTCGAGGCCGACCTCACCGTGCCCGCCTACGAGGCGCCCCAGGGCATCATCACGCTGAACTCCCCCGGCCACGAGTGGGGCATCGGGTGCGACTTGGCGCCGCGTGCCCTGGCCGAGGTGCGCCAGCGCCGTTTCGTCGTGGAGTAGCGGGAGGCGGACGCGACACGGGGCGCGGGGCCGGGTCGGGCGCACGGCTGAGATGCTGCCGATGCTCACGGTCGGGTCCGCGCGCTCTCCCGCGAAGGCTGCCGGGCCGGCGCCGGCGCTCTCACAGATTCTTTCGTCCTTTTAACGGCTGATTAACATTCGCGCAGCCGCACCATTTATACTAACGGAGTCAGTCAGGCTTTCCGAGATGGAGGATGTCGTGGGCGGCTTTTTCGGGGCAGTTTCCCAGCGCGATGTGGTGATGGACGTTTTCTTCGGGGTGGACTACCACTCCCATTTGGGAACGCGGCGCGCGGGCATGATCGTGCTCGACCACGAGGACGGCTACCAGCGCCAGATCCACTCCATCGAGAACACGCCCTTCCGCACCAAGTTCGAGGACGACATCGTGCGGTTCCACGGCACGAGCGCCATCGGGTGCATCTCCGACGCCGACCCGCAGCCGCTGCTCGTGCGTTCGCATCTGGGCACGTTCGCGCTCACCACCATCGGCGCCATCAACAACGCCGAGGCCCTGGTGGAGGAGTACTTCGCCGCACGCAACAGCCAGTTCATGGCCTTGAGCTCGGGCGCGGTGAACGCCACCGAGCTGGTGGCGGCGCTCATTAACCAGAAGGACGACCTGGTATCCGGCATCCAGTACGCGCAGTCGAAGATCGACGGCTCGCTCACGCTGCTCATCATGACCGACAACGGCGACCTTATCGCCGCCCGGGACTTCATGGGACGCCTGCCGGTGCTCGTGGGGCGCGACGGCGACGGCCATTGCGTGGCCTTCGAATCGTTCGCCTACCACAAGCTGGGTTATCACGACGAGTACGAGCTGGGGCCGGCCGAGATCGTGCGGCTCACGCCCGATGCGGTGGAGGTGCTCTCGCCGGCGCGCGACGAGATGAAGATGTGCGCGTTCATGTGGGTGTACTACGGTTATCCCAATTCCAACTACGAGGGCATGAACGTAGAGGTGATGCGCTACCGCAACGGCGCCATCATGGCCCGCGACGAGGCCGGCCGCGGCGCGTGCCCCGAGGTGGACTACGTGGCCGGCGTGCCCGACTCCGGCGTGCCGCATGCCATCGGGTACTCCACGGAAAGCGGCATGCCCTTCGGGCGCCCGTTCATCAAGTACACGCCCACCTGGCCCCGCTCGTTCATGCCGGCGAACCAGGATCTGCGCAACAAGATCGCCAACATGAAGCAGGTGCCCGTGCCCGAGCTCATCCGCGACAAGAAGCTCCTGTTCGTGGACGACTCCATCGTGCGCGGCACCCAGCTGCGCGAGACGGTGAACTTCCTGTACGATTCCGGTGCCGCCGAGGTGCACATGCGCAGCGCCTGCCCGCCCATCATGTACAGCTGCAAGTACCTCAGCTTCTCGTCGAGCAAGTCGGATATGGACCTCATCGCGCGCCGCGTGGTGGATCAGCTGGAAGGCGAGGAGGGCCTGGATCATTTGGCCGAGTACGCCGACGCGAACACCGAGCGCGGCCAGTGCCTGCTGAAGACCATCTGCGAGGACATGGGCTTCGATTCCCTCAGCTACCAGAGCCTCCAGGGCATGATCGAGGCCATCGGCATCGATCCCGAGAAGATCTGCACCTACTGCTGGGACGGCCGGGAATAGCGGCGCTTGATCGCTTTCTCAGGCTAAATTCTTAGGCGAGCCGAATGATCGGCTCGTCTTTTCCTATTTTCATAACCTGTAACAGATATTTACAGATTTAAGAAAAAACTGCTAAAATCTGTGACAGTTTCGGGATATTCTCCGAGGAGGGTGTTATGGAAGGCTATCGCGCCACCATTCGATATCTGCTGAACGATTTTGAAAGTCAGGTACTCCCGGCTGTTGCCGAGGAATTGGTTCCGCGTGACTTGCCCCTCGGAAAAATACGGAGGCCTAAGATTGGCTCTACCGCTAAGGTGATTGTGGGCATGCGTCGGTCGGGCAAGACCTTTCGTATGTATCAGGAACTTCTTGCCGTGTTGGAATCGGGAGTGAGTTCTGAGTGCGTTTGCTATTTCAACTTCGACGACGATCGTCTGCGCCCCTATCCGGACGGGCTGGTAAACGAAGTGATCGAAGAGTTTTACGAACTGCACCCGCGCGCCCGGAAGGAGGGGGCTTATCTGTTCTTGGATGAGGTGCAGGATGTCCCTGCGTGGGATGTCACGGTGAGGCGTATCCTCGATACCGAGAAGGTGTGCCTCTATGTTACGGGATCGTCGTCGCGTATGCTTTCGGAAGACGTGTCCACGGAATTTCGCGGACGCTCGATTTCCTATGAGCTCTTGCCCTATAGCTTCCGGGAGTATCTGCGTGCTCGGGGGGAGGAGCCGGTAGGCGGGTCGCTGGATAGCAAGGTGCTGTCCTCCTCGCTGAAGAAGTCTCTGCGCGAATACCTTGTGGAAGGCGGATTTCCCGCGGCCCAAGGGCTCGATGATTTGGAGCGCGCCCAGCTTCTGCAGAGCTATGCCCAGCTGACGGTAGCGCGCGACGTGGTGGAGCGGTTCGGGTTCTCGAACGCGGCTTTTGCCCGCTCGTTGTCGCGCACGGCGCTTACGTCAAGCGCGCGCGATGTGTCTATTTCGCGCCTGGACAACAAAAGCCGCGAAGCCGGTTATTCACCGGGTCGTGCTGGTGTGACCGAGCTGATTGATGCGTTCGAAGACGCTCACTTGGTATATCAAGTGTTCGAGTTCAGCTATTCGGCTCAGAAGATTCGGCTTGGCGGTTTGAAGCTGTACGCAGCTGATCCAGGGCTTTATTGGGCATCGTCTATCGCTACAGACGACGGGCTGACTTTCGCCTTCGAGACGGCAATTTATTTGGAACTGCGTCGCCGTCGCCGCACGGGAAGGCTCGGCGATATTGCCATGTTGAAGCTCTGCTCGGGCAAAGAGATCGACTTCATCGAAGGCGATGCTGCGCTCGATGAAGTATCGACGCTCGTCCAAGTATGCTTCGATATGGGCAGCCCGAAAACTCGAGAGCGCGAGGTATCGGCTCTGCGAGAAGCCATGAAACGCTTCCACAAAGAGGAAGCGCTCATTTTAACGTTCGACGACGAATTAGATGTACCGGTAGAGGAAGGAATCGTCAGGGTTCGCCCTGCCTGGAAGTGGCTGCTAGAGGCATAAAAACGGAGGCACTGGCCGGGGCCCCACGATAGGGAGGACGAAAGAAGAGTTCTATTTCGAAGGCGAACTTTTGCTGTTGCTGAACGATAAAAAGAGTTGGATGGTTGTAACTCCCGCCGATATTTGACAAAGATTTTGCCAGATGCCCAAAATCCGTGGATTCGATTCTTAGGACTTGCAACATAATTCACGGATTCAGATGGAATCTACTGAGTTCCACCAAGGAACTCTAAGTTTCCTTAATCGGTTCCATCCTAAAAACTGGGGGATATTTTCCCGAGTGGAGGGGCTGGGGGGAAGTTAGTCGTGCGTTTCGAGCATGAGGATGCTATGCTACTAGTCATGAGTACGCGACTTCAACTTCCCCCTCTGCGCCTGTGTGGTCAGGCCTTCCTTTTCGCATGGCGGATGGGGCTGTTCTTTTCGCCCGTTGCAGTAGTTCGGGCGACTGATGCCTATGGGCTGCTGGCTGGAGGGCGTCTGGCTTTTCTGCTCGCGTTTGCCGTAGGATCAGTGGGCGTGTTCTTCTGTTCGCGCGCAGCGGATCGGATGCCTTCAGATAAAGCGATTATCCAGCTCGGTACAGGTGCCGCTATGGCAGGCGTGCTGCTTGCGGTTGTAGCCAATGGCACATTCCCCGGGGCATTCGCAGTTGGTCTTGGTGGTTTTGCCCTTGCCGGCCTGGGCGATGCGTGCCTCTCTCTGGCGTTCGGAAAAATGGATGGAAGCTTGAGTGTTCGCCTAAGCATGAGGGTCGTTCCCGTGGCTATGGCTCTTGGTGCGGTTGTCTATGCGCTGGTAGCGAACAACGCCGTAGCCATTGCCGTGCCCGTGCTGGTGCTGTTGCCTTTGGCATGCGGCATGGTTCTTCTGCATGATTTGGCTTATCGCCGTGTTCACGAAGGCGGAGAATCTCAAAAACCGCTCCTGCCGCAGGTGGAGGAGCCGGCACGTAGCCGCTTTACCAAGTGGAAGATCTCTGCGTACACATCGGTGCTGTGGCTTACATTTGGCCTGATGTGGCCCCTGGCTGTCTCGCGTTTGTTTCAAGGTTCCGACTTCCTGACGTTTTCGCTTTCGGTGGCGGCACTGATAGTCATCGTTTCGCTCGTGCTCGCGGTGCTCACCTACGTGCTGCGATTACCGGCAGTGAAGACGTTTTTGGATATTCGTACCGTTGACGTTCGCGGGCATTACCGTAGTGGCCGTTATCGATTCGAATGTGCAGATACTTGCTTTCGCTATGGTGTTTGCGGCCCATAATATTGCCGAGGTGCAGCTCGTTACGCACTTTGCGGCCATTTGCCGACGCCGGGGATACTCGTCGCGCATGTTGTTTGGCTGCGGTTTCGCCATCTTGAGTATGGCGGAGGCCGTCGGCCTGCTTGCCGGCCTACTCATTGTCCCGGTGCAATCTTCTACTCTTACCGTGCTGCTGCTCGTATGTGCCAACGCCATTGTCATTGCTGTTATTCTCTCTATCATGCGCGTGAATACCACATTCCAAAAAGCAGAGCTTGAAATGGCTCTGGCGAAGCAAGCTCAGGAGCAGAGGGCGACTCCGCCAGAGACAGGTGCCGTTGCCAGCGCATCACGTGCTGCCATGGGCGTGGCAGAGGTTTCTGCGGGCGACAGTCGCCCAGGCTCTACGCCGTCGGCGATTGTCGCGCACTGGGTTGAGCGGTACGGGCTCTCGGCCCGTGAATCGGAAGTGGCAGAGTTGCTGCTTTCGGGGCGCAACGTGCCCGCTATCGCAGAGCTTTTGTGCATCAGCCAGTCCACCGTGCAGACCCACGTGAAGCATATTTACGAGAAGGTGGGCGTCCGCACGCGCCAGGAGCTCATTGCGAAGGGTTCCGAATAGAGCCAATAGCGAGGTTCCGACCAGGTGTTTCTTTCGCCCATCCTAAAGACTTTGGGATGCCATTTAAGGGAGAATCGCAAAATCCCAAACTCGTTAGGATGTGCGAAAATATCGCCTAAGCAATACTTCTCCTCGGTCGGGGAACGAGAGACCGCGACCCTGCGTACCTAAGATGCGAGGAGGAGAAGTGATGAAAGAGAATCAGGGCATTACTCTGATGTCCGGCTCTGCTCAAGGAGGAAAGGTGAGCCGCCGTGGGTTCCTGAAAGGGTCGGCCTTGGCGGGCCTGTCGCTGGGGGTTGCTGGCGCGGGCTTGGTGGGTTGCGCCCCTAAGCAGCAGGCAGCCGACGAGCTGGCCGAGACGGGCGAAGGCGATGTTTCCGCCATTGGCTATCAATATGAGGCAGAGACTGCCGAGGGCGAATGGCATCACAGCGCTTGCTCGCGCAATTGCTTCGACACCTGCATGATTATGAGCAAGGTCGTCGATGGGCGCCTCGTGCAGGTGTGTGGAGATAAGGGCAACCCCTATACAGCCGGCGGTTTATGCGTGAAGACTCAGAACTACGTCGATTACGTTTATCGCGAGGACCGCATTCTCTATCCCATGAAGCGTACGGGCAAGAAGGGCCCGGGTTGCACCTTCGAGCGCATCGATTGGGACGAGGCCATTCAGGCCATCACTGATACTTGGAAGCAGATTATTGCCGAAAACGGTGGCGAAGCTATCACTTGGTTCCGCTATCAGGGCAATCAGGGCGCTATTCATCGCCGCTGCCTTGAGCCTCTCTTCTTTAAGATGGGCGCCACCTATCACGAAGCGAGCATGTGCAACAACGGGTATGTGTTCTCGCTTCCCTATACGACGGGGTCTATTACCGTGATGAGGGCTGAGGATATTGCTAGCAAGGATCTGTACATTTCTTGGGCGCACAACCCCTCCGCGGGCAGCTTGCACACCATGAAATTCATCAAAGACATGCACAAGGCCGGGGGCAAGATTGCCGTGGTGAATCCAGTGCGTGTTCCGGAATGCGAGTGGGCTGATCTGCACGTGCAGTTGAAGCCTGGTACCGACGGCGCTTTTGCGCTCGGCGTAGCCAAGTACCTTATGGATGCTGGCAAAATTGATGAGCAGTTCATCGCAGAGTGGTCCATCGGTTATGAGGACTACGCCAAGTCTGCCGCGGAGTGGACGGCCGACAAGGTAGCTTCCGAATGTGGTATTCCTGCTGAGCAGGTTGGCCAGTTTGCCGAGCTTTTGTGGGAGAACCGAGAGAGCGCTTGCCTGAAGACGGGCCTGCAGTTGGGGCGTCGCAACAACGGCGGTATGAGCCATATCTCCATTAAGCTGCTCACTGGTCTTATCGGTCACCCTGAGTGCTACTTCAACATGACGAGCTCGGGCGGGTACGGGGTGAATACGGCGGCAAATCTGGAGATGTTCACCGAGACCGTCCCCTCAGAATCCTCCGATGCCTCCACCATTCGCAACTACTCCTCGCCGGCACTCGGTAAGGTGCTGACGGGTGTGAACTATGGCGAGGGCCATGATTTTGCCACGAATCCTATTCGCTCCATTATGATCTTCGGCGGCAACCCCATGGTTTCCAACCCGAATCAGAACCTGGTGCGCGAGGGCCTCGAGCGTGAGGATTTGTTCACGGTGGTGCACGATATCTTTGTGACGCCGACGGTGGAATACGCCGACATTGTGCTGCCGGCTCCGACCTTCTTCGAGTATGAGGAGTTCAACGGCGGTTACGGCCATAATTATGATTGCTTCAACGAGAAGGTTATCGAGCCTCTGGGCGAGTGCAAGGACAATTTGGAGCTGTGCAACTTGCTCGGCCAGGCCATGGGCTATGACGATGCGGTGTTCAGCCGCACCTATGACGACATGCGGGCTCTTTTCCTCGATGGCAAGGACTATACCTACGATGATCTGGTGAAAAACGGCTGGTATGATGTGGCCCCCAAGACCTGGGAGGCGCAGTTGAAGGAGGGCTTCGATACCCCCTCCAAGAAGTTCCAGTTCGCCTGTGATGAGCTTAAGGCTGATCACGGCACGCGTACGGTGATTTACACGCCGGATCCTGAGAGCGAGACGCAGGCTCCCGAGCTGTTCGCCAAGTATCCGCTTGCGTTGGTGAGCCCCAGTGCAAAGGAGTTCCTGAACGGCGTGTTCGGCAACATGGAAGACAACAACCTGCTGTTCGGCGAGAGTTATGTGTACCTGAATGAGGCCGATGCTCAGGCTCGCGGCATCAGCGATGGCGACGAGGTTACTGTTTACAACGATCGTGGCTCGCTGAGTCGCAAGGCGCGCGTCATGGAGGGGGTTATGGCGCCCGGCACCGCCTGCACGTACAAAAGCACCTGGTCGACGGTGACTGGCGTGGAGAACGTCAACTGCGTAACCACCGATTCCCAAGCTGATTTCGGCCGTGGTGTCGCCTTCCAGAGTTGCCTCGTTGAGATCGCCAAGGCCTAAGCGCCTGTTTGTGGAAAGGATACTGAAATGACCCAGATGGGATTTCTTCTTGACCAGAAGTACTGCATCGGTTGCCAGACTTGCCAAGCTGCGTGCCGTGCGCGTCACGGCTTGACCCCCGGCATCTACCCACGTCAAGCATCCAGCTCGCAGATTGAGCTGAAGGGTCCGTACATTTCCCTGGCCTGCAACCACTGCAACAATCCGGCTTGCGTTGATGTGTGCCCTACAGGCGCGGTGCATAAGCGCGAGGATGGCATCGTGGTGCACGACCCCGAGGTATGCATCGGTTGCTATTCCTGCGCGAAGGCCTGCCCCTACGGTGCTCCTCAGGAGAACGATTTGAACGATCGCATGGTGAAGTGCGATATGTGCGCCGCCCGCCTAGACAAGGGTGAGAATCCGGCTTGTGTGGACGCTTGCCCGGTGAAAGTGCTTGCCGTGGGCACCATTGAGGATCTGGAAGCCCAGGGCGGCGTGGCCGAAGGCGTCGGATTCACCGTTGAGGCGACCGACCCCAATATGCGCTTTATCCCCATTGCTTAAGAAGTTTGGAGGGAGGCCGGCCATGAGAGAGTTTGCGGCTATGGACGCCAGTGGGCGCGCGGAGTATGCACAGTGGCGATCAGCGCTCTACGGGCTGGCTTCCCAGTCCTTTCTCCAGGAGCCGTCCGACGAGAAATTGTCCGAGAGCATTCGCGCCGCCCGAAGCGCACTGGATGCAGGTGAGGGCTGGAGTCTGGATTGCGAGCATGCGTTGCTGGTCCATCTTGCCTCGCTCGACTCGGAGGACAGCTCTTTGGGAACGCGGGTGCGGAGTGAGTATGCCGAGCTCTTCGTCGGCCCGCGCCCTCCTTTGGCACCGCTATACGAGTCGCTCTATCGAGGCTCTCCGCGCCGACTGCTTACCGAGACAACCAAGCAGGTGCGCGACGAATATGAGTGCTGCGGTCTTGCTGTGGCGCGACGCAACCAGGTGCCCGACGATCATATAGGCTATGAGCTGGAGTTCATGGCTGAGCTGGCCCAGCGCGAATCTGAGGCTGTCGAGACAGGTGACGCCGACACAGCAGAACGCTGGCATCGGGCCCAAGCTGGTTTTCTTGCAAGGCACCTGGGGCGTTGGGTTGAGGCCTTCAGCGAGCGTGTGGGTGAGGCGCCGGGGAGCTATTACCGGGGCTGGGCCGCGTTCGTGCGCGACTTTGTTGCCGAGGACAGCGCTTGGCTTTCGGAAGGCTCTGGTGAATAATGGTTTCGCCAACCTTGAGGGGCGCCGCTCGTCAGGTGTTCGGGGCGCTGGTCTTGCTTGCGGCACTGCTGGCGTTCGGGCTTATGACTCGGCCGGCAGCCCAGGCGCTTCCGTGGGTTTTTGGGTTTCATGCCGTCTTGGTGGCGCCGCTCTCTGCCTTCGCGCTCACTTTCAGCTTGCGGAAGGGTTTGCTCTTTTCCGTAGTGGTAGCGGCGATTGCCCTGTTCTCGCTGCTACTTTTCTTGATGAGCCCTGTCATGGGGGCGTCCTCCCTCGCTCCCATGGCGGTGGCCAGCGTGGCCTATGGAGCTTTGCGCAAGTCCTCGGAACGGGCCGCCCTCGTTGTGGGCGGCGTCTACGGTGCGCTTTTCTATCCTTGTACGATAGCGAGCTCGCTTGCGCTGGGAGCATTGCCTGTTGTGGTGGTGCAGGACTCGGCCCTCGTTGTTTTGACGGCAATGCTTCTCGGCGCCGTTTTGGCGGTCCTTGGTGCCGTTTTGGCGACGAGTTCCGCCGATAAGAAGTAAGGAGACTTGCTCAACATGGATATTCTTGTCGCTCTTGGCTTAGCCATAGCGCTTATCCTTGCGCTTCGTACGCCGCTGGTTCGGATTCCCGGCGTATTCTACGTCATGACAGTCGCGATTGACCTGCTGTTTCTATCGGGCGCTTTGGAGGATATCTCTCCCGATTTTTACCGTGAGCTGCTGCCTTTTTTGCGGCGATGCATCTTTCCCTATGCGCTGTTCGTAGTAGTGATGTACATTGGGGTGCTTCCGGAGAGCTCTCGTCTTCGCCAGTATCTTAATCCGGTGCGAGGTTCGCTATCTATCGTGGCGACTCTCTTGGTGCTGTGCCATGTGGTGAGCTATCTGGGCGTTTATGCTGGTGTTGCTCTGGGAGGGTTCAGCACGGCGGCGAGTTCGACGACTGTGGCACTGGCGATGGCGCTGCTGCTATGTGCGATTCTTGGCGTGCTCACCGTCACCTCGTTTGGTCTGATTCGCTGTCGTATGCAGGGAAAAACCTGGCGGGCCATTCAGAAGCTTTCCTACCCGTTTTTTGCGCTCGTGACCGTCCATGCGGTAGTGCTGCTTCTGCCGGCAAGTATGACGGGAGGAGCTGCGGCTTTTTCGGTCTCTTTGTATAGTGGCGTGTTCCTGCTCTATGTTATTTTGCGGCTTGCTCGGTGGGCGAGAACGCGTTGTGGTCTTGGGGTTCAGGGAGCGCTGCAAGCGGAATGCTCGGTCTCGCCGGATTTAGAGCTGGAGCTTGTCTGATGTAGCTCTCGTTATCGGGAATACTATGAGGGATTTTCGGGAACGTATAGCGAGGCACCCGGGGGATTACCGCATAAAGGTCTCGGCCTCTTCTAGATCGGTAATGAGCGCGCTGGCTTCTTCGGGGGTCGGCGGTTTTTCGGCTGCGCGTTGGGTTCGCTTCTTCTCGGCACGCAGGGGCAGGTATTCGCTGATGACGATGCCGACGAAGATGAGGGCGAAGCCGGCGAACAGCGAGGGGGTGAGCACCTCGCCGAGCAGGGCGATGGAGAACACTACGCCGAAGACACACTCGGTGGAGAGGAAGAGCGACGCCTGGGCCGGATTGACCCGCGCTACGGCGGCATTCTGCAGGCCGAGGGCGATGCACGAGGCGAAGACCGTCAAGTAGGCGAGGCTTACCCAGGTGTCGGGCGAGAGGCTTGTGAAGTTCGGGGTGGGCTCGGTAACGGCGCCGACAATGAAGCCGAGGATGCCGGCTGCCACGAACTGGATGACCGTGAGCACCGTCATGGAGCGGCCGGGGGCGAACTTCGCCGTGTACAGCACGTGCAGGCTGAGGAAGAGCGCCGAGAGCAGTGTGACGAGGTCGCCGAAGCGCAGTGAGAACGCGCCGGCGCCGGTATAGGCGACACAGGCGACGCCGCCGATGCAGGCGAGTGCTGCCACGATATTGAACCGCGTGGGCTTCTTCCGAATGATGAACCAGCTGAGAAAGGGGATGATGACCACGTACAGCGTGGTAAGAAACGAGCTGTTGGAAGCGGTGGTGTCGGTGAGCCCCGAGGAGTTCGCCCAGTAGGAGAGGAAGAGCAGCACGCCGAGCACGGCGCCGTCGCGCAGGTGGCCCGCGCCGTCGGCAGCCAGACAGTTGTGCAACTTACGGATGCTGACGAGGCCCAGGATGATGCCCGCACCCGTGAAGCGCACGCCCACGAGCCATGAAGGCGGGAACTCGTCTACCGTGGATTTGATGACGACTGTGCCCATGCCCCAAATGGCCGCCGCAACGAGCAGCGCCGCTTTGTAGGCCCACGAGGGCAGTCCGCTTTGTCTGAGCTGTGAAAACATGGCGCCGAGCATGATAGCACGACAAGTCGTTTTTGTTTTTTGGCCAAAAAGGACCTCGAGTGCGCTCTTGGGGGCGCCTAAAGCTCTGAATTTTGCTTCGCAGATTGCCAAAATGCCGTTTTTGCACGTTTTGATGGGAGGAATGTGGCAATTTTACATCTTGGCGAGCTCACTCGAGGCATGTTTTGGCCATTTTTCTGGATCGACTTCACGGCTTCGCCCTGGAAAACGCTGCAATGTGCAGGAATTGTGCTCATTGGCCCGGGTGATGAAGTTTTCCTTGCAATCGGCTGAGAGAGGCGTAGCATATACCCTTGCCTTTTGAGGCAACCCATTGCGGGGTGGAGCAGTCTGGTCAGCTCGTCGGGCTCATAACCCGAAGGTCGTCGGTTCAAATCCGGCCCCCGCGACCAAGAAACACCAGGCCAGCCACTTATAAGTGTGCTGGCCTTTTCTCTTTCTTCGGGCAAAGTGGCTGGAAAGTGGCTGGATTCAGACTCCTACCAATGGGCGCGGCTTCAAAAGAATGACTATCTCATTCTGAGGAGCGTCCCATGGGCGATATCGAGATCTACGAATCACCCGATGGTGATATCCGCCTGAACGCTCAGCTTGAAGACGAGACGGTTTGGTTGACGCAGGCGCAAATCGTCCAGTTGTTTGGCATGAGCAGTCAGGAAATCACCAAACATCTAGGTAATATATTTGAGGAAGAGGAGCTGGATCCTGCCGCAACTTGTTCCAAAATGGAACAAGTTCGCCAAGAGGGAAGTCGCCAGGTCAAGCGCTTGGCCAATGTCTACAATCTCGATGCAGTGATTCCGGTAGGGTATCGGGTAAGCTCGCGCAAGGCAACTCATTTTCGTCAATGGGCTACACGGGTTCTGAAGGAGCACGCCGTTAAAGGATTCGCGCTCGATGATCGCCGCCTCAAAGATGGTCGCAGTCGTTACTTCCGCGAGCTGCTTCAGCGTGTTCGCGATATCCGCTCCAGCGAGCGCAACCTCTATCAGCAAGTGACGGGCATTTACGTCGCGGCTTGAAAGCGATTTCGACCGTGCCATCAAGCAGCTAGAGGGGTAGTACTTCACCACGGCTAGGTTTACGCTGGCGAGCAGGCTGGGGATGCTGCGCACGGCCGAGCGGTTTCATTCCTTGGCGCGGTCGGGCAGCTCCTCCCACGGTACCAGGCAGGGGCTGTATTTGGCTTTCTCTTGACCCCCCCCCTCGTTTGATACTCTAGCTAAATCGATCACTTTAGATGGTCGAAATGCAAGATAGTCATTCGAGGAAAGAGGTAGACAATGATTACGATTACGACCGAGGATCTGCAGGAGATGTATGGTGCGATTGGTCAGGATACTGCAGGTGCTCACTTGTGTTCTTGTGCATGCAATTGTTCGTGCCATTGCCGCTGTGGTCGTCTCTATCCGGAAGAGCCTAAAGACCAGAATTGGATTGATTAATCGTCGATTGCAAACGGAAGGCCCTTCTGTATATGGAAAAGATCTCAAGGTTTACTCATGCGTTCGATTTGGGTGAATGCGTTGCGCTGTGGCACTCTTTAAGAATGCAGCCTGTGTTTCTTGACAGAGAGGTCTATGAGCGATTTCTGCGGGGAGAATGCTCAAGTGTCCTCAGGGACGAACTGATGCGCACAAAGATACTCACTGCGAAAGAGGGCGAAGACGAGGAGATCTTAGCGCGAATCAGGGGGAATGTACCCGAGCCTGATGTTAGACTCGGGTATTTTATTCTGAGCGAAAGCTGCAACCTTGCCTGCAGATATTGTTTTGTAGGTAGTGATGTCTGCGGGTGCGGCAGCTCGTCAACGAAGAATATGACAAGAGAGATCGCCGAAAAAGCCATAGATGTTTTTGCGCGCCAGCTCGAACTTTCCTCGACGAACTATGAAGAAGAGCAGTCAGATATTATCTTCTTCGGTGGTGAGCCGCTACTTCAATTTGATGTTCTCGTTCATGTTGTTGAGCGGGTTAGGGAGCTTGCGAGAAAAAGGCCCGTTCTCTCTAACACACAGTTTGCCGTTATTACTAATGGAACGCTTCTCAACGAACAGCGGATTCTAAAGCTTCATGATCTAGGTGTGGCCGTTAGCATCTCCATCGACGGTTTCACCGCAGAAGCCAATGATATGAGAGTCGATAAGGCAGGGCGGCCGACCTACACTCGGGTCATCGAAGTTTTGGAGATGTATAACGCGCTTGATGTTCCCGCACCTTCTCTCTCGGTTACACTTTCCGAAAAGACGATTGATGACTTACCTCATATGCTCGAATTGGTGAGAAAGTATCGAGTAAAGGGTTTTGGCTATAACGTTTTGCTTGCCAAGGGCGATGAGGAAAAGTCTGACGCCTACTATCAAAAAGCGTCACAGTTCATAATCGATTCGTTCGTGGCTTTACGTGGCGATGGGGTTTACGAGGACAGGATCATGCGTAAGCTCAATGCTTTTGCATCAGCTAGGATTCATTTTTCGGATTGCGGGGCGACTTCTGGTGGTCAAATTCTTTTTGCGCCAGACGGGAGAATTGGCATTTGCCAGGGATTGATGGCTGAAAGCGAAAACTATGTGGCCGATATCTGGGATGAGACTTTTAACGCCAACCGACATCCTTTCTGGGAAAAGTGGGCAGCGTTGGTGCCCCTCAACGAAGAGAGTTGCCTGGATTGCGTGGCGCTCGGAATATGCGGAGGAGGCTGTCCAGTTAACGCAAGGACGGCCAGCCCTGAAAAGGGACTTCATTGTGTAGACAGTCGATCGTGCATTCATGCTAAGAAAACGCTGGAGTTCCTCGTCAAAGATCTTTATAAGATTGCCGCTCTGAAAGAGCATTCAAGATAGCTACTGATAGAGGCGAGGGCGGGCGCGAGGAACTACAGTCCTTGCGCCCGTTCTGGCATAGCGCAGCAAACTCCCACGACCATCCTTCTGGATGAGGCTGACTTGCGGATGAGCTCCTCGTAGTTTACCAATGCGTTCTATTTGCTGGCCGAAGGAGGCAGGTCTCAGCTCGCGGGTGCGGTGAAGCTGCGATTGCTGAAGGTTAACGGCTGGCCCGCATCTGCACGCTGGAGAAGTACGACATCGAGAACGCGCTGGAGTCGTCGTGACCTTATTTTGAGCGCTCGACCATTCCTGTATATGACTGCGCCGAGCTCTTCGCCTATCTTGAAGACATCCGCGGCCTTGTCTGCGAGGAGGCTGCTACAGCGTGTTTTTGCGGTAGGCGTTGATGGCGGCGAGGGTTGCATCGGCGAAGTGCTGGATAGCGCCCACTTGAACCCAGCGGCCGTCTTCCCGATAGCGCAGGGAGAGATCCTTGTCGCGGCCAATGCGTAAGTGCCCGATGGAGAGGGTCACGTTGCCAGGGATTTCCCGAGTGTCGATATGAGTGCTGACGCCCGGGCCACCTAAAGCCCAGGCGGCAAGACCGGCATCTATTTTCGAGGGCGTGCTGGGGTGCCGGTGGCGCCTCGGCTTTAGCTTCGGTCGAAGAAGGGGCTTTTGGAGCTGATGCTCACGGGGATGGCGTACACCTGCCCTACTCCCTCCCCGAGCAGGCCCAGGCGGGCGGCGGCGGTGCCGGCGGAGAACATGATGCGGGTGTCCACCCCGTACAGCTGGGCGCGGGATACGGCGGCGCCGAGGGCGATGCCCACATCGACGGCGTTAATCTCGCAAGGGGCTTCCGCGGGCTTCTGACCGCACGTGGGAAAGCCGCAGTAGCCGCAGTTCAGGCCCTGCGGCTTGCTGCGCGTTCCTACGAGCACGACGCAGTGGCTGCGCCGCACGCAGCCGGCATCGCGCAGGAAGAACTGGTGCCCGCGCTCCTGGCCGATGGCTTCCATGGCGCACGCGAGTTCCTCCATGGTGTCGCCGTCCACCACGGCGCATTCCACTACGTCGACGCCCTTGCCCTTCGGCGCTGTGCGCGCCGCTACCAGCATCTTCTGGGCAATGTCCAGCGCCTGGGCCTCTCGAATGGCGCGCTCGTCGTAGATCATGGGGTGCCTCGCCTCTCTCGATGGGATGGTGGGCCTCATGATACCGCGACGATGGCCGCGAGGGGAGTTAGTCGCGCTTACAGTTGGGCTTGCGGTCGCCGTGTCCGCGCTTGCCGTCGCACTTCCGCCCATGCTTGTGACTGTGGCCGTGCTTGTGGCCGCAGCAGCCGTGGTGCTTGCCAGGCTTGCGGTCGGAGTTGCCCTTCACGGCGATGGTGCGGTAGTCCACGCCGAGCCCCTTGCAGGTGTCGATCACCTTGCCGCACAGCTTCAGCAGGCAGGCACGCTCCTCGTCGGAGAGGCCCGCGAGCACCTCCTCGGCCGCACGGTCCTCGGCGGCCAGGCGCTTCTCGATTACCAAGACGCCCTTGTCGGTGAGCTTCACCGATAGCTTGCCCTTCTTGCTGGTGGTGAAGGCGACATAACCGTTGGCCTGGGCTTTCTCGGCCACGTCGATGACCTCGCGGCCGCTCCAGCCGAGCACCTCCTCCAGCTTCGCGAGCGACAGCTTGCCGTCGCCGAACTTGTAGAGCACCTTCACCAGGGCGCCCTGGCCCTCTTTGAAGCTGCGGGGGCCGCACTTGTGCATGGCCAGCTTACTGTAGTTGGCCGCTGTCTTCAGTTGATGCAGAACGAGTGTCGATTCAGCCATGGGATCCTTCTTTCATCAGGGAATTTACCGCACCCGGTGGATGCGGGGCTTGTGGAACTCCCCCATCATAGGGGCCGCGTTCCGTTTTTGGCGCCATGCGAGAGCCGATTTTTACCGACCCGTTTTCTGATGAACGCACAAGCGCTCGCGCGGCGCGTCGTTCCCCGCCCCAGGGGGCATCCCCTGCGGTTTCAGGGGCCGAACGGGGCTTCTCGATCTGTGATCGGCGTGAAAACGCCCGCACTGGCGCAGGGTGGTTTACAATAAGCGCCGTGAAAAACAGGTTCTCTGGGAAAGAAGGCTCTACCGTGCCGGCACGAACGATGGCTCCTCGCAGTTGCGCATCCGCGCAGCCGGTCGGGGAAGCATCCGGACGCGCAACGTCGCCCGCGCTTATCACGCGCCGCGCGTTCGTGGGGGCGAGCGCCGTGGCGCTGTCGGCCCTGCTCGCCGGATGCGGCTCGGAGAGCTCCAACGTGGCCGCTCGGCAGATCGCCGAGGTGCCGTGCCCCTACAACTGGGACAACCTCATCTGGGATGGCGGCCGTCCCGTGTACTACGAGAACGACGAGCTGCGGTCGCAGTGGGGCGTGGACGTGTCCGAGCACCAGCGCGAAGTCGACTGGAACGCGGTGGCTGGCGCCGGCGCGCAGTTCGCCTTCGTGCGCATCGGCAACCGCGGCGCCACCGAGGGCAAGCTGGGAGTGGACGAGTACTTCCTCGCCAACGCCCTGGGCGCTCAGGCAGCGGGCATTCCCGTGAGCGCGTATTTCTTCTCCCAGTCCATCGACGAGGAAGAGGCTCGCGAGGAGGCCGCCTTCGCCATCGAGCAGCTGCGCGAGGCCGAGCACGAGGGCGTCTCCTTCCACATGGTGGCCTACGACCACGAGCCGGTGGACATCGACGGAGCCCGCGCCAACGACCTGCCGCCCGAGCAGTTCTCCGCCAACGCCCGGGCGTTCTGCGAGCGCATTGCGAAGGCCGGGTTCTCGCCGATGATCTACGGCAACCAGCAAGACCTGCTGCGCCTGTCGGTGGAGGAGCGCGCGGAGTACCCGTTGTGGCTCGCCGAGTACGGCATCGACGATCCGACGGTCACCTTCAACTTCGCCATCTGGCAGTACACCAACAAGGGCACCGTCCCCGGAATCTCCACCGACGCCGACCTGAACATCTGGTTCCAAACCTCCTAGCCGCGCCGCTATAATGGAACGCCGCCGCACCGGCCGCCCGTCGGCCCGCGGCGCCCAGCGTCCCCCTTTGCAAGACTCGAAAGGCTGCCCATGAACATCAACAAGGCCATTCTGCATGTGTTCGACTTCGTGTCCTGCGTGAACGTGTTCGCGCAGACCGAGATGGACTTGGGCAACAAGACCGCCAAGCGCTACGTGACGAGCCAGGCCAAGCGCGCCGTGGGAAATATGGATAGCAAGCGCGGCACCTTCGCCGAGAACAGCCTGTTCGCCGAGGAGCTGCGCGCCTACTTCCGCGGCGAGCGCGACTTCGTGGACCTGTCGAAGCAGATCGGCGAGTTCATGGTGGGCGAGTTGTCGCGCATGGAGAAGACGCCCTCCTGCGACTTGCTCGTTATCGACTTCGAGGGCGACCTGGACCAGACGGTGCGCGAGATGACCGACGAGGAGGCTGAGGCCGCCTTCAAGGGGCGCGGCACGCGGTACTTTGCCATCATCCTGCTGGAGAGCCGCCAGGCCTACATGCACGAGGTGGGCAGCAACGACTTCGGCGACACCGCCACCACCATTGCGCGCCACCACGCCATTCTGCCGAACCCGTCGCAGAAGGTGGCGTCGTTCGCGCTGATCGACGCCGACGCGATGGCCGTGTGGTTCTGCGACAAGGAGCGCGAGATTGCCGGCGAGAAGCGCTGGATCATTCCCGACGGGCTGCTGCAGTGCTCCATGGAGGCTTCCAGCAAGGAAGTGCTCGAGGCCGTGACCACCGTGGTGGAGGAGGTGGCCGAGGAGTACGGCGCCAACACTGCCGTGGCGCTCTCCAAGGCGAAGGCCTACGTGGCCGAGAACGCCGAGGAGTCCGATGAGGTGGACGCGCGCCAGCTCGCGCGCGAGGTGTTCGCCGACGAGCCGGTGTGCCAGGAGCGGTTCGATAGGGCCGTGGACGCCGGCGCGCTGCCCGAGCGCGTGGTAGTGGAGAAGGCGGTGGCCAAGAAGGTGACGCGCAACCACAAGATCCGCACCGACACGGGCATCGAGCTCACCTTCCCCGCCGAGTACGGCGAGAACCCCGAGTTCATCGAGTTCTTCAGCACGCCGGACGGGCGCATCGAGATCGCCCTGAAGAACATCGGCGCCATCGAGAACCGCTAGGGAAAGCGGGGTCGCCGCCGGCCTGCTTCGCGGCGGCGCTCGGCGCTCGGATTGTTTTGCGCGATGGCGGCCCGGGGTCTGCGAAGGGCCTTAGCGGCGCAGGTTGCCGAAAAGCCCGCGCATGAGCTGGCGGCCGGCCTCGCGGCCGATCTGGCCGATGACCGAGTTCACCGTTTTCGCCATCTGCTCACGCTGCTTCTGCTCGGCCTTGGCGGCGCGCTCCGCCTCGCGTTCGGCCTCCCGGGCAGCCCGAGTCGCCTCCTTCTCGGCGAGCGCCGCCTCGCGGGCTGCTTCCTTCTCGGCCGCCTTCGCCGCCGCATCGGCCTGGCGCTGGGCTTCCTTTTGGGCCTTGGCCTCCGCGACGGCCTTCTCCTTCTCGAAGGCGGCGCGCTCGGCTTCCAAGGCGGCTTTCTCCTGCGCCAGGGCGTCGGCCTCGGCGGCTTCGGCCCGCTCGGCGTTGATGAGCTCGTAGGCGCTCTCGCGGTCGATGGCGGTCCCGTACTTCTCCATGAGCGGGGCTGCCTCGGCGCGTACTGCCTCCAGCGTCGCGGGCGAGGCGGCGGCCATGAGGCATTCCGGCGGCAGCACCTTCGCCCGTTCCACCACCGAGGGTTGCCCCTCCTCGTTCAGGAACGACACGAGCGCCTCGCCGGTGCCCACTTCCAGAAGCGCCTGCTCGGCATCGAAGGCCGGGTTCTCGCGGAAGGCCTGGGCGGCGGCACGCACCGCCTTCTGCTCGGCGGGGGTGTAGGCGCGCAGCCCGTGCTGGATGCGGTTGGAAAGTTGGGCGAGCACCTCGTCGGGGATGTCGGAGGGCGACTGGCTGATGAAGTAGAGCCCCACGCCCTTCGAGCGGATGAGCTTCACCGTCTGCACGATCTTGTCGGTCAGCTCGCGGGGCATGTTGTTGAACAGAAGGTGTGCCTCGTCGAAAAAGAACACGAACTTCGGCTTGGCGGCATCGCCCACCTCGGGCAGCGTCTCGTACAGCTCGCTGAGCATCCACAGCAGGAACATGGCGTAGATGCGCGGGCTGGCCATGAGCCGCGCGGCGGCCAGCACGTTCACGACGCCCTGGCCATCGTCGGTGCAGGCGAGCCAGTCGGCCAGATCGAGCGCCGGCTCGCCGAAGAAGAGGGTGCCACCCTCGTCCTCCAGCGTGAGCAGCGCCCGCTGGATGGCGCCGATGGACTGGCTGGACACGCGCCCGTAGGCGGCTTCCACCTCCTTGGCGTGGTCGGCCAGGTAGGTGAGCATGGCGCGCAGGTCCTTCAGGTCGATAATGAGCATGCCGTTGTCGTCGGCCACGCGGAAGGCGATAGACAGCACCCCGGCCTGCACGTCGGTGAGGTCGAGCAGCTGGGCCAGAAGGTCGGGGTCCATGTCCGACACGGTGATGCGCACAGGGATGCCGCCGTCGCCGAGCATATCCCACAGGCGGGTGGGGCAGCCTTGGGGCTGCCAGGCCTCGGCGCCGAGCGAGGCGGCGCGCTCGCGCAGCTCGGGCGTGTCGTCGGCGGCTTGGGCGATGCCGGTGACGTCGCCTTTCACATCGGCCATGAACACCGGCACCCCGGCGCGCGAGAATCCCTCGGCCAGCACCTTCAGGGTGACCGTCTTGCCCGTGCCTGAGGCGCCGGCGATGAGTCCGTGGCGATTCGCCTGGTCAAGCAGCAGATAGCAGGGGTTCTCGCCCTGGGCTACCTTGACGCGATCGTTTTCCAGCATGGGAGCCTCGCTTTCGTGGGCAATCGGAGTCATGCCGCCATGCTACGCCTGCTCGCGCTGGGCGCTCGCCGCGGCGGGGGAATTGTCAACGGCCTGTGGAGGCGTTGGCCAACCAGATGCCCCTTCCGTTCGGAAAAGCCTAGGGCCCGTGGTGCCCGCGCAGCGGTAGAATCGTTCCCGATCGTTCGACGAAAGGAGCGAACCTCATGACGGCAACGAAACTCTACGAGCGCGAGGGCGCCTACATCCCGCGCGTGGCGGCTATCCACGATCTGTGCGGCTACGGGAAGTGCTCGCTCGGCGTGGCCATCCCCGTGCTGTCGGCGGCCGGCTGCGACGTGTGCCCCGTGCCTACGGGCCTGTTCTCCAGCCACACGGCCTTCCCCGGCTGGTACATGCACGATACTACCGACATCCTTACCGACTACCTGGCCGCTTGGCAGGGCATCGGCGTGGAGCTGGACGCGGTGTACTCGGGTTTTCTCGGCGCGCCCGAGCAGGTGGACATCATCCGCCACGTGTGGGAGACCTACCCGAACGCGCTGCGCGTGGTTGATCCGGTGATGGCCGATCACGGCAAGGTGTATCCCACCTACACGCCCGAGCTGGTGGCCGCCATGTGCGAGCTGGCCCAGGGGGCCGACATCCTCACGCCGAACCTGACCGAGGCGGCCATCATTTTGGGCCGCGAATGGGAAGGAGCCGACGTGGACGAGGAAGGCGTGCGCGCTATGATGCTCGAGCTGCGCGAGCGCGGCGCGAAGAACGTGGTGCTGAAGGGCATCGAACACGGCGACGGGCTCATCCACAACTACGTGTGGGGCGACTCGGTGGACTTCACCGAGACCACGAACGCGAAGCTCCCCTACATGCTGCACGGCACGGGCGACGTGTTCGCCAGCACGCTGCTGGCTGCGGTAATGGCCGGTCGCGACCTGGCCGAGGCTACGCGCTTCGCCGCCGACTTCACGGCCGACGCCATGGTCGTCTCCGCCAAGCAGCCCGACTTTGAGGCTCGCGGCGTCTCCTTCGAGCCCCTCCTCGGAAACGTCTGCGCGCTTCTGGGGTAGAACCTCCCCGCCAAGCGCAAGCCGGCAGTTCCGCTAAAGCGGCAGCGCCCCGCAATTCACGGACGCGGGGCGCTGCCGCCTATTGGCGCTGGGGGCTGGTTGAAGAGGTCGATAAGCTCTTGTTTGGTGTGCACGTTCAGCTTGGCATAGATATGCTTCACGTGCGTTTTCGCGGTGCCCTCGGATATGAAGAGCGTTGCCTGGATGCGGCGAAGGCTGCGGCCTTCCAAGAGGAGCGCGGCAACCTCCCTCTCTCGTCTCGTGAGGCCAAAGTGCTCGGCGATGTCCTCTACTTGCTGGGCAGGAGTCGAGGGGGCGTGTTCGGGGCGATCGATCCACGTGCTCTGGAAGAGGAAGAAACTCATCATGGCCGCCGCGGCGAACAGGAGGGAAACGCTCTCGGGTACTTGCAGCCCCGCGTTCATCACCACGCTGCCGAATGCGATGCCTATCGACCACGATAGGTTCACTAGCGAGAAATACGATGCCTTCGGAAACCGAAGCCCCGAGGCCACGATAATGGAGAGCGCCATATAGAGCAGCAGCATGGTCGGGTACGTGGGCATGGGGCTGTACAGCAAGTCTGTCAGACCCGTCGGTACGCGCAGGGTGCCCACGATAAAGATGAACCCTCCTGCAACGCCGAAGGCCCCTACGAGGAAGTTCGGCAACACCGCAAGAGATTTTATCGAGAGCGGCCGAAGGTGAAGGGTGGGGGCATCGGGGGCTCTCAGGCCGACGAGCAGGACGAGGGGTGCCACGATGAGGTAGGCATTGCGCAGCGCCCCCGATGTTTCCGCGAAAACGAGATTGAGAGCGTAGAACAGCACGAGGGATTCGGTGAGAGTGAGGGCCAGCGCTCGGATGTTCTCCGCGCGGGCCAGGTTGTCGAATCTCAGCAGCTGGCAGGTAAACGAGCCGATAGAGAGCATTGCCAGAAGGACGAGGTGAACTGCGTCGGGCAAAGACTCGGTGCCGTCGAGCGCAATGAGCAGGGCGCACACGGCACTCGTGCCGAGGGGAACGGCGGTGCGGAAGGGCCGGGGGAAGCGATCCCAGCGCAGCAGAAGCACGATGGCGGTGACGAGGATCCCAAATATGATGCGATCGCACCAAGAGGCGCTGCCTCGTCCGAGAAAAGCCGCGCTGTCGGTATGGGAAACCTGATAGAACCATACCCAGATCACCGCATCGACAACTGCAATCTTCAAAGAATGGGAAAGCCCCACTCGCTCCGCATGCAAATGTACTTGCATGGCCCCTCCGTTCCAAATCGTCCGTTTCGGATGATCGATCTCTCCCATATAAGCAATTTCGTGAGATCGACTCGTTTGCCGCGGCGGCGGTAGCATCCGATGTGTCCGATTCGCCGACAGATGAAGCCTGTGATAGTGCGTCCCCTCGCCATATCGCTTGCTGATTCTAGCGCTTTTACCTCGTCGGCACCAGACCGGAGGAGAGCGAAGGCGAATCGGATTAGGAAGAACGATAGGAGGAAGTATGGGAAGGAATTTCATTGTCTCGCGCAGAAGATTTCTCGAGGTTGGCGCTACGGCCGGGTGCGCGGCGGTAGGCGCGGGGCTGCTCGGGGGGTGTGCCGATCGGCAAGCGCAAGTGGCGAAGGAATCGGCGGCTGCTCCAGAGGCAGAGCCGGACACCGACCTTGCCGAAACGGCACCGGTGGAAGACGAGAACTTTGCGAGGCCGGTAATTTACCTCGTTGACCGCTTGGTGGCGAAGCCGGGGCTTGGTCGCGAGGTGCACGATGCGTATCTCGAGCACTTCGAGGCCGTCGCTGCCGAAAAATCCATGACGCTCGATCGGGCGGTGATAGCTCCGCCGATTTGGCTCACCGATCCCGCAAGCAACAACACGCTGGAGTTCACGTGGGCTTTCCAGGGGTATCCGGCCCTTGCCGCGGCCATTTCCTATGGCGATGCGAGCGTTACGGCTTGGTGGCGAGAGCTTGAGGAGAAACTCGAAGGCCGCGACCGTTCCTATTTTGCGAGTGAAGCCGATGTGGAGGTGCTCAACCAATGATAAACGCCTTGTATATTGTGAAGTTCGCCGAAGACGCATCTGCCGACCAAAAGTCGGAGATTCGCGATGCCGCTCGCGAGCTGTGCGGCCGGCTGGCCCCAACATTTGCCTGCGAGATCGTGCCCGAGGACTCCCCGAGCAATGCCGGTGAACTGTTCTGCGAACTCGGCTTTGCCGAGCGTGCCGACTACGACGACGCCGCTGCATCTGAGACATGGGAGGCCCTGAGGTCTCTTTTGGAGGAAGCGGTCATGGGGGATATGACGTTTGTGGCCTACGGTCCCGGAGAGGAGAGGCTGCAAGGTGACGAGAGCGCTTGTCATCGCGTCATGCTCGTGCACCTCGTTGATGGAGTGGCTCCCGAGCAGGTGGAGAATATGCGGCGCCGGCTGCTCGAGGTGGGGGAGTATGTGCCCGGTCTCGTGAACATGCAGATCTCGGAGGTGTTTGATTCCGCGGGGGCAGTGCCCTGGAACTACGTGTACGACTGCGATTTCGACACTGCGGCAACCTTCCTGGGGAAGTACATGACATCGCCCTATCATTGGGGGTACTTGCGCCTCGTGCAGTCCGATTGCGTGGAGTGCGTTGCGGATATGCAAATGACCCCCTATATCCCCGTCGAAAAGGCGTTTTTGACCTCCCTCGCCTAAACGTTTGCCGCGTCGTCCCTGGAAAGTGCGCTCCGGGCCGGTTTCCGGGGACGGGGGTTCGGCTGCAGGGAAGCCGGCTTATGGGAAGCAGAGCGCCCCGCGGAGGGTGCGGGGCGCTTGAGGGAGGGTAGGTTCGGGGTCGGCCGACGGGGCCGCTCCGTGTCCGCTAGTTCGCGGCGGCGTGCTTGCCGGCCACGCGGCCGCTTGTCATGGCGTTGCCCATGTTGTTGCCGGCCGAGGGGCAGTTGTAGGCGTTGCCGTAGCGCTCGCCCATGGTGTTGCCCACGGCGTACAGGCCGGGAATCACCTCGTTCTTCGAGGCGGTCAGCACCTGCATGTTGCCGTTCACGCACAGGCCGGCCAGCGTGTTCAGGCCCGGGCCGTACAGGTTCGGGGTGTTCTGGGCGGCAATGTAGAACGGGGCCTCGTCGATGGGGATGAGGTTGTCGGCCGGCTTGCCGAAGTCGGTGTCCTTGCCGGCGGCGCACAGCTCGTTGTAGCGCTCGACGGCGGCCTTGGCGTTCTCGAGCGCCTCGCCCGTCAGGCCGGCGTTCGTCAGCACCTCTTCCACCGTGGAGCCGACGAACACGTCGTTGGTCATGGCCATGCCGCGGTTGGCGATCTCCAGGCCGCGCACGGTCACGGTGCCGGCAGCCGGATCGGCGGCGTTCATCTGGGCCTCGTACTCCTCGATGCCCTCAGGGAAGCCCCAGTTGGGAGCGCCGTGGTCCAGGCCGCCCGCCTTGATGTAGTCCATATGCTTCTTGTCCATGATGGCGAAGTTGCCCGGCATGGCCGCCTCCTGGTCGATGGGCTGGCGCACCGACTGGGCCAGCACCAGGCCGGCGAAGGACTCGTTCATGAAGCGCTCGCCCTTGCAGTTCAGCCACAGGCAGGGGGTGGAGCCCCAGGGGCCGAAGGAGATGGAAGGCGCGTCGCCGGCCACCGGACGCGGGTGGCTCTCGATGGCGCCGCCGGCCCAGCAGCCCATCTTGTGGCCCGAGCCGTCGCAGTCGGTCATGCCGGTGAGGCGCTCGCGGTCCACGCCGTGGCGCATGGCGTTCTCGGCGCACTCGGAGCACAGCTCCCACACCATGTCGGGGTTGGCGCCGAAGTCACCCGTGGCCAGGATAACGCCCTTGGCGGCGTTGAACTGCACGTAGTTGCCCTCGGCGTCCTCGGCGATAACGCCCGTGACGGCGCCGGAGTCATCGGACAGGCAGCGCACGGCGGTCATGCCGCAGTGCCACTCGGCGCCCAGGTCCTCGGCGGCGTCGCGGCAGTAGGTCTCGATCTCGGTGAGGCGCGACACCTCGGTCAGCCCCGCCTTGCCCACCGGCTGCGCGTTCTGGGTGCCCACGGTCTGCACGGTGGAGGCCCACATCTTGTAGCCGGAGATCTCCACGGGGTAGTCCGAGCCGTTCGGCTTGTCGTAGGCGATCTGCACGATGCACTCGTTGCCGGCGTAGTCGAACACGTTGGAGGTGTCGGGGATGAGCGAGGCCAGGTTGTCCATCATCTCGCCGGAGTTGTACACGAACGAGCGGATGACTTCGGTGTTGCAGCGGCCGTTGGCGCGGCGCACGTACTCGTTGACGATCTCGTCGAGGTCGTACGGGCCGAAGCCCCACGCCTCCAGCATCTTGGAGTTGTACGAGCAGATGTCGTCGCCGCGGTAGACGATCTCGCCGTCGTTGTGCTTCTCGATGACGGCCACCTTCGCGCCCTCCTGGGCCGCCGCGAGCGCCGCCTGGGTGCCGGCATGGCCGCCGCCGACCACCACGACGTCGAAGTCGCTCGTCTGGGTGATGGCATCGGCCGCGATCTCGGGGGCGGTACCCAGCCAGTCCTCGTCGCACATGTAGTAATCGGGGCGCGCGGCGGCAGAGCCCGTGGCGCTCAGATCGCCCTCGGCGGCGCCCGCGGAGGCGGTCGCCTTGGTCTCGGGAGCGCAGCCGGCCAAGCCCATCACGCCGAGCACGCTCGCGGCACCGGCGCCGGCAAGAAAGTTCCTACGAGACAGTTCCATGATTCCCTCTCCTTATCAATCGACTATCGGAATCGGTGGCTCGACGCATCGGTCGGGCCTCATGACCCCATCATGGCAGGGACCGCAGGGTGCATCCATCCGCAAAAACGTCGATATTTTCCTGGTTATCGCCGAGAACCGTCTCAACGCTTTTACGTATTTTGGTGGCGAGTTCAGGTGAAACACCAGGTGAGAGGAGATGGGGAAGATACGTTGACTGCGAGGCTGCTATAATGCCAACCAGTGCTCGCGCCGTCTTGCCCCTGCGGCTGCGCGGCGATGTTTTTGGGAGGGAGCGCATGCAGGCGATAACTCGCGGCGATGCGGCCGGCCGAGTGTGCAGCGCGTGAAGGAGAAAAGAGCGAGCTATGGCGAAGTCCGCTGACATGCCCGACGTAGCATCGCGGGAACCTCGCCCGTCGAACAACGTGGCGCGTGCCGACGTTCCATCGCGCGGGACGCTGGCCCTCCTGGTGCTCGGGTTGGGCAGCTTGTTCTCGTCGCTGCTCATTTATTCCGGCACGGTTATCAGCTTCCTGCGCTTTCCCGTTTTCAGCTTGGCCTCGGGTCCTGCAGGCTTCATGGGGATGTTCGCCGAGACGACACTCCTGGCGGCTACGCTGATCGCGGCTGCACTGGCGGCGGTGAGCCTGCGTCGTTCCCGTCCGCTTCCCTTCATGGCCCTCGGAGCGGTGGCGGCTGTAGCCTATCTCTGCTGCGCCCTCGGCTTCGGATTCGCCTGCTACTTTGCCGTTGATGTCCCGACGGTCTATCCGCTGCTCGGCGTGGCGGCTGGGGTGGCCGATTGCGGTATGGTGCTCGTGTGGGGCCGCGTGTGCGCACGGCGCCTGCCCATCCGCTTGGCCCTGGTGGTGGTCGGTGCCGCCTCGGTGCTTTCGGCCGCGCTGTGCTCTCTGTATGGGTGGCTCCCGTTGGAGGGGATGCTGGCGCTGCTGTTCGTCTGCTCGGCGGTGGCTGCGGTCGTGCCCCTTGCGGTGCATGAGCCGGCGGCCGCACAGGGAGATGTGGCTGCTGCCGGCCGACCTGCCCTGGCGTCGCTGTTCGACGTGGCGGGCATGCCGAGTCTGGGACTGGTGGCCTTCGCCTTCGCCATGGCAGTGATGCGCACGGCCTTCAACGAGGGGCAGGGCGCCTATTTGGGGGCCCTCGCGTTGTCGGGCGCGGGCATTGTGGCCTTCGCATTGATGAAGCGCGGGCCGTTTCTGCTCTCCGGGGGCTTGCAGCAGACGTTCCTTCCTATCTTCGCCATGGTCGTGCTCGCCGGCATCAGCATCACGGCCACGCTCGGGTGGGGCAGCGGAGTGTCCGATTGGCTCATCTACGGGTTGTATTCGGTGGCGGCCGTGCTCACCCTGGCCACGCTGTGCGCCGTAGCTCACGCGGGAGAGTTCTCGGCCGATCTCGTGTTCTCGGTGGCTCTGTGCGCGTTTTGCGGGGCCTCGTTTCTGGGACAGCAGGTGGGCGGCGCGCTGCCCGATGAGATGATCTCCGTCGTCGTCACCCTCACCACGACGCTCTACGCGTTTGCGCTCGTGTTGGTATCCCATGTGCGTCGCCGATCCGAGGTCGAGGCGGTTCTCGGCGATGCGGGGGCTTTAGGGAAAGCGGCGTCCGCCCCCGCAGCTGCGGCCGGTTCGGTGGACGCGGGGGCCGAAGGGGCCTCCTCGCCCGATGCGGCACGTGGGCGCGAGGCCTTAGGGCTTGCCGCGCGTTGCGGCGCGCTCGCCGACGCCCACGGCCTGACGGCCCGCGAGCGGGAGATTCTCACGTACTTGGCCGAGGGCCACAACGGATCCTACATCGCCAGCGCTCTGTTCATATCGCCCAATACGGCGCGCACCCACATTCACAACATCTACCGGAAGCTCGATGTCTCCTCGCGTGAGGACATTCTCCGCCTCACCCGCGGGCCGCACGCTTGACGAGCCTGGGGTTTGAATGCTCAACGACAAGGCGCCCCGTGGCTTTCGCCCGGGGCGCCCTTTGCGTGCGTGCTTGGAGAAGCGCCTCCCCTGTTGTGGGGGTGCAAGGTCGCGGCGTTACTTCCGCACGGCATCCTTCACCAGGTCGGCCAGCTCCTCGTCGGTGAGGTCGTAGTGGTACATGGTGCTGTAGTACGCGCGGGTCACGTCCTCGATGGAATCGTCGAAGGCGTCGGGGTACAGAAGGCGCGGCAGCCACTGCAGGCCCATGAGTTGGTTCACCGTCGGCGGGTTGTTCATCCAGCACCACGGGTCGTTGGGCACCTGGTAGTAGTTGTCGTTGTCGATGGCGGCGATGCCGGCCCAGGCCGGGTCGTCGCCCACGGTGTCGTAGATGCTGCCGGTCTGGAAGATGATGAGGTCGGGGTTCCACAGGGCGATCTGCTCGAGGCTCACCTCGTTGCCGTTGCCCTTGCCGGACACGTCGTCCACGACGACCACGTTGTCGGCCACCATGTCCATCACGGCGCCCTGGAACGAGGTCTTGGCGATGGCGTTCAGGCCGTTATCGCCGAGCAGGTAGGCCATGCGCACGCGCTGGTCCTCGGGAATGCCCGCCATGGCGGTCTCCACGGTCTTGTAGGCGTCGTCGCAGTAGGCGGAAAGCTCGTTGCCGCGATCCTCCATGCCGAGCAGCTCGCCCAGGCGCGCGTAGGCCGCGCCGTAGTCGGACAGCTTGGCCTCGATGAACACCACGGGAATGCCCAGCTGCTCCTGCAGGGCGTTCAGGTCTTCCTCGGCCCCTTCTTTGGCCTCGCCGGTATCGATGATGACCTGCGGCGCGGCGGCGGCCACGGCCTCGCGGTTCAGGCTGTCGGTGGCGCCGAGCACGGCCCCGAATACCGGGTAGTCGGCGAACTTCTCGCCGAAGATCTTCAGCTGGTCTTCGGTCAGCTCCTGGGCCAGGCCCACCATCTTGTCGGGGGCCATGGTGAGCAGCACCTGCTGGGCGGTGAAGCCCGACGGGCAGATCTTGTCGATCTGGGCCGGCAGCTCCACGGTACGCCCGAGGTCGTCGGTGAAGGTGATGGTGCCCGCAGCGTCGGCGGCCGCCTCGGCATCGGCGTCCACCTCCTGCTCGACGGCGGGGTTGGCCGGCGTATCGGAGCTGTCGGCGCCGTCGCTGCCGGAGCAGCCGGCAAGCGCGAAGGCCAGGCATCCGGCCAGAGCGAGCGTTGCGGTGGCGCTGGCCAGCGCGCGGCCCTTGTTCCTCAAGGTTCTCAACATGTGGTTTCCTTTCCTCCCAAGTCAGGAACGTTCTATCTCGCGAACGGGCACGCAGACGCGCACCTTGTCGCCGTAAAGGGAATTGACCTCCACCTCGAGGTCGTACAGCTCGCTGATGAGCTTGGAGGTGATGACCTCGTGAGGGTTGCCGAAAGCCGCAAGCCGCCCCTCGGCGAGCACCATGGTGGCGTCGGAGTAGAGGAAGGCGTGGTCGGGATTGTGGGTCGATTGCACGATGGAGAGCCCCTCGCGCGCGAGTTGGCGCACGCAGGAGAGCACCCGCATGGTGTTGCCGTAGTCCAGGGCGCTCGTGGGCTCGTCCATGATGATGGTGCGGGCGTTCTGGGCGAGCGCCCGGGCGATGAGCACGAGCTGCTGTTCGCCGCCGGAGATCTGCGTATAGGTGCGGTGGGCCAAGTGCTCGATGCCGATGCGGGCGAGCGCCTCGTGGGCCCTCTCCAGCTGGGCCGGGCCGGGGGTGGCGAGCATCTTCAGGTCGTTGCCGGTGGCCATGAGCACCACGTCCACCACCTCGTAGTCGTACACTGGCGCATGGGACTGCGGAATATAGGAGATCTCGCGGGCGCGCTCGCGAATGGAAAGGCGCTGCAGATCCTTCCCGTTCACCGCGATATGCCCCGTGTAGCCGGGGTTCAGCCCCAGGATGCAGCGGAACAGGGTGGATTTGCCCACGCCATTGGGGCCGAGCACGTTCACGAGCGTGCCGTCGGGAATGGAGAAGGTCAGGTCGCGCAGGATCTCGCGGCTTCCGTAGGAGAAGCTCAGGTTTGTCACTTCGATGCTCATAGCTTCTTCTTCCGGGTGATGAGGTACAGGAAGAAGGGCGCCCCCACGAAGGCCGTGAGGATGCCGATGGGAATCTCGGCGGTCGTGGCCAGACGGGCGATGTCGTCCACGATGAGCAGGAACGTCGCGCCCATGAGCATGGAGGCCGGGATGAGCCGGCGGTAGTCGGCCCCCACGAGCATGCGGCACAGATGGGGGATGATAAGCCCCACCCAGCCGATCATGCCGGTGACGCAGACGCTTGCAGCCGTCACGAGGGTGGCGGCGATGATGACGACGATGCGGGTGCGTTTGGCGTTGACGCCCATGGTGGCGGCCTCGTCATCGCCCATGGTGAGGATGTTAATGCGCCAGCGCAGGGCGAACAGGGTGGCGCAGCCTAAGAGCATGATGGGGAAGACCATGGTGATGTCGCGCATGCTGGCGCCGGTGAGACTGCCCATGAGCCAGTAGGTGATGTCGGCCAGCTCATCGGTAGGGTCGGCCACGAGCTTCGCGTAGGAGACGCCGGCCTGGAACAGCGACGACACCATGACGCCGGCAAGCACCACCACCATCATGTGGTTGCCGCGGGCCCGCGCGCTGATGAGCAGCACCAAAAGCACGGTGAGAAGCGAAAACCCGAAGGCGAACACCGAGGTCATAACGGAGCTGAGACCTAAGAGGATGGCCACGGCCGCGCCGAAGGCGGCTCCCTGGCTGGCGCCCAGGATGTCGGGGGACACGAGCGGGTTCTGGAAGGTGCCCTGGTAGGCAGCGCCGGCCACGGCCAGGCAGCAGCCCACCATGAGGGCGAGCAGCACGCGGGGCAGGCGCACGTTGAAGAAGAGCGTGGCCTGCTGGTCGGACCAGATGGGCTCCTGGGGTACGATGAGGTTGGCGAGCATGGCCGCCGCCTCGGTAAGGGAGATGGGGTAGCGCCCGAGCAGAAGCGACACGGTGGCCGACACCACGAGGAGCACCGCGAGCCCGGCGACAACGCAGCGCGCCCGCGCGGTGGCGCGGGAGCGCCGAGACGGCGCGACGGTGTGGCCCACGGCGATGTACCCCCTCTCTTATTGAATCCGGTCTCGATGGCGAGCGAGGTGATTATATACTTAATTGAGTATAATTTACAAGTGAGAATAATAAGGTACTATAACAGGAGGAAGAAAAGGCGAGGAAAGGCGGAGCCATGGGATGTCCCGAGCGAGATTGCTGCAGTGCCGGCGAGGCGGCAGGAACGCGATTCCCCGATACCTTCGGCGCGAACACGCCGTGGAAGCTGTACAACCATCTGATCGCCGGCATTCCCGAAGAGGTGCTCGTGCGCGATTGGTGCCTGGGCACCCATTGGTCCTATGTGACCGCTGACAGCGGCATGGGGGTGAGCTTCACGACGAGCGGCGGCTCCCGGCGCCGGTATGCCGATGACTTCCGTGGCCGTCCGCTGCGCGAGATGGCGGAATTGGCGAAGTCGTGGTGCTTCGAGGAGGCGAGCCTGGGCGTGGCCGCCCTGAACGCCTGGTACGCTCAGCGCGCGCTGCTGGATCCCCTCGGGTGCACCTACGATGCCGCGGTGGAGGTCCCCGACGGAACTATTCGCAAGATGGACGCCTTCGAGATGTATCGTCCGCGCATCGCCGCTGCTGGCGGCAACGCGCGCGTGGTCGTGGTGGGGCACTTTCCCCATGTAGAGCGCATCGAGGAGTATGCGCGACTCACCGTCCTGGAGCGGAAGTGCAGCCAGGCTAACGACGTGCCCGATCCAGCGTGCGAGTATGTGGTGCCCGAGGCCGATTACGTGTTCATGACCGGCGTCACCCTCATCAACAAGACGGCTCCCCGCCTGCTTGACCTATCGGCGCAGGCCACGACGGTGCTCGTGGGACCGAGCGTGGTCATGGCGCCGTTTCTGTTCCGCTGGGGCGTAGATATGCTGGCCGGCAGTGTGGTGGCCGACCCCGAGAAGGCGGCGTTCGCGGTGAAGAACGGCACGGGCCAGTTCTTCGGCGAGGCGCTGACTATGGCCGCTCTGCGCAACCCTGAAGTCTAGGAGCTTTCCCCGCGTGGGGTCTGGCTGCCGAAACGCGGGACGAAGCGGGGGGCACGATGGGCGGGCGAATGCGAGAGGTTTTCGGATGCTGTTTCTTTTAACGGGCGAGGTTCAGATAGGGAAGACGCGCTGGCTGGAGGGGCTCGTTGCCGATCTGGCCGAGCGCGGCGTGCCGTGCGCCGGCGTGCTCGCTCCGGGGCAGTGGGTGGCTTCGGCGGGAGAGCGCGCCGACGGGAACGGCTACGAGAAGCTCGGCATCGACAACGTGCTCTTGCCCGGCGGCGAGCGCATTCCCTTCGCGCGCCGGGGCGATTTGGCCCGCGCCGACGGCACCTTCGACGAGGGCTCCCAGGCCGCCCGGGCGGAACTGGCCTGGCATATATCCGACGCGGCCATTGAGCGCGTGAACGCCCACTTCAAGAAGCTGCGCTCGCTGGTTCGCGCCGAGGCTGTTTCCGAATCGGAAGCGCCGCCCCGCCTTCGGCGCTCTGCCCTGCTCGTCGTGGACGAGTTGGGCCGTTTGGAAATCTGGCGCGGCGGCGGCCTTACCGAGGCGGTGGGCCTGCTCGCCGAGGGCCCCTCTGCGGCGTTTCCCCATGCACTCGTGGTGGTGCGCGACTATCTGGCCGACGACGCCGAGGCCCTGCTCGCCGCCGCGTGGCCCGATCGCATGCGCATCGCTCCCGACAAGGAGGGCCGAGCAGCCGTCCTGTCGGCCGCGCTTGTCAGATGTAAGAGCACGTACGGAGATGAGCGCTAATCGCTTTTGCGATGCGTGCATCTCGGTTGGCTCTCGCAAGAACTTGCGGATGCGGGCTCCCGCTTCCAAAGCGTGGAACTCGCTTTCCTGGAAATATTATCGTAAATATGTTATATTTTGCCTATGTGGACCGTGGATTATACATATGTAACCGAATGGCTGGCCTCTCTTGACCCTGAGACGAGGGACTGCGTGACGGCTGCTGTTGAGGTGCTTATGGAATTCGGCCCTGCGCTGGGACGTCCGCTTGTGGATACCGTGACGGCGTCTCGGCACAAGAACATGAAGGAGCTGCGACCGCCGTCGCCGGGTATGTCGGAGTTCCGCATCCTTTTCGCCTTTGATCCTCGGAGAAAAGCCATCCTTCTTCTGGGCGGAGATAAGAGCGGGATGGTGGAGAGGAAGAAGTCAAGGCGCGATAAATGGGGCGAATGGTACAAAAAGGCCATTCCCATTGCCGACGAAAGGTATGACGAGCATTTGAGACGGTTGAGCGAGAAAGGCAAGAAAGATGGCTGAGATGAGCTTCAGCGAATACATGGAAACGCTTGGTGCTGACCGGCAAAATGTCGATCGTCTTAAAACGGAGATGATCGAGGCGGTGGAGGAGTACAAGCTGAAGGAGATTCGCAAGACGCTGGGCATGACTCAGACGGCGCTCGCTTCTGCGGCGGGTATCTCGCAGAATCGCGTATCCGACATCGAGAACGGCAGGACGTCTTCGCTGCGCATCGGCACGCTATCGCGTTATGCCGATGCCCTCGGGTGTGACGTAGAGATTCGCATCACGCCTCGGAAGAAGGAGGCTGTGGCGTTTCCCGCAGGCTCCGTCCGCTTGGCCGTAGGGTAGTTTCAGCTGCTTATGCTTCTGCCATCAGCAGATCGAGCAGCTCCTGGCGGGTGTTGATGCCGAGTTTCTCGTAGATGTGGCGTGTGTGGGCCTTCGCCGTGCCCTCGGCGATGATGAGCTCGCTGGCTACGCCGGAAAGCGACTTGCCCTGGGCCAAAAGCTCCAGCACCTCGCCCTCGCGCGGCGTGAGGTGCCCGCGGGCGGCCACTTCCGCGCAACGGTGGGCAATGCGACCGCGCTCGTCGTCTTCGGCGGCGCGCTTTCCCAGGAAGGCCAGGCCCCAGCGCTCGTCTATCTCCCGCTTGTTCAGCACGAGCAGCGTGACGACGGCGATAACGGCGACGGCCGCCACAGATCCCACCGCAGGCCCGAGGGTGCCGAAAAGCCCCTGCCCGTCGAGGGCTTCCGCGGCTCCCCGGCCCACCCAGCTCACGAGCAGCAGCGCCTCCTCGATGCCGAACAGGAGAAGGGCGCTCACGCCGAAGCGCTTGGCGATGTCGCAGAGGAACAGCAGCACCAGCGCGTTGAACAGCATAACCCCGAGTGCGGTGCAGAAGCTGCCGGCCACGCTGCCGCCGATGCCGAACAGCGGCACGATGAGCAGCCCGCAACAGATGAGCACGGCTGGGGCGCGGTAGAGCGTCGAGAGCGGCAGCCGGCCGGAAAAGCACCAGACCCAGACGAACAGCAGCACGCCTCCGACGAGGGTGGTCCAGGTGGAGTGGGAGCCGATGAGCGAGGGATGCTCGGCGCTGATGGCGGCGGAGCTGTAGCTGGCTACGAGCTCGAACAGCGCCAGAATGAGGAAGAACTTCCAGGGAATGAGCCGGCGCCCCGAGGCGCCGGGGCGGTCTTCGGCGGGGATATGGCAGCGGTAGGACCGGTGGGCGAGCGCCGCGGAAAGCGCGGGAAGCGCGATGAGCACGCCGTAGAGGTACTCTTCGCGGAAGCCTTGGAGCAGGAAGGTGAGCAGCACGCCTCCGATAATGGTGAGCGCGTAGTACAGCGCCACGCGGGCGGCTCCCAGGCAGCTGTAGATCTCGCACCACAGGAGAATGAGCAGGGCCGATCCGGCACCACCGGCCAGGGTGGCGGGGCCGACGAGGGACATTGCGGCTGCGGGCCAGATGACGGCTGCGGCATTCGCGGCGGCGGAGAAGCCGAGCAGGAGCGCAATGACCGGGTAGACCCACCGCTTGCCCGCCAGGGGAGCGAGCCGCGAGGAAAGCAGCGCGATAGTCACCGCGCACGCCGCGAGCACGATGTCATAGGAGAGATGGCCGGCTGCCGCGTTCACCGGCATAGGGCAGACGGGGTTCGCGTAGCAAAGCGACACCCAGGCGCGCCACAGGGCGAACCCGAGAAACGACAGCGGCATATCTGCTATGGAGGCAAGCGAGCGCATGGGCTGCGCAGCTGCATCGTGGGTCATGGCGCGTCCCCTTCTCCCTCCCGATTCCCCAATGGATGCCGGCACGCTGCCGAGGACCGTCTTCTGGCAGGACGCTTCGGTACCCGCGCACCATTATAACGTGCGCTGCGGCTCCTTCTTTCGGAACGGTGATTTCGCCTCGGGAAGGAGCCGAGGCGTTTCCCCAGGAAAAAGGGGTGTTTATGAGGATGGTTTATAAAGATAAACAGGGAAAGCGCCGCGCGGTGGATGTGCGACGGCTGGCAAGGCGGCCATAGTGGGGCCGCCCCCGACGCCTTCGCGGCGCTTCGGGCAGGGAAGGAAACGAGACTACAGGAGGGCTCCCATGCATACCATCGTCAACACCGATCAGGCTCCCGCTTCCGCGGCGCTTACCCGCCGCGGGCTGTTCAAGCTCGGCGGCTTGGCCACCGCCGTGGCGGCCGGCACCGCCCTTGCCGGCTGCGCGCCCCAGCAGGGCACGCCCGTCGCCGCCACGGGCGAGGGGACCGCGGCCGCGGACGGCACGCCGAGCTTCCTCGTGCCGCCCGCGCCCATCACCGACTTCGACGAGACACGCGAGTACGAGGTGGTCGTTGTGGGCGCTGGCGTGTCTGGCATGGCCGCTGCGCTCTCGGCTGCCGAAGCCGGCGCGAAGATAGCCTGCGTGCAGCGCGAGGCCACGCCTTCCTCCCAGGGCAACATGGCCGCCGGCGTCGATTTGAATCAGACGAGCGAGGCGGGCAAGCAGGCGCTCATCAGCTATCTTATCAAGCTGGCCGACCATCGCAGCAACCGGGCGCTCCTGGAGGCCTGGGCCGACAACTCCTTCGAGGCTCTGGCCTGGTTCAAGGAGGCTGCATCGGCTGGCGGCATCGACGTGAACCCTGACGAGCCCCAGGCCGACCGCGTGCTGCACATCAACGGCTACGATGTGTACCTGCATGCCAACACCTACTTCCGCATCGGCCACGATGAGGTGGTGAAGGCCATCGCCCCGGGCGCCGAGGCGGCGGGCGTGGAGTTCTTCTTCAGCTGCCCGGCCGTGCAGCTGGCAACCGACGAGGCGGGCCGTGTGACCGGCGTGGTGTGCGAGGAGGACGGCAAGCACGTGCTCTTCAACGCCAGCAAGGGTGTCATCCTGGCCACGGGCGACTACCAGTGCGATCCCGAGATGGTGGCCTACTACTGCCCCGACATCAAGGAGTTCCCGCCGTGCCAGATCAACCGCACGGGCGACGGGCACAAGATGGGCGTGTGGGCCGGTGGCGAAATCGAGCCGACCACCCATACGAAGATGATCCACGATGCCCGCGTGGGCCGCGTGGACACTCCGCACCTGCTCGTGAACGCCAAGGGCGAGCGCTTCATGTGCGAGGGTCCCATGCAGGGCTACCTGAACAACTACGTGCGCGACTACATCCACGACGCCGACGGCGATGCGAAGGCCGGCAACCTGTACACCATCGTGGACGCGAAGTGGCAGGACCAGATTGCGGAATGGAAGGCCATCGATCCGGAGATCGACGCCTCCAACTGCATGTGGTACTACGAGGGCAACACCATCGAGGAGGCCTGCGCCGCCATGGCCGCCGATGCGGAATCGGGCGCCTACGAGCTGGACGCCGCCGCCGTGCAGGCCACCGTGGACCGCTACAACGAGCTGTGCGCCAAGGGTTCCGATGACGACTTCGGCAAGAACCCCACCTTCATGCGGGCCCTCGACACGCCGCCGTTCATCGTGGTGCCCCACGAGTTCGGCATGGGGCTTTCGGCCATCATCGGCGGCCTGCTCATCAACGCCGACAACCAGGTGCTGAAAGCCGACGAGCACACGCCCATCGACGGCCTGTTCGCCGTGGGCAACGTGTCCGGCTGCTTCTACGGCGGTGTGGACTACCCCATGGACGTGCTGGGGCTCTCCATCGGCCGCGCCATCACCGGCGGCTACCTCGCCGGCAAGCACGTGGCCGCGCTCTAGCTCATTACCTGCCAGAAGCCCGATTTGTCCGAGCCGACGCGCTCGATGAGGCCCAGCTCGCGCAGGCGGCGGAACGAGCGGCGCACCGTGCTCTCGGATATGTTGAGGTTGCGGGCGATACGCGGGGCCGTCAGGTGGCCGTCGATGTCGATCATGGCCAGCACGTGCTCGTCGTTCAGGGTGAGGCCGACGTTTCGCTGCCGGGCGCGCTCGCGGGCCGCCACCTGCACGGCCGGCAGCTCGGCCCGGGGCGCCGGCGCGGCGGGGGCGAAGGCGTCGGCCGGGGTCACCGAGACGGCGATGAGGCTGTCGTCGTCCATGGGGAAGCACACGGTGGTCTCGTCGCCGCGCAGCTGGAAGACGGGCTCGGGAGAGCCCTCCTCCAGGCAGTGCATGCGAATGGCGGCAATGCCGTTGCCCCAGCCGTCGATAATGCCCAGGGACCGCAGGGCCGCCACCAGGTTGGGGTTGTTCGGGCGCGAGGTGTGCCGTCCTAGCAGCACTCCCACGTCCCAGCTGAGCGGCGGCCGCCCCACGTTGTCGATGCACAGGCGGTCGGAGAACACGCTCACCTGCACCGGGGCCCCGCTGTCGTAGTCCTTGTGCGCGAGCGCGTTCAGCACGGCCTCATGCACGGCGTCGCGCGGGGGCATGCTGGTGCCGGTGGTGCCCAGCGAAGAGCGCACCGTGCCCTCCCCGTCCATATGGGGGAGATACTTGTCGAAGAGCACCTCCACCGTGCCGTGGAGCTGTTCGATGAGCGAGCCGCAGATCTCGTCCTCGAAGATGGGCGTGATGCCGCGGGTGCCGAAGAAGCCGATGCGCACCGTGGCCCCGGGAATGAAGCGCTGGGGGCGGTCGTGCAAAAGCAGGATGCCGGCGTTGGTGGGGGTGCCCACGCCGGTCATCAGGCCCGCGTGGCGCAAGGTCTCCTCCATGGCCGCCACATCGGCGTGGTCGACGGTGATGTCGGTGTCGCGGGCCGCGCCGGTGAAGCGCGTGACCAGGTCGAGATTCAAGTCGTCCATGCTCGCCTGCACCACCGGCCGCGTCTCCCATTTCACGTCCGGCTCGGCCTCGGGCTGGAGCAGCCGGTCGAGGGCGTCGTCGTCCATCACGTGGTTCTCGCCATCCTGGAAGAGGTAGAACACCCCGTGGTAGCTGATGGGCTCCACCGCCGGGGGAACGACCACCTCCAGGCAGAAGCGGCCGCCGTCGAGTACGAGCTCCACGGCGCAGATGAGCCCGAGGGCCTGCTTCACGTCGGGGGGAATGGCCTTCATGACTCGGTTGGTGCGGCGCTTCACCGAGCCGCGGCCGTCCACCTCGGCATCTAAGATGAGGCGTCCTCCTCCTGCGTTCGCGATGCCGCAGACGACCTCGAGGCACTCGTCGCGCCAGGTGGATCGTCGGGCAATGGGAAGCGATGCATCCGCTGCGGCCATAGAGAAAACCTTCCTTACCCTAGCAATACCTGTGCACTGTATTATAGGGAAGGAATCTGCGTCTGTCAGGAGCGGAATCTTCTGTGAAGTGACTTAGATTTTCTGTTATCCTCCACATAACGTTCATTCATGAGAATGCAGGTTATCTATGGGGAAACGAAGAGCACGGTGCATATATTCTCCCTGATGACGGCTGTGTTTTCGTTTGGTAACAAACCTCTCCTTCCCTATAAGGATAAGGGTGAAGGGGCGTATGGTGCTGCGAAGTGAGCTTTGCTTACTGAATGGTGTTGAGGAAACTTGACAGCAGTAGACTAAGGTTTTATACTGCGCCTCAACATCATTCATCTGTACCAGAACTGTGAAAGCGAGGCAGTACACAATGGCTAAGATTCTTGGCATCGACTTGGGCACGACGAACTCCGCCATGGCCGTCATGGAGGGCTCCGAGCCCGAAATCCTGGTGAACGCCGAGGGCGACCGCACCACCCCGTCCGTCGAGGGCTTCCGCAAGGACGGCGAGCGCGTGGTCGGCAAGGCCGCGAAGAACCAGGCCGTCACCAACCCCGAGAACACCGTCTCCTCCGTCAAGCGCTTCATCGGCCGCTCCTTCGACGAGACCCCCGAGGAGCAGAAGACCGTGAGCTACAAGGTGGAGAAGGGCAAGGACGGTCGCGCCGTCATCGATATCGACGGCAAGGACTACACCCCCGAGGAGATTTCCGCCATGGTGCTTCAGAAGCTGAAGACCGACGCGGAGAAGCAGGTGGGCCAGCCCATCACCCAGGCCGTCATCACCGTTCCGGCCTACTTCAACGACGCTCAGCGCCAGGCCACTAAGGACGCCGGCAAGATCGCCGGCCTGGAGGTCCTGCGCATCATCAACGAGCCGACCGCCGCGGCGCTCGCCTACGGTCTCGACAAGGTCGACCACGATGAGAAGATCCTCGTCTTCGACCTGGGCGGCGGCACCTTCGACGTGTCGGTGCTCGAGCTCGGCGACGGCGTGTTCGAGGTGGCCTCCACCGCTGGCGACAACCACCTGGGCGGCGACGACTGGGACCAGCGCATCATCGACTGGATGGCCGACAAGTTCCAGGCCGAGAACGGCATCGACCTGCGCAAGGACCCCATGGCCCTGCAGCGTTTGAAGGAAGCGGCCGAGAAGGCGAAGATGGAGCTGTCCTCCACCACGCAGACCAACATCAACCTTCCCTTCATCACCGCCGACGCCTCCGGCCCGAAGCACCTGGACCTCACCCTTACCCGTGCCGAGTTCGAGCGCATCACCAAGGACCTGCTGGATCGCTGCAAGAAGCCGGTCGAGCAGGCGCTGAAGGACGCCGGCCTGAAGATGGGCGAGGTCGATGAGGTCATCCTCGTCGGCGGCTCCACCCGTATGCCGGCCGTGCAGGAGTTGGTGAAGACCCTCACCGGTAAGGCTCCGAACATGTCCGTGAACCCGGACGAGGTCGTGGCCATGGGCGCTGCCGTTCAGGGCGGCGTGCTGGCCGGCGATGTGCAGGGCATCCTGCTGCTCGACGTCACCCCGCTGTCCCTCGGCGTTGAGACCATGGGCGGCGTGATGACCAAGATGATCGAGCGCAACACCACCATCCCGACCCGCAAGACCGAGATCTACTCCACGGCCGCCGACAACCAGACCTCCGTCGAGGTGCACGTCCTGCAGGGCGAGCGCGAGATGGCCGCGGGCAACAAGACGCTCGGCCGCTTCCAGCTGACCGGCATCCCGGCTGCTCGTCGCGGTGTGCCGCAGATCGAGGTGACCTTCGATATCGACGCCAACGGCATCGTGAACGTGTCCGCTAAGGACCTCGGCACCGGCAAGCAGCAGCAGATCACCATCTCCGGCTCCACCGCCCTGTCCGACGACGAAGTGGACCGCATGGTGAAGGACGCCGAGCAGCATGCCGAGGAGGATGCCGCCCGTAAGGAAGAGGCCGAGGTGCGCAACAACGCCGACGCGCTCGTGAACGCTACCCAGCAGACGCTCGACGAGCTGGGCGACAAGGTGCCGGCCGATGCCAAGACCCAGGCCGAGGAGGCCATCGCCGAGACCAAGACCGCTCTTGAGGGCACCGACATCGACGCCATCAAGGCGGCCACCGAGAAGATCCAGCAGGCCGGCTACAAGCTCGCCGAGGTCGTGTACTCCACCGAGGGTGCCGCCGCGGGTGCCCAGGCCGCCGCTGCCGAGACCGCTCCGGCCGATGACACCATCGAGGCCGACTACGAGGTCGTCGACGACGAGAAGGAAGGGAAGTAAGACCGATGACTACGCCCGATAAGGACAAGGTCACCTCTTCTACCCCCACTGACGCGAAGGTGGCTGCCGACGAGGCGGCCACCGCTGCCGCCGACAATGCCCGCGAGGCCGAGGTCGTGGCCGACGCCGAGGTGATCGAGGCCAACGAGGCCGGCGAGCTTGATTCCGAGCTCGAGAAGGCTGCCGCGGAAGCCGTGGCCGGCGTGATCGAGGAATCCGAGGCGCTTGCCGCTGCCAAGGCGGAGGCCGCCGACTGGCAGGACAAGTACGTGCGCCTGCATGCCGAGTGGGACACCTACCGCCGCCGCATGGGCGAGCAGCGCGAGGCCGAGAAGGTGCGCGCTACCGAGAAGCTGATGGAAAGCCTGCTTCCCGTGCTCGATGACTTCGTGCGCACGGTGGACTACGCCGAGACCAACGGCGAGACCGGGCTGCTCGGCGGCGTGAAGGCCGTGCAGGCCAAGCTGACCGACACGCTCGCCAAGGGCGGCTTGGAGGTCATCAACCCCGAGGGCGAGGCCTTCGATGCCCTGGCCTGCCAAGCCGTGGGCACGGTGGACGACCCCAGCGTTCCCGACGAGACCGTCGCGCAGGTATACCAGCTGGGATACCGCATGGGCGACAAGGTGCTCAGGCCCGCCATGGTGACCATCACCACGGGAGGCCCCAAGCGGGAGAAGCCGGAAGAAGAGTAAGACCAATCGGGGGCGGACTTGCGGGTCCGCTCCCGTGTTCAAGAGACAAAAGTAACGGAGGTGGAACGAATGGCGTCCACGCCTGATTATTACAAAACGCTAGGCGTTCCGCGCACCGCCACGGCCGACGAGATCAAGAAGGCGTTCCGCAAGCTCGCCCGCAAGCATCATCCCGATGCCGGCGGCGACGAGGCCAAGTTCAAAGAGCTGAACGAGGCCTACGAGGTGCTGAGCGACCCGAAGAAGCGCGATCTCTACGACCAGTACGGAACCGCGAACGAGAACCAGATTCCCCAAGGATGGGGCGGCGGTCAGGGATTCAACGTCGAGGACATCTTCGGCGGGGGCGGCGGCTACTCCACGGGCGGCGGCTTCGGCGGCAGCTGGGCCGACATTCTGGAGAGCATCCGTCACGGCGAAGGTGCGTTCGGAGGCAACTGGGACTTCGGCGGCGGCTTCGGCGGCCAACCCCAGCCCCGTAAGGGCCAGGATATGAACGTCACGCTGAACGTGACCTTCGACGAGGCCTTCAACGGTACCGAGAAGCGCATCACCGTGCGCATTCCCGGCAAGAGCGAGCCCGACACCCACACGGTGAAGGTGCCCGCCGGCGCTGTGGACGGTGGCCGCGTGCGCCTGAAGGGCCAGGGCGCCCTCGGCGAGAACGGCGGTCCGGCCGGCGACTTGCTCATCACCACGAAGATCGACGAGCATCCCTACTTCGGCCGCGACAAGGCCGACGTGACCGTGACCCTGCCCGTCACCGTGGCCGAAGCGGCGCTCGGCGCCTCCATTGTGGTGCCCACGCCCGACGGCAAGAAGATCAAGGTGAAGGTACCCGCCGGCACCCAAGACGGCAAGGTGCTCACCATCAAGGGCAAGGGCGCGCCCGATGTGAAGAACAAGGGCCAGAACGGCAACTTGAAGATTCGCATCCAGGTCGAGGTGCCCACCGACATGAACGAGGCCCAGAAGAAGGCCATGGAAGATTTCCAAGCGGCAACGGAGAAGGAGATCAGACCATGGGATTAGACGATAGGAACCGGCCGCTGTACATGATCAGCATCGCTGCCGAACTGGCTGGGGTGCACCCCCAGACCCTGCGCTCCTACGAGCAGAAGGGCCTGGTCACGCCCCGTCGCACGAGTGGCAACACGCGCATGTACTCCCAGGCCGACATCGACCGGCTCAACCTCATCAACGAACTGACGAGCGAGGGCATCAACCTCGCCGGCGTCACGCGCATCCTTGATCTGCAGAGCCGGCTCGACGAGCGCGAGAGCGAGGTAGAGGATCTGCACGGCCGCGTGCGGCGCCTCGCCGATCGCGTGCGAGAACTGGAGAACCGCGCAACCGTCGGCGCCATCGTGCACGTATCCCCGGCCCGACGACTTCCGTAGCCGTTCGGCGAGGAGCAGGGAGCATGCCTCCATGCTCAGACAGTCCTCGCTCGGCGAAAATGTCCACAGGACATTTTCGTTCGCTGCGGAACTGCGCGTGGAGGCACACCCCCTGCTCCCCGCCTGCTCAACCAAGGTTGAGCGTAGAAAGTGCGACGGGACATACAACTAAGGAGAACCTATGAGACTAGATAAACTGGCGGTGACGGCGCAGGAGGCGTTTCAGGCGGCGATGGGCGTTGCCGGCGACGCCGATGCGGCCGTCATCGAACCCATTCACTTGCTGAAGGCGCTGCTCGATTCCGACGAGAACAACCTCGCCGCCATCATCAAGCGCATCGGCGCCGATCCGGTGTGGCTTTCCCAGAACGTGAGCGACGAGATCGCCAAGATGCCCAAGCAGACGGGTGCCACGCCCATGGCCATTCCCGGCCAAGACCTCATCAAGGTCATCGACAACTCGGTGAAGATCGCCGAGAAGCTCGGCGACAGCTACGCCACGAGCGAGCACTTGCTCATCGCCCTGTCCGAGGACAAGGGTGCGGCCGGCCGTATCCTCACCACGGCGGGCATCACCCGCAAGAACATCGAGGCGGCCTACGAGAGCCTGCGCGGCGACACTCGCGTCACCTCCCAGACCGACAAGACCCAGTTCGAGGCTTTGGAGCAGTTCGGCCAGAACCTCACCCAGCAGGCCCGCGAGGGCAAGCTCGACCCGGTCATCGGCCGTAACGAGGAAATCCGCCGCACCATCCAGGTGCTGTCCCGCCGCACGAAGAACAACCCCGTGCTCATCGGCGAGCCGGGCACCGGCAAGACGGCCATCGTCGAGGGCCTGGCCCAGCGCATCGTCGCCGGCGACGTTCCCTCTTCCCTGAAGGACCGCGAGATCGTATCGCTCGATCTGGGCGCCATGATGGCCGGCGCGAAGTACCGCGGCGAGTTCGAGGACCGCTTGAAGAACGTGCTGCGAGAGGTGAAGGAGTCCGACGGCAACATCATCCTGTTCATCGACGAGCTGCATACCATCGTCGGCGCCGGTGCCGGCGGCGACTCCTCGCTCGATGCGGGCAACATGCTGAAGCCGGCGCTCGCTCGCGGCGAGCTGCGCGCCATCGGCGCCACCACGCTCGACGAGTACCGCAAGTACATCGAGAAGGACGCC